>JAFTOU010000001.1 GCA_017463615.1 Alistipes sp. | reverse complement strand
GCGGTTGAGCTCTACGACCTCGTTCTTGGCGCATGAGGCAAACAGAAGTGCCGCAAGTGCAAAAAATAGAGTCTTTTTCATCTTTTTTATCGTTTTTTAATTCTTTATTAGCAAATTCCCGCAAGTTCTTGATAAGAACTTTTATGATTGTCTGCTATCTTTTTTTTGTTAATTTACTGAACATTATACCAGTTACCGTCAGCGGTAGCTGTCTTGCCCTCTGCGAGGAAGTTAGTACCAGCACCCTCTGCAGCGTTGTTACCAGGGTTGAACTTGTAGAAAGAACCACCGTAAACATTGATAACTGCTGTACCATTGTTATATGGAGTATCAGAGCAGTTAAGCAGGTAACGAGCCTCGCCGTTAGCATCGGTATACTTATCCATATTTACCTGGAACGTGCCACCGTTGATGTTGAGAGTACCCTCTGAAACCTGTGCGATAGTACAAGTAGCAGCTGCGTTATAAACACCTCCGTTAATGTTGAGCGTAGCGCCACCCTTTACCAAAGCAACATAACCGTTACCACCAGCGCCTGGAGTAGTTGGATTGGTATTGATAGCGCTATCTGCAGCAGTACCGTCAATAGTTACAACACCACTGTTTACGCGGAACAATACATCGTCGCCAGCGTAGGTCAAAGTCTGACCGTTAAGGGCTACTACGGCATCCTTTGTGAGTGCCAGACCGCTCTCAAGAGTGATAGTCGCTGTCAGTGTTACATTCTGACCTGCAGCGAGTGCAGCAGTGAGCTCAGCAGCAGTAGCAACCTCTACAGTTGTGAGGGCTACAACATTGTTAACCCACTCCTCAACAGCATCAACAGTGAACTCGATTGGATAGAGCTGCTGATCTGGGTTTACATTCTCAGGTGCGAGAGTTGCATTGAGGCTGTAGCTTCTACCCTTCTCAAGGCTGATAGTGGTCTTAATCTCGTGCTCGTAAGTATCAAGCTCAACACCTGCCTGATAGAGAACAACATCAAAAGTGATTAGATACTCGCGCTCAACTGGAATGAGGTAGAAGTGTGCAGTAGAGCTAACCTCGCCATTAGAGAGCTCAGTGTCCTCAGTTGCACCAAACTCAACCTTAAGGTCATCGTTGCCATCAACCCACGCACCATCTACGCCATCAGCTATAGTCATAGTACCAGTCTTAGCAGTGTTGCTAATAGTTACATTCTTAACCTCCAGAGAGATGTTGTTGTCAACAAATGCGTTAGTGAACTTGAAAGCAACCTTTGAAAGCAGGTGACCGAAAGTGAGACCAACAGCAGCAGGCTGCTCTCTAATTGCACCAGTCTCGCGTGTCGCGTAAGCATAAAGCAGGTCCTGCTCAGCCTTTGCAAGGTCATTGTGGAATGTGAGGGTTCCATTCTGAGCCAAAGATGTTGCATAAGTCCAAGTTGCTGCATCACCATCCTGATATGGAGCAAATGCTGCAAATGTATAAGCTGCATCTGCAATCCAGTACTGTGCTGGAGAATATGTGAATGCATCGCCATTCTTTGCAACCTCCTGGTTGTTGAAGATAAGCGCGTTATCACTGCCCTTTGCTACTGAACCGTAAACGCCGAAGTTAGCGAGGTTGTCCATAGTGAGGTCCTTATCAACACGGGTTGCGTTCTCTACGAATACATTGCCGAAGCCGATAGCAGCGCCCTGCGGGGTCTCTACTACCTGATCCTTGCTACAAGATGCGAATGCTGCAAGTGCAAGGCCAAAAAACAGAATCTTTTTCATATCGTTTTAGAATTTTGTGCGATTATTAGAGTGGGAGAGTCTGGTCCTGGTTTTCTGTATTCCAGTCAGAAATCTCAGTTACAGTGAACTCAATAGGCTCCTGCTCGTTCTTAGGGTCAATGTTCTCTGCATTGATAGTCGCCTTGATGTCGTATGAGTTACCAGCAACTGGAGTGAACGCAACATAAGCTGTGTGAGAATATTCCTTAACCTCTGTGCCATTTACCAAAAGAACTACCTTGAATGTTACCTTGTATGCGTTCTCGGTAACATCAGCATTCTCCTTGGTATAAGTTACCTGTGGAGCTGCACCTGGGATAAGGAGAAGCTCGTTGTAAGACTCAAGAGTTTTCTCATAAGCATAAGCCTCTGCAGTGTTTGACTCTGCTGTATCTGAGGTAGCAGCGCCGAACTCAAGAACAAGACCGTTATCTGCGTGTGAACCCCAAGCGGTTGAGTTTACGCCAAGAGTTGCGGTAGCTGATCTCCAAGCGTTCTCAATCTTCACATCATAAACCTTGATAGTTGCAGTTGATGCATTGTAGCCATTCTCAAAAGAGAACTTAACCTTTGAAAGGATGTGACGGAAAGTGAAAGCAACTGTACCATTATTATCAGTAGCAGGACCTACAACCTGTGCATTCTGTGCATAGAGAAGGTCGTTAGTACCATCAGTATTTGTAAAAGGCAATACGGTTGTACCTACATAGTTGCCATCAGCATCCTTAGCTACAGAGAAAACATCATTCTCACCATTAGCCTTTGGAGCGATAGCTGCGAAGTTGTACTTAGCACCAGTAATCCAGTACTGAGTGTTCTCGTACTTCCAAGCGCTATTCAACTTATCGTTAGACATAGTTTGGCTTACCAATACATTGTTGAACAATGATGCATTCTCAACACAACCGTAGACTGCGAAATCTGAGAACATCTTGCCAGCGTCGTTTGTGTAGCTTGGGTCTTTAACGCTACGAGTAGAGTTCTCTACGAAAGCGTTGTCAAAGCCGATAGCCTCCTGGTTGAGAGACACGACCTCGTTCTTTGCGCAAGCTGCTGCAGCGAGAGCGAGCATTGCAATAAAAATCTTTTTCATAATGTTTTGTGTGTTTAATTGTTGTTTTTGTTTCCTTGCGAGTATAGGGGAGTTCAGCCCCCTATACCCTAAATATTGGTTGAGATTACCATGCGAGCTTAGCAGCATCGTAGTTGTCAAAGCGAGCTACAGAAGCAGCATTCTCCTCAGTAAGAACAACACCGTCGTAAGTACAGTTCTCAAGGGTGAGAGCACCATCAGCGAGCTGACCGAGGTCAATAACATAACCAGCCTCAAATGCGCAGTCCTTGCAAACAGTAGTGCCGTAAGGACGGAACAGACCGTTGTCGTTGCTTGAGAAAGAATTTGCAGGAGCCTCATAGTAGTCACCTACAGTGAACTTTACATTCTTAAAAGTTGCAGTAGTAGAGCCACCGTAAGAAACCCAACCCTCAAGAGTAGAGTTAGTTACAGCAAGAGTTACAGTCTGCGTAGTGTTAACATTAAGAGCGTAAGCAACATTCTGAGCAACAACATTGTCATAAGCGTACTCACCACCCTTAGTGATGTAGATAGCGCGGAGACCCTTACCGTCAGTAGTAGTGAAGTTACCACCGTCAATAGTCATATTTGAAGCGCTTGCGTTGCCAACGAGAGCATTGCTCTCTGGAGCCTCAGTTACAACATAGTCAATGCTAACATTCTTACCCTCTGCGTCAGAAAGGTTAGCAGAAGTAAGAGGCTGACCATTGTAAGTACAACCTACGAACTTAACAGTTGCACCCTCTACGAGGCAGCTAAGGTCAATAACAACACCCTCAGCGAAGTCGCAGTTAACAAGAACAGCGTTGTTGTAAGGACGGAAGTTGTGGAACTCACCGTCTACGAAGTTAACATTCTCAAAGTGAGTCTCGGTAGTAGAACCGTAAGAGTTCCAGCCCTGAAGAGTAGAGTTAACTACAGTAAGCTTACCAGCGTTGTTTGCGTTGATAGCGTAAGTACAGTTAACGATCTCAACATTCTCAACCTTAACATCACCAGTACCAATAGTGTAGATACCACGGATACCGTACTTGTCAGTGTAAACACCCTTACCATCAATAGTAAGGTTGCTGATTGTAGCTGGAGCAGTTGCCTCTACAAGACGAGCAGTGTTGTTGATAACATAGTTAACACCAGCAACAGCAGAGAGAGTGTGACCTGCACCATCAAGAGTACCAGCGAGGTTTACAGTTGCAGTAGCCTCAGCGTCAGCGAACAGAGTCTGATTCTCAACAGCGCCACCGATAACACCAGCAGCTGCAGGAGCCTCAACCCACTCCTTAACCTCAACAACCTCGAACTCGATAGGGAGGAGCTCAGAGCCGTCAGCAGTAATGTTAGAAGCGTTAAGCTCAGCAGAGAAGTTGTAAGCCTTACCAATCTCAAGAGCTACGCCCTCAATAGTAGCCGTCTTATTTGGAACCTCAAGAGCAACTACATCACCCTGGTAGAGAACTACATCAAAGAGAACCTGATAGGTCTGCTCTGTACCTGCAGGGATAGTCAGACGCTCGTTAGCAGCCTCCTGAGAAACGCCGATAGCAGTCTTAGCGCAAGCATCGCCGAATGCGAGCTCAACAGTGCCATCATAGTTTGCCCACTGGTTAGTTGACCACCAGTCAGCCTGAGCAAGGTTGATAGAAGCCTTAGCAGGAACAACCATACGAACGTTCTTTACATCAATAGTTGCAAGCTCGTTAGAGAAACCATTGGTGAAAGTGAACTTAACCTTTGAAAGAAGGTGGTTGAAAGTAAACTTCACTGGATCAACAGTAGTTGCAGTAGCCTCTGGACCCTCAACGCTAACAGCTGAATAGAGGAGGTCCTCAGTACCGTCAACATTGGTGAACTCTACTACGCCAAGACCGAGCTTGAGGTCAGCCTCAGCAGTAGCTGGAGTAAGAACCCAGTTAGCGCTGTCCATTGGAGCGAGTGCAGCGAAGTAGTAAGTGTAACCTGGCAACCAGTACTGGGTGTTAGCATAACCCCAAGTGTTACCGCTCTTAGTTACATCCTCAGCGTCAAATACCTGACCAGGACCATCCTGAGTAAGCATGAAGCCCCATACGTTGAAGGCGTTAATTGAAGTTGTTGTGGTAGATGGATCTACAGCAGCGTTAGCACGTGTAGCCTTGTCCACAGAAGCACCCTCGAAAGCGATTGCAGCAGGGCCGATAGTTGCAACGGTCTGCTCCTTGTTACAAGCTACCACAGCGGCGATAGCAAGAACAGCTACGAAAAGTTTTTTCATAATTGTTAAAAAATTAAAAGTTAATAAAAGTGTTTGTTATAATACGTTGAGTATTTTTTT
>JAFTOU010000029.1 GCA_017463615.1 Alistipes sp. | reverse complement strand
GAGCAGCTATTCTGGGATAGTATGGAGATTTTGGCAGAGAACATCGGCATACCTAAACGCAAGGTTGATTTCTGTCCCAAGTGCGAGTCGGAGTTGATTTACTTCGATGTTACAACGGGATGCAACCGATGCTCCAACTGCGGTCAGGAGTGGGACAACAATACCTACGCTATGGTAGAGTTCCCCGATGACGGCACCTACTTCGACCAGGAGGAGATTGGCTATCCTGTATTTGACAGAGAGGATAACGGAGCAAGGCTTGTCCCCGAGTATGAGTATATGCTCCAGTATGGCAGAACGCCTGACCGAGAGAAGTGCTTTCGTGCTGTCGAGTGGCCCGAGTCGCAACAGTTTATCGGCAACGAGGAGTGCCTGCTTATCAACGATGACGAGGGCTTGGAACGCTTCGGCTCATCTGCGTATTGGGTGCCCGTAAAACTCTTGGAGAAGGTATGATAGCACTCATAGATCCATTCAAGGAGGAGATGCTGGAACGAGGCTTCTCGGCACATCATATCGGCATTAAGGTTAACCTTGAGCGTGGAACGGCAAGCCTTGTTAAAAGCGAGGATGCTTGCAAGCGTCAGTCAGAGGTTTTGAACTACATCAGGGAGCGAGAGATTGATGATATTGATACCTACACCCACGAAGAGGTAATGGAACTAGCCTGCGACTTTGTTGGGGACAAGATAGTAGTTTGCAACATCAGCGAATATGATGGTAACTCCGAGTGGTATGTCGACCTGCTGGACTACTGGATAGAGATATTCTCCCATGTCGTTGCAGAAATAGCAATGCATAAATACTTCAATACAGAAAAGTAACTGGGCGGTGAGCACTTGCTTACCGCTTTTTTAATAACCTTTTAACACAAAATCATTATGGCAAATCAAATGGTAATGACTGCTCCTACGCAGTTCAATTTCTCGGTGAACAACATCGAAACTATGAGTCTCGACACACTGCGTCGTACTCACAAGGAAAACGACATCTACGGTCAGCCCGTCAAAGGTATCTACCACTACGAGGTTATCCAGCGTATGGCCGACCTCTGCGAGAAGCACAACCTGAACTACGAGGTCGAGGAGATCTTCGCGGCGCAGAACAAAAACAAGAATCAGCCCGGCGTCGTGGTACTGCCACAGGTGGAGCGTGAGTTTGGTGTGCAGGCTGTCGAGGCACATATCCTGCGCCGCATATACACCACAATCCGCATCAACGACTGGGAGACAGACGAACTCACAACAACGCTTGTCGTGGCATTCCATCAGGATGGTATTCAGGCGGCCATTGGCCCCTGCGTGAAGATATGCCACAACCAATGTATCCTCTCGCCGGAGCGCAGCGTGGCAAACTATGGTCGTGATAAGGTAACAACTGAGGAGTTGTTTGACCGTGTGGATGAGTGGCTATCTAACTTCCACACCAATATGACCGAGGACCGTGAGCGTATCAAGCGACTCAAGTCAAAGGTTGTATCGCCAACAGAGTTGTACGCCTTCATTGGTCTTTTGACCGCTATCCGTGTATCACACGACAGCGCCGACAAGCGACTCTCCTCACAGGTGGATACCTATCCTCTGAATCAGGGACAAATCTCGGTATTTACCGAAGACCTTCTCAAACTCAACCTCGAGAAGGGCAAGATAACCCTCTGGGACATCTACAATGTAGCAACAGAACTCTACAAGCCGGGGCGCACAGATATTCCTGCGATGATTCCACAGAATGGAGCGCTGGCGGAGTTGCTACTATCACAAAACATAGCAACTGCATAATATGACACGCATCAAAGGACAACTCACGACAGCCGACTACCTTCCCATAGCCGAATTTTACAAACTCATAAACAATCTTGAAGCCGATGGCCAGTATATGTGGGAGGCGTACTGTTGGCTCTCGTTCTGCACCGCCTTCCGATGCTCGGATGTGCGGACACTGCGCTGGCGAGATGTGCTTAACCGCACAGAACTCGTCCGCATAGAGAAGAAGACAAAGAAGAGCCGTATGGTTAAGTTTAGTGATGATGTGCGACAGAAAACACAGCACCTGTACGAGCTGTCGGGTTGTCCTGATGTGGATAGTCTGATACTATATAACCCACGAACAGGAGAGCCCTACACGATAGTACATATCAACCGTCAGCTCAAGGTCTTCAAGGCAAAGTATCGAATGAAGATTCGAGCATTTTCAACTCATACCTTCCGCAAGACATTCGGCAGGTATGTTTACGAACTTATGAAACGCTCCCCGGAGGCTCTGGTGCTGCTGAACCAGATATTCAAGCACTCAACCATTGAGACTACGAGGCGTTACATCGGATTGGCACAGGAGGACATCGACAAGGTCTTTATGTCAATCCATATATAATTTCTGCCGGGCAGACACTCCTTTGGGGTGCTGCGCGGCTACTCTTTAACTACAAGACTTCAACATTATGAGCATACAGATTGGAAAACTACTCGCGAACGGCACTGTTCGACATATCAAAGTGACAAATGAGGAACTCTCAGAACGATTCATCAGAGTCCTCAAACGATTTTATCCCAACGACCAGCGTGTAGATGCACTGCTTGAGTTGGGCGACATTCATCGCTTGGGTCCTTCACCTTATGGCAGATGGACCGACTGCCGAGATGAGATACACTGTTTTGGGGCCATCCGTGATGGTCGCAGGGATAACACGCACCTGCCACGCATAGCCGACTGCGTGGAACTATTTAAGAGTTACGCCGAGGATTGCTTCCTCTTTGCTAATGGTAAGTGGTGGTATCTATCGGGCGAGGAACGCATCCCCCTTGAGGATTACTTCATAAAGCCCGTAAAAAATACTATCAGACATCTGACCGTCTACCACAATGCAAATGCCGGCTTTGCCAAGGTGCACAACCTTACCCGCTGGGAGGAGATTGAGGAGTTCGCCGAGCGTGAGAAGGTTATTCTCTATGTCTATAAGTATTTCAGATTAGTAAAGATTGTTAAACCATCAAGATTGAAGGAGGAGAAGTATGTATAAAAGTATTAAGTTGGCATTGGAACATATGCCAGAGGAACTCATAACACCTGAAATGATTGAAGAGGCAACAAAGTGTACTGATGTTGAGATCTTATCATACATTCCTCAGCGAATGCTGACCGCAGATATCATTGAGCGTATCTTAAACAACAGTAGCCATAGTTGGCACGGTTTCAGCCTGAAACATATCCCCGAGGAGTTGCGCACGGAGCTTGTGTGTAGCCATGCCGTAGATAAGAACTACCGCAATATCCACTCCGTGCCATCGCACATTATCACACGAGAGATGGCACAAAAGGTTGTGAAGAACTGCTCAGGAGACTTCGATGTACTCACTACAATTCCTGCCAACATCTGGGATGCAGAGTTAGCCATAGCGGCTATGGAGGCACAGACGGGTGATTATCGTTATATCGAGTATAATTCAGCGATAATGCGTCTTGAGATTATACTCAAGTTATTGCCACAATCGGTAAAAACCAAAAGTCTGTATATTCAGATGCTCCAATGCTCCTCTCTTAATGTGAGTCGCACCATAAAGGTTACGCCAGCGAAATACAAGGATAAACGCTACTTCCAATATGTGGCTAAGCGAGACTTGTCGTTAGTTCCGAAGGAGTTTATAACCTATGAGATACTGTACTCGGCACTCTTCTCCGAGTATGACAACAACCAGGTGTGCAGCGAGTATATGTTCAAGGACTATATCCATCTATTGGATGACCG
>JAFTOU010000028.1 GCA_017463615.1 Alistipes sp. | reverse complement strand
GGTGCGTACCATTTAGCACCTCTTTTTTGCACCACCCATTTTGTTGTCAGAGTGGTGCAGTTACCACGCTCGGCAAAAAATTCCAGCGATGGATAGTACTAAAACGGTACAGCCATTGCTGGGATTTTTTGTTAGCGGAAGTAAATGCGCCGCTATCACAACAAAATATTTGAAAAATAAAAAATTTTGTACTACCTTTGCAGCCGCATCAGGCGGTTATGGGGGTTGCACGTGAGGGTGCAGACTGAGTGCCGCCGTAGGTAATAACAATTTAATTTATTCAAAAAAATGAAAACACTTGCTATTTCAGCAGCGCCTCGTGCCGATTACGGTAAGAAGGCAACTAAGGCGGTTCGCCGTCAGGGTCTTATCCCATGTGTAATTTACGGTGGTGGCGAGAACATCGCTTTCGCTATTGACGAGAAGGCTGTAAAGCCACTCATCTACACTCCTAACTCTTACATCGTTGAGCTTGATATCGACGGTCACAAGGAGCTCGCAGTACTTCGTGATGTTCAGTATCACCCAATTCGTGAGCAGATTCTCCACATTGACTTCTACCGTGTTCAGGAGGGTAAGCCTGTATCTATCGCAGTGCCTGTACGCCTTACTGGTAACGCTGAGGGTGTGAAGATCGGTGGTAAGCTGGCTCTGTCTGCTCGTAAGCTCGTTGTTAAGGGTATGCTTGAGAACCTGCCAGATGAGCTGGTTGTAGATGTTACTCCACTCAAGGTTGGTCAGACTATCTTCGTTGGTGATCTTCAGTTTGAGGGTCTGCAGTTCGTATCTCCTGCAACTCAGGCAGTTTGCGCAGTTCGTGTAACTCGTGCATCTCGTGGTGCAGCTGCTCAGCAGTAATAGCGACCGAAGATGAAATATCTTGTTGTAGGTCTTGGAAATATTGGCGCCGAGTACGCCGAGACAAGACACAACATCGGTTTCAAAGTGTTGGATGCCCTTGCTGCGGCATCCAACACCTCTTTTATGTCGGCACGATATGGCGCTGTGGCAACGATTCGTCATCGCGGGCATATCGTCACCCTGCTTAAGCCATCTACATATATGAACCTCTCGGGCAAGGCTGTGCGCTACTGGATGCAGGAGCTGAAGATTGACCTGAAGAGTGTCCTTGTGGTGGTGGACGACATAGCCCTGCCATTTGGCGAGCTGCGTATGCGCACAAAGGGTAGCGATGGCGGTCACAATGGACTCAAGAATATCGCCGAGCTGCTCCAGAGCACCGACTACGCACGCCTGCGCTTCGGTATTGGCGGCGACTTTAGCCGTGGACACCAGGTGGACTATGTGCTGGGCGAGTGGACGGCCGAGGAGCGCGAGAAGATGCCCGAGCGCCTGAAGATTTTTGGCGAGGCGGTGCTATCGTTTGTCTCGGTAGGTCTGGAGCGCACAATGAACAGTTTTAACAAGAAGTAGAGAGGTGACCCGATGGTCGCCTTTTTACTTACACCTTTAGGTGTAAAGGCTCGCTGAAGTGTTTTATAAGTATAGAACCAAACAAAAAACAATACTAAAATGAGAAGACTTTTTAACATTCTTGTAGCACTTATTGCTATGATTGCTGTCGGCTGCACATCGGCGCCGAAGATGATTGAACCAACGACAGAGGTTGCGCCTGAGGGGGCGTCGGTAAAAAATTTGCAGTACTATCCAGGCATATCTATCGGCCTGAAGATGAAGGACTTTGAGGGCTACCTGAAGCAGATTGCAGATGCCGGGTTCAAGTACATTGAGATATCTATCTCCCACAAGTCGGGGCTCTGGGAGATTAGCGACGAGCAGGTAGTAGAGCTGCTGACAACAAAGCGCGACCAGGCAGCGGCGGTAGGTCTTACCGTATGGTCTATACACCTGCCATTTGAGAATAAGGAGTGGACAAACATCGCGGGCGAGGAGAGCATCCGTCGTCAGAGCGTGGACAATATTATGCGAGTGCTGCGACTCTGCAACACCGCCATTCCAGAGTGTAAAAACTATGTTCTGCACGCCAGCAAGGGTACTCTTGACCCTCGCTCCGAGTCGGTAGCGCAGGCGCGCAAGTCGCTTACCGAGATGCTCCCTGTGGCAAAGAGCTACGGCGTGCGTCTGTGCGTGGAGAACCTTATCGGCAGCCTCTGCCCTACCATTGAGGAGATGAGTGCGACCATAGAGGGCTTTGAGGATGCGTGGGTGACATACGACATCGGCCACGCAAACTGCATAGGCGTAGATGTTATTGAGTTTATGGAGTGGATAGGCCCTAAGTTGGGCACTGTGCACATGCACGATACGATGTTCGGCTCGTGGATAGACGACCACCGCGTGGTAGGTCAGGGCAATGTAAACCGCTGGGGCGAGGTCTACAAGACCCTGCTTGAGAAAAATCGCTACCGCGGAGTGTTTATGTTTGAGCTTGGTGGCAAGGACCCAGCAGAGGTGATGGCGACCTACAACGATATTATCCTTAAGCAGTATAAGGAGTTGTAAGGAAATTTCCTACATAGATGGTAATTTTAAGAAATAATTACTACCTTTGTAACAAATCGCAATTTAACTTAAAAAATAGATAACATTATGGAATTACCTTTTGCAGAGTCTTGGCGCATCAAAATGGTGGAGCCAATTCGTAAAAGCACCCGTGAGGAGCGTGAGCAGTGGATGAAGGATGCTCACTACAACCTCTTCCAGCTTCGTGCTGACCAAGTTTATATCGACTGTCTTACCGACTCGGGTACCGGCGCAATGTCTGACCGTCAGTGGGCAGCGATGATGATGGGCGATGAGAGCTACGCAGGCTCGCTCTCGTTCTTCCACCTCAAGGAGACCATCACCCGCCTTACCGGCTTTGAGTATGTTATCCCTACACACCAGGGTCGTGCTGCTGAGAATGTACTCTTCAGCCACCTTGTAAAGCAGGGCGACATCGTTCCGGGCAACTCTCACTTTGACACCACAAAGGGTCACATTGAGTCGCGCAAGGCAACTGCTCTGGATTGTACTATTGACGAGGCTAAGGATACCCAGCTGGAGATTCCTTTCAAGGGTAATGTAGACCCAGCAAAGCTGGAGGCTGCACTGGCTGAGCACCACGAGCGCGTACCATTTATCATCGTAACAATCACAAACAACACTGCTGGTGGTCAGCCTGTATCTATGGCTAACCTGCGTGCTGTGCGTGCTATTGCCGACAAGTATGGCAAGCGCGTAGTGCTTGACTCGGCTCGTTTTGCTGAGAACGCATACTTCATCAAGACCCGCGAGGAGGGTTATGCCGACAAGACCATCAAGGAGATTGTTGCCGAGATTTACTCGCTCGCTGATGCGATGACAATGTCTGCAAAGAAGGACGGTATCGTGAATATGGGTGGTTTTATCGCTACTCGCCACGAGGACTGGTACGAGGGTGCAAAGCGCTTCTGTATCCCATTTGAGGGCTATCTCACCTATGGTGGTATGAACGGCCGCGATATGGAGGCTCTGGCTATCGGTTTGGACGAGAATACCGAGTTTGACAACCTTGACACCCGTATCCGTCAGGTGCAGTATCTTGCTGCTCGTCTGGACGAGTTCGGCATCCCTTATCAGCGTCCTGCAGGTGGTCACGCAATCTTCGTAGATGCCTCTAAGATTCTCACCTCTGTACCTAAGGAGGAGTTCCCAGCACAGACTCTGGCCGTAGAGCTCTACCTTGAGGCTGGCGTGCGTGGTTGCGAGATTGGTTACATCCTGGCTGACCGTGACCCTGTAACCCGCGAGAACCGCTTTGGTGGTCTTGACCTGCTCCGCCTCTGCGTTGCTCGTCGTGTATACACCAACAACCACATGGATGTTATCGCTGTGGCTCTGAAGAATGTATTTGACCGCCGCAACGAGATTACTCGCGGTGTGAAGATCGTTTGGGAGACCGAGCTGATGCGTCACTTCACCGTTAAGTTGGAGAAGTTATAGTAACAGGTTCTAACCCTATAGCGAGGCTATCCGACACTGTTGGGTAGCCTCATTTTGCAAGTTGTGAAGAAGGTCTTTTACTCAATATTGATAGCCATCGTCGCGGCAGCAGCCATAGCGTCGCAAACGGCGTGGGTTAAGTACGAGAAGGTGGAGTGCTCCATCCCTATGCGCGACTCGGTTGCCCTGCACACCACGATATACAAGCCACGGTGGGGCAAAAATCACCCGATACTAATAGAGCGTACACCCTACTCCTCTGCTCCGTATGGGGAGAGTATTCCACGCGCGCTGGTGACATCCTACCGCCTGCGCAACCTCGTGCTGCGAGGCTATATTATTGTCTATCAGGATGTTCGCGGTAGATTTATGAGTGGCGGCGAGTTTGAGAATGTCCGCCCGATGAGCCACGCTGTAAACGAGGCTACCGACGCCTACGACACCGTAGAGTGGCTGGTGAATAATGTTGAGGGAAACAACGGCTGCGTGGCATTTACGGGCTGCTCCTACCCAGGCTTCTATGCGATGTATGGCGGTCTGAGTGGCCACCCTGCCGTCAAGGCGATAATGCCGCAAGCGCCTGTCACTGACTGGTTTATGGGCGACGATGTGCACCACAACGGGGTGATGATGCTCTCCGATGCCTTCAACCTGATGCCGATGCTCAGCCACACAAACCATCAGCCGACAACCGAGTGGCTACCTACGCGAAATCACAAGATGAGCCCCGATCGCTACCACTTTTTCATCAGGGCTACGCGCGACTCGCTGCGCAGCGTTATGCACCCCTCCTCTTTCTGGGATGCGATGAGCGAACATCCCGACTATGACGAGTGGTGGCAACAGCGCAATGTCAGAAGCTATATGCACAACATAAAACCCGCTGTGATGGTCGTTGGAGGCACTTTTGACGCCGAGGACTGCTATGGCGCGTGGAACACCTACAAGGCTATTCGCAGCCAGTCGCCACAGACCGACTGCCGACTGGTTATGGGTCCGTGGGCACATGGGGCGTGGAATGGTCGCAAGGCGCACAAGCTGGGCGATATGAACTTCGGCAGCAAGGCACGAAGTAGCTACTACACCAAGCACTTTGAGCTACCATTTCTTGAGTACCACCTGCGCGGTAAGGGGTCGTTAGAGAGTCTGCCGAAGGTTGCCGTATTTGTCACTGGCTCAGATAGTTGGCTTACGGCAGAGGAGTGGAGACCCGCCGAGGCGGAGGATATAAAGTACTACCTTGACGGTGGCAAATTGACGGTCGCAGAGCCGACAACAACTCAGTGGCAGAGCTACATCTCCGACCCCGATAATCCCGTTCCGTATGACTCGGTCACCGACTATCGCCGCCGCGAGTATATGGTTGCAGACCAGAGCTTTACAGACTCGCGCGAGGATGTGCTGTGCTTCACCACCGAGCCATTTACTCAGCAGCAGACCCTGCTGGGCGAGGTCGCGGTAGAGCTTGATGTAGCGATAACAACCACCGATGCCGACTTTGCCGTAAGGGTCGTGGATGTGTTCCCAGAGGATGCACAAATGCCTAACTATCAGATGCTTATCCGCGCAGAGATAATGCGTGCGCGCTATCGCAACTCCTTCAGCGCACCCGAGGCCGTAACCCCTGGCCAGAGGACAAAGATTCGCTTCGTACTGCCCGACATAGCCCACACCTTCAAAGCGGGACACCGCCTGAAGGTCTGCGTACAGAGCAGCTGGTTCCCACTCGCCGAGAGCTCGCCACAGCAGTTTGTCAATCTATGGCACTGCACCTCGGCAGACTTTGTGCCAACAGAGGTAAAGCTCTACAACAGCTCAAACATAACTTTCAGCACCCTAAAATGAGAAGATTTTTGGTCATCATAGCAGCGCTAACACTCTGCTACACAACCGTTTCGGCGCAGTATCGTGCCGTATTTATGGGCGACTCCATATTTGATAGCTGGGATAGCCCCAAGCATGGCGGACACCCCGAATTTTTCAGCAAAAACAACATCCTCAACCGCGGAAAGAGCGGTCAAGTGACAGCGCAAATGCTCGCCCGCTTTGATAAGGATGTGATTGACAACAACCCCCAAACCGTTGTCATCTGCTGCGGCACAAACGACATAGCGCAGAACAAAGGCTACATCCCTAACCGCTTGATAATGAAGAATATAAAGCAGATGACACGCAAAGCCGAGAAGGCAGGAATTAGGGTCGTGCTCTGCACCATACTTCCCGCCGCACGCTACCACTGGCGACCAGAGATAGCGCCCGTAGAGTCTATCCGCGACATGAACCGCCGCATACAACGCTTCGCGCGCTGCAAAAACCGCGGCTTCGTGGACCTCTACACCCCTCTCGCCGCCCCCGACGGCTCCCTGCCCCCTCACCTCTCCAACGACGGCGTCCACCCCAACAGCCACTGCTACTCCATCATGGAACCTCTGGTGCTGAAGAGTTTAGCTGTTGGTCTTTAGCTTTATTAAGGGCTATTAAAGAGTATTAAGGGTTACTAATGGTCGCTGGCGCGACGCTACGCAGTACAGAAAATGGTTGCGCATCCCTTAATAACCCTTAATAGCCTTTAATATATCGCCATCCAGTTTGCGCCATCGTCCATTTTCTGCACAATTTTATCGTCAGAGTGCGCCAAATACGGTATATCGTGAAAAATCCCCGGATGGGTTGTACTAAAGCGTACTACCCATTCGGGGATTTGAGGGATGTGCCGTAGGTGGCACACTATCACGATAAAATTTACATGCGGGCGATAGGACGCCTCATATCCTTCCCCTCATTCTCCATATAATAACGCTGCGACTTGAGCAGGTTACGGGACTGGAGAACCATGGTCTTGGTCTCGGCGAGGATGGCGAGGTAGAGCATGCCGGACTTTGAGTTTGAGGCACCCTCGTGGATGCGGACAAGCTCGGTCTTAGTGAGGTCGGCGATGCGGGTGAAGAGGGTATCGCGCATATCAAGCACCTGGTCAATATCGCTATAGTCGCCGCTGGTGAGCATATAGAGGATGCGCTGGTAGATAGCGTCCACATCGGCATTGACGGAGATAAGGTCGTCGGTCTGGATGCGGGTGAGGCCCTCGTGGTTATTGTCAATATGCTCGTAAGATGGGCGGGTGATATGGACAAGGGACTTGGTCATCTCGTTCAGGTAGTCCACAACCTGCACATAGTAGAGCGAGAGGTTCATATCGCTATCGTATGTACGGCGGAGCGTAGAGGCGATAGAGTACTTGAGGTTATGGATGCGGTCGTACATCTGCGACGCCTCCGTAGAGAGCTCCTTGAGTGCACGGCGGTTCTCCTTCATCAGGGCGATAAGGGTGCGGTTATAGATGCGGGTAGAGTTGCTAATGGTGCTATCTACCAGCGACATAACAGACTCCGAAACCGAGTCGGTAGAGGAGAGCTTTACGGTCTGCAGCTTATCGGACTGATCCTCCTCTTTCTTAGCGCTCTTGAGGTTGCTATGGATAAGCATATAGATGCACAGCGCCGTAAGCAGGCCGAAGGCGATCCAGCCACCCCACATAAGCAGTGCGCTGACAGCCAGGGCGATAAGGAAGCCACCGATAGCGGTGACGAACCAGCCCATGATAACGGTCATAACGCCAGTGATACGATACACAGCACTCTCACGACCCCATGCGCGGTCGGCGAGCGACGAACCCATAGCCACCATAAAGCAGACATAGGTAGTTGAGAGTGGCAGCTTGAGCGATGTAGCCAGAGCGATAAGCAGCGAGGCGGTAGTGAGGTTCACCGTTGCACGAATCATATCGTACGGAGCACCGCTATGCTCAATATCTGCCCACTCAAAGCGACGCTCAACGAACTTCTTAACGCGCTCAGGAGTTACGCGGTCAAAGAAGTGCACCATATTGATAGTACCGCGAACAAGCGTACGAGAGAAGAGCGACGAGGAGTGCTGCGAAGGGGCATCGTCACCCTGAGCAGAGAGCGAGAGCTCGGTCTCCGACACATGCATAGACTTGCTTGAGGTCCAGAGGGTGACAACCATAATAAGTCCCGCAGCGAGGATATAGAGGAAGTTTGCCTGCTCAGGACGGGTGAGGGCGGTCATCATAAGGCCCTCGTTGATACCGTCCGCCGTGCGAGCCTCAGCAAAGGCGTCAAAGCCCGCGATAGGCACACCGATAAAGTTTACAAGGTCGTTACCCGCAAAGGCAAGGGCGAGGGCAAATGTACCCGCGAGGATGTTGATGCGAAGGATATTGACCTTGAACAGCTGCAGGAAGAAGAGCACCAGCGAGCATACAGCCCAGCAGATGAGCAGCGCGAGGAGCAGATGGTCGTTCACCCAGCCGATGAATGGACTGTCGCTAAGCACATTCTTCAGACCCTTAAAGAGGGCGAAGTAGACGATAGAGGTGAGCGAAGCACCGCACCACATAGCGCCCAGACGGCTGAGCATCTTGACATAGCGGAAGGAGAATATCACACGCGAGATATACATCAGTATCGTACCGCAGACAAACGCCAGCACCACCGAGAGCAGGATTGCCGAGACAATACCCATGGCGCGCGAGGTGTTGATAAACTGGCTGAGCATGGAGAATGTAATAGCCTCGTCCGTGGCAATCTTGTAGAGCGACACGGCAACCGCCGAGCCTAAGAGACAGAAGATAAGCGACACGGTGGTAGATGTAGGCAGACCCAACGAGTTGTAGAGGTCCAGCAGCACCACATTGGCAATCATCACACCCACATAGAGGAGCATCACCTCCTTAAATGTGAATAGCGACGGGTTGAACATACCACTACGCGCAACCTCCATCATACCACTTGAGGTCATCGCACCGATAATGATACCCACCGACGCCACAATGAGAATCGTGCGCATCTTGGCAGCCTTACTGCCGATAGCCGAATTTAGAAAGTTCACAGCGTCATTAGTCACGCCGACATAGAGTCCCGAAACTGCAAGTATGGCAAGAACTGCCACCACCGCGATGTAGATTTCTATCATAAAATTTAAGTTAGAATTTCTACAAAGATAGCACCTTTTGTTTGAAAAATTTAAGCCGCGCAGAAAATTAACGATTTGTTAACATTGAAGCTGTTGGCTCGTCTACGACGACCCTTCCTCCTCGCGGCTCGGCATAGTGAGCAAGCTCCCTCTGCTCTCGCTCCGCAGCGTCGGTTGGCTATTAGCCATTGGCTGTTGGCTTTTCAGAGGTATTTTTTAATTAAGGGGTATTAAAGAGTGTTAAGGGTTACTAATGGTCGCTGGCGCGACGCTACGCAATGCAGATATGGTTGCGCAACCCTTAATAACCCTTAATCATCCTTAATAGCCTTTAATATATCGCCACGGACAGCACCGTCAATTATTATGTGCACGCATTTGGCGTCAAAAGGCGGTAGTAGGTGTGCATCGCGAAATATCCCCGGATGGGTTGTACTAAGGCGTACTACCCATTCGGGGATATGAGGGATGTGCAGCTAATGCCGCCTTATCACGCCAAATATTAGCGGAGTTTGGACAGCATCTTGCTCGGATAATTTGTGGTGATGCCGCGCAGCTTGGTGTAGAAGGGCTCTATGGATGCCCACTCGGCATCGGTGTCAAGGGTAAAGACGGAGACCTCAAGGCCTGCGCTGAGAAAACTATTTATCTCGTCAGCGGTGATGCCATAGCCCTTATCGCGGTTATGCCAAGTGTAGCCATAGCTCTTATACTGGCTTGGGGTGAAGTCGCCCATAGCGCCGATAGGCACACCGATAGCGTTAGCGTATTTAGCGCAATTCTTCGTAATATTAGCTCTTCCAGAGCAGATGAACTCGCAGAAGTTCTCTGCCTCCATCTCCTTGATAATCTCGCAAGCGCGCTCGCACGACTTAACGGCCTCGGTGTCGTGTGTTGTAGGCTTAGTGATAGCCTTGACATCAAGGCAGAGCTTGGTCTTGCTGCCCTTGACCATCACGGCGCGGATATAATCCTCAAGAGATGGGAGGGTCTCACCATTTGCGAGCTTTCCTGCAGCCTGGAGCTGTGCCAGGGTGCTCTCCCACGGGTAGAGACCATTGATTTTGCAGTTACTATCGGCATGAGCGACAACAATCTTATTATCCTTGGTCCAGTAGATATCTGCCTCCGAAGCGTAGCAGCCCAGGCTCATAGCGTACTTGAGCGAGGCGATAGAGTTATCCGGAGTAGAGCCCGTACCTGCCTCCTTAGAGCCGCCGCGGTGGGCGATGATGGTATTATCGGTAGGCAGTGGTGCTGACGGTGGTAGGCAGAAAGTGCTCTCTGCAAACGACTGCTTGCTACCCTGCTCGTCTGCCCAAGAACAGATGAGGATGTGGTAGGTCTCGTCGGCATTGAGGTTGAGCGTTGCAGTGTCAAGGGCGACGGTGCTGGTGATGCTCTTTGCACCGAAGTGCTCAGCAGCGAAGGCGGAGCAGACGAACCACTGCAGGTAGGAGGTGTGTCCATCCAGCAGGGTGAGCGCCTGGGTATACTGCTCGTTAGTGAGCAGGAGGTAGTGGCTCCTGACAGCCCCCGTAGCAGGTGCAATGACGATGTTACCCTTGCCCGACGGGCGGATATCCACGGTAATGGAAGGAGCAGAGGTGTGGAGGGATGGCTTGGTGGTAACGATAGTCTCCTTGCGGAAGTAACCCGAAGGGTTAGCGCTACCAAAGAGCGGAGAGTAGTGACCCTCGCCCCACTCTGGGTGTGTTCCCGCGCCATACTCGCCCATAAGCAGCACAACAGGCTGACCAGGGATGATAGGCTCGTAGTGGGAGTATGTGACGCCATCCTTAGTAAAGGTGCGAGTATCCTCAGAGATTACAAAGTCGTAGCGCGAGGTGAAGTAGTTGCCATAGATAGACTCGTTGCGATTGAGCCAACGCTCCTCGCTACCCTCACCGCCGTGGTAGTTGTAGTATGCCAAATCGGTAATAGCCCACTTGACGACATTTCCCTCTGCCAGAGCCTTCGGCAGGCGCACAGAGGCGTTGAAGCCCGTCATACGCTTAGCCGTAACGGCATACTCAGGCAGTGTCTTGGTCGTTAAGTCGGCAGAGGCGACCTCCGAGAGCTCACCCTCGGCACTCTTGACAGCCACAAAGAGGGTGTAAGGGGTGCTATCCACAAGCTCATTGACGGTAAATGTAGTTGCGTTGCCGCTACACTTGCCCGTAGTGCCGACAGCAAAGAGCTGCTCGGCGCTATAGCTCTCGCCGCTATATGGCGACGGCTCTGCAACATAGGCGTAGTTTGCCGCTGCACCGGTGGTCTTAATCTTTATTGATGCGGTGTTGTAGTTCGCTACAATACCCGAAATCTGGACACCCAACGCCCCATTATCTGGGATGTTAGGCTCATCTGTAGGCTCGTCTCCTCCGCCACACGCTGCAAAGAGCGCTGTGGCGAGGAGCAGAGACCAGGTTAATAGTCTTTTCATATTTGGTTTTAGGATTTACTTGGATGTGTTGCGCTTGATATCCTTGATGCGCAACTGTGTGGTTACAGAGCCACGATAGTGGTTCTCCACAATCTGATAGCAGACATCTATAGGTCTACGCGAGCGTACCCACTCGTAGTATGTAGGCTGCGAGAAGGCGATGGTCTGTATCGTCGTATTTGGCTTCTGCGACTGGGTCAAATCCATACGCAGATGCTCCGCATCGGCACCCACGAGCTTGGCATCGCCCTTCTCGTTTGTAACGCCGAGGGTGGCAAATACTGGCGCATTATTGCCTGGGCCAAATGGCTGGAAGCGGTTGAGCTCGCGGTGGAACGACGGAGTGATGTCCGAGAAGAGCAACATAGAGTCAATCTCCACCTGAGGCACCAAAATCTCAGGGTCTATATTTGCCTCCACATAGTCGTTGAAGCGGCGGGTGAACTCCTCCACATTCTCTGGACGCATAGTAAGACCTGCGGCGTACATATGGCCACCGAAGTTCTCCAGAATATCGGAGCAAGACTCCACAGCCTGATAGAGGTCAAAGCCCGGGATAGAGCGTGCCGAGCCCGTCACAAAGCCGTTGCTCTGCGTGAGCACCACCGTAGGACGGTAGTAGGTCTCAATAAGGCGCGACGCGACGATACCCACGATGCCCTTCATCCACTTTGGATTGTAGATTACCGTGCTCTTCTTCGCCTTGAGCTCTGGGTGCGACTCAATATAGTCGTGCGCCTCCTGAGTCACAGAGCGGTCAATGCTCTTGCGGTCCTGATTGAAGGTATCTATAACACCGCCGAAGTCGGCTGCAGCCTTCTCGTTACCCTCTACGAGCAACTTCACCGCCGCATAACCGCCCGAAGGGGTGTCATTCTCGTCATACTCGTCCATACGCATACGACCTGCGGCGTTGATGCGCGGACCAATCTTAAAGACGATGTCGTCGATAGTAATATTTGAGCGGTCGAGCTTGCAGATGTTGATAATGGAGAGCAAGCCCTTGCTCGGTGTGGTATTTAGGCAGCGCAGACCGTAGTGAGCCAAGATACGGTTCTCGTCTACCAGCGGAACGATGTCCGACGCGATACTTACCACAAGAAGATCCAACAGCCACTCAATACTCTCAAATGGGATATTGTGCGTCTGAGCATACGCCTGAACGAGCTTGAAGCCCACACCGCAACCCGACAGTTCGTCAAATGGATAGGTGCAGTCAGTTCGCTTAGGATCAAGAACAGCTACGGCACGAGGAATCTCCTCAGCCGGAAGATGATGGTCGCAGATGATGAAATCTACCCCCTTCTCAGTAGCATAGTCCACCTTCTCCACAGCCTTGATACCGCAATCCAGAGCAATAACGAGTTTTACCCCCTTCTTTGCGGCGATGTCTATACCCTTGCGCGAGATACCGTAGCCCTCGGTGTAGCGGTCCGGAATGTAGAACATCAAGTTTGTGTGTCCGATCTGGCGCAGGAACTTATAGACCAGAGCCACAGCCGTCGTACCGTCTACATCATAGTCGCCATAGACCATAATGCGCTCGTTACGCTCTACTGCCTGCTCTACGCGCTTCACTGCCCTATCCATATCCTTCATCAGGAACGGGTCGTGCAGGTCGGCAAGCTGCGGGTCAAAAAATTTCTTTGCCTTCTCTACTGTGTCTATGCCTCGTTGTACCAATAGGTTTGCAAGTACAGGCGAGATTCCAACATGCGAGGCGATAGTCGCCACCGCTGTCGGGTCACCCTGTGCCTTGACCTCCCAACGTTTGTCTATAGGCATAATTGTACTGTTTTATATATTTTTTTGTATTATTCATCTGTTAAAAGTTTTGTCAGAGCCGCCACAAGCTGCTGCTTGACCAGCTCTACATCAACACTACGACCAACCTCCTTGCTTACAGAGGTTACACCCTTATCGGTAAAGCCGCAAGGGTTTATCATAGTAAACCATTTCAAATCTGTCGCCACATTGAGCGCCAGTCCGTGCATCGTTACAAAGTGCGAGGCGCGCACACCGATAGCGCAAATTTTTCGCCAGTTTCGCGGTGTGTCATCTGCCTGACGGTCGCAAACCCATACGCCCGTAGCACCCTCAAGACGCTCGCCAGTGATGCCATAGAGGGCTACAGTATCTATTACAGCCTGCTCCAGAATCTCTATATAGCGACGAAGGCCTATGCCCAGCGCGCCAAGGTCAAGAATCGGATAGCAGACAATCTGTCCAGGACCGTGAAATGTGATATCGCCCCCGCGGTCAATATGGAAAAACTCTGCGCCCAAGCTCTTCAGATAGGCCTCCGGAATGAGCATATTGCTCTGCTTGCCGCTCTTGCCCAGAGTATATACAGGGGGGTGTTCAACTGTAAGAATAGTGCCACAATCCGCTGCTTCAACCCCCGACCTTCTAATCTCAAGGCGAGAGTCAAAGTAGGATTGCTGTAAATCCCAGCACTCCTTGTAGGGCATAGTGCCCAGATCCTTGTACCCGACTTTCATATATTCAATAAGGCATTTGCCTATCTAAAAATACACATGCAGACGATACCTTTCGGCTCGTCATAACATCGAGTGGAGTGGGTTAGCGGTTGATTGTTGCCCTTGCAGCCTCGTCAGCAAGATAGGACGAGCGCACAAGTGGCGCCGAGGCGCAGAAATCAAAGCCAATCTGAAGAGCAGCAGCCTTGTATTCCTCAAACTTCTGCGGAGTGATGTACTCAGCAACTGGATAGTGCTCCGCAGTAGGTTGAAGATACTGACCGATGGTAAGAATCTTGACTCCCGCGCTGTGCAGGTCGCGCATAGTTGCCAAAACCTCCTCTTCAGTCTCTCCAAGTCCGACCATAATACCGCTCTTAACCACCGCGCCCTTTGAAGCCAAGTAGCTCAAGGTTGCCAAAGACTTGCTGTATGTAGCCTTTGAGCGCAACGCCGGGGTAAGACGGCTGACGGTCTCGATGTTATGCCCGATAATATCAGGCTTAGATGCAATTACCATATCAAGGTTTGATACAGCGGCATCCATATCGGAAATAAGGAGCTCAATAGTTGCTTGTGGACTACTCTGCCTGATAGCCTCAACCGTTGCAGCCCAATGAGCTGCACCGTGGTCAGGCAAATCGTCGCGTGTAACAGATGTTACAACAACATGCCGAAGGTTCATCAGCGATACACTCTGTGCGACCTTCTGTGGTTCGTCGCCATCTGGCGGTAGCGGACGCCCTGTAGAGGTGGCGCAAAAGCGACAGTTACGGGTACAAATATCCCCTAAAATCATAAATGTCGCAGTGCGTCGGCTCCAACACTCTGCTTTGTTCGGACATCGTCCGCTGCTGCAAATTGTATGCAATCCGTGCCTGGTAACTATACGATCAACCTCCGCAAAAGCATCGCTCTTGTGGAGTCGTATCTTCAGCCACGAGGGTTTACGCGAGGCGCAACCGCTGTCATACAACTTCGGCATCTTAAGTTCATTATTTTCCCAATTGGCACAAAGATATGAAAAAAACTATACAAAACGAAAAAAATTGCAATTTTTTCATTGCAATTTTCCATAAAAACTCTCCACACCCTCCAAAAATGGTGGGTGGGTAATGCCCGTAAGTTGCTCTGCAGTAGAGAGAACACCCTGCCGAGCAATAAGCTGCTGCAGCTCCACGCTCTGGCTATCCTCTGCCGAGCGGTAGCGCATAGCCGCAGCGACAGCCATCTGCAGAGCGTCGGTATCAAGACCATAACCGATAGCCATAGCGGCAGGATAAGCGAAGTAGAGCGCAGGCGAGAGCTTGCGCATAGGGTCACGAGCCACGCGGGCAACGGTATCGCCTAAAGCGCTATTGCCAAAGCGCTGCAGGATGGTTGAGATATAACGCTGCTGCTCGGTGCGGACGAGGCCAAACTTGGCTATCAGCGCCTCGCTGCTCTGCTCCATAATGCGGAGGACGACGGAGCGCACCCACTTGTCGCCTATAGCCTCGTGGATATATTTGTATCCCCTCAACGCGCCGAGGTATGCTGTAGCGCAGTGTGCCGTATTGAGGGTAAAGAGCTTGCGCTCTATGCAGGCGTCAAGGTTGTCGGTATACTTCACCCCGGCGATTGGTGGCAGAGTGCCGACAATGGCACGCGAGTCTATGCACCACTCAAAATATCGCTCAACGGCCACATCCAACCCCGCGGCAAGCGAGATATTGGGCACAATCCTATCCACCGCACTATCGGCAAAGCCTACATAACGCTCGCACCACTGCTGGACATCCTCGTCCAACAGAGAGTAGACCATCGCCTTGAACTGCGAAGTTGCGCGAATACCATTCTCGCAGCAGATAATATTCAGCGGAGCACTATTCCCCGCCGCCATGCGAGCCCTCAGCCCCTGAGCAACCGTCGGCGCAACAGCGCGCAGAGCACCCATACTCACCGCCGTAGTGATAAGATTTGCAGCAGCAACCCGCTCCACCACTCGCGGCGAGGAGATAACAGCCGCCTCAACGCCCAAAATATCCTCATATTCGGGCTCACTCTCGGCAATATGAACACGATACCCACCGCGAGCATTCAGAGCCTCTACAAGCCCCAAATCAACATCAGCAAAGAGCAGTTCATACCCCGCCTTCACGACCAGCGCCCCGATAAACCCTCGCCCAATCTTCCCCGCACCAAAATGTAGAGCTTTCATTTGTGAGATTTTATTGTATGCAAAAATAACCATTGTCCGCGAGAATGCCAAAAGGGGCGGTTAGCTGTTGGCCATTGGCTGTTGGCTTTTTTAGAAGTATCGCTTCGCGATAGTGTTTAGCGCGATTTAATGACATTTTGCCATTGTTGCGCCATCCCGCTTGTACCGCCGATTACTATTTGCACCGATTTTATCGTCAGAAGGCGGTAGATACAACGCTCGGCGAAAAATCCCAGCGATGGATAGTACTAAAGCGTACAGCCATTGCTGGGATTTTTTGCTAGCGGAAGTAGGTATCCGCCTTATCACGATAAAATCTATCTTGTAGCAGTTTGCTGGAGATGAATCTCCTCGGCTGAAGAGCCTACATAGATGACAACATCCTTAGAGGCATCAACCATGCTGTGGGAGATGATGTCGTAGTAGGTCAGCTCGGAGGCTGGGAGCTCTACGGCGAAGTGGTGGGTCTTGCCAGCGGCGATGGTGACCTTATCGTAGCCCTTGAGCTGCTTTACTGGGTGTGGTACGCTCTCGTCGTTATAGCCCACATAGACCTGTGCAACCTCGGCAGCAGCGACCTTACCGGTGTTGGTAACATCAAACTCTACAAGGTAGCCGTTCTGGGTAGGGGTAACATTCAGGTTACTATACTTAAATGTAGTATAGGTCAGACCGAAGCCGAATGGGAACAGAGGCTTCACCTCCTTGCGGTCATAGCCACGGTAGCCGAGGAAGAGACCCTCCTTATAGTTCACGCGCAGGTAAGGGTTGTTGCGCACCTTGACATCAAGGTTATGGTAGTAGCTGCCCCAAGTAGGGTTATCCTCCAGCTTGCGCTCAATAGAGATTGGCAGGCGACCACTTGGCGAGATCTTAC
This sequence comes from Alistipes sp., assembly GCA_017463615.1. GTDB lineage: Bacteria > Bacteroidota > Bacteroidia > Bacteroidales > Rikenellaceae > Alistipes. Next base: position 50,775 of record JAFTOU010000028.1, on the reverse strand, counting down.
CAGAGATAATCTCGGCGATAGCCTGACCGCCCTCCTGACCTGGGTACCACGCCAGCAGGATAGCCTTAGCGCTATCCATCCAGCTTGCCATCTCAAAGCCACCACCTGCATTTACTACGGCGATAACATTTGGATTTATGGCTGCAACCTTACGGATAAGCTCGCCCTGATCATAAGGGAGCTCAAAGGTGCGGTCGGAGTTCTCCTTCTCGGTATTTGAGTCAAAGCCCACGCACATAACAACTGCATTTGCAGAGCGGATAGCGGCTGCATTCTGCTCCACATAGGAGTTGTTATAGAAGTTCACATGCACGCGAGCGTCGCTTGAGTTATCAAAGTACTCAATGCGGACATCGTACTTCTGGTTAGCCTCGGCAGTGAAGGTATAGGTGCGCTGCGAAACGCCGTGGTTGCTCCAGTGAGCCAGCACCTGCTTGCCATCAATAAACATACGGTAGCCATCGTCGCCACGCACGGTGATGGTCATCTGCTCCCTCTCAGGCACGCAAAGAACACCACTCCAACGGATAGAGAACTTATCGGCATTGACAACGCCCGCCTTTGGAGAGCCCTTCTTCCAGTTTTTGTTGATAGTAGTCTCCACGGATGTATGTACAGGGGTGCCCTCCAGCTTCACATTGTTGAAGTACTCAGCCTTAAGACCCGCCTGAGCAAGGTCTGCAGAGGTGTAGAACTTACCCTCCAAAGAGTAGCTTACAAGGTTGTTTGTAGTAAAGACCTTATAGCCCTTAACCTGCGACAGTCCCTCCGAAACGGAGCAGGTCTCAAATGGGTGTACAAAGCCACTACCGCCACCTGTAGGGACTGTATTTGCGTGCATACCGCCAACGACAACCTTGCCCTTCTTGAACGGAAGGATACCATCGTTCTTAAGCATTACGACGCCATTGCGAGCAAGCTCCAACGATGCGTTGTCGGAGAATGGGTTGCGCTCAGAGATACTCTCGTCCTTCTGTGGACGGTCAAAGAAGCCGAAGGAGATGAGGGTCTGCAGGATATGCTGCACCTTCTTGTCAATATTGCGAACATCCACAACACCATCGGCTACAGCCTGATGCAGGTGCTTGTAGTTCATCAGCTTACCGCTTGGCATCTCAAGGTCAAGGCCGCCATTTGCAGCGTTGATAGCCGAGTAGGTTGCGTTCCAGTCGGACATCAGAATACCCTCAAAGCCCCACATATTACGCAGCACCTCAATGCTCAGATACTTATCCTCCGAAGCGTGTACGCTATTAACCAAGTTATAGGAGCACATCAGCGAGCCTACGCCAGCCTGCTCAACAGCAGCGCGGAAGGCAGGGAGGTATATCTCGTGCAGGGTACGCTCGTCTACATCCGAAGAGACATTGTGGCGATCCCACTCCTGATTGTTGGCTGCATAGTGCTTGATACAAGCCATAGTACCCTGACTCTGAACGCCCTTGATATACTGAACAGCGGTCTGAGCTGCAAGGTATGGGTCCTCGCCGAAGTACTCAAAGTTACGACCACAAAGAGGCGAGCGGTAGATATTCACACCAGGACCCAGAAGGATATGCACACCGCGAGCGCGGCTATCCTGACCAAGACCTACACCCATATTATATACAGCCTCGCGGTTCCAAGTAGCTGCAGCAGCAATACCCGAAGCGAACATAGTACTCTGGGTATTGTTACGCACGCCCTGAGGGCCGTCTGCCATACGAATCTCTGGAATACCCAGACGAGGAATTGCGCGGATGTAGAAGCTATTATATCCACCGATATAGTCCAGTTTCTCCTCTAAAGTCATCTTAGAGACAAGTTCAGCGGCGCGGCTCTTAGCCTCGTCGGTAATAGGCTGTGCCGAGAGGGTGACAAAGGTGAAGATACCACCCAGAAGTATTAAAAGTCTTTTCATTATAGTTTTACGGTTTGGTTATTTCTCAATACAGAGCATTAAATATCGCTTGTCGTTGTTGATATTGGCATTATCTGACTCAATAGCCAGACAGAGGGCATAGCTACCCGCCTCTAAAGAGGCTATCTGCTCGGCGTTGAAGCTGATGTCAAAGCTAATCATATCCTGCTCAACTGCCAGCGTTGCAGCCTCTGCCGAGAGGGTATAACAACCCTCTGGCAGCGGTACTAAGTTGAGATTGTTCTCAATATTATAGCTAACAATCGGACGAGTATCTACGCCGAGAGTGAACTTTACGGTATAGTCGGCATTACCACCCTTGACAACGCGCAGAGTATAGTTTGCCCCCAAATCATCCACCTGAACAACACCCGCATTGGCAACATAGAGCGTTGCAGGGATATTCTCGTAGACGATACTATCGTTCTTGGAGCAAGAAGCCACAACAAGAGTCAGGGCTGCCACAAATAACATTACTATCTTTCTCATATCTCAATAATTTAAGATTAGTAACCAGGGTTCTGAACCAAATTTGGATTGATTTGCAGCTCCGCAAGTGGATAAGGGAGCAGGTAGTGGCGAGGCACCTGAAGTGTACGCACACCCTCGTGCTGGTCGAAGTCCTCCCACTGCTTGATGGTGTAGTACTCCTCAGCAGTTGCGCCCCACACATTCCAGCACTTCCACTCCTTGAGCATATGCTTCTCAGCCTCCAACCAGCGGCGCATATCGCGGTAGCGGTGACCCTCAAACATCAGCTCGTTGTTACGCTCGGCGTGGAGCACCTGACGCAACTTCTCGCCCGAAGGGATGCCACCAGCCAGCGACCACGAGTACTGGAAGGTTGGCAGACCGCAACGCTCGCGCACCTTGTTGAGGTACTCAAGGCTCTTGACGCTCAGCGAGCCGTTGTACTCAAAGTCAGCCTCGGCATAGCTCAGGTAGAGCTCCGCCATACGAATCATAGGCCAAGCGTAGTTGTGGAACGCGAAGGTCTTTGTAGAGGCGTCGTAGGCGCTATTCTTGTGGATAAACTTGCGCAGGAAGTAGCCCGTCTCGTTGTTGTACTCCTTAGACATATCAGGCGAGCTGCCATTCATAGTATAGCCGTGAATCTCGCCAGCCTTAGCCTGCACCTTGTATACAGTACCGTCCATAGGGAACTCGCCGCCATCGTAGCTCACGCAGGCATAGAAGCGTGGCTCGCGGTTGAGGTTCAGCTCGGCAGTACCCTCAAGGGCGTTGTAGACATAGAGGTTGCGACCCTTGGTCAGTGGGTCATCCTCCAGTGGCAGACCATTCTTGGTGTAGTACATCTCAACGGCTGGGAAGAGCACCTGGAAGTTGGTAAACCAACCATTTGTAGAGTATGGCTGAAGGGTGCGAATACCACTACGCATCTGAATCTCCTCCTGCGAGTTGGTATGAGCAAATGCCCAGAGGAACTCAACATCGTTGTAGCGCATCTCTACCAGCTGGTCGTGGAAGTCTGCCACACCGCGCTCAAAGGTATCCAAAGTGCCATTTGCAGCGTTGGTGTAGAGCTTGTAGCCATTCTGCTCGCAGAAGACAATAGCCTCCTCGGCAGCATCCATAGCGCGCTTCCACTTCTCGGCATCGTAGGTAGTATTTACCAGCGGAGTGCCATCAGGGTTCTTCAGGTTGCCGTAGAACTCGGCGTTACCATTGAACAGTGGCGAAGCGGCAAAGAGCAGCACGCGAGCCTTGAAGGCGTAAGCGGCAGCAGAGGTAGCACGACCGTACCACTTGATATTCTGCTGGCGAGCCGGCAGGTACTCAATAGCCTTATCCAGGCAGCTGACAATAAAGTCTACGCACTCGTCAAACGATGAGCGTGGAGCGTAGAGCTCCTCCTCTGGTGCGTTGAGCGAAACCTCCTTATCAATAATTACGATAGGGCCGTAGTACTCAAGCATCCACCAGTGGAACATACCAATCATAAACCACGCCTCGCCCTGCCACTCGCGCAGATTCTGCTCCGAGATATCGGGCACAGAGGCTACATTGTTGAGCAGCATATAGCAGTAGCGGATAGCGGTGTAGTAGTCGTAGCTAACACCACCTGTAGGGGCACCGGTAGCACGCATAAGGTTGTGGTAGGTGGTATTTGGGGTCTCCTCGCCATAAATCATACTCTTGTAGGCAAACCAGCGGGTGGTACCCTTAGAGTTGGTGATAAGGTCATCACCACCCATAATCTGACCTGGCAGCCAGTAACGGTTCATATTTCCGATATGTCCGTAGATGGAGTAGATAAACTTCTGTGCATTCTCCTCGTTCTTGAAGGCGTCGTCAATAGTTGCCGTATCATCTGGCACAACATCAAGGTAGTTGCACGAGCTGAGGGCAAGCGAGAGGAGCGCAAACAATATTATATTTAACTTTTTCATATTCTGAAGTAGATTTTATGTTAGAAATTGTACTGCAAGCCAATCTTCATCTGGCGCTGAAGTGGGTACTTCAGACCGTTACCACTACCCAGTTCTGGGTCCCAATACTTGAATGGAGAGAGGGTGAAGAGGTTTGTTGCCGAAGCGTAGATGCGGAACGACTTGATAGTATAACCCAACTCAAGGTTCTTCAGACGGATATATGAGCCATCCTTAATCCAGAACGACGAGGTCTGGGTGTTGTTTGTATTCCAGTTTGGAGACAGACGAGGGTAGGCAGCATTGACATTCTGATTCTCCTCGGTCCAGTGGTCCTTAGCAATCCACTCCTGCATATTGTAGCCAGAGTACTGGTTGGTTACAAATGGGTGGTGGTTGTACATCTGGATAGATACATTTGTACAGCCCTGGAAGAAGAACGAGAAGTCAATGCCCTTCCAGCGGATAGATGCTCCCAAACCGTAGGTAATCTCAGGGATGGTGGGATAACCCAGACAGGTCTGGTCGTTACCGTCAATAACGCCGTCGCCATTCAAATCCTTATATTTGATATCTCCTGGGCGGATAATAGCACCAAACTCCTGCTTTGCCGAGTTGTCAATATCTGCCTGATCGCGGAAAAGACCGTCGGCAACATAGCCGTAGATAGAGTTGATAGGCTTGCCCACAAGCTCCTGATAGCTATTCTTGTACTTAGGCTCGTCCTTAGCTGTAACCTCGTTATGGGCGTATGTAAATGTACCCTGAACAGAGATTACAAGGTCCTTATTGATAGCCTTGTTGTACTCCAGCGACATATCCACACCGCGGTTGAGCACAGCACCAATATTTGCATACGGAGTAGACTCCTGGAAGCCCGACGATGCAGGGATAGAGCGGCGGAGCATAAAGATATCGTTACGCTGCTCGTGGAAGAAGTCTGCCATGATAGTCAGGTCGTTGAACAGACCAATCTCCAGACCGATGTTGAGCTTGCGGCTCACCTCCCATGTTGCATCTGTATTACCCCAGCGGGTAACCTGAATACCGTTGTAAATCTTAAACTCGTCACCGCCGAAGTAGCCTCTAAACTCGTTGTCGGTAGAGTTCATATTCACAAGGGTAAGGTATGCAAATCGCATAGGCAGCGAGTCGTTACCCACAAGACCATACGAAGCACGCAGCTTGAGCAGCGAGACAACATCCTTAGCCTTGTAGAAGAATGGCTCGTTGGAGATAACCCAACCCACAGCCACTGAAGGGAAGAAGCCCCAACGGTTCTTAGCATAGAAGTTCTCCGAGCCGTTATAACCGAAGTTAGCCTCAAAGAGGTAGCGAGAGTCAAAGGCGTATGTCACACGACCTGCCAGACCCTGCTCGCGGTAAGGAAGAATCTCGTTCTGGTTTGCCGTAGGGACATTGGCGATAGTCTCGCGCTGGTGGTATACCAGTGTTGCTGCCACATCGTGACGACCGAAGGTGCGGGCATAGTCGGCTGTAACCTGGAAGTTGAAGATACGGTTACCGCTATTAGATACGCCTGGGGTGAGGTAGCTGCTTCCTACAGTACCAATCTCCATCATATCGTAGACATAGTTACCATCTGCACCCATCCAGTAGTCGGTAAGGTTGTAGTAGTATGGGTTGAGCTGGTTCCAAGTGTTAGAGTAGGTGTAGTTCTTGAACGATGCCAGACCGCCAATCTTCAGACCCTCGGTGATGAACTTCAGGTCCTGGTCAATGGTGAATGTAGCCAGCACATTGCCCCAGAACTTATTACAGTAGCCGCGGTTGAGGATAGCCAGTGGGTTGGTCTGCGCCGCACCACCGTCCCAACCTGGAGCGTTACCGTAGCGGACATGCTCGTCGCCCTCCTGCGCAGGGAAGTATGCAGGGAAGTCTACTGGGTTTACGGTCATGGTATAGCCAAACAGGTCTGAAGCCACTGCCGAGCTACCCTTGCGGGTCATCAGCTGGGTGGTCATCTTCAGAGCCACCTTGGTAGTGTTGGTGACATTTGCCGAGATATTGCTCTGGAAGGTGTACTTCTGCATATTCTCGTTGGTCTTGTAGTTTGACATCTTGGTATTGCGGAGCATACCATCCTCGTTATGCACAGAGACATTGAGGAAGTAGTCAATCTTCTTGCTACCACCGCGGATATTGGCATTTACATTCTGATTCATCGAGAAGTCCTTGAACAGCATCTTGTACCAGTTGTTGTTCGGGTAGATAATTGAGTTGGTGCCCAACTTGGTATTCTCAATCTTATCAATAGTAAAATGCTCTGCCATCTCGCGCATACGACGAGCCTCGTTGTAGTTCTCCATATATGTCACACCATCTGCCACAGGGGTGATACGGGTAGGCATAGACCAACCATTCTCCACGCGGACATTGATAGCCATCTTCTCGGAGTTTGCACCGCTCTTGGTCGTGATGAGCATAACGCCATTCGCACCGCGAGAGCCATAGAGAGCTGTAGAGGTCGCATCCTTGAGGATTGAGAACTGCTCAATGGTCTCTGGAGCGATAGAGTTGAGGATGGTCTTGTCAATCTCCACACCGTCAAGGATGATGAGTGGCTCCTTATTTGAGCCGAAGGTGCTGATACCGCGAATCCAGAAACTTGAACCGTCGGCACCAGGCTCACCAGAGGACTGCACAGAGACGATACCCGCAACCTTACCGATAAATGAAGAGGAGAGGTTTGAGGTTGTCATCTTGAGCTTTGAAGGCGAGATGGTAGAGATTGAGCCCACGAGCGACTCCTTCTTCTGACGACCGAAGCCGACAACTACAACCTCGTCCATAGTGGTGTTCTGCTCAATAAGGGTCACCAGCGAGAAGAGCAGCGGCTGCGAGGTAGGCAGCGTCTTCTCCTCAAAGCCGAGGTATGAGAAGCTGATGTTAGCCGCCGATGCTGGCACGGTGATAGAGTAACGACCCTGATCGTCGGTAAGCGTACCGATAGTAGTGCCCTCAACATAGACGCTAACGCCCAGGATAGGCTTATTGTCCGTTGCCGAGATTACCACACCCGAGAACTCGGTCTGCTGGGATGATGGCTGAGAGCTCTGCTGCTGTTGCTTAATCATCACCTGCTTCTCTATAATCTTGAAGGTCAGGCCTGTACCTGCCAGCTTAGAGCTGAGCAGCTGCTCAATAGGCACATCGGTAACATCTACCGTTACGCGGTGCTGGAGCTTGGAGTGTAGCTTCTCGTCCCAGATAAACGAGTATCCATTCTGGGCCTCAATAGCATCAAAGAGCTGCACGAGCGAAACAGAGTTGAGGCGAAGTGTCACAAGACTGCCCCTCTGCTGCTCCGCCTCGGCGGCCTGAGCCTCTACGCCTACACCAAGCAGTAGAACCATAGCAGCAACGAGCGCACAGAGGCGAGCACACCTTGCCACAAGGTTGTTGGTTCGGAAAAATTGTTTCATAGATAGTTTTTTTAGATTATTATTTTTGTTGACATTTTCTAATTTGACTCTATATAGAGCTTCTTGCCGCGCCACTTGTAGCTGATAGGGATAATATTTGTCAGCACATCAAGGGTCTGCTTCACATCGTCAAAGAGCACCAAACGACCCGAACAGCTCAGCTGCGAGACGCCTGCGTCGTACTCCACCTCTATGGCGTAGTAGTCGGCAATCTTGGTTATCACATCCACAATGCTGTCGGAAGATATGGCAATAGAGCCCTCGCGCCAGCTGGTGTAGCTGCTCACATCGGTCTTGGTTGTCATATAACAGTCGTTGTTGTAGTTGAGAATCTGCGACGGCGCAAGGGAGACACTCTCGCCAATGGCGGGCATATCTACATCCACCTGACCCTCTACAAGCACAACATACTGCGTTGCATCGGGAGCCGAGGTGCTGCGGATATCAAACGATGTACCCTTGACCACAGCCACCAAGTCCTGACCCAGAACTCTGAATGGGCTGTCGGGGTTGTGGGTAACATCAAAATATCCCTCGCCGTCAATCTCCACGCTACGAGCACCGCTGCCACACTGCGAATTGACGCGCAGGCGAGTGTTCTCGTTGAGCCAAATCTTGGTATTGTCGGCAAGCGTCACCACAGCGCGGTGCGACGCAGGCACGAGGATATCAAATGGCGAGCTGCAAGCGCTTGCAACCCTCTGCCCCGCAACAACTATATCGCCCTGCTCGTTGCACTCTACCCTTGCCAGTATGGTCATGAGGCTCTGCTGCTGACCATCGCTAAGGATGGTGATACTCTCGGGCATAGCGATGCTGCTCAGCTGCGGAAGTGCACTCTGAACGGCCTGAACATCCTCCTGATTATTAAGGCCATTAAAGAGCGCCACACCTGCCACGCCCACCACAAGGCAAGCGGCAAGCGTCACCGCCACGCGGCGCACAGTAGGCCACAAGCTGCGAGGGCGAGCCTTTGCAAGACCCCCATCTGCAAGGATAGCGTTGAAGAGCTGCTGCTTCTCCTGCTCGGAGAGGGATGGGCGGCAGAAACTCAGACGCTTCACCACAGATAAAGCCCTCTGAAACTGCGCATCCCCAGGGTGCTTCTCAGCATAGCTGCTCCACTTGGAGCCTGCAGGCTGACCCTTAAGGCTCCAAAGAACAAAATCTATATTTGTAAGATACTTTATCATTGTTAATTACTCTTAATCCATTTACCTAACTCACTCTGATGTTTACGAAGGTTTGCCAGACCCTTGGAGACAAACTTGCGAGCAGCGTGCTCGGTGCAGTTGAGGATAGCGGCAATTTGGCTATACTTCATATCGCTGACAATTCTCAGGTAGACTGCACTGCGCTGGCTATATGTCAGCTGCTGCATTACAAGGTTGAGGTGCGAAGCCATCTGCGTGGCGATATACGCCTCGTCCATACGCTCCGCCTGCGAAGGCTCTACACTAACCTGCACCAGAGCTTCCATACCCACACTCTGCGTATGTCCGCGCCAACCATCTACAATGCGGTTATTGAGGGCACGGAAGAGGTAGGACTCTATATCGCGAATCTGACTAAGGTCGCGCTTCTTGGTTAGCATAGCCAGAAAGACATCGTGTATGGCATCCTTGACAAAGGTGTGATTGGCACCCATACCCACACCGAAGGCGTAGAGCTGGTCTATATAGGTATTATAGAGCAACTCAAAACACTCGTTGGCACTCTTGCCCTCCAACTGTAAGTGGGTGATTTTCTTTGCCATAACTCGCTTACTATCTGCTACTTACCTCCATTCTCCATACCGGTAAGCATGTGGTCCATAGAGGTGGTCACATCCTTGACCCAGTACTCGCGACCCATCCAGTCTACAAGGCGCATACTCTTCTTAGAGGTTTTGCTCTTCGGAATAGCCTTATAGAGGACAACTGACGGATGCTCGTCAATGTTCAGGTACTTAGACTTGAAGTCGGTCTTGAGCAACATATCGTAGATACCATAGTCCTTACCCGTGTAGCGGGTCATCACAGACGAAAACTGGTCGTCCTCCCACAGCTCTACGGTCCACAGGTCGCGGTGACCGGCAGAGGTCTGGCTCTTCTCAAACACTACGCCCACAACCTTATCCTTCCACGCCACACCGTCGGTATCACTCTCGGTGCTCCAAGTAGAGAACTTAGAGGTGTCGTAGAGGCGACCCTGCACACTACGGTCATAGTATGCGCACTTGTAGTAGCGGTCGATAACCTCGGTGCCGCTAATGGTAAGCACGCCGTAGCCAACTGGCTCGCCCGTATGGTTTACATTGGAGCGATAGAATACGCCCATAGGTGTTGCAAGCATCCACTCGGTCACCTTGCCCGCATGCTCGTCGGTAAATTCGCTATAGCGATTTACATGAGAATGGCCGATGAAGAACCACTTGTTGGCATAAGGAGCAATCAGCTTGGCAAGCTCCTCCTTATTCTCCATATTGCGACGGTAGTAAGAGGCGTGCAGGCTGATAAATACAGCCATAGTGGTAGGCACATAGCTCAAATCCTGACGCAGCCACTCAATCTGCTCGTCGGTAAAGCCGATGGTGTAGGACGAAGGGCCGTAGTAGCGGATATTGTCCATAATCACAAAGTGAACATTGCCATAGTTAAACGAGTAGTCCACCGGATTAAACGCCTTCTCAAACGGCTTGATAGAAGCGTAGTAGTATGGCATGTAGTTCTCGTCGTCCGTGCCCGTAGCAGCAGGTACAGAGTGCGACTTATCGTGGTCGTGGTTACCCGCGCAGTGGAACATCGGGAAGCTCAGCGCGCCATAGCAGTCGGCAACGGTCTGGAAGGTCATATCCTCGCCGTCGCGCTTCTGGTGCCAGAGGTTGTCGTCGCCATCGTCACCGCAGGTGATACCTACCGTTGGCAGGTTTGACTCTGCAACCGTCTTGTTAGCATCGGGACAGAAGTCCTTTGAGAAGTGCTCGCCAAAGCGCTGCAGACGAATCTGCGAGTCGGCAAAGACGATGAGCTGGAAGCGTCGCGGAGTGGCAGTCTTACGCCTTACGATAGAGAAGTCGTGACGGATAACGCCATTTGCCGCCGCATTGAAAGAGTGGAAGAAGTCGGGAATCTGATTCTTCTTTACGGTAATCTCCGCCGTTGCAGGGAAGGAGATAAATACATTGCGGGCGTTTATGTTGCGTGTCAGCTGGTAGATACCCGCCTCGTCTGTTGTGGTGCAGCTGAAGCCGTCGCTCACCACAATACCCTTCGCTGGCGAGCCGTCGTCCCAGAGCACATAACCCACAAGGTCCTTGCCCTCGGCAACCTCTATAGCCCCTGGCTTAGGTGTATTTGAGCCGCTACCAGAGCCTGTGTCATCCCCGCTCTCTGTGCAGCCCACAAAGATGAGGGCCGCCAGAGCGAAGAGAGAGATAAAAAATCTATTGAGTTTCATAGCGCTAAGTTACTATTAATTAGCAGCAGTACCAAATACGCAGTCGGTAACAGTTACGCCCTTACCAGCGTCACCACCGTAGATATAGTCTGCATAGTTGTCGGCGGTAACAGCCGTAGCCTTAGCAGCACCCATATCCTCGTCAGTATCAACGCAAGAGCCAACTGCACCACCAACAGTACAGCCAGAGATGGTTACAGCGCCCTTCTCTGCAGCCCATCCTGCAATAGAGCCCTTAGCGTTTATATACTCTGCTGCGCCCAGAGATGCGTCATAGTCGTTACCCAGAACTACACCATAGTTTGCGCAGTTTGTAATTGTACCATAGATTGCAAGGCCTGCGATACCGCCCTGACCTACGATACCATTCTTGGTACTTGCACTTCCGAAGCCCTTACCGTTATATATAATAGTACCGTAGTTTGTACAGCCACTTACGGTCTTACCTGAAGTGTTCAGACGAGCTACAATACCACCAGTACCGCTATAGTAGTCTACATGAGTAGATGTAGAGTAGATTGTACCGTAGTTTGTGCAGTCCTTAACATCGCACTGAGCCTGAGAGATGATACCACCAGGGTTTGAACGGCTCTTAGAAGATACGGTTACAGCACCACGGTTGGTACACCCCTCAATAGAGAATGCAAGAGTATGTGTGTGACCACCAACAATACCTCCGACATGTACCCAGTCGGTATTTGTAGTCTCGTTAAAGGTTATAGCACCAGTATTCTCGCAGTTGAGAATCACTGCTCCCTTGTCAATCTTAGTCTCTGACTTCTTAGCTGCAACACCGAGAATACCACCAAGGCAAGAGTTAGCCTTACCATAGCTCAGAGTCATTGCTCCGCTATTTGTACACTCCTCAATCTTTACATCTGGCAGATAGAGCAGACCGATAATACCACCAAGAACGGTGTCTGATGTAGGGGTGATATTTATAGCGATTGATGCCGAGTTGCTACAGCCCTTATAGCTATAGTAAGAGCCGTCTGTTGGATATGTATTACCCTCCAAAGAGCCGAAACATCCTGCGATATATGCAGCTGAAGTACTCTGTGTAGCGTCTGGAACAACCACATTACCAACATTTGATACATTCAGAACGGTGCCTCGGTAGCAGTTACCAACAAGACCACCGACCCAGATACGGCTTGCACCACGGCTATCCATCTTAACCTCGCCCTTATTGGTACAATCCTCCATAACATGGTCAGAAGCAAGACCTACAAGACCACCAACTCGGTTATAGTGCGCACCGCTTGTAGAGTAGTTGCTTACAGCACCCTCGTTCACGCAGTTGCGATATGTTACGCCAGTCTCATTATGACCGCAGATACCGCCAATATCAGTATTTGCAGTAGTTGCCTGTGCAGGGAAGGTCACAGAGCCATAGTTTGTACAGTTCTCAAACAGCACATCGCCCTTCTTAAGGTCTGCAGCACCGCAGATACCACCCATCTGGCTACCACCGCTAACAGCTGCGTAGTTTGTCACATTCTTAATAGTTGCGCCAGTGAGAACACGAGCAACAACAGAGCCTACATAGGTGTTGTTATTGCTATCTACGCCAGAGGCAGAGAAGCTACAACCGCTACCGATTGTAAGATTCTGAATAGTCGCATCGGTCAAATTCTTGAACAGCGCAGCGCTTGACTCAGTAGTTGCAACCACCAGATTATCAATAGTATGGTTGTTACCATCAAGAGTACCAGCAAAGTCGGTGATTGGGGTCCAAGCAACATCCTTCATATCGATATTTGCGAGGATATTCACAACGCCATTCTCGTCCTTATACTCATCGCCTGCAGGGTTTGCAGCGAAAGCGACAAGGTCAGCAGCGGTGCGGATACCCTTCTGCTCTGCAGCAGTGCCATTTGGCAGAGTGCCGAGGTTGAGAATCTTACCATTTGCAACCTCAACGCTACTCTCGGTGCTCTTAACCGCTACGCCATCAACAGTTGCGGTAAGACCTGCGTATGTACCAGCCTCAACAGCGAGGTAGTAGGCAGTCTGAGCCTCCATCTGACCATTAGGGGCAGCAATCTCGTAGCCCGCAATCTCCACCTTAGAGGCAGGGGCAGCAAGCTCAAACTTAAGCAGCGCGTGGCGGTGCTCAAAAACGAGGTTATTTGCATCGCTACCAGTAGCCTCAGCCAGTGCAGCCTCTGGGTCAAAGGTACCAGCGAGGGCAATCTGACTCTTAGCGATAGCACTTACGCCTGCAGGGTATGTAGCTGTATAGCTCTCAGCCGCTGCCAGTGGGGTTGTAGACTCAAAAACTGCGGTAGCCTCGCCAGCGCCAGACTTAAGGGTGAAGGTTACGCCATTAACCTCAATAGCGTCGTACTCTGCCCAGAGGGTCTTAACACCCTCAGAGAGTGTTGTACGGCTATCGGCAAAAGACGCCGTAATAGTTGTAGTTGAGAGGCTTACCTCCTCAACAGGTGCTGTATTACAAGATGTTACGCCAATAAGAGCAAGTGCCGCAACAAAAAATCTGCTAATATTTTTCATAGTTTTCTCCATTTTTTTATTGTTACACTACTACCAGCCGAGCTCCTCCTCGGTATAATCCTTAAAGCTCGCGCCTGGCTCTGAAACTGTAAAACCGCGCTCAACCAAACATACCATATCCTCAATGATAGGGGTTGTGTAGATCTTCTTCTGTGTCATTGTTGTTCTGTTTTTGTGTGGGGGCTACATGGGCAGCCCCCTGAGTACTGAAATTTATGAAAATCAAAAGTGTTTATTGCTGACCAAATGTGCAACCAGTAGCGGTAACGCCATTCTTAGCGTCGCCACCATATATATAATTGGTATAGTTATCGGCTGTAATAGATGTAGCCTTGCTTGCGCCCAGATCCTCTGTAGTCTCGTCGCACTCGCCAATAGCGCCGCCGACCTTACAACCAGAGATAGTTACCGCCGAATTTGCACCGCCCCAGCCGACGATAGCACCTTTAGCGTTGAGGTAAGATGCCAAGCCGTGCGATGCGTCGTAGGTGTTGCCCAGGATAGTACCGTAGTTCTCGCAGTTCTCCACATCACCAGCGTAGAGCAGAGCGCAGATACCCGCCTGACCGACAATACCCTTATTGGCATTTGCCTTTCTGAAGCCCTTGCCAGCATAGGCGACTGTGCCGTAGTTCTTACAGCCACGAATGGTCTTGCCCTTAGTCTGGTAGCGAGCGATAATACCCGCTGTTGCGCTATAGTAGTCCTGATGCCAAGAGGTGGTGTAGATAGTACCGTAGTTGGTACAGTTCACAACATCGCAGTTAATCTCCGAGCCGATACCTGCCGGATTTGAACGGGTAGTATTGTCCGAGGTGATGTTACCGCGGTTCTCGCAACCCTCTATAAGGAAGTCGGCAGTACACTTACCGCAGATACCTGCAGGGGCATTCCATGCGCTATTGCTCTCAGAGCCAGTGTAGCTGATATTTCCCGTATTAGAGCAGTTGAGAATCTTTGATATGGTCTTAATCTCCGACTCAGCCAAGGTGCTGGTCTGGATAGATACGATACCTGCAACATAAGAGCCTGTATAGGCAGAGGTCATAGAGAGGTTTCCGCTATTGGTACACTCGCTAATCTCGCAACCAGATACCTTAATCCAGCCCATAATACCGCCCACCTGAACATCCTTAGCGTTGGTACACTTGACAGCAATATTTCCGCTGTTAGAGCACTTGTAGACCTTAGTCTCGCGGAGAGCAGTACCCTCAATAGTTCCAAACAGACCACTCAAGTAAACCGCCTGACCGTCAGAGCTCTCTGAGATAGAGATATTTGCGCTATTTGTACAGTTCTCGGCGTGTATGCGGTGTGCACGACCAACCATACCTGCAGCGTAGATGTTGTTCGCGCCGCGGCAGTTCATCTGTATCGCACCCTCATTAGCACAACCGAACATATCCTGGTCGGAGCCGATGCCCACGATACCGCCAGCAACATTATACTTATTTCCACCTGTAGAGTTCACAGTTATAGCGCCATAGTTTGTACAGCCGTCGTAGGTTACACCCTTCTCACTTCCGCCACAGATACCACCAAATGATATATTGGCAACGGCTGTCATATCTGGGTAGGTCAATGTACCGTAGTTCTTACAGTTCTTAAAGAGCACTGTGCCATTTGCCTTAGTAGCCGAACCTGCGATACCGCCCATATATGTAGCACCCGAAAGAGTTACATTTGAGGTGATATTCTCAAAGGTACAGTCGCCCGAAATGCTACCCACAACAGCACCCGCATAGGATGCGCCAGAGAGGTTTGTAACGGTGATGGTGCAGCTGCTGTCAAGGTTCAGATTGCGAACAGTAGCATTTGTAAGGGTTGCAAACAGACCTGTATTCTCGCCATAGGTGGCAATCTTGAGGTTGCTGATTGTAAAGCCATTACCATCCAGGATACCGCTGAAGTTGGAGATTGGCGCAAACTCAATACCTGCCATATCAATGTTGTCCTTGATATTGACAACGCCATTCTCGTCTACATAGTCCATACCGTAAGCAGTTCCCGTCTCGGCATACTCGCTCTCCAGCGCCTGAACAAACGCCATCAGATCCGAAGAGGTAAAGATACCGCCACCGCGAACCTTAGTCTTTGCCACAAGGCTGCTGCTGTACTCAGAGTCGTACTGCTCGCCCGAGCGAGAGCAGCTCTTAACCTTGATGTCGTACTGAGTATTTGGCTCAAGACCGCGAACAGTGAGGCTTGTCTGCTCGGTACGCTCTGTAACTACCGCGCCTGTATCGGCAGCTGTGCAGGTGACAACATAGCCGATAGCGTTCTCCACAGCATCCCACTCCACAAGCACAGAGGAGGATGTGAGCTTGCTATCCACGATGCGGAGATTCTCTGGCGGGGTGACAACAAAGATGATGAGCGTCTCCTGCTCCAGCTCTGCGGTGTAGTCCGAGTGGTACTGCTCGCCATGAGCCGAGAGGGCACGCAGACGCACAACATAGGTTGTAGAGTGCTGCAGACCCGTTACGGTGCAGTTGTTGGTGTAGGCACTCTGCTCGGTGTACTCAGAGCCATCAATAGGCTTGTACTCCAACACATAAGCCTTTACATCGTCGCTTGCAAGAGCTTCCCAAGAGGCTACAAAGGAGGTCGATGTTACCGTCGCCTCGTCGATAGCCAATCCCATTGGGGTCTGCAGCTTTTCCGGTATCTGCTTCTCAATCTCCGGAGCGGTGTCGGTACAACCACTCACCAGAGCCGAAAGGCAGAAAAGTGAAAGAAGAAACCTTTTCATAGAGTTGATTTTTAGTTTTTTATGGTTTTATTTATAAATTTTTATCTAAAAAGCCTATTTGCAGTATATATAAGACGGAAAATTGCATATTTTGTCCCCTGCGCACAAAACAAAGATACCCCGACTACTTATAGTAGTCGGGGTATCTATAGCAATCTGCCCTATCGGAAGATATTAAACCTTCGCAGGCGAGGATTTCGGCGTGGCAGCAGCAGGCTCTCCAGCACCAGCAGCACCGCAGCCACGGCGAGTATCCATTGGAACTGCTCGTTGTACTCCTCAAAGGCGAGGGTTGTGAGCTCGCCCTGCTCAATCTTCTCAATCTCCTCCACAATCTCCTCCAGACCAAAGGCGGCATTTGTTGCGCGGATATATCCACCACCCGTAGCGGCGGTAATCTGCTGGAGCAGCTCCTCGTTGAGGCGGCTGACGACAATCTCGTCGTTCTCGTCCTTAAGCAGCTCGCCACCAACACGCACAGGGGCGCCCTCAGGCGTACCGATACCTACGGCATAGATGCGTATACCCTGCTCGGCAGCACGCTTAGCGGCATCCAGAGCGGCATTGTCGTGCGTCTCGCCATCAGTGATAAGTATTATCACACGCCCAGCATCGCGGTTTTTGGAGAATGATAGCGAGGCGAGGTCAAGTGCCTGACCTATCTCCGTGCCCTGCACAGCGACAAGCTCGGGCGAGAGGCGCTTGGTAAAGCTACGCGCCATACGGTAGTCGGTAGTAATTGGCAGCTGCACCTTAGACTCGCCCGCAAAGACAACAAGTCCCACGCGGTCCTGATTCATAGAGGCGAAGAGCTTATCTATAGCATAGCGGGTGCGGTCAAGGCGGTTGGGAGCGAAGTCCTCAGTAAGCATTGAGTTGGAGACATCCACCACGAGCATCATCTCTATGCCCTGACTCTTCTGCTCGCGCAGCTTAGAGCCAAACTGTGGGCGTGCCGCGGCGAAGATAACGGCAGTAACGGCCGTAAGGAAGAGCAGGCTCTTGGTCTTTGTGCGCCACGACGAGAGGTCGGGCATAAGGCTCTTGAGCAGCTGCGGGTTACCGAACTTGGCAATGTTACGCTTGCGCAACTGGCTTAGGGCGAACAGAATCACCACCATAGCGGGCACGACAAGCAGCAACCAGAGTATATGTGGGTTTGCAAACTGAAACATTACGGTATGCGTTTAAGGAGTATACGATTTATTACAAACTCAAGCAGCAGAGAGAGCAGCGCCAGCAGCGCAAATGGCAGATACTCCTCGTGCAGCAGCGTGCGGTTCTCAACCTCTACGGTGCTCTTCTCAAGGGTGTTAATCTGCTCGTAGATAGCCTCAAGGGTCTGCTTGTCTGTCGCGCGGAAATACTCGCCACCCGTCTGCGAGGCAATCTGACGCAACACCTGCTCGTCAATCTCAACCTTCATATTTACAACATCCACCTCGCGGCCACGCTCGTCAAAAATCGGATATGGAGCTGTGCCCTTGCGACCGATGCCGATGGTGTAGACCTTGATGCCCATATCCTGAGCAATCTGCGCCGCCGTAAGCGGAGAGATCTCGCCGCGGTTGTTCACTCCGTCGGTCAGCAGGATTACCACCTTACTCTTGGCATCGCTTTCGCGCAGACGGTTGATAGATGTCGCCAGACCATTACCTATAGCCGTACCATCCTCAATAATTCCGCTGCGAATGCGCCCAATCATCGTCTGCAACGAGCTCTGGTCGGTGGTGAGTGGCGACTGGGTGAAGGACTCGCCCGCAAAGACCACAATACCTATTCTGTCGCCCGTGCGGTCGCCGATAAACTCCGCCGCAACCTCCTTGGCTACACTCAGACGGTCGGGCATAAAGTCCTTGGCAAGCATAGATGTGGAGACATCCACCGCCAGCACAATGTCAATACCGTCGGTAGTGGTGTTTGTGTAGTGCTCGGCACTCTGTGGGCGCGCTATAGCCACCACAATGAGCGAGAGGGCTGCGCAACGAAGCACAAAAGGTATGTGGCGAAGATAGTATCGCCAGCTCTTCGGCGCACGCCTAACTGTATCTGTTGTGGATACGGTAAGTGCCGCGCCACCCTGACGACTACGGTATACATAGTACGCCACAAGTGGCACGAGCAGTAGTAGAAACCACAATATTTTCGGTGATGCAAATTCCATAGTTAGCCTTTAGCCGTTGGCCATTAGCCATTAGCTTTTTCTGTGGTATCGCCATAGGCGATGGTTATTAAATTTTTCCTTTTTGCGTCCTTCTTTAGGTACTCGGTAGAGCCGTAGGTTTATGGTATTTCTACCCCATCCTACCAGTTCTTGCCGCCGCGGATGAGGACGCCCTTCTTCTCCTTCAGCTTCTCCTGCGTCTTATCCTCCTGAGCCTGGATGGCCTCTAACATCGCCTGCTGCTCCTGCTCGGAGATTTGAGGCTCGGACGGCTGTTGTTGCTCGTCCTGCTGGTCTTGATTTTGGTCTTGGTTATCCTGCTCGTTCTGGTTGTTCTGCTGGTCCTGATTATCCTGCTTATCGTCCTGATTTTCAGGCTGTTGTTGCTGATTTTGGTCTTGGTTCTGATTGTCTTGATTTTGGTTCTGCTGTTGCTGATTTTGCTGATTTTGCTGTTGCTTGAGCAGCTCCTTAGTCAGGGCATAGTTGAACTTAGCCTCCTTATCGTCGGGGTTAAATCGCATAGCGTTGCGGTAGCAGTCCAGCGCATCCTGCAGCTTCTGCTGCGCAAAGAGGGTATTGCCGAGGTTGTACTGCACATCGCCACGCTCAATATCTGTGCGGGTGGAGTCCTGAGCCAGTTTGCGCAGGGTATTCTCCGCCTTGCTGAGCATCTGGTTATTTACCGTCGTGGTATCCTGAAACGCCATGCGGTACTGCACATTGGCGGTATTAAACTTCGCCTCAAAGCTATTTGGGTCGTGCTGCAGCGCACGCGAGTAGCTGTCTACACTACCCTTATAGTCGGCACGATTGTACTGGCGGTTACCCTTACGCACAAGGCCTCGCTCGGGCATACGCTGCGCAAAGGCATCGGTCGCAAACAGCACCGCGACAAGGGTCAATATGATAGTTAATATCCTCTGTTTCATCTACTTATCCTCCCCATTTTGCTCCTCGTCAGTAATCTCTACAGGCTTGGTCTCCTCAACAAAGTAGTAGACCTTATCGTATGCCTCCTCGTTCTCCGACGCCTCAAAGACCGCCTTAGCGAACTTTACCAAGTCGGCATCGCGGAGCACGCTAACAAGGTCCATAGCGCTCTTCTTTGGCAGATCAAGAGAGGAGATAGCCGCCAAAATCTCGTCGGTAGTCATCTCCATAGCCCCCACACCAAAGCGACCGTCAAGGTATGTGCGCAGGATGTCCGAGAGTGCCGAGTAGTACTCCTTATGTTTGTTATTCTGCCACAGCTTCTGATTCTTCAGGCTCTCCAGGGCGGTAATAGCGACAATATGCGCTGGCAGTGGAGGCTCTGGCTTGAATAGGTCTGTGATACTCTTGCCACGCTTTGCAAGGTAGCGAGCAAGCAGGTATATCGCCACGCCAATAAGTGCCAGAACGGCAAGGGCAACGGTCAGGTAGCCCGAAATCTCACCGAACTTGAATGGGAGGGTCTTTACGGGCTTGATGTCGCACAGGCGGGCGGTAGAGTCAATCTTGAATGTTGTAACCACAAGGCGGAGCGAGTCGCGCACACCATAGAGGGTATCAACGATATTCTTATCAGCATAGAGCACCGCCGGGCGACCGAGGTTGTAGATGCCCTCGTCAAAGGCCGTCAGTGTATATCGCTTGCGCAGGTGCAGACGACGACCCTCTTGCTTAATGGTATCTACGGGGTGGTCCTCAAGGCACTCAATAATGCCAAACTGTGGTCGCTGAGGGGTCTGCGTAGCTGCCTCGGCGTTCTCTCCGCCCTGCTCCTCAGTGCCGCCACCTATACCCTGCTCGCCGATGGCGAAGGCTGGGAAGAAGAGGCTCTGCACCAAGTCCTTCTCTACATCTATGGTGAGCGTAAAGCGGTCGCCGATAGTGATGCTATCGGGCTCAATATGCGCCGTGACGGTGGGTGTAACACTCTGTGCCCGCAGCTGAAGGGCTACGAGCAGAAGCAGTGCAGTAAGTATATATCTTAGTCGCGTAATCATCTCTGTTTGAAGAGTTTTATCAATTCGGCAACATAGTCTGCATCGGTGGTAACATCTGCCGTATCTATACGGTTGTGCTTGAGCAGGGTATCTATGCTCTGCTCGCGCTCAAGCCAGTAGCGGGCAAAGTAGTCGCGCACGGCTGCTGACGAGCTATCTACCCACACCTTCTGCCCACTCTCGGCGTCGCGCATCTCAATAATACCCACATCTGGCAGAGCCTTATCGCGCGGGTCACTGACGCGGATAGCCACAAGGTCGTGGCGCGAGGTGGCAATCTTGAGTGCATCCTCCAGCGGGGTCATATCGCCCTTAGGGACGATAAAGTCCGAGAGAATGAAGGCTGTGCAGCGCTTCTTATTTACATTGGTAAGGTAGCGCACCGCCTCCGAGAGTGCAGTGCCGTCGGACGAAGGGGTAAACTCTATAAGCGAGCGGATAATCATCAGGATATGGCTACGACCCTTCTTTGGCGGGATAAACTTCTCCACCTTGTCGGAGAAGAATATGCAACCCACCTTATCGCCCGTCTGTGCCGCCGAGAATGCCAACACAGCCGCAATCTCGGTAATCACGCTGCGCTTGGTCTGCTCCGTAGAACCGAAGGCCCCCGAGCCGCTGACATCCACCACGAGCATCATCGTCAGCTCGCGCTCCTCCTCATAAATCTTGATATGGGGCGTACGCGAGCGAGCCGTAACATTCCAATCAATATCCCTCACATCGTCGCCAATACGATACTCGCGAACCTCGGCGAAGGACATACCACGACCCTTGAATGCCGTATGATACTTTCCTGCGAAAATCTCATTCGACAGCCCTCGGGTCTTGATCTCTATCTTTCGTACCCGCTTCAGAATATCGCTCTCGCTGCTACCCATTATGGCACGATGACATTGTTAAGAATCTCGGTGATAATCTCCTCGGTAGAGATATTCTCCGCCTCAGCCTCGTAGGTAAGACCTATACGGTGGCGCAGCACATCGTGACATACGGCACGCACATCCTCAGGGATAACATATCCGCGACGACGGATAAAGGCGTATGCACGCGCAGCCTTAGCCAGCGAGATACTTGCACGAGGCGAACCGCCATAGGCGATAAGCGACTGCAGCTTCTCAAGGTTGTACTCCTTAGGCTCGCGGGTGGCGAAGATTATATCTACGATATACTTCTCAATCTTCTCGTCCATATAGACATCCTCCACCACGCGACGCGCACGGACAATATCCTGCGGAGTGATAATCTTATTTGGCTGTGGCATACCCGCACCCGAGAGGTTCATACGGACAATGTCACGCTCCTCCGACTTCTTAGGGTACGAAATCTTCACCTTGAGCATAAATCGGTCTACCTGCGCCTCTGGCAGCGGATAGGTACCCTCCTGCTCCAGCGGGTTCTGGGTCGCAAGGACAAGGAATGGCTCTGGCAGGCGGAAAGTATTCTCGCCGATGGTCACCTGACGCTCCTGCATAGCCTCCAGCAGTGCCGACTGCACCTTGGCTGGCGAACGGTTAATCTCGTCGGCAAGCACGAAGTTGGCAAATACCGGACCTTTGCGCACGGTAAACTCCTCGCTCTTCTGCGAGTAGATAAGCGTACCTACGACATCTGCAGGGAGCAGGTCGGGGGTAAACTGTATACGCGAGAAATCGGCATCTACAGCCTTAGCCAATGTGGTGATAGCCAGCGTCTTAGCCAGTCCAGGAACACCCTCCAGCAGGATGTGTCCATTGGAGAGCAGGCCAATGAGCAGGGTGTCAATCAGATGGCTCTGACCAACGATAACCTTGCCCATCTCCTGACGCAGGGTATCTACAAAAAGTGATTCGCGCTCAATACGCTCATTGAGCTCCTTGATGTTTATAACTTCGCTCATATCTTATCTAATTTTTCTTTTCTAACGCAAACAGCTACTTTTTATTGTTCATTTTTGGACAATTCGGCAAAACAGTGGCGGCAGATTGGCTCGTAGGTATCCTTCTCGCCCAGCATCACCAACTTGTTGTCGGTAGTGAGGCGGTGCGAGTGGTGGGCGAGGTTGCCACAGCGAACACAGATGGCGTGCACCTTGGTAACATACTCCGCCGTAGCCATCAGCGCAGGCATAGGGCCAAAGGGGTTGCCCAGATAGTCCATATCCAGACCTGCAACAATCACGCGAATACCGCTGTTGGCAAGCGTGCGACATACATCCACGATGCCTGGGTCAAAAAATTGAGCCTCGTCAATGCCCACAACATCCACATCCGAGGCGAGCAGCAGAATATTCTGCGACGACTCTACAGGCGTAGAGCGAATCGTTGTTGCATTGTGCGAAACCACCTCATCCTCCGAGTAGCGCACATCTATGCAGGGCTTGAAAATCTCAACCTTCAGATGCGCAAACTCTGCACGGCGCAGACGACGAATCAACTCCTCGGTCTTGCCCGAAAACATCGAGCCACAAATTACCTCAATCCAACCCTTCTGGCTGGCATTTTCCAAAAACATAGTATCTTTAGGTATGTTCTATAAGTTAGTAATATCCTTTTTCTTAACCCCCTCCGCTGTACTGCGTTAGCCCTTGCCGTCCTGTCTCTTTGCACCTCGGAGCAGAAATGGTCTAACTTGGTTAGACCGTTTTTGCGACCAAGTCCCCCTTTTACAACCGACGCTGCGGAGCGAGAGCAGAGGGTGCTTGCTCACTATGCCGAGCCGCGAGGAGGAAAAGCCGCCTTTAGGCGGATTAAAGGGGGATTTAGGGGGAATGTCAATATTTTTATTTTTAGTCTAACTATTATCTTGCAACTTTCAATCCTCCGAAGGAGGTGTTACGGGAAATAGAGCGGACTGCAAGCTCGCTTGCTAAGTCTGTCTCTATTTTCTGGAACAACAGCATCACTGCTGAAAGTTGCAACGCACCGCTACGCCCCTTAGAACGGCACATCGTCGTTTGGTGGAGCGACTGGAGGGGTGGCAGGCTGCGGGTTGAGTGAAAACTCGTCCGCACCCGTCATATTCTGCAGTGGCGAGGCTTGCGGAGCGGGGCTCTGCGAGTCGTAATTGTCGTACTGCTCGCCCTGAGGAACTGCCGCCTGAGGTGCCTGGAGCGTAAGGTTTGCGAAGCGAGCCTGCTCCTTGATAAATCGCATCTTGACATCGGTAACCTCACCATTTCGGTGCTTGGCGAGGATAATCTCGGCGATACCTGCGGTGCTGGTGTGGTCCTCGGTCTCGGTGAAGCCGTAGTACTCTGGGCGGTGGATGAATGCCACAACATCGGCATCCTGCTCAATAGCTCCCGACTCACGGAGGTCAGAGAGCTGAGGTCGCTTCGTACCGCCACGCGACTCGGTGTTACGCGAGAGCTGCGAGAGGGCGATAATCGGCACATTGAGCTCCTTGGCGATAGCCTTGAGCGTACGGGAGATAAATGCCACCTCCTGCTCGCGGTTACCGTTGGCACTGCTGGCATTACCCGCCGTCATCAGCTGCAGGTAGTCCACAATGATAATCTTGATGCCGTGGTGTGTATGGAGTCGGCGCACCTTAGAGCGGAACTCAAAGATTGAGAGCGCCGGAGTATCGTCAATAAATAGCTTTGCCTGACCCAGAGGCTTGCTGGCAACCATCAGGTGATTCCAGTCGGCGGAGGTGAGCTGACCGCTGCGGATGAGCTTGCTATCCAAGCCCGTCTCGGCAACGATAAGTCGGGTCATAAGCTGCACGGCGGACATCTCAAGCGAGAAGAACGCCACAGGACACTGGTAGTCTATAGACATATTTCGCGCCATGGAGAGCACAAAGGCGGTCTTACCCATAGATGGTCGCGCAGCAACGATGATAAGGTCGCTCGGCTGCCAACCCAATGTCACATTATCAAGGTCTGTGAAGCCTGTGCAGACACCGCTATACTTAGAGTCGTTCTTGCCCGCCTCCTCAATCTGCTTTATCGCCTTGTCAAGGATAGAGGCCGAGTCCTGCACGCTACGCTTTACATGACCCTCGGTAACGCGGAGTATAGAGCTCTCGGCAAAACCGATAAGGTCTGTAACATCGGCAGCACTGTCGTAGGAGCGACGCTGAATCTCTATGGCTGAGCTGATAAGCTCGCGCTGCACATACTTCTGAGCGATGATGCGGGCGTGAAACTCCACATTCGCCGCAGCACCAATCTTCTGAGTCAGCTGTGCCAAATATGCCACACCACCCACCTTTGTCAGCTGGCGGTTGGCCTTCAGATACTCCGTTACGGTGTATATATCTACGGGCTTGCCTACCGTTGCAAGCTCATTTATGGCGTGGTAGATGATACGGTGCTCCTCGGTGTAGAACGAATCCTCGGAGATATACTCCTGCACTATCGTTACCGAGTCGCTCTCCAGCATCAGCGCACCGAGGACAGCCTCCTCCAGCTCTACCGCCTGCGGAGGTACTAATCCCGCCACTTCAGCCTCAGGCACAAGGGCATTGTACGCCTCTCTGTTGTTCTGTGATTGTTTATACTCCTTCGCCATAAATATCAAATTTTCAAGTATACTATTCCAAATATGCAAAGGTAGTAAAATTTTTTGACTTTTGGCTATTAGCCATTGGCTATTGGCTTTTTAGAGGATTTTTTTATTAAGGGGCATTAAGGAATATTAAGGGTTACTAATGGTCGCTGACGCGACGCTACGCAGTACAGAAAGAGTTTGCGCCACTCTTAATAGCCTTTAATATATCGCCATCCGGACTAAAACAGCCGATGCTAATTTTAAGGGATGTGCCGCAAATGCGTGCTTTTCACTACAAAACAAGGTGGGAGGATGCGGCGAGAGTAGCAACAGATATCTTAACATTTCCGTTGCAGGCGCGGTGAATCTGGGTAGCGAGGGCGAGGAGAGTGGCGCCAGAGGTGAAGACATCGTCTACGAGCAGGATATGGCGACCGATAAGGCGCTCAGGGTGGGGGACGGAGAAGATGTTATTGATATTATCCCAGCGGTTGATATACTTCATCCCCGCCTGAGGAGGGTTATGGACGGTGCGCTTAACGGCGCTAAAGCAGCAAGGGATGCCTGTAGCGCGGCTGATGCCGTGGGCGATATGTTCCGACTGGTTATATCCGCGCATGATACGGCGGCGCCAATGCAGGGGCACGGGGACGATAAGCTCCACGCCCTCAAGGAAGTCGCCGACCTTGAGTTCCGAGGCGAACCAGCGACCCATATTCTCTGCCAGATACCACTGCCCATGATACTTGAATTGGTGTATGAGCGCGCGGTAGCGGCTACCCTCCGTAAACCATAGAAAGGCGGCGGCACGCTCAATGGGCACAACACCCCAAAATCGCTGCTCCATAGCGTTCTCGCGGCTCTGCCACAGCAGTGTATAGGGGGCTGAGAGGTTGCACTCCAGGCAGATGAAGCCCTCGGAGTGTTGCAGGCGACGACCACAGATAGGGCATGTGGGCGTGACGATAAGCGACCGAAGTGAATGTATCAATTTGCGGAGCATAGCGCAAAGTTACAAGAATTTTCGCACCATTGCAACATTCCGCTCCGCAGTGCCCGTACCCAAGTCGTAGTCGGTATCAAACGGCGAGAAGTCAAAGGGTGCATCGGTAAGGCTAAAGCCGAAGCGCTCGTAGAATCGCGTAGCGTAGCTATCGGCAGGAATCAGGGCGGCATAGTCAAAGCCCGCCTGCTCAATACTCCTAAGTGCCGAGCTCATCAGCGCCGAGGCGATGCCCTGACGGCGGAAGTCGGCACTTGTGGCAACGGCGTAGATATACGCCACGCGGCTCTGTGCCGAGATAAGTGGAACAACATAGAGCATAGCCACCACGCGCCCTGCGACCGTATGGGTAAAGCACAGCGCGGGGTCAAAATGGCGGACAAAGAAGTGGTCTATAGTACTACGGTCATCGCCAAAGGTATCTATCCACAGCTCGCGCAGTTGCATCTGATAATCAGCAAGTTGCAGAGCCGAGTGCTTTGTCAGCAGCTCTACGGGATAGTAGCTCTGCTTTGCGCGGCGCAGACCCTCAAGGCCCAAGTCGTCCTCGCGGTTGATATACTTATACCGCGCAGCGAGCTCCACCGCCGTAAGGTTGTTTATCATAGCACCCGCGCCCTCAACATCTATGTCGCTCTTCTCAATATGTATACAGAAGGTGTCGTAATTGACCGCCGAGCCGACCGCAAAGGCGCAAGGAGAGCCATCGGCATAGAGTATCCACCCCTCAAGGTTGAGCTCAAAGAAGCTATCAAAGGCGCGGCTGAGGGCGAGCTGCTCGGCATCGGTACTTGACACCCCCTTCTGGCGACACCAGACGGCGTTGAGGTAGAGGGCATCCTCCAGATTATCTGCCGTAAGAGGCTCAAAGCGGTAGTTATAGCGCGAAACGAAACGGTTGATAAAGTTGCGCTTGGGTTGATACCTTCGCCCCGCGAGGGTTGCAAGGTCGGAGGCGAGGTAGATATAGTCGGCATTATCGGGGCTGGCATAGAAGGCAAAGCGCTGTGGAAAGAGACGCTCCAACTCACTCTGCCACTGGTCGTTAAGTCCATAGAGGCGCAGTGGCTCGCCCAACGACTGTGCATCGGCAGCAAGCACCTCAACAACAGCGCAAATATCCCCCTCGCCGATAGGTTGCATATATGCCGTATGGCCGTCAATAGTAAAGCGCACAAGCAGCCACCCCTGCCAGAGTGCTATCTGGCTATGGTAGCTATCCTGCCAGCAGAAGATATTGGCGAAGCTCATATCGCAGTTGCGGCAGTGGCTGCCCACCACAACACTATCAAAAGCCCGCTTATCGGCTGTGGATATCGGACAGAAGGTTATCGGGGACGATATAACTCTTACGCTCTGCGTGTTCATAGTATTGCTGGATATAGGCCCTTATCTGCTGCTCCACCTGCGGGCTGTGCATGGTGGAGACGAGGTTCTCTTTGCGCTCAATATCGTCAATATGGTATACCTCGCCAACTGCCCCATCGGTAAAGATGTGGATATGCTCCGCCGTAAATGCCTTATAGGCACCATTGTCGTAGACAATAGTGAGCGGAAGAGCGTCGCTATCAAGCAGGTTGCGACCATAGGCGAAGTATGGCTTATCGTACCCCAGCAGACCCAGCAGCGTAGGCATAATATCTATCTGCGAGGCGGGCTGGTTACTCTGCCCCGTAACTGAGCCGTCAGGGGTATAGAGCAGGCCGATGACATGAAAATCGCCCGGCGAGCAGTTTGTACGCGCGGCGTAGTGCTCGCACGAGACATGGTCTGCCACAAACGCAAATATCGTGCTATCAAACCACTCCTTATCCCTATTCTGCTCAAAAAACTGCTTCAGAACACCATCAAGATATGCGGCGCAAGGCTGGATAAGGGTCTTACCCTCAGGAAGTTGCGGCTTCCACTCCTCGGGCACAACAAATGGGTGATGAGAGGAGATGGTAAAGACCGAGGCGAGGAATGGCTGCGGCAGGCGGTCGATATAGTCGCCCATATAGCCGAGAAACTTATCGTCCCAGATGCCCCAGTAGCCATCAAAGTCGCCCATGCCGCGCTCAGCCTCGTAGTCCTCCTTGCTGATGCACTGCTCAAAGCCCGCAGAGATAGCGTAGGCATCAAAGCCCATACTTCCGCGCTCCGAGCCACAGAAGAAGGCGGTAGAGTAACCCTTCTCGCGCAGCAGTGCCGGCAGAGGGAGGCTCTCGCCTAATGACTGAGGCATAAGGACAAACGGCTCTACAAGCGACGGTATAGAGCCCCAAACGCTCGGCAGTGCCTGTATGGAGCGCTTGCCGTTGGCATACATACGCCTAAAGGCGTAACCGCTCTGCATCAGCGAGTCAAGGAATGGGGTATATCCCTGCTCGCCATCCTCATAGAGGTCGGGGCAGAGAAATGCCGAGTTCTCGGCAGACATACTCTCCAGCACGAAGATAACCACATTGCGAGCCTTAAACTCCGCCCCCTCCTTAGGGGTGTGGTAAGGGGTATAAATCTGCGCCAGAGCCTCGCTATCAAAGTAGTGCGGAACCTCTAATCGGCTGCTGCCGATAGTGCGGATGATGCAGAATGGGTTGGAGAGTACGATATTTGCCTTATCGCCCGTCTTAGCGAACTTGAGCGAGTAAGGTATTGCCGTAGGGCGAGCCATGCGGCTCAATCCGCCACGAATACCTGCAATGCAGAGCACCGCCGTAGCGCAGAGTGTAGCTGTGCCGACAACATAGTAGCTCCACCGCCTGAGCAGCGCCGTAGGCTCTACCCTCCGCCTATAGCCCCACACAAGCAGGGCGATAAGCACCACGCCCGCAGCGATAAGGTGTAGATTCTCGGCGGCAAACTTAAAGACTAACGGTAGCGAATTTGAGTTCTCTGCAAAGAAAAACTCCTCGGAGGTAAATCGCTTCTGGGTATAGCGGAAGTAGATTGCATCGGCGATATTTACCGCCACGCAGACAGCCCCCACGACAGCGTAGTACCAGAAGAGGATATTACGGTACCACCTTCGCTCGCGCAGGTGTAGCGGCAGCAGGCTGAGCACTATCCATACGCCAAAGGCGTAGCAGATAGAGATAGTATCAAACCTCAGACCGCCATAGAGTAGTCGCGGAACTTCGTCCCAAGCGATAGTGCCGAAGATATCGGCGTTATAGAGTGTAAAGACCACTCTGCACAGCATCAGCACTACATAGAGCAGCACGACGCGGTACAGAGTGAGGATGGGATATGTCCTAAAATACCTACTCACAAGCCTTAAGCGACATATCAAGAGACTTAATCTGGTGTGTCAGAGCACCTACAGAGATGAAATCTACGCCAGTGAGGGCATAGTCGCGCAGGGTATCAAGGGTGATACCACCGCTGGACTCTGTCTGACAACGACCTGCAACCTTACGCACAGCCTCGGCGGTCATCTCTACCGAGAAGTTGTCAAACATAATGCGGTCCACGCCACCTGCAGCAAAGACCTCGTCAATATCCTCCAGCGTACGCACCTCGCACTCAATAGGGATATTCTTGCCCTTAGCAGCCAAGTACTCCTTAGCACCCAGCACAGCCTTACGAACACCACCTGCAAAGTCAATGTGGTTGTCCTTGAGCAGAATCATATCAAACAGACCGATGCGGTGGTTCTCGCCACCACCAATCTTTACCGCCATCTTATCCAGCACACGCATACCCGGAGTGGTCTTGCGGGTATCAAGCACCTTGGTGTGCAGGTCGGCAATACGGTCGGCATAGACAGCCGTCTGCGTAGCCACGCCACTCATGCGCTGCATAATATTGAGCAGGATGCGCTCTGCCTGAAGGAGCGACTGCAGTCGTCCCTCAACATAGAAGGCAATATCGCCAACCTTCACGCGGTCGCCATCCTTGAGCAGCGTCTCAACCTTCACCTCAGGGTCAAGGCGAGAGAGGATAAGCTGTGCAATCTCAATGCCCGCGATAATGCCGTCCTGCTTGCAGAGCAGCTTCATGCGTCCGCGCTCGGTGGCAGGGATGCAGCAGAGAGATGTGTGGTCGCCATCGCCCAGATCCTCGCTGATGGCAAGCTCTATAAGAGCATCTACATAGGGTTTGTACTCTGGTTTCATAGTCGTATAGTACTACTGGTTAATCAAGCCTGTGATTGATACATGGGCATTCATCGCCGCAATATCAAAGTCCAGCATCAGCGAGTTATTAGTAGCCGAGCCGGTGATGTTGGTCATGGTGTACTGAGGGTAATCCTTGCCACCCACCTTAGGAACGATAGTTGCCACATTGAAGATACGACGGGTAGCATCGTCCGAGAATGAGAATGGAACATCGTTGAGGGTAAAGGTAATCTCTGGCATCTGAGCAACAAAGCGGAAATCCTTGAAGGTGAATGTTGCCACCTGCTTAGAGAGGTTTGCCTGCAGAACAGAGATTGTGGTCTCGTCGGTAGAGGATGTTGAGCTCTCGCCTGGGTTGATAACCACCATAGCGGTGCTGTTGTAGGTCTCCTCCCAACTCTCTACAGCGTCGTTCTTGCCGAAGGTTGCGTGGTATACCACACCGCCGAAGTTTACATCAAAGTCCAGCACCACGCCATAATCGGAGATAGAGCCAACGAAGTTGTGCATAGTGTACTCCTCGCGAGATACGCCGCCTACGCTTGGCACTACAGCCTTCTCGTTGAATGTCCACGAGCCATAGAGTGGGTCGTTCTTGTCGTTTGAGGCGTAGAGCTTGAAGGCGATATCCGAAACAACGAAGTTCACATCCGGCATCATAGGCACAAACTTAACACCCTCAATAGTGAAGTTTACATACGGCTTGGTAATATCCGTCATCTCTACCACTACCACCGCATTGTCGGTATAGGCCTCGCCACTATCGGTGTTGGTGGTAACCATATCACCAGCGATGCTCTTAGACCAAGAGTTGTTTTTCTCGTCAGTGTCCATACACGCAGTTGCCATAAGAAGCGCAACTGCTGCAAAAATAAATTTTCTCATAATTGTCTATAAATCATTTAGTTAGTTAATTAAATTCTAAAGTTACTCTTACCCCCGTCATCGCACCACGCGCACGCTGCAGGAAGGCGTTGCCCATACTCTCAAAGTAGAAGAGGTTGTAGCGGGTATTTGTGGCATTTTTCACCCACACATCTACCGCCCACTGCTCCCCCGCAAAGCGCACAGAGCCATCAAGGGTTGCATAGAATGGCTGGCTGAGGGTGTTGCTCTCGTTCCAGTAGATACGACCTGCGCCGTAGCCACCCACCGTCAGGCTTATCTGCTTCAACCATCGGCTTGCAATATCAATGTCGTAGACAGCCTGCACCGAGAGGGTATTCTCCGGAGCGTAAGGTATGGCGTTGCCCGCATAGTCGTTCACTCCATCCTTAAACTCGCGGAAGCGGGCGTTGGTATATCCATACGCTGCGCTGAGGGTGAGTCCCTTGACGGGGTTATAGCTCAGCGACGCCTCCACGCCGAAGCTGCGCGTTCTGCCGGCATTGGTCATCATACGACCTGTGGTCTGACCCTCGGGAAAGACCGTAAGCTGCTGGTCAAAGCACTCTATCCAGAATAACGCAACATCGCCCCTAAATCGTGCATCGGCAGTAGAGAAATGGCTACCCACCTCTGCATTCCAGCTCTTCTCAGGGTCGTAGGTGATAATATCCTCAACATCTAACTGCTGGTACATACCCATAATGTGCTTGATGCGGCGTTGCAGCACCTCCGAGAACATCTGAGTGTTAAATCCTCCCGCCTTATAACCCTTTGAAACAGAGAGATATAGCGTATTGTTGTTATCTATAGAGTAGGTCGCCGTAAACTTAGGCAGCACCTCCATAAAGTTCTTGCGCAGCACATCCTTATCGTCCACCAAAAGGTGCACCTGCTGAGGCTGCTTTGTCGCGTCTTCGGGAAAGGCTGTGTAGTAGCTGTCGGCGAAGTTGTGGTAGCGCATAGAGATATGCTCGCTATCCAATCTCACACCCAGAGTCAGTGCCCAACGCCCCGCCTTGAGTGACGACTCGTGGTAGAGTGCCCAGCCGAGGGTTGAGGTGGTAAAGTCGCTGCCCAACAGCAGGCTGTCGCCCATAGTGCCGTCCGCCTTACCCCAGCCGTAGTGCCCCGGGTAGCCGCTATACTGGTTGATATTCTTGAGAATAAGGTTCTCAATGCCTTCGCTCAGGAAGGTCACTGGCGCCTGCATATTTTGGTGCTTGTAGAACAGAAAAGCACCCGCCAGCCACTGATACTTTGTCGCTGTGCGGGAGCGGATGATGATATCCTCGGATATGTCGTGCTGCTGCTTCGCCTGCTCAAGAGTAAAGTAGCTCAGCGGCAGGAAGTCCTGGTCCATAACCATACGGTCGTCAAGGTACTGATATGCCGTGATGCTGGTGAGGGTAATACGCTCCCAGTCGTGGCGCGCCGTAAGACCCTCGGTAATGCCCATACGACCATACGAGGCGGGGTCGTTGTAGCAGATTGTACCTATAAGGTCGCTGTGCTGCTCCTTCTGGCTATCCACCGCGCCCATGTAGGTGTAGGGGTAACCATTCTGTCGCAGGTATGTGAAGGCGAGGGTGTTGTCTATACTCAGGAAATTTTTGCGCCACTGGAACTTCGCACGCACATCGGCATTGTTGCTGCGCTCCAATAGCGAGCCCGTGTAGTCGTTGCGATGGTAGCCGTCGGTGTGGTTAAACTGCGCTGAGACCGACGAGCCGCACCCCGCGCTATGCTTGAAGTATGCCGAAGCGCCCACTCTGTAGCTGTTGCGCGAGCCATAGTCGGCACGCACGCGGATGCCCTGATAGCGCAACGGCGAGAGGGTGTAGATATTGACCACGCCACACATCGTATTGCGACCATAGAGGGTAGACTGAGCACCGCGCAGCACCTCTATACGCTCAATATCGGGCAGGGTCGTGTCGTAGAGATTTTTGTCCGCTATAGGCACATTATCCACCGTCATACCCACCACGGGCTGGTCTATGCGAGTACCCAAACCGCGGACATAGATTGACGAGGTCATGCGCGAGCCATAGTCGGGCATGTAGAAGTTGGGCGCCGAGGTTACAATATCCTTCACCCCGCCAATGCCCTTACGCTCAATAGCGTTGAGGTCCAAAACCGTTGCTGTCACGGCACTCTGCTGTAGATTTGCCTCGTGCTTTACCGCTGTAACTGCCACAGGATCAACGCTCATAAGGGTATCTGCCCCCAATAGCCACGCACGCTCAGGCGCATCGCTTACATCGCGTGCGCGCACAATAAAACTAACGACCAGCAAGGTCGTCAGCAGCGTATATCTCCGTAGCCATCGTAACATACTGGGCACAAAGATAATAAAAAAATAGAAGTTTACATAAACTTCTATTTTTTTTAGGCTGTTGGCTGTTGGCTATTAGCTTTTCAGAGGTGTCGCTAAAGCGACGATATTTATAGGGTGCAATCAGAACCAACAACTCCAACTGCACCCTATAAACACTATCGCGTAGCGATACCTTGATATAGCCAATGGCTAATGGCTAACGGCTAAAAGCTAACAGCCAATCTCCTCTGCGCGGGCGAGGGCGGAGTGGATATTATCCAGCACATTCTCCTTACCCAACAGAGTAACGACGCCGGCGCGCTCAAGCGACTTATAGACCGTCTCGTTTACGCCCGAGAGGATAACCTTACGGCCATTCTCAATAGAGGCGTTAATGAATATCTCAAGGTTATGCAGACCCGTAGCGTCAATGAACGAAACCTTACGCATACGAACGATACGAACCTTAGCCTTTGAGCGGGTGCGAGCCATCTCCTCAAACTTATTTGCCACGCCGAAGAAGAATGGACCGTCAATCTCGTAAACCTCTGCGTATGAAGGAATTATCAGCTTCTCGTCCTCTCCCTCGCCATCGTTATGAACCTCCAGCTCCTTGTTGATAACCGAGATGCTTGTATTCTCCATAATACGGCGCATAAAGAGTACCACAGCCAGCACCAGACCAATCTCAATAGCGATTGTAAGGTCAAAGATTACGGTCAGCAGCAGGGTGGTAAAGAGGATAGTGATATCCGAGCGCGACTGGCGGCACATAGAGCGGATAGTTCGCCAGCCACTCATATTGTACGACACCATAATAAGCACACCTGCAAGGCAAGGCATAGGGATAGCACCCACAAGGCCACCGAGCAGCAGCAGCACGCAGAGCAGAACTACCGTATGTACGATACCCGCCACAGGGGTACGACCGCCATTGTTGATATTTGCCATAGTGCGGGCAATAGCTCCCGTAGCAGGGATACCGCCGAAGAATGGCACTACGATGTTGGCAATACCCTGACCGATAAGCTCGGTATTTGAGTTGTGCCTATCGCCGATAATACCATCTGCCACCATAGCCGAGAGCAGCGACTCAATAGCGCCGAGCATAGCGATAGTGAATGCCACAGGCAGCAGCGACTGCATAGTGGAGAATATGGTCTCACCCTCCGGAATAGACGGCAGGCGCCACTCTGGCAGGCCTGAAGGGAGGGTGTAGAGGTCGCCGATAGTGGCGATAGAGGTTACACCTGCGTAGGTGCGGAGCAACCAGCAGACCACGGTCATAATGATAATTGCCAGCAGCGAGCCGGGCACCTTCTTAGAGAATCGCGGCGTGTAGACGATGATAAGTATGCTTATAAGACCCACAGCAAACGACCACCAGTCAATATTTCCGATGTTGTTGAAGTAGCATATCCACTTATCAATAAAGTTTGCCGGCACATCCTCAATGCCCAGACCGAAGAGGTCGTTCATCTGCGTAGAGAAGATTGTAATGGCGATACCGCCCGTAAAGCCGACGATAATCGGATATGGCATAAACTTAATCACGCTGCCGAGCTTGAACAGACCCATCAGCACCAGCATAACGCCCGCCATGATGGTTGCAATGGCAAGTCCACCCAGACCGAACTGCTGAATAATGCCGTAGATGATTACGATAAATGCACCCGTAGGGCCACCAATCTGCACCTTAGAGCCACCAAATACCGAGATAAGAAAACCTGCAATAATAGCAGTCACCAAGCCCTCCGTAGGACCTACGCCCGAAGCAATACCGAATGCAATAGCCAGCGGAATTGCCACAATGCCGACGATGATGCCAGCCATAAAATCCTTTGAGAACAACTTGAAATCATAGCCCTTGAGAGTCGAGAATAACTTAGGGCGAAAATCAATAGAAAAACGAGTATCCATTTTAGAGACTGTTTTTGTAAAAAGTTTGAGTTATTATCCTAACTAATGTTTGACGGGGCAAAGGTAATAAAAATAATAGAAAAACGACTATCGGAGGGATAAAATCATACTCTGAGGGCTATACAACAGCCATTTTTGCCACTCAGAAGAGGTTTCTGCTGAGCAAAAACGGGCGTTTGTTGAAAAAGTTTTTTTACTCAAAATCTTTGACTTACCTTTGCTGTACAAATATTAGGATACGCCATATCTTCTATTCATAACCGTTCTTTTTTGCGCGTATCCGTTGTAATGTTTTGTTATAGGAAATCTTTTTCCGAAGGGAAGGGGCGATGGCTTCTTCCTTTTTTTTGGCTATTAGCTGTTGGCCATTGGCTATTAGCCTTTTAGCGGAATTTTATTAAGGGTTACTAATGGTCGCTTCCGCGACGCCACGCAGTACAAAAGTTGCGCATCCCGATTGCACCGTCGCTTCAACCCGCAAGGAGGAAGGGTCGTCATAGGCGAGCCAATGGCCAACAGCCCCAAAAAAATAGAAGTTTGCGACACAAACTTCTATTTTTTTGTATCTTTGTGGTATGAAAGTAACGATTATAGGCAGCGGAAATGTTGCGGAGGCGTTTGCCAAGGCGGTAGCGCGGAGTGGCAACGAGGTGGTGCAGGTGTATGCGCGCAATGAGGAGCGAGGCAGGCAAGTGGCATCCTTGGCGGGGGCTGAGTGGTGCGGCAAGGCGAGCGAGCTGAGGGCGGCGGAGCTATATCTTATATGTGTGAGCGACCGAGCCATTGAGTCTGTGGCGGCGGGGTTACCCTTTGCCGAGGGCTCTATAGTGGCGCATACTGCTGGATGCGGAACGATAGAGATGCTTCCCGAGGGTGTAAATCGTGCGGTGATATACCCCTTCCAGACCTTTACGGCGGGGCGCGAGGTAGATTTTCGCAAGATATACCTCTTCATAGAGGCGCAGGACGAGGCTACGCACGCGCGAGCGGTAGAGTTTGCCCGCACGCTGACCGACAATGTTGCCGATGCGGATGCAACGCAGCGCGAGCGGATACACCTGACAGGTGTGCTTGCCTGCAACTTTGTGAACAACCTCTACGCAACGGCAGCGGGGGTGTTATCGGATGCAGGACTTAGCTTTGATGTGGTAGCACCGCTGATAGCCGAGACGGCAGCCAAGGCGATTGAGAGTGGTAACCCAGCAACGGTGCAGACGGGTCCTGCGATGCGTGGGGACGAGGCGACGATGAACAGACATCGTACGCTGATAGGTCAGGATGAGCTTTTGAGGGATATTTATGACAAAATAAGTGAAAATATATGGAGAATAAAAGAAACTTCAAAGAGGTAATTGCCGATGTTGAGGCATTTATCTTTGATGTAGACGGCGTGATGACCGACGGTAAGATTATACCGATAGAGAATGGCGACTTTATCCGCTGCTACTACGCCAAGGATGGCTATGCGCTGGCCTATGCCGTAAAGCACGGATGCAATGTATGCGTTATATCGGGTGGCTTTGGCAATAACCTTGAGTCGCGCATGCGCCGATTGGGTATTGAGCACTACTACCTTGGCTGCATGGACAAGATTGCCGCCCTTGAGGACTTCGCTGCAAAGACGGGGGTAAACCTCGCCAACGCGATATATATGGGTGACGATATTCCCGACCTGGAGTGTATGCGCATGGTCGGCATCCCCGTAGCCCCAGCCGACGCCTGCTCCGAGGTGTTGGAGACGGCACGCTACATCTCCGAGTACAACGGTGGCGCGGGCGCTGTGCGCGATATTATTGAGCAGGTGCTGCGTGTGCAGGGTAAGTGGGCGTTGGACTGCCAGGGCGTTGTGGCTGTAGATGCCAACCAGACCGCATCACGATGAGGGAGATAGAGCGCAAATACCTTGTCTGCGACGACGGCTTCATCGCTCAGGCGCACACCTCTACCCGTATAGCGCAGGGCTACCTCTGCGCCCGAAGGGTTACCGCCCGAGTGAGAATCTATGGCGATACGGGCTACCTGACATTCAAGGGCAAGAGCCGCGATGGGGGTCTGAGCCGCTTTGAGTTTGAGAGCCAGATACCACTCCGCTGCGCCGAGATGCTGCTTGCGCGCTGCAACGGCATAGTGGAAAAGGTGCGCCATCTGGTTGATTTCCAAGGCTATACCTGGGAGGTAGACCAGTTTACAGGAGCAAATGAGGGGCTTGTTGTTGCCGAGGTGGAGCTGGGTTCTGTAGAGGAGCAAGCACCCCTGCCCGAGTGGATATGGAAGGAGGTTACATCGGACTACCACTACCGCAATTCGTACCTCGCCAAGTGTCCATATACCAGGTGGTTTGGATAAAAATGGGACAATAGCGTCATTTTTATAGAAAAATATTTGTTTGTTACATAAAATATATTTAATTTTGTGAGACAATCATTTGTTTAACTTAAATTTTTAGGACTATGAAGAAGATTCTTTCACTGGTAGTATTGGTTGCAGCTGTTGCAATGGTTAGCTGCGCAGGTAACAATAATAATAAGAAGTCTGATGCTTGCTGCGGCAAGGCTGAGTGCGAGCAGTGCGAGCAGAAGGCTGCTGAGTGCACCGAGTGCCCTGATTGCCAGCAGGCTCCAGCTGAGGTTGCTCCAGCAGAGGCTCCTGTTGAGGCTCCAGCTCCAGCACCTGCAGAGTAAGCGCAACTGCCAACAACAAAAAAGCGACCTTTTCGGGTCGCTTTTTTTGGCTATTGGCCATTGGCTGTTGGCTATTGGCTCGTCTACGACGACCCTTCCTCCTCGCACCTATTTTAGCGTCAGAAGGCGGTAGATACCACGCTCGGCGAAAAATCCCAACGATGGATAGTGCTAAATGCGTACAGCCATTGCTGGGATTTTTTGCTAGCGGAAGTAGGTATCCGCCTTATCACGCTAAAATACAAATTAGCAATATAACTCGATATCGGAAAGAGTAATGCGGGAGCCACTGAGGATGATGAGTCGCTCGATGACATTGCGTAGTTCGCGGATGTTGCCGCTCCAGCGCATCTTGGTAAGGGCCTCAACGGCCTTGGCTTCAATAGGTTTTGCGGGGATGTTATACTCGGTGCAAATATTTGATATAAAGTGGTTTACGAGCATAGGTATATCTCCAAAGCGGCTTCGCAGAGGGGGTACGCTGATGACGATAACGCTGAGGCGGTGGTAGAGGTCCTCGCGGAAGGTGCCCTTAGCAATCTCCTCGCGCAGGTTTTTATTTGTTGCGGCGATGACGCGCACATCCACATCTATATCGCGGTCGCTACCCACGCGCGAGATTTTGCGCTCCTGCAGTGCGCGCAGCACCTTTGCCTGGGCGGAGAGGGACATATCGCCCACCTCGTCCATAAAGAGTGTTCCGCCGTCCGCCTGCTCAAACTTACCTTTGCGTTGTTTTACTGCCGAGGTAAAGGCGCCGCGCTCGTGTCCAAACAGCTCACTCTCAATCAACTCCGACGGTATCGCGGCGCAATTAACCTCTACAAATGGGGCATCGGCGCGGGTGCTCTTGGCGTGCAACCAGCGGGCGACAAGCTCCTTGCCCGTACCATTCTCTCCCGTGATAAGCACGCGCGCCTGCGAGGGTGCTACCCTATCTATCAGATGTCTGACATGGACAATCTGCTCGCTCTGCCCAACGATAGGCTCTATGGCGTGCTGCACCGTTGTGCGGCGGGGTCTATTGCCCCTTCTGCCTGTGCGCGGGGTGCCTGTGCCCTCCGACGGCTCGGTATCGCCCACGCAGTTGCGTATAGAGCCCAGCAGGCGGTTCATATCTACAGGTTTGGTGAGAAAATCTACTGCTCCACGGCGGAAGGAGTCCACCGCCGAGTTGAGCGTAGAGGATGCCGAGAGGACTATAAAGGGGAGCTCTGTAGGTGGCAGCGAGGATATATCGTCCACGATAATCATATCCACCTGCTCGTTATCCACCGCCTGAGCCGCCGCAGCGACATCCTCGGCAGTGCGGATAGCATAGCCCTCAAACTCTAAACGCTCGCGCAGATTGTTTCGCACGCTTTTTGAATGTTCAACCACTAAAAGTTTTGTCATTGTCTAAAAGTTTATTATTTTTGCATCAAATTTAAGGCTTTACTTCGGTAATCAACAACTTTGCCCAGACCCTTCAGGGGTGGGTTTACGACTAATTTTTTAAGATCAAACGAGCTATAGTCCACAACCAAAAGTAGTATCGGATAGGCTCAAATAGTTATGAGACATAATTACAACTACAAACGCCGCAGGCTCTTTCTGCCAGAGTATGGTCGTCACATACACGAGATGGTAGATTCGCTGTTGCTTATTGAGGATCGCACTGAGCGAACCCGTCAGGCTAAGGCCGTTATCGCCGTAATGGGTAACCTTTTCCCACTGCTGCGCGATACGGCAGACTTTACACACAAGCTGTGGGACCACCTATTCATAATGTCTGATTTTCAGTTAGATGTGGATAGTCCATACCCACTTCCATCGCGCGAGGAGCTGCAACCCGTACCGCGCAAGTTGAGCTACCCGCAGAGCTACATCCCATACAAGCACTATGGCAAGTATGTGGGTAAGTTCCTCAAGAGCCTCAAGGAGTGCGACAACGAGCATGGCGTGGCGGTGACGGTAGATAATATTGCCCGATATATGCGTGCCAAGAGCTTTGAGTACAACCTTGAGCACCCGAATAACGAGATAATCATAAAAGATATAAAGCGACTGTCCGATTACAGCATCGCCATTGACGAGCAGTCACTAAATAATATCCGAAGTGACTACAAACAGCACCTTTCAGCACATCCGCAGCGCGGCAAGAATCGCCAGCAACAGCAGAAGGGTAAGGCTCGCCCTATGCAGTCGCAGCAGAAAAATCGCCAAAAATCAAATAATCGCCACATAAATACACACAATACGGGCAGGTAAGGCGTCGTTTTAGAAAAAAATTATTACCTTTACCAAAATTTTGATGAAATTATAGAAGCTGTTTGAATTTTTTTCGTGACTATTTGAGAGCTATTTTTGAATAGCTGTACATTTGGGCGATGCAGGGAATAGAGGTCTATTTCCAAATCGTACAAATGCGCAGGTGTCAAAAAGAGCCTCAAAGAGACCGAAATGAACTTTCAGCAGCAATAAACACATATAAAAAATTCAAACAGATTCTATCTTATGAAGAATATCTTTTTAACCCTTATCTGTGCAGCAATATTCTGCTGTGGTTGCAGCAACAAGGATGTCCGTATCTCCGGTAAGTTCTTCGGTCTTACGGCAAAGAGTGTCTACTTAGAGCAGATGACTGCCTCGGGTCAGACGATAATTGACTCTGTGGAGTTGGCAAACGACGGCTCGTACCGTTTCCTTGTCAAGAATGTGCCGCAGAACCCATCTATCTACAACATCATCTACAACAACGAGCGCATTCCATTGCTGCTCAGCGCAGGCGAAAACCTTACCGTTGGCTCTATGGGCTCGGTGCTGGCGAACTATACCGTCAGCGGCTCTAAGGAGTCGGAGCTGTTGCGCGAGTTCAACCGCGAGTATATCGCCGGTATGCAGGAGCTCAACGCCAAGATTGCAGACTATGCCGAGGCGGGCGATGCTACCCGCACGGAGATTGCGGAGCTCTACACCGCCAAGTTGCGCGAGATTAAGCGTAACCAGATTACCTTCATCATCAAGAACAAGAGCACCATTGCTGCGGTATATGCCCTCTACCAGCGTCTGCCAGACGAGAAGTACCTGGTAAACTCTGAGAGCGACCTTATCTACTTCCGCACCGTAGCCGATGCCGTTAGCAAGACATACCCTACATCGCCATTTGTAATCACACTGCGCAACGATGTGGCTCGTATGGAGGCACAGACATCACTGCTCAACACCGTTGAGGAGCGCGACTATCCGGATATCGTGGCAGACGATATGTACGGCAACCCTGCGAAGCTCTCGGAGCTTGAGGGAAATGTTATCCTCGTAGATTTCTGGGCTGCAGAGCTGGGTAACAGCAACGCCCTGAATGCCGACCTGAAGAGCATCTACGAGAAGTATGAGTCGCAGGGCTTCCGCGTATATCAGGTATCGTTTGACACCTCTAAGGCTGAGTGGATTAAGGCCGTGCAGGAGCAGAAGCTGCCATGGGTATCTGTCTGCGACTTCCGCGGTCAGGCATCGCCAATCATGGGCGTATACAATGTCCGCTCGCTGCCGTCAAACTACCTTATTGACCGCGCAGGTCGTATCGTGGGCAAGAACCTCTACAGCGACGCGCTGGAGCAGGAGCTTAAGAAGATTCTGTAACACCTTCTTATCGGGCATCAGCCTATGATTTACTTCGCATCGGACATACACCTCGGAGGGGGCAGCAGAGCTACGCAGAGGGGCGTTGAGAGGCGCTTTCTGCAGTGGTTGGAGAGCATTGAGCCTACGGCCGAGGCTGTATACCTTGTGGGAGATATCTTTGACTTCTGGTTTGAGTATCACAAGGTTGTGCCGAAGGGTTTTGTCCGCGTGCTGGGTAAGTTGGCGCAGATGACCGACCGAGGTATTCGCGTGGTGATGCTTACGGGCAACCACGATATGTGGGTCAGAGATTACCTTACCGAGGAGTGCGGCATAGAGCTACACACAACCCCCCAGACAGTAACCCTGCAGGGCAAGCGGTTCTACATCTCGCATGGCGACAACACCAACATCAAGGGTCAGCCGATGCTCAAGCTGATAAACTGCATCTTCCGCTCAAAGATATTGCGATTTTTAGTCTCGTGGCTCATCCACCCCGACCTCTTCCTCAGCTTCGGCGAGTGGTGGAGTGGCTCTTCGCGCAAGGCACACAAGACGCAGACAGATTTGCGATACCTTGACCCGCTGATTGAGTACGCCAAAGGTTACAAAGAGAGCCCCGTAGACCACTTCGTCTTTGGGCATATACACATCCCGCACCAGACGGGCAACATCACCTTCTTAGGCAACTGGGCAGAGAGCTGCTCGTGGGCAGAGCTTGATGAAAATGGAAATATAACGCTGAAAACCAAATAGTTATGAAACAATATCACGACCTTCTACGCCGAATAATGGATAATGGCGTTGTAAAGAGCGACCGCACAGGTACTGGCACAAAGAGCGTCTTTGGACATCAGATGCGCTTTGACCTTAGCGAGGGATTTCCGTTGCTGACAACCAAGAAGGTATTTCTCAAGGGTATTATTCACGAGCTGCTTTGGTTTCTCAAGGGCGATACGAACATCAAGTACCTTGTAGACAACGGCGTGCATATCTGGGATAACGACGCCTTCCGTCACTACAACAACCTCTGCATCCGCAATGGCGTGCTGCCCGTGGATATGGAGACCTTCCTTGCCGCGGCACAGAGCGGTGTGGAGTCGCCTATAGATGGTTACAACTTCGGCGACCTAAATCGTGTATACGGCTGCCAGTGGCGCAGCTGGGGAACAGCAGATGGCGGAGCGATAGACCAGATTGAGCAGGTCGTTCAGACCATAAAGAACAACCCCGACAGCCGCCGTATGATTGTCTCGGCGTGGAATGTTGCCGATATTGAGGGTATGGCGCTGCCGCCATGTCATGTGCTCTTCCAGTTCTATGTGGCAAATGGTCGCCTATCCTGTATGCTCTACCAGCGTAGCGCAGATACATTCCTCGGCGTGCCTTTCAACATCGCATCCTACGCCCTGCTGACGATGATGATTGCGCAGGTGTGCAGTCTGGAGCCGGGCGAGTTTATCCACACACTGGGCGATACACACCTCTACCTCAACCACCTGGAGCAGGCTGCCGAGCAACTCTCGCGAACACCGCGACAGCTGCCTACTATGCGCCTCAACCCAGAGGTAAAGTCGCTCTTTGACTTCAAGTACGAGGACTTCACGCTTGAGAACTACGACCCATATCCAACAATCAAAGCCCCAATGTCATTCTAATGGTAAGTATTATTGTAGCTATCGCAAAAAATGGTGTTATAGGCGATAAAAACTCCCTGCTCTGGCACCTTAAGGAGGATATGGTACACTTCCGCACCATAACCTCCGGACACCCCGTAATTATGGGTCGTAAAACTTATGAGAGCATAGGCCGCCCACTGCCAAAGCGCACAAATGTCGTAATCACTCGCGACACAAACCTTACAATAGAGGGCTGCACCATGGCCCACTCACTGCAGCAGGCTATAGAGCTCTTTGACCCCGCAGAGGAGGTATTTATCATCGGCGGCTCGCAAATATACACCCAAGCACTCCCCCTCGCCGACCGCATCTACCTGACGGTTATTGATAAGGAGTACGCAGGCGATAGCTCGTTCCCCGAAATAGATATGAACCAGTGGCACCAAACCAGCTGCGAATCATTCCCCCACGGCGAAACATTCGAATACCCATTCTCGTTCATAACATTGGAGAGGAAGTAGTCGTTTTATTAAGGGCAATTAAAGAGTATTAAGGGTTACTAATGGTCGCGTTCCGCGACGCTACGCAGTATAAAATGTTTGCGCTACCCTTAATAGCCTTTAATTTTCTTTAATAACCTTTAAGGTTGCGCCACGGCTTGCACCATCATCTATCCCTTGCACTATTTTGTCGTCAGAGTGCGCCAGATACGGTGCATCGTGCAAAAAAATCAGTCGCGGATAGTACTAAAAGCGTACAGCCGCGACTGATTTTTAAGGGATGTGCCGTAGGTGGCGTGCTATCACGACAAAATTACCTCAGGCGGTGGGAAATCAGCGACATAAACTCCTCGCGAGTTCTGTGGTCTGACAAGAAGATACCCGTAAAGGCGGAGGTGGTGGTGGCAGAGTCCTGCTTCTCTACGCCGCGCATCTGCATACAGGTGTGGGATGCCTCTATAACAACGGCGACGCCGAGGGGGTTGAGTGCCTCCTGGATAGAGTCGCGGATTTGGACGGTAAGGCGCTCCTGAACCTGCAAGCGGCGGGCGAAGCACTCCACAACGCGGGCGATTTTGCTCAGGCCTGTAATCTTGCCATTAGGGATATATGCCACATGTGCCTTACCGATAAATGGCAGCATATGGTGCTCGCAGACGGAGAAAATCTCAATATCCTTGACAAGCACCATCTGGCGATACTCCTCGTTAAACATCGCCGAGCGGATAATCTCAATAGGGTCCTGCTCGTAACCCTTAGTAAGGAACGACCATGCCTTAGCAACGCGCATAGGGGTCTTCAGTAGCCCCTCGCGCTCAGTATCCTCGCCCAGCAGTTTAAGTATCTCCTTATAGTGATAGGCAAGCTGCTCAAGGGTCTGCTCGTTGTAGATATCCTCTCTCTTATAATTTTCCATTCTTAAGGTATGTTCTATAAATTAGGTTAAATGTTATTCTGTTTTTGGGTAAATTCTGTTTCGGTCGCTTTTGGGCTTATTTAAGAACCTACCTTCAAAAAGTTTACAAGTTTAGCCACGGCGCGTCCGCGATGCGAGATTGCGTTCTTAGCGTCAGCGCTCATCTGCGCAAAGGTAATAATTTCTCCCGAAGGTACAAAAAGTGGGTCGTAGCCGAAGCCCTCCGTGCCGCTCTGCGATGTGGCG
Source organism: Alistipes sp. (assembly GCA_017463615.1). Classification (GTDB taxonomy): domain Bacteria; phylum Bacteroidota; class Bacteroidia; order Bacteroidales; family Rikenellaceae; genus Alistipes. The sequence goes on along the minus strand of JAFTOU010000028.1, from coordinate 5,906 downwards.
ATAGTGCCCTCTACAATACCCTCAAAGAGGTACTCCTTGCCATCCAGAATAAGTGCAATAACCGTTCTAAATCGTGCTGAGCGGTCAGCTACGCCCTCAAGATTCTTGAGCAGCAGCAGGTTATTAGCCTCAAAGTCGTGGCCATCGGTAGCATATCGTGCCGAGTGCACACCCGGAGCGCCACCAAGAGCCGTAACCTCCAGACCTGTATCGTCGGCAAAGCAGTCGCAGCCCAACTTTTCGTATATATAGCGCGCCTTCTGCAGGGCATTTCCCTCAAGGGTTGGGGAGGTCTCGGGGATATCCTCAGTAATGCCGCACTGCTTGAGTGTAACAAGGGTAAAAGCGTCGCCCAGCAGTGCCTGCACCTCGCTAAGTTTGTGGGCGTTATTGGTTGCAAAGATTAGTTTTTTCATCAATAATAGTAGTGGTATGGGTTATCTATATCATTCTTAGCATCAAAGAGCACATGGTGCGAAGTATTGCGATTAAGGTCGCGATAATCTATCTCTACCTCGCCACAGTAAGGTGCTCGGGTATTATAATCGTAACAGAATGGAGCATCCTGCTTGATAGTATAGTGCAGCTCATAATCATAGCCCAGAATATCTCCCGAGCCCAAGACCTGGAAGTAGAGATTATTCTCGCTCTGCACGGTCTGGATAGTGAGGTTGTGCGTACTCTTATTAGCCTCTACCAAGGTGCTAACCGTACGCGGAGAGCCCACAACGCCCGTATAGGTATAGAGCAATCTCTGCACGCCCTCTTTGCCATCGTTGGTAAGAAGTTGCCACACACCGCCCTCGGCAAGAGCAGTGCCATCTGTAACGACGGTATAGACATCGTTAGAGCCATTGCGAGCAATAAAGACCCTTGTACCATCAACGGTTGCAGTGACACCAAAGAGGCGTTTACTCTTCAGCTGCTCAACCTCGGCGTTACTACCGCGCAGCAGTGCGTCGGCATAGAAGATATATTTAGACTCGTCGATAGGGTTATCTATGCTGCGTGTAACATTATCAAAAAGCAGCGCCTCAACACTATTTAATGCAGGTCTATACCCACTCTCCACAGAGCAAGAGCTGAGGGTAGAGAGCGCCACTAAAGCTAAAATTATATACTTTCTCATAATCTCTCCTACTTTTTACCCTTAATATCAAAGCGGTAGCCGATACCTACCCTACTCCAGCCGCCGACACCTGCGCCAAGCTCGGCAAAACCGAAGAGTTTTTTACCCACCGAGCAACCTATAAGCGTACAATCGCCCGTAAACTCCGGAGCCTTTGAGCCAAAAGCAACACCGAGCGAGATGCCTGAGTAGAGCTGCACAATACCCCTATTCATATAGGTAAAGCGGACGGTAGGCATAACCACCACGGCGTAGTAGTTATAGTCCTCAATCTTAGCATCTGTCTCCAACTGGCGGCGAGACTGCGTAGTGGCACCGAATGAGAGTGTACCACCCACCTCAAACCAACGATAAGGCTGGTAGGTATAGTTGAGCGAATAGAGTCCATAGAATCGGCGGTCGGTAGTATAGTTTCCTGCCGAGTCTACCTGGTCGCTGAAGCTGGACATATTGCCGTAGTAGTCGGTACTCAGATAATAGTCTAAAACAGAGGAGTAGCTACCGATACTGAAGCGGAAATTGTGTCTTTTCTGCCATACGGGGATGGTCTTTGTAATCTTCAGATAGTCGCCCTCTACCTCCCTACGCACAACAACGCCCTGAGCACAAAGCGAGCCGGAGATAAAGAGCAGCAGTATAAATATTTGTAACCTTTTCATAGTAAAATTATTGATAAACCTCTACACCCTGAGCGTAACTAACAGTAAAGTGTTTGCTCTTATTATCAATCAAATCTTTATAGGTGACATCCATCTGACCAGAGTTATACTCATACGGGATACTATTACCATAGGTCAGTGGCGTGCTACTATCTATAGTAAAATCTATACGATAACCGCCACGATTTCCTGCATCAATAACACCGTTACCATATAGCGAAAACTCTATCTCTGCAGGGGTAGAAGGCACTATATTATAGCCGAAAGTTGGTTTGATAACCACATCCTCCTTATCGCCCTCTCTGCCATAGTCAAAGCTGAATGTCTGCTCGCTACCCTCTACGCCACGAGCAGAGACAAGCACCTTGGACTGCATATCTACATCTATCTCGTACCTGAGCTCCAGAAGTCCACCCTCGGAGAGTTTTTTGCCATCAGAGGTTATAACATATCGCTGATAATCTTCACTTCCATTTGGATAGATGGTAACACTACCCTCACCCACCTGATAGTAGTAGGTATATAGAAGCGTTACTGCCTGCTGCTGCTCCTCAGTACCATTGAGCATCACATCTGCAAAGAGTATATAGTTAGAGTATTTACCTATGGCTTCAAGGTAGTTATATATCTTGAAGCATATCAAATCTTTAGACCTATCAACATTGGATGTTCCCTTAGGTTCCAAGCGGCACGAAGTAAGAGTCGCCAGTGCCAAAAATGTGACTATAAAAAATCTTCTCATAAACACTCCTCCTACCTATTTTTTACTATTAAAACGATAACCGATACCTATGCGACCCCAGCCGCCGATACCGTTGCCAATCTCGGCAAAACCAAACAGATTACGACCAAACGAGCAGCCAAACAGTGTAGCATCGTAGCATACAGTCGGCTCATAGCTGGTAATTGTAAGACCCAAGGAGACGGATGAATAGAACTGCACCTTCTCGCGGCGGAAATAGATAAATCGCACCGTAGGCATTATACTGCCGAAGTATTTATTGTGGTTCTCAACCCTCTCATTTGTGATATTATCCTTATAAGAGTCGGTTATAGCGGCAAAATTTACCGTACCACCCAACTGCAGCCAGCGACGAAGATTGTAGCCATAGCTGAGCGAAATAACGCCCGTAAAGTACTTTGCCGAGGAGTAGCTATCTGCCCTCTTTATCTGGTTACGGAAGTCCAACGCCGAAATAGAGGTATACTCATGACCCCAGCCCTCGTCAAGGTATAACATAGACATTAGTGACACACTACCAATGCTCAATCGCAAATCGTGTCTTGTATCGCAGCGAGGGATATATTTGGTAATTGTAACAACTCCATTCTCATCAACCTCGCGGGTCACCGTACGATTCTGCGCCGCAACAGTGCCGCAGAGCAGAACTAAAAATAGTAATATAAATCGCCTCATAACCCAATTTTTTTAGTTATAAATATGGTCGCCATCATCGTCAAAGAGGATATTTACCTCGCGCGAGGTATTATCCACAAGATCTGTATAGGCTATGTTCATCGCTCCACCGAAGTAGTTTATGTAGTAGAAGGTATCTCTACTACCACCTGTATTACTGTAGTAGTGTATCAGCGGGTTATTGTCGTCAATAGTGAAGCTCATGGTATAACTTCTCTTCAACTCCATATCTCCTGCACCCCAAACCTTCATCTTAATACCGTTGCTAACAAGGCTGTAGAGTATCTTTACGCTATAATCCTCACTCTCCTCCTTGCCGTTGGTATAGGTTGTTGTAAATGTGCACTCCGCACCCTGAACACCCGTATATGTGCCCACCAAAATAGTTTTATCTCCGCTAACCTCCTCAAGAGTCCAGCTACCACCCTCTGTGAGTTTTACACCGCCAGTAGTTACAACACTCTGCATAGATTGATTATTAGAGAGAGACTCGGTGATTGTAATTTTATCGTCAGCAGTCTCAATGGTCGCATTTGGAAAGTAGTGCGACTTGATAAACTTTGCATCGCTTTCTCGCCCCTCAACAACAGCATCGGCATAGAGGATATACTTCACATTGCGAAGTGTTGGAGATAGCGAACTTATCACCTTTCGCACCAATACCTCGTTTGCCTTATTCGGGTCGCGCGTTGTGCCATCGTCTAATACGCACGAACTGAGACTAAAAAGTGCCACCAAGGCTAAAATTATATACTTTTTCATACTCAACCCTCCTACTTTTTAGCTTTTTTAGAATCAAAACGATAACCGATACCTATGCGACCCCAGCCGCCAGTACCCAGACCCAACTCCGCAAAACCGTAGAGCTTACGACCAAACGAGCAACCTATCAGCGTAGCATCAATGCACGGCATTAGGTTCACATTACCTACGACAATACCTGCCGAGATAGACGAGTAGAGTTGCACCTTTTCGCGGTAGAGGTATATAAATCTGAAGGTAGGCATAATACTCATACCCCAATCGCAGTAGTTCTCAACCTTATTATTTGTCACACAATCGCGCTCAGACTGCGTTATAGCCCAGAAATTTACCGTACCACCACACTGCAACCAGCGACGCGAGTGGTAGCTATAGTTCAGAGAGTAGACACCCGTGAAGAAGCTATTTGTAAGGTATGTTTCAGCATCCTTAACACTCTCGCGGAAGGTAAAAGGACCGCCCGTATCGGCATAAGAGAGATGGTATAAAAGCGTTGAGAATGACATAGTTCCCACGCCAACACGAAAGTTGTGCTGGTCAATACGCTTTGGTAGAGTGCGGATGACGGTTACCGTCTGACCATCCTCGCTATGCTCTACCTGTCGCTCCTGCGCTATAACGGTACCAGAAAGCAGAAGCGTTAATACTAATAGTAGTTTAAGCCTCCTCATAACCTAATAAATATAAATTATTATTTATTTCTATACTGCGTTAGCCTTGTACACCTATCATTCGCGCACCCAGAGCAAAAATAGTCTTACTTAGTTAGACTGTTTTTGCGACTAAGCCTCCCTTTGACAAAGGGAGGTTTGGAGGGAATGTAAATACTTTTTTTTTGCTTGAGATAGTTAAGTTACTTAGCTATCTCAAGCAGTTCTACATTGTAGTCGGCAAGGCATTTATCAATAATAGCCTTTACTACGGTATCTATCTCCGAGCCATCGGTGTAGTCGGCTGGGCAGACATGGTTTACGCGGTTGTCGCGGATAAGGGTATTCATCTCACTGCGCTTTGCCTTATCCTTTGGGTTATAGACGGCGATGGAGTGTCCGCCGAAGTTCTTAACAAGGCGCATACAAGGGATATCGGTCGTACCGTCGCCCACATATATCATACGCGAGAATGGCACTGGGCGCTGGCGCTCCTCCATATATTTATTCACCAGCTTGGTGTCGTAGACAGACTCTACACCCTTATTGATTTTGAAGATAAACTGGGTCTTATTCGTATAGTTCACAGCCACAGCGGGCCAGTAGGCGATACCATCTATATTATATAGGAACGAGCAGGCGTAAATCTTCTGGAACTTATCGGCAATAGCTGTACCCTCAATAATCTCCTTCAGACCCGACGAGTTGATATAGTGGACAATCTTTATTCCGCGCTGCTCGCCATAGCTATTTATGCGGTCAAACCACTCCATAACACCTGGATAAAGCTCCACATCGCGGCCACACTCCTGAAACGCCTCACGACGCAGCGAGATACCCTTCGCCTTCGCCTGACGAATCATCAGAGCCATATATGTCAGAATCTGATCTGCATCCTGCTCCTCAGCAAGACTATTTGCCTCGCTCCAAAACTCCTTATTACTCTTCCCTACCGCCGGAATAAAGTTATACTCCTGCATATTTCCCGCCGACAGCGTACCATCAAAATCGTAGATCAGAGCTACCGTAAACTTATTATTAGACTTCTCCATATTACAAAGATAGTAAAAAAAATGGAAGTTTTGGATAAATTTCCATTTTTTTTGGCTATTAGCGGTTAGCTATTAGCTGTTAGCTTTTCAGAGGTATCGCCAAAGGCGACGATGTTTAGGGGTGTGGCTTGCACCGTCGGTTATTCCTTGCACCATTTTATCGTCAAAGTGGTGCAGTTACAACGCTCGGCAAAAAGTGGCAACGATGGATAGTACTAAAGCGTACAGCCATTGTTG
>JAFTOU010000027.1 GCA_017463615.1 Alistipes sp. | reverse complement strand
GAAGTCGCTCGCATATTGGGTGTATCGGCATTTGCTAAAACACCCATTCGGGAATTGCTTGCAAACGACCAACAAACAATCGAAAACCAAAATGTCAAAGAACAAAAATTATTTTAAGTAAAATTTATCGCACCAGTACTATTTTAGGATAGATTCTATTTCGGTTGCTTTTGTGTCTATTTTACATCTTTTCTCGGTTATAATCGGCGATTACGCCCTCCAAAGAGCTGCAAAATAGCCTCAAAATATCCCACAAAATCAACTCGACCTAATTTATAGAACCCACCTATGATTATTTCGCAAAAATGATTATATTTGCGGTAGAAATCGCGAGAAATTAGGATTATGGCGCAGAAGATTACTCTTACACTTACGCCCAAGCAGGCGACAGATAGCGGGTTTTACACCGGGGCAACGGCGAAGCTGCTCGGGGTGAAGCAGAGCGATATTGCGCTGCTGAGGATAGTGAAGCGCAGCGTGGATGCGCGTCGTGGGGCGTTGAAGGTAAATCTGACGCTTGAGGCATTTTTGGACTTTGAGCCGATGCCCGATCCGATACATTTTGAGTATCCACAGGTGGGGCATTGCGACCCCGTGATAATCATCGGCGCAGGTCCTGCAGGTCTATTTGCTGCGCTGAGATTGATAGAGTTAGGCCGTCGGCCGATTATATTTGAGCGCGGAAAAGATGTTGCGGCGCGAGGTAAGGATATTGCCCAAATTCAGCGCGGCGGAGTGATAGACCCCGACTCAAATTATGCCTTTGGAGAGGGTGGCGCAGGAACATTCTCGGATGGTAAGTTATTCACCCGTTCAAAGAAGCGTGGCGACTATAACCGTGCGCTGCAACGCCTTGTATATCACGGAGCTACGGAGGAGATTCTCTACGAGGCACATCCCCATATCGGCTCCGACCGTTTACCCCGAATTATTGCCGATATTCGCCGTCAGATAGTTGAGTGCGGAGGTGAGATTCACTTCGGTGCGCGTGTGACGGGTATAATAATTAAAAAAGGCCGCGCTGTAGGTGTTGAGGTGGGCGAGCAGAGGGTTGAGGGCTCGGCGGTAGTGATTGCTACGGGCCACTCGGCGCGCGACATCTACACTATGCTTGACAGCAGCGGCGTAAGGCTTGAGGCGAAGCCATTTGCTATGGGTGTACGCATAGAGCATCCGCAGTGGCTGATAAACAAGATTCAGTATCACAACTCGGAGCAGATGGAGTATCTGCCAGCCGCCTCCTACTCGCTTGTTGAGCAGGTGGCTGGGCGTGGTGTATACTCGTTCTGCATGTGCCCTGGCGGCTTTATCGTGCCGGCGATGACCGATGAAACGGAGAGTGTAGTCAATGGTATGTCGCCGTCGCATCGTGGCTCGCCATTTGCCAACTCGGGCTTCGTTACGGAGATTCGCGCCGAGGACTTTGCGCACCTTACCGAGCAGTATGGTCAGCTGGCAGGGCTGGAGTTTCAGCGCCAGTTTGAGGTTATGGCTCGCGCCGAGGCTGACGGTCGCCAAACCGCTCCAGCTCAGCGCGTTGCGGACTTTGTGGCGGGGCGCAACTCGGCAACTCTGCCGTCGTGCTCCTATGTCCCTGGCGTTGTGCCGTCAAGGCTTGATAGGTGGATGCCCGACTTCATCGCCGACCGTCTGCGCGAGGCTATCCGTATCTTTGACCGCCGCATGAAGGGTTACCTAACTAACGAGGCGTTGGTTGTGGGTGTTGAGTCGCGCACCTCTACGCCTGTGCGTATCCCGCGTGATAAGCAGACGCTCTGCCACCCCGATGTTGAGGCTCTCTACCCTGCGGGCGAGGGCGCAGGATATGCGGGAGGAATTATCTCGGCGGCGCTGGATGGTGAGCGTATTGCCGAGGCTATAGTGCTAACAAACAATTAAATAGATGATAGTATGAAAAAGATTCTTATTCTTCTCTGTCCGCTGATGCTTGTAGGCTGCGGCGCACTCAGTTCACTCAATCAGGAGAAACTTCTCAGTGCTGGAACGAATATCGCCACTTCGCTCTCTATTACCGATGCGCAGGTGGCACAGATGTGTAGCGAGTATATGGTCTACCAGGACTCACTGAACACTATCGCTGCCGACAACTCGCCATACGCAGTGCGTCTGAACAAGCTGGTTAAGAACATCAAGGGCGCGGAGAACCTCAACCTCAACTTCAAGGTCTACCAGACCGACGAGGTTAATGCCTTCGCTTGTGGCGATGGTAGCATCCGCGTATACTCGGGTCTTATGGATGCCATGACCGACGAGGAGGTATTTGCCGTTATCGGTCACGAGATTGGCCACCTCAAGCACGCCGATACCAAGAATATGATGAAGCAGGCATACCAGACTGCCGCTCTTAAGGACGCTATCGGTGCTATCAGCCCAACACTTGAGAAGCTGACGCAGTCGCAGCTGGCAGCTATCGCCGTGGCTTATGGCGAGGCTCAGTTCTCTCAGAAGCAGGAGTTTGCAGCCGACGAGGAGGCATTTAATATATGCGTGGCTAACGACTATAGCCCATACGCTATGTATAACTCGCTCAACAAGCTGATTCAGATGGCAGGCAGCAGCAGCTCTTCAACCGTCTCTAAGGTGACCCAGATGTTCTCTACTCACCCTGATAGCGCAACCCGCGCGGCTCGCGTTAAGGAGATGGCAGATAAGTATGTAGCTAACCAGAAGTAGCCATACCGTAAAAAAGCAAAGCGCAGTGTAGATTTAATCTACACTGCGCTTTAATTTTGATGACCAGTTTAGATGTTCATCAGCACGGTCACAGGGGCTATGGTCTCCAGACGCTCGCGACCGCCAATCTCAGGAATGCCTACAAGGAATACAAACTCCTTGATGCGCACCTTGTACGGCTTGCCCTCCTTGTATACGGTCAGCTGCTCCAACGAGCGCGCAACACCCTCGGCAGTGCCACCCGTAGCCAGCACATCGTCCAGAATTGTAACCTCAAAAACATCGCCCGTAGGTACACCCGCCGCAATGTCGCTCAGACGATAGTAGAGACGGTCAAAACCGTACTCCTTCTCAATCTTCACCTCAACCAAATCGCCCTCGTGGAACGGCAACTTGCCCGACTTGCGCATCGGAATGATGTTCTCCACAGCACCCTCCTCCGTGAGCAGCGGCGCAGCAAATAGGAACGCACGCGCCTCTGGCGCAGCAACATTCGGCGCAGTGGTCGCCTTATTCAGCGCCTCAATCACCTCCCTAAAGGCCTTGCGCGACTGCAAGAACGGAATTATGTCAATAAAATTGATACCCTCCTTCGGAAAATCCTTGTAAAATTTAAGTGTCTCTAACATAGCTCAAACAATTAACTGCTACAAAGATAGTAAAAAATGTTAATACTCAGCCATTTTGCCACTGAAAAGCACAAACTTCCTGCCTCTGCAAACTTTGTGCAAGAAAAATCCTAGCGGTGGATAGGCTTATTTCATTGCCTGCTGAATAGCAACAGCCACTGCCACAGTTGCACCTACCATTGGGCTGGAGCCGTAGGCGACCAAGTCCCCCTTTGCCAAAGGGGGATTTAGGGGGAATGTCAAAAAATAGGGTAACAACCCAAAAAAAGAGACACTCAGCGAGTGTCTCTTTCATTTAGTGTATGGTTTTACTATTTCATTGCCTGCTGGATAGCAACAGCCACTGCCACAGTTGCACCTACCATTGGGTTGTTACCCATGCCGAGGAAGCCCATCATCTCAACGTGTGCTGGTACTGAAGATGAACCTGCGAACTGTGCGTCTGAGTGCATACGACCAAGGGTGTCGGTCATACCGTAAGATGCAGGACCTGCGCCCATGTTATCTGGGTGGAGGGTACGGCCGGTACCGCCACCTGATGCTACTGAGAAGTACTTCTTGCCTGCAAGAACGCGCTCCTTCTTATAGGTACCTGCTACTGGGTGCTGGAAGCGGGTTGGGTTGGTAGAGTTACCGGTGATAGATACATCTACATCCTCCTTCCACATCACTGCAACGCCCTCGCGAACATCGTCTACGCCATAGCAACGAACCTTTGAGCGGAGGCCATCAGAGTAAGCGATAGTCTCAACCTCGTGTACCTCGCCAGTGTAGTAGTCAAACTGGGTCTGAACATAGGTAAAGCCGTTGATACGAGAGATAATCTTAGCAGCGTCCTTACCAAGACCGTTAAGGATTACGCGGAGTGGGTTCTTACGAACCTTGTTTGCCATCTCGGCAATCTTAATAGCGCCCTCAGCAGCTGCGAAAGACTCGTGACCAGCAAGGAAAGCGAAGCACTGAGTCTCCTCGCGGAGCAGACGAGCAGCGAGGTTACCGTGACCAAGACCTACAAGGCGGTCGTCAGCAACAGATCCTGGGATACAGAATGCCTGCAGACCCTCGCCGATAGCCTCTGCAGCGTCAGCAGCAGAAGTGCAGCCCTTCTTAATAGCGATAGCAGCGCCTACTACATAAGCCCACTTTGCATTCTCAAAGCAGATTGGCTGGGTCTCCTCACACATTGTGTAAGGGTCAATACCCTTAGCCTCGCAGATAGCCTTTGCATCCTCAATGCCATTGATTCCATATTGTGCAAGCACAGCGTTAATCTTATCAATTCTGCGCTCATAGCTCTCAAATAATGCCATAATTCTTCTAAAGTTTAATGGTTTAACAATATGGTTTACTCGTGACGAGGATCAATGTACTTAACTGCATCCTTGAAGCGGCCGTAAGAACCCTTAGCCTTCTCAAGTGCCTCTACTGGCTCAATGCCCTTCTTTACGAAGTCCATAAACTTGCCGAGGTGAACGAACTCGTAGCCGATAATCTCGTCGTTAGCGTCAAGACCCATACGAGTACAGTAGCCCTCTGCCATCTCAAGGTAACGAGCGCCCTTAGCCAGAGTACCGAACATAGTACCCACCTGTGAACGCAGACCCTTACCCAGATCCTCAAGAGAAGCACCGATAACCAGACCGCCCTCAGAGAAAGCAGACTGAGTACGACCGTAAACGATCTGCTTGAACAACTCGCGCATAGCGGTGTTGATAGCGTCGCAAACAAGGTCAGTGTTGAGTGCCTCAAGGATAGTCTTACCTGGCAGAATCTCAGAAGCCATAGCAGCTGAGTGGGTCATACCAGAGCAACCGATAGTCTCAACGAGAGCCTCCTGGATGATACCATCCTTAACATTGAGGGTCAGCTTACAAGCACCCTGCTGAGGTGCGCACCAACCGATGCCGTGAGTAAGACCAGAAATGTCCTTAATCTCCTTGGCGCGAACCCACTTGCCCTCCTCAGGGATAGGAGCAGACTCGTGATTAGCACCCTTCTTTACGCAGCACATCTGCTGCACTTCGTGTGAATAAATCATAAGAGTTTAATGTTATTAAAAGTGTTTAAGATAAATTTCTACACATTCTATCGCAAAGATAGGAAAAGTTTTTTGAAGATGCAAAATTTTGGCCATCAGCTTTTCGCTTTTATCGTGATAGTGGCGCATTTACTTCCGCTAACAAAAAGGTGGCAACAATGGCTGTACGCTTTAGTACTATCCATCGTTGCCACTTTTTGCCGAGCGTGGTAACTGCACCACTCTGACGATAAAAGGTGCAGGTTGCACTCGGAGTTTTAGAACTACTCCGCTACCACTCTGTTGAATGAGAGGCCGAGGTAGATGTTCTCGTACTGCTTTACCAGGGAGGTTACAGAGCTCAGGGCGCTGACGCTTGAGCCGAGGGTTGTGAGCAGCTGGGTGAACTTGTTGATAGGGAAGACCAGCTGCAGGCTCTCGCCGCTGATGTAGGCGTAGCCCTTGAGGTCTATCTTGCCACTCTGGCCGACAAGCATGGTGAGCGAGTGGTCGGTGTTGTTGTAGGTATATGTACCTGTGAGGCTCTTGCTCTTTACTGGCATGGAGAATGTACCATCGGCATTGAATGTCACGGAGCAGAAGCCCTCGCTGATGCCCACCTTTGCAAAGGCGCTAACCAGCTTACTCTCAAGGGTTGAGGTAAGGGCTGTGCTGCCGAGGTTGGAGAGGGTATCATCGCCCTGGAGCTTTACGGTAGGGGCTGAATATGTCCAATTGCCGATAACTGCCAGCTGTGTAAGCTGACCATCTGTAGCCTGGTCTACCACCTCTGTTGCGACCTTTTTCAGGGCGTCAAGCCACTGGGCATTTACCGTTGTGAGGGTAAATAGAGCGGCGAAAAATGTGATAAAAATTCGTTTCATAATACTTTTTATTTATATTTGCTACAAAATTAAGAAATTCTCACTAACTTTGGAAATAAAAAACGATAAATTATGAAAAAATTTTTGAAGATTATCTCAGTTATACTCGGTCTGATTGTGGCTATTATGCTGATTGTGCCAGTGGCTCTGAGTGGTAAAATTGAGGAGATTGTAAAGCGTGAGGCGAACAATATGCTCAACGCCAAGGTTGAGTTCAGTAAGTTGGATATTTCGCTGCTGCGCCACTTTCCAAAGGCCTCTGTGGGGCTCTCTGGTCTTAGCGTTGTGGGCGTGGAAGCCTTTGAGGGTCAGACGCTTGTGGCAGCAGATAAGATAGAGGTTGCCGTAGACCTCTTCTCGCTCTTTGGCGATAGCTTTGAGATTAGCAAGGTGTGGCTGCTCTCGCCAGAGATTTACGGCGTGGTGGCTAAGGATGGCGCTGTAAACTGGGACATCATGAAGAGTGATGGCGAGGAGGAAGAGGAGGTTGAGGAGGAGTCCTCATCCTCATTCAGCCTTTCGCTCCGCTCGCTCGCTATTGAGGATGCTAAGATATACTACACCGACAACCAGTCGGCTATGCACTTCCACACCGCTCCAGCCTCGTTGCACCTCTCGGGTGACCTCTCGGCAGCAACCACTACGCTTGCCCTGCAGGCTGCGGCTGGCGATATAACCTTCGTGAGTGGCAAGGAGTCCTACGCCTCAGGTCTTACAGCTACATTGGATGGTAGCGTGGTGGCTGACCTTGAGAATGACAAGTATACCCTCAATGGTCTGCAGCTGTCGGTAAATAGCGTCAAGGCGGCGCTTGATGGCTGGGTGCAGCTTGAGGGCGACGATATCGTTACCGACATCAACCTTGACTGCTCGGGCAACAACTTCAAGAATATCCTCTCGCTTGTTCCGGCATTCTATACTACTGATTTCAAGAATCTTACCGCTGCGGGCGATGTATCGCTTACGGGCGATATCAAGGGTCGTATGAGTGGCGAGAACTATCCTGCCTTCAACCTCAATATGAAGGTTGCGGGCGGTAGCTTCAAGTATGCAGACCTGCCAAAGTCGGTTACCGATATAAATATTGTCGCTGCGGTGGCAAATCGCGGTGGCTCGTTGGATGCAACTACGGTAGATGTGTCGCGCTTTGGTGCCAGCTTCGGCGGTCAGAGCTTCTCGGCTACACTCAAGGCCTCTACTCCGCTCTCGGACCTCAATTTCGCCGCTACGGCAAAGGGCAAGGTAGATTTGGGTGCTATTAAGGATATCTATCCGCTTGAGGATATGGCACTTGCGGGTATTATCACCGCCGATGCGAGCGCTGCGGGTCGCCTCTCGGATATTGACAAGGGCGCTTACGACCGCCTTGCCGTGTCGGGTCAGCTGGGCGTGGAGAGCATAGAGGTTGAGTATGGCTCACTGCCAACTATCGGCGTGAAGAGCGCTCTGGCAACACTCTCACCGTCAAAGATGGCGTTGGAGAATTTGGATATTACTATCGGCAAGAGCGATATCTCGGCAAAGGGCAGCCTTACAAACTACTGGGGCTATCTGCTGCACGACAAGACCCTCTCGGGCAACCTTTCGGTAAACTCTACACTGCTTGACCTCAACGAGATTATGGCTTCTATGGCGGAGGATGAGGAGCAGACTGAGCAGACGGAAAACACTGAGCAGACAGAGGAGGGCGCGGACGAGCCGATGACCGTTATAGAGGTTCCGAAGAATCTTGACCTTGCCCTGAGCTGCAAGTTTGACAAGGTGCTCTACGACAAGATGGTTATAGACAACCTTGCCGGTGCGGCTACTGTTCGCGGTGGCGAGCTGTCGCTTAACAACCTGATTATGAATATGTTTGACGGTGCAGCAAAGGCTTCGGCACTCTACTCTACCGCAGATGTCTCTAATCCCAGGCTCAGACTCAATGCAAACTTCAGCGAAGCGTCGTTTAAGACGACAGCAGCGCAAGTTGAAATGATAACCAAGATGGTGCCACTCTTTGAGAAGATTGAGGGTACATACACCATGGCGCTGAACTGTAATATGCTGTTAGACAGCACTATGTCGCCGGTGCTCAAGAGCGTAAACGGAAATGGTAAGATTACCTCGGGCAACTTCAAGCTCTCCAATATCCCTGCCTTTACGGCGCTGGCCAAGGTGGTTGGCAACGGCATTGATTTGAATACGATACAGACCTCCGAGGCTACGGTTATCAGCTTTACTATTGAGGATGGTAATATCGTAACCCAGCCGTTTGATATCAAGTTGGGCAAGACCAAGCTCACCCTCTCGGGTCTTACGGGTCTTGACCAGAGTATAGACTATAAGGTGGCTGTAGCCCTGCCGCAGGTTACCCTGCACGCTAAGATTGGAGGTACATTCACCTCGCCAAAGATTGGCCTTGATACTGCCAAGAGTGCCGAGGCTGTGCTTGAGAAGGCGGGCATAGATAAGCAGCAGGTGGTAGAGCAGGTGGAGCAGAAGGTAGATACCGCCAAGCAGGAGCTTATCGCCGAGGCGGAGGCTCGCGCTGCGCAAATCATCGCCACAGCACGCACCGAGGCGGATAAACTGGTCGCTAAGGCAAGTAATCCTATCGCCAAAGTTGCCGCTAAAGCCGCTGCCGATAAGCTAATCGCCGAGGCGGAGCGCAAAGCCGCCCAAATCGTCGAGGAGGCAAGAAATAAGTAGTAGGCGAGTCCATTTATCTATGTTTGAATAAAATTCAAAACAAATTTTATATCTTTGTGGTATGATTTTTCGCATTTTGAGTTTTATAGCTCCACTGTTGGGGGCGGAGAGGTCGCACAATCTTGCAGTTATGTTGCTGCGGGCGGTGGGGTATATCCCTGGCGCTAAGTGGCTGATGCGCAAGCTCTATGCTGTTGAGGATGAGCGTCTGGAGCGCGATGTTTTCGGTATTCACTTCCGCAACCCGATAGGTATGGCGGCGGGCTTTGACCGCAATGGAGATATCTTCCGCGAGCTGGGGGCGTTGGGCTTCGGCTTTGTGGAGATTGGTACCATAACGCCCGAGCCGCAGCAGGGAAATCCTAAGCCAAGGCTCTTCCGTCTGGATGACGACAGCGCTATAATGAACCGCATAGGTCTTAGTAGCGAGGGTCTGGAGCAGGCTGTTGCCAACTTGCGCAACGACCATGGCGGCGTGATTATCGGCTGCAATATCGGCAAGAACTCAGCCACAGAGCCTGAGGATGCTCCGCACGACTACCTGCGCGTGTTCCGCAACCTCTATCAGTATGCCGACTACTTTACGGTCAATGTGAGCTACAACACCTCCTTCAAGCAGTATGTCCCTCGCACGCGCGAGAGCATTATATCTATCCTTGAACCACTCTTTGACTTCCGTCGCGGGCAGAATCAGTATCGCCCGATACTGCTAAAGATTTCGCCCGACCTCTCGGACGAGGATATAGATATGATGACCGACATTATGATTGACACCCCGTTAGACGGCATTGTTGCCACCAACGGCACTGTCCGCCACTCGGGCCTTAAGACCGAGCCTGAGCGTATGAAGCGCTACGGCGCAGGTATTGTCAGCGGAGCACCACTTACAAATCGCTCTATAGAGGTTATCCGCCGCGTATACAAGCGCTCCAATGGCACATATCCAATCATCGGCGTGGGCGGTATCATGACCCCCGAGCAGGCGAAGGCTATGCTTGACGCTGGCGCAACGCTTGTGCAGGTATATACTGGCTTTGTCTATAACGGCCCAACCTTTGTAGGCGACATTTGCAAACAGCTATTGGAAGATTCCAAAAATTAGAATGAAAGCAACCATCGTAACTATTGGCGACGAGATTCTGATAGGTCAGATTCTTGACACCAACTCGCGCTACATCTCTCAGGCACTCAACCGCATAGGCGTTGTTGTTGCCGAGCGCACATCTATCGGCGATAGTGCCGAGCAGATTACTCAGACCCTCACTCGCGCACTTGAGAGCACCGATATTGTCATCATCACGGGCGGACTGGGCCCTACTAAGGACGATATTACTAAGCACACCCTTGCCCGCTATTTCGGCTCGGAGTTGGTCTATAACGCCGAGGTGGGTGAGTTTGTCCGCACGCTCCTTGAGCGCCGCGGCATAGCCTTCAACGACCTTAATCGCGGTCAGGCTATGGTGCCTAAGTGCTGCACCGTACTCCATAACGCCCACGGAACAGCTCCGGGAATGTGGTTTGAGCAGGACGACAAGGTGGTAGTCTCCCTGCCTGGCGTGCCGTTTGAGATGGAGCACCTTATAGACGACAGCGTGATACCGATGCTCAAGGCTCGCTTTGAGCTCAAGGCTATAGTCCACCGCACGATGATTACATCTGGCATTGCCGAGTCGCTGCTTGCCGAGCGTATCGCTGCGTGGGAGGACGCCCTGCCCGATGTGCTGCACCTTGCATATCTCCCCGCACCGAATGTTGTCCGCCTGCGCCTGTCGGCATACGAGGTGGAGCAGAGTGAGGCCGAGGCGCTTATAGATAGTCAGTTTGAGGCTCTGCGACAGATTATCCCCGAGGCCGTTGTCGGCTTTGAGGGCGCTACCGTGGAGCAGGCTGTCCACAACTGGATGGTAGCCAACCGCTGCACGCTCTCGGTGGCTGAGAGCTGCACAGGTGGAAATATAGCCTCTAAGTTTACCGCTATGGCGGGTGCTTCGGCATACTTCAATGCGGGCGTTGTCAGCTACTCCAACGAGGCTAAGTGCGATATTTTAGGCGTTAATGGCGAGGATATTGCACGCTATGGCGCTGTGAGTGAGACGGTTGCACTGCAGATGGCTCAGGGCGCAAGGCGCGCAGGTCGTAGCGACTATGCTATTGCCACAACGGGCATTGCAGGCCCTACAGGTGGTAGCGCCGAGAAGCCTGTCGGCACGGTGTGGATTGCCATAGCAACGCCTACAAAGTGCTTCGCTGTGCTGAAGAATTGCGGTACCGACCGCCGTCAGATTATTGACCGCGCAACGGCATACGCCATAAAGTTGCTCTACGACAACCTCTAATATGCGACTGCTGCTAACTACGCTCCTTGCCCTTGTATGGGTCGCTGCCGAGGCCTGCTCTTCGGCGGTTGTGGCTCGTAGTGCATCTAAGGAGGGCGGTGTGATACTCTGGAAGCACCGTGACCAGACCTCTATAAACGACTGCCGTATAGCCCATTTTGACGATGGACGGTACGCCTATACGGCACTTGTCAACTCCTATGTCAGCGTCGGCACATCTGCCTTGGCGGGTGTTAATGAGGTTGGCTTCGGATGTATCAGCACTGCGACAAATCATCTGAGTCGTAAGCCCGCTGTGGTACAGAGGCCCGACTCGCGCTATAATCTTATGGCTACAGCCCTGCGCGAATGTCGTACGGTGGATGAGTTTGAGCAGCTGCTCAAACGCTTTAAGCGCGGCGCCTCTTTTGAGTCCAATATCGGCGTGGGCGATGCCGAGGGTGGCGCTGCCTACTTTGAGATTTGGGCGGATGGCTACCGCAGCTACGATGTGGAGCAATACGATGTGCGAACAAACTTCTCCTTCGCAGCACTGAACAGTGACCGCGGCGCCTCCGAGCGTAGATACCGCACCGTACATGCGCAGATGAAGGACGAAAAAATGTTCTCTACCGCCGACTTTATCGGCTACTCGCGCAGCTTCTATAGCGCCGATAAGGGAGATATTCTGGCAGATGATAAACCCTATCGCGATAATAACTACACCGTCCCGCGTCGCAGTAGCGTTGCCAGTGTGGCTATTGTCTGCAGCACTACACCCCGTATGGATGTGATTATCGGCCACCCCGTGGCGGGTATCTCCGTCCCCGTCTGGGTTGCCGCAGGGCGTAATATCCCGAAGTGTGTTGCGGGCAGAGCTATGTACGACTTAGGTCGCGCATTTACGGCTAAGGCATACTACACCGATGGCAAGCGCGCCTACCTGAATAAGAACATCGCCCGCAAGGCTCTGAAAATCAATAATGATATCAAAACTCCAAAGCGTATGCCGTCGGATATCGTCAAATTCAACGCCAAGATAGACGCCATCTTTGAAAAGCATCGCCACCAGATGTTGCAGGCATTATAAAAACAACACAGCCGCTCGTAAAAGCGGCTGTGTTGTTTTTTTTGTCGTTGTTTAGTGCTTGTGGCTGTGGCCCTGACCGTGCTTGTGGTCGTGACCAGAGCAGCAAGAGCCGTTGGTCTTTGCATCTTTGCACTTAGCGAACTCCTCCTGGGTCATGTGCTTGAACACCTTAACCTTCAGGTCGGCGAATGATGGCTTAAGACCCTCTGGGGTGTTCTTAGATGCGTCATAGGTTACAGCTACGCTCTTTGTTGCAACATCGCACTTAACGCTGCGCACGCCCTTGCCGTAGAAGTTGTCGTAGATCTTCTTTGCGCAACCCTCGCAGTCAATGTCTGTGATAAATACGGTTGTAACAATCTGCTTCTGAGCCTTCTGTGCTACTGCAGTGCCTGCTACTGCGAACAGTGCAACTGCAAGGATGATAATCTTTTTCATAATCTTGTATGTTTTTTTTGTTTTTTAATAATAACGGTTAGTAAAGGTTAAATCGTATGTTTTGTCGTTTAAGTCCCCCTCACAGGAGGGGGATTTAGGGGGTGGGTAACACGCTTAAATGTATATTGGCGTGTCACTTACGCTCCTTGTTAGTACAAATTAAATCGCACGCCAATATATATTTTTCGTCCCATCAGTGGTCCCCAAACGCAGGCGGAGTTGAAGGCGGTGTCGTATGGTGTAGCGCTTCCCAAGATAGGGTTTTTCTGGCGGAAGCCGGCGATATTCTCGCAGCCGAGGTAGATGTCCCACATCTTGATTTTGCGGGTCACCTGCGCGAAGAACATAGGGTATACTGGCGAGTACTGGCTATCCTCAATCACGCCCGTCTGTGTAGGTATGCGGCTCTTGCCGTTGAGCTGTGCCGTAACATCAAATGTCCACTTGCGCATACGGGTTGCGTACTGGATGTTGAGCAGGGTCTTGAAGCGCGAAACCAAAGGTCGCTCAACAAGCTGCGTAGTGCCGTCAGGGCGGTTGATGGTGTACTTACTGTCTGTATATCTGAATGTTGCAAAGATATCCAATCGCTCGGCAGGTGCCCAGCTTAGGTCTACCTGATAGGTGTTTGTGTAGGACTTGCCGTCGGTGGTGTAGATGTGGATATTGTGTGCATCGTACTCCTGGTCCACGATAACGCTATGGTAGAGCTGTGTGCGGAAGTAGTCGAAGCTGATGGTCATATCCTGATAGTTCACCGTAGAGATAGTCTGCGCTAGCGAGCCACCAGCCGTCAGCGCCCTCTCCATACGGTCAAAGTTGCGGTCAAATGGGGTGTCAAACACCACTCGGCGACCTGTAGCCATAATGCCGATATTGTCCGTAACGATGTCGGTAGGGCGGTAGCCAAGACCCGCAGAGCCACGCAGCACGGTGGTAGGGGTGATGTTCCACTTGATATGTCCGCGCGGAGTTACAAGGTGCTTGCGGAAGTAGAGGTTGTAGTCGTATCTCAGACCCGCCACTACAGAGAACTTCTCCTTGATGTTGTAGGTATACTCGGCGTATGCGCCCACCTCGCTCTCGTTGCGGTCAAAGTTCTGGAGCACCTTGCTGCTGTCGCTGCTGCCCCACACACCATCACGACCCCATGTGCGGTCGGTAAGAGCCTCAGCAACCCAACGCGAGGAGGCAGAAAGACCCGTAGCCAACGAGGAGTTGTATGTAAAGTAGTGGGTGTACATCAGGTTGAGGTTTGCCATGTGCTGACCACCGAGGTAGCTCTTGTCGGCGCCAAAGAGTGCATCCTCGCGGAAGAAGTCGTAGTCTACGACCATAGCCACATTGGAGCGCATCTCGTCGTTCTCATCCTTGTCAAATACGGATGCACCTACGGGCTTACCCATCTTGAAGTAGGCGTTTGCCTCCTGATTGGCAACTACTGAGCCGTAGAGCTGATCCTCGCGCCACCACTCGTAGTACGGCTTGCCGTCGCGGTCGGCAATCATATCCTTCTTGAAGTCCATCTGGCCGCCTATGCGGTGGTCGTTGATGTACTTAGCACCCCAGCGCACCTGTATGCCGTTGTCGCCCTGATAGAGCCAGCGGTTGGCAACATTGAACTGACGGGCAAGTGGCAGGTCGCGGTAGCCGTCGCCATTGTGGTCGTAGCTCTTGGTATCTGCCGAGGCGTGGGCAAGAATGATGGTAGAGAGCTTCTTATCCTTAGTCACCGGCAGGGCAGTGGAGAGGTTTATCTCCGGCTTGAGCTCGTTGTCAAAGTAGAGGTTTACAAAGAGTCGCTCCTCGTCGGTAGGCTTGCGGTGCTCAAGGTTAATCTGACCCGTAACAGCCTCATGTCCAGCCGTAACAGAGGCGATACCCTTAGATACCTGAATAGAGTTGAGCCACATACCTGGGGTGTATCCCAGACCGTATGGTGCACTCAGGCCGCGCATAATGGCACGGCTCTCGTCCAGAATCTGGGTGTATGTACCTGCAAGGCCGAGCATCTTAATCTGTCGCGCGCCAGAGATAGCGTCGGAGTAGCCGACAGTAACCGAGGCGGAGTTCTCAAAGCTCTCGGCAAGGTTGCAGCACGCCATCTTGCAGAGGCCTGCAAAGGAGATGTTCTCGTTCTTGAGAATACCCTCGTGGGAGATGTAGTTTCCGCGCAGGTTACCCTCAACGACAACGCTCTCTACGGCAACACCCTCAACAAGGTTGAACAGCACCTCGGTAGTGCTCTTTTCAACCACTACGGTGTCGTTAGTATAGCCGAGGAATGAGCCTACAAGACGGTTGTAGTCCTTCACGCGGTGGAGACGGAAATTTCCGTTCATATCGGCAGCCTCGCCGATGTTGGTATCAGCCCAGTAGACCGATGCGCCAGGGAGTGGATTTCCCGCAGCGTCAAGTACGCGGCCAGTGATATCCTGAGCCGAAACAGTTGCTACACAAAGTGCAGCAAAAAGTATGGTAAAAATAGATTTTTTCATTGCTGTAAGTTATTGAACATAAACGATTTGGCGGATAATCTCCGCAGTGCGATTTATGCAATAACAGGAGGGGCTCTAAGTCCCTTTAGAGCCACAAAGTCGGATGTTGGTAGTGGTGTTTTCCGACGGTCAAACAGCTTTATTGTAGATATGCCGTCGCAGGGCGAAATCTGCTCCTGTAACTGAGGTAAAATTGCGCATACAGCGGGAGCGAGTAGCGACGGCTGACTCTTCTCGTGGTTGTAGAGGTCTATCTCGGTAGAGTGGTCGTGTGTGCAGCCGCACGAAGATGGAAGGCGGAAACCCTCGCCATCGGATGCCTCGCAGCAATGGCAGGTGTGACAGCAGCTGTGCTTTGCCTGGAAGTGGCTGCTGCGGGTGCAGTGGCAGAGAATTACAGAGAGCATAGAGCCACAGCTCGCCATAAGATATATGGCAAGTAGCGTAGCGGATATGAATCTCTTGAGTCCCATCTTTACTTCTCAATAAGGCCGCACTCGGCAAGTTTTGCAACCCACGCAGCTGCATCAGTAGCGGCGGTGGTGGCATCAACCTCGTAGTTCTCGGTGAGAATGTTGGCTACATCCTCAGCCTCAAACTCGCGACCCTGAAGCTCGTTCCACAGTAGCAGCGATGAGGCGTTGAGGGCAATTACGCGGGTCATATCGGCACCGAAACGACCCTGCTTGATGATAACATGCTCGCCCGCAATCTCTCTAACTTTGTACTCTTTCTTGAATTTCATAGCGCAAAGGTAGTGATTTTTAAGATTGTTAATAACTTTTTTCGCTATTTTTTTCAAAAAACCGTAAAAAATTCTATCTTTGCACAGATATAAATATATTGGATAACTATGCTGTCAATTATTTTCTACATTTACACTTTGATAGAGCTGACATTCTTCTTCATATTGTCGGTTTTGGCTCTTATTGTATGCTTTCCGTTTGATAAGCCGCGCCGTATTATTCACGAGCTTTCGCGCTGTATCTGCATGTTCTTCTGGTATGTGCCACCAACCTGGAAGCGTCGCATTAAGGGGCTGGAGAATATTGATAAGAAAAAGAGCTATGTCATCGTTATAAACCACAACTCTATGGCGGATATTCTCGCCCTCTACTTCGTTCCGCTCAACTTCCGTTGGGTGAGCAAGCGCGAGGTGTTCCGCATCCCTTATATCGGCCAGCTGCTTACAATCCATGGCGATATTGCTATTGACCGCAGCCGTGGTGCAGACTCTATGCGCAAGGTTACCGAGCAGGGTAAGATGTGGGTAGGCCGTGGCGTCTCTATCGCCATGTTCCCAGAGGGTACTCGCTCAAAGAGTGGCGAGATTGGTCGCTTCAAGCAGGGTGCATTTGCGCTGGCTAAGGAGGCGGGCGTGGAGATTCTGCCTGTAGTTATCCACGGCACGCGCGATGTGCTGAAGAAGAACTATATGGTGAACTGGCGCAACCGCCTGAGCATCAGCGTTCTGCCACCAGTAAGCGTGGAGGATGTTCAGAATACAGAGACCGCCGAACTTATTGAGCGCACCAGGGCGGCTATGTGCGAGGAGTACGAGAAGATTAGAAAATAGGAGAACGATATATGACCCAAGAGCAGAAGAAAAATAGTTATGGCGACGATGCCATACAACAGCTCACCCCGCGTGAGCATGTGCGACGACGCACAGGTATGTATGTAGGAACTCCGGGCGATGGTTCGGAGCGTGAGGATGCCCTCTATGTGCTTGTCAAGGAGGTTATTGACAACGGTATTGACGAGTTTATCATGGGCTATGGAAAGACTATTGAGATAACCCTTGAGGTTAAGCGCGTGACTGTCCGCGACTATGGCCGTGGTATTCCGCTCAACTCGCTGGATAGCGTCGTTTCGCAGATTAACACCGGTGCTAAGTACGACCAGGGCGAGGACTCGGCATTTGATAAGACCGTAGGTCTTAATGGTGTGGGTGTGAAGGCTGTAAACTACCTCTCTACGGAGTTTATTGTCCGCTCGGTGCGTGATGGCGAGGCGCGAAAGGTTACATTTAGTCAGGGACTGATGCTCTCAGATGAGCGCGAGAGTGGTGTGAAGGAGAAGAATGGTACCTTCGTATCGTTTGTTCCCGACCCAGAGATTTTCCCGAACTACGAGTTCAACCTGGAGTACATTGAGCAGATGGTGCACAACTACGCCTACCTCAATGTGGGTCTTACGCTGGTGTTTAATGGCGTGTCGTACTCGTCAAAGAATGGACTGTTAGACCTTGTGAATGATAGCATGGAGAATCAGACTATGCTCTATCCTCCTATCCATCTGACAAGCAAGAATATAGAGATTGCCATAACCCACTCTACGGGCTATGGTGAGACCTACTACACCTTTGCCAATAGCCAGAATACATGGCATGGCGGTACGCACCAGGCGGCCTTCCGCGAGATGGTTGTAAAGGTGCTCAAGGACTTCTATCACAAGGACTACGACCCGGCAGATATCCGCACCTCTATCGTTGCGGCGGTATCTGTTCGTGTGTCAAATGCAATCTTTGAGAATCAGGTGAAGTCTAAGCTCGGAAGTAAGGATGCTGCCGAGGGTGTCTCTATGCGTCAGTTTATCGGCGAGTTCCTTGCCGTAGAGCTTGATAACTACCTGCACCGCAACCCAGAGGTGGCACAGGTTATCCAGCGCAAGATTGTTGAGAGCGAGAAGGAGCGTAAGGCTATGGCGGGCGTGCAGAAGAAGAGCCGCGAGGCAAATCGTCGCCTGCTGCTCAACAATAAGAACCTGCGCGACTGCAAGATTCACCGTGGCGATAAGAGCGAGCTCGCTTCGCAGACGATGATATTCATCACCGAGGGTAACTCCGCATCGGGTTCTATTACCAAGTCGCGTAATGCCCTCACTCAGGCGGTATTCTCGCTGCGCGGTAAGCCACTCAATACATACGGCAAGAAGAAGGCGCAGGCCTATGCTAACGACGAGTTCAAGTTCCTGCACAACGCCCTCAATATTGACGAGGATGTGGAGAATCTGCGCTATGAGAAGGTCGTTATTGCAACCGATGCCGATGTGGATGGTATGCACATCCGTATGCTGCTGCTCACATTCTTCTTGCAGTACTTCCCAGACCTTATTCGCAACGGCCACCTCTTCATTATGCAGACGCCGCTGTTCCGTGTCCGCAATAAGAAGCAGACCTTCTACTGCTACTCGGAGCAGGAGCGATTAGATGCTATTGAGAAGTGCGGCGCTAAGGCAGAGATTACCCGATTCAAAGGTTTGGGAGAGATTTCTCCAGACGAGTTTGCTGGCTTTATCGGCGACCAGATACGCCTTGACCGCGTGCGCCTCACTAAGGACGACCCTGTGAGCGACCTGCTCGCCTTCTATATGGGTACAAATACCTTTGACCGCCAGCACTTCATTATGGACAACCTGCGCGTGGAGGAGGATTTGATAGAGCAGCACCTGCAGATAGGTAGCGACGAGGACGAGTTGTAACGAAGTAAAAAGAGAGAAGAGAAGGTAGGTCCTATAAATTAGGTCGTGGCGATTTTGGAGGTTATTTTGAGTAGGATTTTCTGCTCTTTTGAGGGCGCAATAGCCTATTGTAACCGAGAAAAGCAGGAAAAGATGCCAAAATAAACCCAAAAGCGACCGAAATGGGATTTACTTAAGACGGAAGAATAATATACTAATTTATAGGACATACCTATATGGCTGAGGATATAGATTTGATGGATGATATGCCCGTGGCTGAGGAGAGTAGCTCGGGTAAATACGACCGACTGATGGCGGAGCAGAGCGTAAGCCGTCTGACGGGTATGTTTAAGAACTGGTTTCTGGACTACGCCTCCTATGTAATTCTGGAGCGTGCCGTGCCGCATATTGACGATGGACTAAAGCCCGTTCAGCGACGCATACTCCACGCGATGAAGGTGGTAGACGATGGTCGCTTCAATAAGGTTGCCAATGTCGTGGGTCAGACTATGCAGTACCATCCACATGGCGATGCGAGTATCGGTGCGGCGTTGGTGCAGATGGGTCAGAAGGACCTTTTGATTGACTGTCAGGGTAACTGGGGAAATATCCTCACGGGTGACCCTGCAGCGGCACCGCGATATATTGAGGCACGCCTCTCTAAGTTTGCCCTTGAGGTTGTCTTTAACCGCAAGACTACGGAGTGGATGCTCTCCTACGATGGTCGTAAGGAGGAGCCTGTGGCTCTGCCTGTAAAGTTCCCTCTGCTGCTTGCTCAGGGTACGGAGGGTATTGCCGTAGGTTTGGCATCTAAGATTCTTCCGCACAACTTCAACGAACTTATCTCGGCAGCCATTGCCCACCTTAAGGGCGAGCCGTTTGCACTCTATCCCGACTTCCCTACGGGCGGTATGATAGATGTGTCGCGCTATAACGACGGTCTGCGCGGTGGTGCGGTGAAGGTGCGTGCAAAGATTTCAAAGATTGATAAGAGCACGCTGGTAATCTCCGAGATTCCATTCTCAATCACTACTGAGACCCTGAAGGAATCTATCACCAAGGCGCAGGAGAAGGGTAAGATTAAGATTAAGAACTTTGACGACAATACAGCCTCTACTGCCGAGATTGTTGTTCATGTCTCTTCGGGCGAGTCGTGCGACAAGACCATTGATGCACTCTACGCCTTTACGCTCTGCGAGATTTCGCTCTCGCCAAACTCGTGCGTCATCAAGGATAAGCACCCAGAGTTTATGGGTGTTAGTGACATCCTCCGCCACTCTACCGACCACACCAAGGATTTGCTGCGTCAGGAGCTGGAGATTCGCCTTGGCGAGCTGAACGACCAGTGGCATAAGATTTCGTTAGAGCGCATCTTCATTGAGAAGAAGGTCTACCAGGTACTGGAGGGCAAGCGTAGCGTTGAGGAGGCTCACGCAGCGGTTGCCGAGGCGCTTAAGCCATACGCCAAGAAGCTCCGCCGCGCTATAGACGACGATGATATTGAGCATCTGGTGGGTCTGCCGTTTATCCGTATCTCGCGCTTCAATATGGAGAAGGCGGATAACGAGATTAAGCGCATAGACGAGGAGATTGAGCAGGTGAACTACAACCTGAGCCACCTTGTGGAGTATACCATAGAGTACTTTGAGCATATCCGCGAGCGTTATGGTAAGGGTCGTGACCGATTGACCGAGATTCGTAGCTTTGATATTATAGACTCTACCAAGGTTGCCGTATCAAATGCAAAGCTCTATGTAGACCGCAAGGAGGGCTTCTTCGGTATCGGTAAGGGTATGAAGGATGCGGAGTATGTATGCGACTGCTCCGATATTGACGATGTAATCGTTATCCTGCGCGATGGCCGCTATGTAATCAAGAAGGTTGCTGAAAAGAGCTTCTTTGATAAGGATATTATATATATAGGTGTGTTCAAGCGCAACGACGAGCGTACAATCTACAATGTCCTCTACCGCGACGGTGGTAAGAATGGCCCTGTGCTGATGAAGCGATGCGCCATCAAGGGTATCACCCGCGATAAGGAGTATAACCTGACCAAGGGTACTGCCAAGAGTGAGATTCTCCACCTTACTGTCAATCCAAATGGCGAGGCGGAGGTGCTCAAGATATACTTCAAGCCACGCCCACGACTGAAGAAGGTTATCGTAGACCTTGACTTTGCAACGCTGGCTATCAAGGGTCGCCAGAGCCAGGGTAACCTCTTCTCGCGCTACCCAATACATAAGATTGCAATCAAGAAGAAGGGTACCTCTACCCTCAGCGCGCAGGAGATATTCTGGGACGACGATATCCGCCGCCTCAATGCCGATGGCAGGGGTCGCTCGCTGGGTATGTTCAAGGGCGAGGATAAGATTGTTGTCTGGACAGCAAAGCACCAGTACTACATTACCGGCTTTGACCTGCAGCAGCACTTCCCAGATGATACTGTGACGGTAGAGAAGTACAACGCTTCGCGCATATACAACCTCTGCTACTTTGACCGCGAGCAGGGCTACTACTATATGAAGCGCTTCCAGCTTGATATGACCGACCGCCTGATGCCGTTCCTTGACGAGGAGGGTAATGCCGACTTTGTGGCTATCTGCTCTCGCAATGGCTCAACGCTCCGCATTACATACAAGGGCAATAACGCCACTCGCCCAGCCGACGAGATTGCTGTAGACGAGTTCGTGGGCGTTAAGAGTCGCAAGGCTAAGGGTAAGCGACTTACAACCTATGAGGTTGATACTCTGACCTTTATAGAGCCAGAGGAGCCAGAGGAGTTGGAGCCAGAGTTGGACGAGAATACCGATGCGGACGACGATATGCCTCAGGACGAGCTTCAGCCTGCTACTCCAGATACAGACCAGGAGCAGGTCGTAGAGTTGATGACCGAGGACGAGGAGTACCAAACCGAACAGCTAAACCTTTTTTAACAGTTAGCCATTAGCCATTAGCCATTGGCTTTTCTAAGGTATCCGCTGCGCGGATAGTATTTAGGGGTGCTAGCAGTTAGCCTTGCACCATAATAAACACTATCGCCAACGGCGATACCGCTAAAAAGCCAACAGCTAATAGCTAATAGCCAAAAGCCAAAAGCCAACAGCCAAAATATGCGATTATACCTTATCGGATATATGGGGTGCGGAAAGAGCACCGTGGGGCGCAAGGTTGCACGCTTTGCGCACCTGCGCTTTGTAGATACCGACGCGTGCGTAGAGCAGCGCGAGGGTGCAAGTGTCGCCGATGTTATAACCTATCAGGGCGAGGAGCACTTCCGCATGGTAGAGCGTGCGGTGCTGGAGGATACGGCGGCAGAGGATAACATTATCGTCTCCACGGGTGGCGGACTGCCCATCTGGGACGATAATATGGAGCGCCTCAGCCAGTTGGGTAAGAGCATATACCTGCGTCGCTCGCCGCAGAATATTATGAGCCGACTCTCGCCATACGGCCGTCAGAAGCGCCCTAAGTTTCGCGGTCTGAACGACGAGCAGCTGCTTGCCTTTATGACTACGCACATGGCCGAGCGCGAGCCTATATATGCCAAGGCGGACTTGGTGATAGATTGCGACACGCTCTCGGACGATGCGATTATTGATTTGATATTACGAGAACTTAAAACTACAAAACAATGAAAAGATTACTGCTTATAGCCCTCTCGGCGTTTGTTGCCCTCTCGGCATCTGCGCAGATGAAGATTTCGGGTACTCTGCGCGATACAAACGGCAAGGGTATTGCCGGCGTTACGGTAAGTGATGGCTTTAGCTGCGTGACTACAGACAGCAAGGGTCGCTACAAGATGACCACCTCCTCGGATGCGATGCATGTATTCTACTCCATCCCGTCGGGGTATAAGGTTAGTGTCAAGGATGGACATCCCGACTTCTACCAGCTGCTTGACAGCAAGACCAAGAGGTACGACTTCACCCTGGCTGCCAACGATAAGCCTGAGAAGGCGTTTCGTCTGCTGATGGTTGCCGACCCGCAGGCGCAGTGTGAGTTCCACATCAAGCGCTTTGAGCGCGAGACGGTGCCTGATATTCGCGCCTATGTAGACTCTCAGACACTGCCTTGCTATGGCGTAACTCTGGGCGATGTTGTCTACACCGAGGGCCCGCATAAGTGTAATAAGTATATGGAGCCTATGCGTCGCGCTATGGGTTATGATAATACCCACCTGCTCTTCTTCCAGACCATTGGTAATCACGACTTTAACGACCATCCAGTGACTCTGGATAAGGGTACAAGCACCTACAACCTCGCCTACCAGCGCGCCTTTGAGAAGGTCTTTGGTCCAGTGAACTACTCGTGGAATCGTGGCGATGTGCATATCGTCTCTATGAAGGACTATATCGCCGATGACAACCCAAAGAAGTTCCGCTACCATAAGGAGTATGGCAATCCGTGCTTTACCGACGAGCAGCTTGAGTGGCTTCGTCAGGATTTGGCAGCTGTGCCTAAGGATAAGATGGTTATCCTCTGCCTGCACATCGGTCTGTACAATCGTATGCGAAAGAATGTAGATGCTGTTCGCCAGCTTGTTGCTCAGTTCAAGGAGGCACATATTATGATTGGCCACACCCACTTTATGAACCACTCGGTAAATAAGGATGGCGTCTTTGAGCATGTGCACGCAGCTGCCAGTGGTGCTTTCTGGTGGAGCTGCCTCAATGGCGATGGCGCACCTAATGGCTACGCAATCTACGATATTGACGGCGCACATATCAAGAATTGGTGGTATAAGAGCATCGGATATGATATCTCCTACCAGATTCGTATGTATCGCGGAGATGCTAAGTTCGGTGGTGAGTTTGAGACCTTCCAGTTCCCATATAGCCACGATACGGTGCTTGCCAATGTCTTCAATGCCGACCCTGCTTGGGAGGTGCTGCTCTATGAGGATGGCGTGCTTACGGGCAAGATGGAGCGCATACCTACCACCCGCGATAGCGTGCCTGAGGCAGACTCAAGCCGCGACTGGTACGCCGTAGGTTACCATATCGGCGTTGTGGGTCGTAGCTACGGCAAGGTAGATGGCGTAAGCGCTTGGAAGGGCGGCGGCCGTAAGGGCTACCTAACACAGTGCAACCACCTCTATCGCCTCAAGCTCAATAACCCTAATGCAAAGGAGATTAAGGTCGTTGCAAAAGATACCAACGGAAATGTCTACTCTCAGACCCGCTTCACCGAGAGCTTTGACTACTCGGAGTGCGAGCTGACTAATAAGTTGCTCTCAACACCTCGTGAGGAGCTGAATAAGAACTATTAGCCGTTAGCCATTAGCCGTTAGCCATTGGCTTTTTAGCGGTATCGCCTCGGCGATAGTAGTTTATTAAGGTGCAAGACCAATTTTATTAGCACCCCTAAACACTATCCGCGCAGCGGATACCTTAGAAAAGCTAAGAGCTAATGGCCAATAGCCAACAGCCAAAAACTATGTCCATCGGAGTATTTGATAGTGGAATGGGGGGCTTGAGTGTGTGGCAGGAGATTGCCATTGCTCTGCCTGAGGAGTCGCTGATATTTTTCGGCGACGGCCTCAATTGTCCCTATGGCTCAAAGAGTCGGGAGCAGGTGCTTGGATATACGGTAAATGGCGTGGAGAAGCTGCTGGCAGAGGGTTGCAAGATGATTGTCATCGCCTGCAATACCGCTACGGCAGTGGCTATAGATTACCTCCGCAGCCACTATCCCGATGTTCCGTTTGTTGGCCTTGAGCCGGCGGTAAAGCCAGCGGCGCTGAGTACCAAGAGTGGCACGGTGGCGGTGCTGGCGACAGCTCGCTCGCTTGAGGGGGAGCTATTTCAGCACACCTCGGCGCTCTATGCCGACAAGGTGAATATCATCAAGGCTGTAGGCGAGGGTTTTGTGGAGTTGGTAGAGCGTGGCGAGGAGAATACGCCACAGGCTTTTGAGGCTGTAAGGGGCGTGGTAGAGCCTCTTATAGCAGCAGGGGCGGATAGAATTGTGCTGGGGTGTACCCACTATCCATTCCTGCGCCAGACTATAGAGCGCGTGATAGGGGAGCGGGATGTTGAGGTTATAGACTCAGGCAGTGCCGTCTCGCGTCGTGTTGCGCAGCTGCTTGATATGTACGGTTTGCGAGCGGAGAGTGGCAGTGAGCCCCGATATGAGTTTATGACCCTCGCAGATGATGATTATTTGGATAGATTGATTTTTAGAGCTTATGGATGTGATTGTGAAGAGGAAGCCGAAGAAGGCGACTCCACCGAAGAGAGATAATAAAAATACCGAGGATAGATTTCGCACAGCGCGCTGGGTCTTGGGCTTTGTGCTGCTGGCTGTGAGCATCTACGCCTTTATCGCTGTGCTGCACTTCCTATTTAGTTGGCAGAGCGGTATTGTGGAGGACCAGTCGTCGGGAGATTTGGGTGGCTGGATATCGGCGCTACTTGTGACAAATAGCTTCGGCGCTTTCGGTGTGCTTGTGCCGCTGATGCTGATAATTCTCTCGTTCAAGATATTTGCAAATAGGGTAAAACTCTACGACCATACACTTATCTCCTTCGCGCTGGTTGCTATCCTCGGCTCGCTGACGCTGGGGGCTATCTTCTTCGGCTCGGAGGATGAGGTCTTTGCCAGCAACTGGGGTGGCGCTTTCGGTATTGAGATTGTTGGTCTGCTAAAGCCTACGCTCGGTATGTGGGGTATCTCTATTGCGCTGATACTCTGCTGGTTACTTACGGCTATATTTATCAACGCCCGCGTTATTGAACTTATCAATAGCTTGGGTAACGGCATTGCAAATAAGAGCAAGAATCTGGTGGATAAGGTCACCCATCCAAAGGCTGCATCTGCTGAGGATGATGATGCGGATGCCGACCCTGCACCAGTAGTTACCCCCGACCCCGTTATGGAGCCAGTCGTGGAGCCTGAGCCAGAGCCGATTGTAGAGCCAGTCGTAGAACCTGCTCCTATCGTTGAGCCAGAGCCAGTTGTAGAGCCTGCGCCTGTGGTTGTTCCAGAGCCAACTCCTGCACCTGCGCCTGCGCCTACCCCTGCACCAGTGCCAGAGGAGGAAGAGGATGTGCTGGTGGTCAATGTTATTGACCCTGAGAACGACGACGAGGTTACCGACCGCGAGGCGGATAAGCACTTGGCGTTCAACCCCGACCGCACTCTGCACTACAACTTCCCATCTGTGGAGCTGCTGGACGAGATAGATACCACCTCGGAGGTTAGTAGCGAGGAGATTGAGGAGAACACCCGCAATATTGAGCAGGTGCTTGCCGACTTTAAGATTCCTATCGTTGGCGTTACAGCCACCACTGGCCCTACCGTGACGCTCTATGAGGTGGAGCTTGACCGTGGCGTTAAGGTCAATAAGGTGGAGAGTCTCTCTAAGGAGGTTGCTCAGGCGCTCAAGGCGAGCAGTGTGCGTATTGCTCCAATTCCTGAGAGCGGTACGGTCGGCATTGAGGTGCCAAACCGCCACCCTGCGACGGTATCTATGCGTGCTGCGCTGAGGAGTGAGCGTTTCCTCAACTTCAAGGGCGAGCTGCCGGTAGTTATCGGTCGTAATATTCAGAACGAGTGCATAGTCTTTGACCTTGCCAAGATGCCTCACCTGCTTGTTGCGGGTGCTACGGGTACGGGTAAGTCTGTGGGACTGAATGTGATACTCACCTCGTTGCTCTATCGTAAAGACCCTTCGCAGCTCAAGCTGGTGCTTATAGACCCTAAGCAGGTGGAGTTCTCGCTCTACGAGGGTCTGGGTAGCCACTTCCTTGCCCGCATGGAGAGCGAGGAGGAGAATATCGTCATTGATGCTCAGAAGGCTGTCTACACCCTCTACTCGCTCTGTGCCGAGATGGAGGAGCGACTTAAGAAGTGTCGCCTTGTGGGTACCAGAAATATTGCGGAGTACAACGAGCTGGTGCGTAAGTGCAAGATTGAGTCGCGCGAGATTATGCCATATATCGTCGTTGTTATTGACGAGTATGCCGACCTTGTAACCCAGTCTAAGCTCGTTGAGCAGCCAGTTATGCGTCTTGCTCAGAAGGCTCGTGCTGCGGGCATACACCTTATCCTGGCAACGCAGCGACCTTCGGTAGATATCCTTACGGGTCGTATCAAGACCAACTTCCCTGCCCGCATCGCCTTCCGTGTATCTTCGCGCGTAGACTCGGGAACAATCATCGACCAGCCTGGTGCTCAGGCACTTATCGGTCGTGGAGATATGCTCTTCTCGCAGCCTTGCTCGCTCACACGACTCCAGTGCGCCTTTGTAGATACCCCTGAGGTTAAGCGCATTGTAGACTATATCTCCTCGCAGCCATCTCCTACGGGTATGCCATACTCGCTGCCTGACTATGAGGAGAGCGGTGGCGCATCAACCTCTGGCGGTGGCTCGGCAGCAGATAGCGGCCTGGGTAGCGAGAGCGGCGCAGCGATAAAGTACGACGCCCTGTTTGCCGATATCGCCCGCGATGCTGTGGGTGGAGGCGAGAACTTCTCGGTGTCGTACATCCAGCGCACCTACGAGGTTGGCTTTGTTCGCGCAGGTCGTATTATGGGTCAGCTGGAGCGTGCCGGTATCGTCGGTCCTCAGGTGCCAGGTGCTAAGTCGCGCGATGTGAAGATTTCAGACCCTTATGTTTTGGAGGCAAAGTTGCAGGAGCTGGGCGTTATATGAGAAAGATAGTCCTTACCTTATTTATAATAATAGGTACACTCAGTGCCTCGGCGCAGTCGCTGCTTGATACCCTCTCCGAGTCCCTTGCCGCTATGGGACGCTATGAGGCTCGGGTGCAGATTGCTATTGACGACTATAGCCTCGCGGGCGGATATATCGTTGAGGGTACAGACTTCTACGCCTATATGGATGGGGTAGAGCTCTATGTCGCCGATGGGGTGAAGTACGAGGTCAATAGCCGCAAGGGCGAGGTTACGATAGATACCGCCCAGAGCTTGGGTAGCGATATTGTTAGCAACCCCGCGCAGGGCTTTGCTCTGCTTAAGGAGCAGTTTGTGGCTAAGGCTACAACCGTATCTGGTGCTGCTGCGGTAGAGCTTACGCCAAAGGCGGAGTATAGCGAGCAGTATGGTGGACAGAGTGTTACTGTCGTTGCCGATAGCAGCGGAAAACTCCCCGCGCAGGTAATCTACCGCGAGGGTAGCAGCTCACTTACGGTGCGTTTTCTCTCCGTAGCCCCTTATCAGAGGCCGCTGCCACGCTTTGATAGCGAAAAGTATGCTCAATATGAGCTTTTGGATATGCGATAGTCGTAAAAAAGTAAAAAAACTAAAAAAATCGCTCGGAAATTTTGCACTTTCGGAAAAATGCCGTAAATTAGTAGTGCGAAAACAGACAATTATTAGAATAACACTAAAATTTAACGACTATGATTATCACATTTAATGAATTGCGCCGCATCAAGGATCGCCTCCCAAGCGGTAGCTCCCAGCGTATTGCAGATGAACTCGGTATTGATGTAGAGTCCGTTCGTAACTACTTCGGTGGTAAGCACTTTGACGCTAAGGCTGGCGTTGGTGTTCACTTTGAGCAGGGTCCGGACGGTGGCGTTGTTACGCTGGATGATACTGCTATTTTGGACGCAGCTATGCGCATTCTGAATGAGCAGAAATAATTATCGTTGATAATGATTTTTGAGCCCAGCATCTACTGCTTGGGCTCTCTTTGTTAAGAAAACCTTAAAAACATATCTAAAATGAAAAGAATCGTTTTATTTGTCGTTGCTTTGAGCCTTTCGCTCGGCTTCGCATTCGCTCAGAAGGTAGAGCTTAAGTGGACAGATGCTCAGAAGCTCAACCACATCGGTAAGATGTGCAAGACCAAGAACCCTTACAACCGCGTTGAGGTTAATGACTATCCGGAGCTCAATAAGACCGAGGCTAACCTGCTCAAGACCTGCGCAGGCCAGGCTATTCTCTTTGAGACCGACGCTAAGGAGATTTGGGTGCGTGCAAAGTATGGCTATCGTGGCCATAACCGCGCTATGCCTGCAACTGCTGGCTGCGGCTTCAACCTCTTCATTGAGCACCAGAACGAGTATAAGTGGGCTGCCTCTGTAGTCAATGGCGATGGCCACGACAAGGATGGCAACTCTAAGATTGAGAAGCCTTTGCGCGTTATCCGTAATATGGACGGCTCTAACCACAAGTGTATACTCTATCTGCCTCTGTTTGCGGAGCTTACACACCTTGAGATTGGCGTGCCTGAGGGCGCAAAGATTAAGGCTATGAAGAACCCTTATCGCCACAATATCGCCATCTTCGGCTCGTCGTTCACCCACGGCTCAGGCGCTACTTGCGCAGGTATGACATACCCTGCATTCCTTATGCGTCAGACAGGTCTGAACCTCAATAGCTTCGGTATGAGCGGCAATAGTAAGCTGCAGCGCGTTATGGGCGAGATTCTGGGTGGCACTAAGGCTGATGCCTACATCTGCGACGCATTCTCAAATCCATCTATCCAGCAGATTGGTGAGCGCATCCGCCCATTCCTCAACGAGATTCGTAAGCGCAACCCTAAGGCTCCTATCATCTTCCTGCGCACCATCTACCGCGATGGTCGCCTCTTTGATACCGCTGCCGAGAAGAAGGAGCAGGATCGTATGGAGTATGTAGATAACCTTATGAAGGAGATCTGCGCCGAGTACTCTGATGTCTACTTCATCGACACTCCAAACCAGACCGGTACCGACGGCCTCACCTCTGCCGATGGCGTTCACCCATGCTCTTGGGGTTATAAGCGTTGGGCGGATACTATTCAGCCGAAGGTGGTGGAGATTCTTTCCACCTACAATATCAAATAGTTTTATCGTGATAACGCGGCACCTACTGCCGCTAAAAAAAAATCCCAGCAATGGCTGTACGCTTTTAGTACTATCCATCGCTGGGATTTTTTGCCGAGCGTTGTATCTACCGCGTTCTGACGATAAAACGGGCGGTATATACCAGACGCACTCTGACGCCAAAACGGGCGGTGCAGAAACTTGACAGCGGTGCTGTCCGCGGCGCACCCCTAAACATCTGTCGCGCAGCGACACCTCTGAAAAGCCAATAGCTAATGGCTAACCGACGCTGCGGAGCGAGAGCAGAGGCTGCTTGCAGACTATGCCGAGCCGCGAGGAGGAAGGGTCGTCGTAGACGAGCCAACAGCCAAAAATGACAGAACGACAATCGCGTCGTTCTGTCATTTTGTCACATTTTCTGTCGTGGCACGACCGAAATGGCAGTGGTACGCCCTTTTTTGGCAGAAAATGTTATTTGGCAAGGGGTTTGCTCAGTTATATGCCAAACGCAAAACCGAAAAAAATTATAAACAAATAAAAAATTCAAAACTATGGGAAAGATTATTGGTATTGACTTGGGTACAACTAACTCGTGTGTCGCTGTAATGGAGGGTGCAGAGCCTGTTGTTATTCCAAACTCTGAGGGTCATCGTACAACCCCTTCTATTGTTGCATTTACTGATGGTGGCGAGCGCAAGGTAGGCGATCCTGCAAAGCGTCAGGCTATCACAAACCCTAAGCGTACAGTATTCTCTATCAAGCGCTACATGGGCGAGAAGTTTGAGAATGTCGCTTCTGACATCGCTCGCTCTCCATACGCTGTTGTGCGTGGTGCTAACGATACTGCTCGCGTAGATATTGACGGTCGTCAGTACACTCCACAGGAGATTTCGGCTATCATCCTTCAGAAGATGAAGAAGACTGCCGAGGACTATCTGGGTCAGGAGGTTACCGAGGCTGTTATCACCGTGCCTGCATACTTCTCAGACTCTCAGCGTCAGGCTACTAAGGAGGCTGGCGAGATTGCTGGTCTGAAGGTTCGTCGTATCGTAAACGAGCCTACCGCTGCGGCTCTGGCTTACGGTATGGACAAGATGAACCGCGATATGAAGATTGCCGTTTACGACCTTGGTGGTGGTACTTTTGATATCTCTATCCTTGAGCTTGGCGATGGCGTATTTGAGGTTAAGTCTACAAATGGTGATACCCACCTTGGTGGCGACGACTTTGACCATGTCCTCATTGACTTTATGGCAGAGTCTTTCAAGAGCGAGCACGGCGTAGACCTTCGTCAGGATGCTATGGCTCTCCAGCGTCTTAAGGAGGCTGCTGAGAAGGCTAAGATTGAGCTCTCTTCGTCACAGTCTACCGAGATTAACCTGCCATACATCATGCCTATCAACGGCATCCCTCAGCACCTTGTGATGACTCTCACTCGTGCTAAGTTTGAGCAGCTCTGCGACCACCTCGTACAGCGTACTATTGAGCCTTGCCGTGCAGCTCTGCGCGATGCAGGCCTGAGCGCTTCGCAGATTGACGAGGTTATCCTCGTAGGTGGTTCTACCCGTATCCCTGCAATCCAGAAGATTGTTGAGCAGTTCTTCGGCAAGGCTCCAAATAAGAGCGTAAACCCAGACGAGGTTGTTGCTGTAGGTGCATCTATCCAGGGCGGTATCCTCTCTGGCGATGTTAAGGACGATTTGGTACTGCT
Organism: Alistipes sp.; assembly: GCA_017463615.1. Lineage (GTDB taxonomy): Bacteria > Bacteroidota > Bacteroidia > Bacteroidales > Rikenellaceae > Alistipes. The sequence continues at coordinate 262,854 of JAFTOU010000027.1, read as the reverse complement.
TGATGTTACTCCGCTCTCACTCGGTATTGAGACCCTGGGTGGCGTGTTCACTAAGCTCATTGAGGCTAACACCACCATCCCTACTCGCAAGAGCCAGGTGTTCTCTACCGCTGAGGACAACCAGCCATCTGTAGTTATCAATGTATGCCAGGGCGAGCGCCAGTTTGCACGCGACAATAAGAGCATCGGTAGCTTCCACCTTGATGGCATCCCTGCAGCTCCACGCGGCGTGCCACAGATTGAGGTAACTTTTGATATTGACGCAAACGGTATCCTCAATGTATCCGCTAAGGATAAGGGTACTGGCAAGGAGCAGACTATCCGCATTGAGGCTTCAAGCGGTCTTACCGACGCCGAGATTCAGCGTATGCGCGACGAGGCTAAGGCTAACGAGGAGAAGGACCGCGTAGAGAAGGAGCGTGTTGAGAAGATTAACACCGCCGATGCAAATATCTTCACTACCGAGAAGAACCTCAAGGAGTATGGTGATAAGATTCCTGCAGATAAGAAGGCAGCTATTGAGACCGCCCTCGGTAAGCTCAAGGAGGCTCACAAGAACGCCGATATCGCAGCTATTGACACCGCTATGGCAGAGCTTAACAACGCTTGGCAGGCAGCTTCTCAGGATATCTACGCCGCTCAGCAGGCAGCTCAGGGCGCTCAGGCAGACCCTTCAGCAGCGCAGCAGCAGGGTGCTCAGCAGCAGGCGCAGCCTGAGGATGTAGAGTTTGAGGAGGTTAAATAGTTTTATCGTGATTTTGGCGTGATAGTGGCGCAGTTGCGGCACATCCCTTAAAAATCAGTCGCGGCTGTACGCTTTAGTACTATCCGCGACTGATTTTTTTGCACGATGCCCCGCAACTACACCACTCTGACGCCAAAATGGTCGTGCAAAGAGAAAGGTAGCGCAAAATAGCACAAAATACCCAAAAGTAAACGAAAAGACAGCGAAAATTTTGCTATTATTGTCTTTTTTATGCGTAAAAGTTGCACAAAAGCAAAAAAGTAGATACTTTTGCAAGGTGTAAGAGGGGGGTCAGTTGTCTTTATAATGATAGCACGAAAAAAATAAACCATTAAATATAAATAAAATGAAAAAAGTAGTAACGATTATTGGCTCGGGAATGATGGGTTCTGCACTCGCATTTCCAGCTGCAGAGAATGGCCACGAGGTGCGTCTGGTAGGTTCACCACTGGACCGCGACATTATTGATGCCTGCAAGGCGACAAATCGCCACCCTAAGTTTGACCGCGACTTCCCACAGGGTATCAAGTACTATCAGATTGAGGATTGGAAAACAGCTGTTGAGGGTTGCGACTTCGTTATCGGCGGTGTATCTTCATTCGGTGTTGATTGGTTCCTGGAGGAGATTCTCACAAACCTTGACCCTAAGACCCCTGTTCTCTCTGTAACTAAGGGCCTTATCAACCTTGAGGATGGTACCCTTATCAGCTACCCAGACTACTGGCAGGCAGAGCTTGCAAAGAAGGGCATTGAGCGCGAGGTATGCGCTATCGGTGGCCCTTGTACCTCTTACGAGCTGGTGTTCCACGACCAGACCGAGGTTGCATTCTGCGGTAAGGACTCTGCAGTGCTCCGTATGATGCGCGAGACACTCACTACAGACTACTACCATATCTCCCTGACAAACGATGTTATCGGCCTTGAGAGCGCCGTAGCACTCAAGAACGCTTACGCCCTCGGCGTGGCTCTGACCATCGGCCTTGTAAACCGCTACCTTGGCGAGGATGCAGGTCTGCACTACAACTCTCAGGCAGCTGCCTTCTATCAGGCTGTTAAGGAGATGCGCCGCCTGCTCGCTATCCAGGGCGCAGACTTTGACTGCGAGAATATCGGTATCGGCGACCTCTATGTAACCGTTTATGGCGGCCGTACCCGTAAGATCGGTATCCTGCTCGGCGAGGGTAAGACCTACGAGGAGGCACTGGATATCCTCGCTGGCGTAACCCTTGAGTCCCTCGTTGTCGCTCGCCGCGTAGCTAAGGCTATCTACCGCAAGGCAGAGCTCGGCCAGGTAGACCTCAAAGACTTCCCAATGCTCGTCCATGTAGAGAACATCCTCGAGCGTGGTGCAGATGCACAGCATCCTTGGGAGGATTATACCTTTGACAACACAAAGTAGCTATTTGCCGTGAAAATACGGCATTAGCTGCACATCCCTCATATCCCCGAATGGGTAGTACGCCTTAGTACAACCCATCCGGGGATATTTCACGATGCACACCTACTACCGCATTTTGACGACAAATGGGTGTGCATAATAACCGACAGTGCGAGCCGTGGCGATATATTAAAGATTATTAAGGGAGATTAAAGATTATTAAGGGTTGCGCAACTTTTGTACTGCGTAGCGTCGCGCCAGCGACCATTAGTAACCCTTAATACTCTTTAATAACCCTTAATAAAAAAATCCTCTAAAAAGCCAATAGCTAATGGCTAATAGCTAAAAAATCGGTAAAATATTCTGGATATTAGGGAATTATCCAAAAAAGTACTATCTTTACACCAAATACCTAATAAAAAACCTAAATACTACCCAAATGAGTAATTCTACCTCTTTGAAGAAATGTGCTGTAGAACGCTCTATGAGGGCTGTGCGAGCTGCTATAGTGGCAGTTGCGTGCATCATCGCGGGGACAGTATCGGCCTATGCACAGGGGCATGTTGTGCAGGGTACGGTGCTCAGTCAGACCGAGAATGATGCGCCCACACCTCTAATAGGCGCTACAGTGTCAATCAAAAACTCAACCGTAGGAGCTACGACCGACATAAACGGTCACTACTCAATCACTGTAACCTCGGCGGATGATATTATCGTCTGCGAGTTTATCGGTTACAAGACCGAGGAGGCGAAGGTGGGCTCCCGTACAGTTATTGATTTCACCCTTAAGGACGAGTCGCAGAAGATTAGCGAGGTTGTTGTAACCGCGCTCGGTATCACCCGTCAGGAGAAGAGTCTGGGATATGCCGTATCTAAGCTGAGCAACGAGGAGTTCACCGCGGCAGAGACAGGCAACTGGCTCAGTGGTCTGAATGGTAAGGTTGCAGGTCTTAATATGGACACCTCCTCGGCAGGTCCTGCGGGCTCTATGCGTGTAACGCTGCGTGGTGAGGGTTCGCTCTCGCACGACAAGAATGCTGCGCTCTTTGTTGTAGACGGTGTGCCTATCAACTCCGATATGGATGCCAACACCAGCGGTAGCTCCTATGGCGACAATGATGCACCTATTGACTACGGTAATGGTGCGGGCGATTTGAACCCAGACGATATTGAGTCTATCTCGGTGCTCAAGGGTCCATCGGCTACGGCGCTCTATGGTTCTCGTGCGGCAAATGGTGCTATTATCATCACCACCAAGTCGGGTCGCAAGGGCAAGGGTCTGGGTATCCAGTACAGCACCAATGTAGTGCTTGAGAATCCGGGCTTCTGGCCTGACTTCCAGTATGACTATGGCGCAGGTAACTGGGGCTACTCAGGTATCTCGCGTGACGAGACGGGTCTCTATCCGTCGGAGTACTCCTTCTGGACCGTTACGGCGAATAAGTCGGAGACCGACAAGAAGGTTAGCCGCTACCACTCTCGCTTCTCATTCGGCGAGAAGGTGGAGGGTCAGCTGCGCTATATGTACGAGTCTCGCGACTGGGAGAATGACACATACACTCGTCTGCCATATAAGGTAGAGGATAACTACAAGGACTTCTACCAGATGGGTGCCACCTGGACAAATGCACTCTCTGTAGATGCGGGCGATGGCAAGGGCCAGTCGCTGCGTGTCTCTGTCAAGGATGTTCGCAACCGCTGGATAGTTCCAAATACGGGCTACAACACCCAGAGCATCGGTCTGTCTATGGTCAGCAAGAAGAATCGCTACATCCAGGCTCAGGCGAAGGTGAACTACTACCGCAAAACCTCGGACAACCTGCCAATATCGGGTTATAACGACGCCTCTCCGCTCAAGACGCTGATGTGGCTGCCCGTATCTGTAACCGACGGGGGTGTCTACGACGAGTATGTAAAAGACCGCACCAATGCCTACTGGGAGCGAAACGAGGGTACGCTGATTAACAACCAGAGCGACAACCCTTACTGGATGTGCTACGAGCACCTGAACACCCAGCAGCGCGACCGTATCTACGGAAATGTGAGCGTTACGGCAAACCTTATTCGCAACGAGCTCACGCTTACCCTGCGTACCGGTTTGGACCTGAACAACGACTTCCGCACCCAGCAAAAGCCATTCTACTCTCGCTCCTATGTGCAGGGTATGTACCGCGAGCAGACCGCCCGCAAGTTGGAGATTAACAACGACTTCCTGCTGGCATACAAGAAGGATTTTACAAATGGTATCTCGCTCAACGCTTCGTTTGGTGGTAACAATATGATATATAGATACTCAAACATCAACCTGAAGGCCAATATGCTGGATGCGAAGAATGTCTATATGCTCTCCAATGTCAAGGGTCAGCTGGCAACAACATCTATCCGTAGCTATAAGAGTATCAACTCCTTCTACGGCTTTGTGTCGTTTGGCTACCGCGATATGTTCTACATCGACATCACTGGTCGTAACGACTGGTCCTCTACTCTGGCAAAGGGAAATAACTCCTACTTCTACCCATCAGTTAGTGCGAGTGTGCTGCTGAGTGAGATTTTTAAGCTCCAGCGCAACACATCGTGGATTAGCCTGCTCAAGCTGCGTGGCTCGTGGGCAAATGTGGGTAACGATACCGACCCTTATCAGATTATTGACACCTATACCAACAGCGCCGACTTCTCAAGTGCCTACGCACTCACAGCGTCGCTCAAGAATCCAAATCTCCGCCCTGAGAATGTTGAGAGCTGGGAGGTTGGTCTGGAAGCTAAGCTGTTCAAGGGTATTTGGAGCTTTGATGTTGCCTACTACGACTCAAGCACCACAGACCAGATTATCTCTGTGCCAACAGACTGGATTACAGGCGCTTCAAGTACTATGATTAACGCCGGAGAGGTGCGCAACTATGGTGTTGAGCTCTCTACCAACATCCGTCCGATAAATACCAAGAATCTGAAGTTCAACATCTCGCTCAACTGGTCAAAGAACTGGAACTACCTTGTTTCGTTGGCAGAGGGCGTGGATGTATGGCAGCTCAATAAGAATACCATCGGTAGCCGCGTGCTTATCTACGCATATCCTGGTCAGCGATTAGGTCAGATATACGGTACTGGCTTCCTGCGTGCCCCAGAGGGTGCCTTCTACTACAACGAGGCGGGCGAGCGTGTAGACTGCTCAAATCAGGTTATTGTTGATAAGAACACGGGCAACCCAATTCTGGACGAGAACCTGACCTATGTGGGAAATATGTATCCAAAGTGGCGTGCAGGCGCAAACCTCAACCTGCGCTGGAAGTCTATAGCCTTCTCTATGGCCTTCACGGCGTCGTATGGCGGTCGTGCATACTCTATGACCAACGCCATCTTCTCCTATATGGGTAAGAATAAGAACTCTCTTGAGGGTCGCTACGATGGCCTTATCCACGAGGGTGTGAATGCAAATGCGGATGGTACATTCTCAAAGAATACCACCGTTACGACCAATGTTGTAGACTACTGGTCCTCTTGCATCTGGCACCGTAATAATGTGGAGTCAAATACCTTTGACACCTCGTTCCTCAAGCTCAAGGAGATGCGTCTGGAGTACTCGCTGCCAAAGAGGGTCGTTGCACGCACAAAGGCTCTGCAGGGTATGTCTGTGGCGCTGTTTATGACAAATGTATTCTGCATAACCTCGTGGCCACAGTACGACCCAGAGGTTGCCTCTATGGCAGGTGGCTCGCTGCAGGGCGGTGTGGAGACGGGTAGCTACCCGATGACCCGCACATACGGTCTTAATGTTAAACTCAAATTCTAAGCAGGCATAAATTATGAAAACAGTTAAAAATTATCTTTTACTTTTAGGTTTGTGCTTGATTATCGGTTCGTCTTGTACAACCAAGTTTGACGAGTATAACACAAACCCTAACCAGCCTGAGTATGGCGATATAAACCCCGTAAACCTGCTGCAGGTGCTTACGATGAATGCCAGCGATAGGTGGCTCAACCACACCTGGACACTCAATGGCGAGCTGATACAGTATACCGTTTCGGGTACGAGCAACAACTCATACCACCGCTTTGTTATTCCAAATACCACTATGGCGGCCTCTTGGAACTGGTATGCCCGCATGGCTGCTACTGCCGATGAGATGGAGCGTCTGGCGATTGCTCGTAACGATGTAAATAGCCAGGCTATAGCTCTGACGCTCAAGGTGCTCTTTATGTCAAACCTTACCGACTGCTTTGGCGATGTGCCATACTCGGAGGCGTTTGGAAATATCAATGGCGAGAAGAACAATAAGCCGGTATTTGATACTCAGCGCGATGTATACACCAAGCTCTTTGAGCAGCTGGAGTATGCCAACTCGCTCTATAAGGCAAGTGCAGGCTTTGATGCTTCGCGCGACCTGCTCTATAATGGCGATATTGAGAAGTGGCGTAAGTTCAACAACTCCATCTACCTGCGTCTGCTGATGCGTCTGAGCAACCGCGACAATGTGTTCAATGTGGGCAAGAAGATTCAGGAGATATATCTCAACCCGAACACCTATCCTGTCTTTGAGAGCAATGCCGACAATGCAACCCTCTACTTCGACTCTGTAGAGCCGTTTGTAAACTGCTTCGGCTCATATACGCTGGCTCAGTTCTCCACTCCGCGAAAGGCGTGCCTTACCATTGTGGATATGATGAAGGCCCCTGGCGACCCACGCCTCTCCATCTACTTTACCCAGAATGGTAATGCGTGGAACGGCTTTCCAAGTGGTATGCCAACATCGGAGACCGAGGGTGAGACCAACATCGCTCATATCAACAACGAGACTCTGGGTCGCTACGACTCTCCTATGTCGTTTATGAAGTACGACGAGGTGCTCTTTATCTTCTGCGAGGCTATCTGGCGTGGCTGGATACCTGGTGGCGAGGCGCTGGCAGAGCAGTACTACACCAATGCTCTTAGGGCATCTATCGCCTACTGGAGCAGTGTAGACCCTTCGGGTACGGCTATTACCGAGCAGACTATCAGCCGCTTTATGGCGAAGGTCCCTTATACGCACGAGTTGGAGACTATTATGGAGCAGAAGTATATCGCTCTGTTCTGGACGGGCTACGAGGCTTGGCACGAGTATCGCCGTACGGGCTATCCGGTGCTGCCAATCGGCCCTGCGACCAGCAATGACCATATCCTTCCGCGTCGCTTCTGCTACCCAGATAATACGACTATCACCAATGCAACCAACTACGCCGCTGCGCGTACCCGACTGCAGAAGGTATACTATGGCGATGACGATATGAAGACCCCGGTATGGTGGTCAAAGAACGCTATAGAGAGAGGTATTGAGTAGTAAACCAAATATGTGAATGAGATGAAACTTAGATTATATATAGATAGAGTCCTCTACGGCGTGGTGCTCTGCTTGGCGCTGATGCTTGCATCTTGCCAGCAGGCAGAGCCGAGCTATGGCACCTCGGTAAAGATTTGCCAGCTTGTAGATGGGCAGGAGGTTGAGGTTACAGAGTTTGAGACCTCACTAAATGGGCAGATGTACGAGTTTTTGCTCTACTCCGATATTGGCGAGTGGCAGCTCAAGCCTACCTTTGAGGAGGATAACGAGTGGTGCCAGACTTGGCCTTCGGAGGGCAAGAACGATGCTCGCTTCTCGCTCAAGGTCTTTGAGAATAAGACCGCCTATCCGCGTACCTGCGAGATGAATGTCGTTGCTCGCGGTCAGGTTATGGCTACCATTACATTCAACCAGACGGCAAATCTGCCAATAATGGAGTTTGCATACTCCTATCCGGATGATGTCAAGATTGTAAGCGAGGCTGGCGAGCGATTTAAGGTGCGCATCAACTCAAATATTGAGTGGAAGGCTGTAGTTACGCAGAACTCAGGCTGGCTGACGCTGGGCGAGAAGGTTGATAACTATCAGGAGTTTGTCGTTGCGCCGAACGATACTGACGAGGAGCGTATCTCCTCCGTAACATTCCGCGCACTGGGTACAGATATAGAGCATATACTCTATGTTCAGCAGGGTACCTCTGCCGACTTTGATGCCGCATCAAAGAGTACTATTGCCGATGTGCTGATGCAGTTAGAGGAGGGCGTGGGTACTATCCGCGACAATATCTATGTGCAGGGCTATGTCATTAGCGACCCCGCTTCGGGCAACTTTGACGATATGCAGATGGTGGTTATGGATGATAGCCAGAAGGCTATCTGCGTGGAGTTTGAGGATATTGACTCCAATATCTACCCAGTAAATAGCCTTGTTACGCTCCACCTCAAGGATATGGCATTTGTCCTTGATACGGGTGTGGGTGTAGACGAGGGTACAAATGCTCCGAAGATTGCGGGCTTCCCATCGTCGCGTGTCAAGGCTGTTGAGGCCTCTGCGGGCATCGCCCCTATAGAGATTGATTCGGCAGCCGACTTGGCGGACTATGAGTACTGCCTTGTAAAGCTCAGCGGTGTTGAGTATGCAGTGCCATACGGTACCTATGTCAATGTAAATGAGGACTTTAATGGCGACTACTTAGACTACGCTTACTCGGCATCACAGCCTTATAATACCTTCTACAACGAGTATGTACATCCGCTGCGCGATGCACACGATAACCTTACTGAGCTCTATACCCGCCGCACGGCTAAGTTCCGCGCTGCGCGCCTTATACCAGAGGGTTCGGGTAGCATTACGGGCGTTGTTATGCGTCGCACAAAGGGCGACAAGGCTGTCTATCACCTGCGTATGCGCTCCTTGGAGGATGATAATATTTCGGACGATGCAACTACGCGCCGCGCTCGCACTATTATGCAGATAGGTCCGTGGACAGAGCGTAAGCTGCTGGATAAGATTACCGCCTCGGTGGGTACGGGTCATCTGAATAGCTCTGCGACAAATGAGGGTCTGATACTCTCTACCTCCAGCGTCTCGGTATTTGCATCAGACTCGTGGGCACGCTCTGTCGTATCTACGCTCAATGAGACTAATGGCAAGTGGTACCCGATATATGCTACGGCGGAGGGCGTTACCTACTTCAGCGTGGCAGCACTTAACTGGTGGGGTAATAACTACAACCGCATTGCCGACTGTGACGGTGTGGCGTGGGTTATTACGACAACTACTACGGGCGTTGAGGGTCAGCTCTCGTTAGACTGGACTATGTGTAGCTCAAGTGGTGGCCCGATGTACTTTATGGTAGAGTATGCTACCTACGAGGATGCCCCACTTGCCGAGTGGACGCAGGTTGCTGAGGTTGTGGCTGCAAATTCTACAATGTCGTATGGTCAGAAGATGTATACGCTTGATTTACCAGAGGGTTGCAAGAATGTTCCAAACCTTGTAATTCGCCTGCGCGTATCTCAGAATCTGCGCGCAAAGAACACCTCGGCGATAGATGCTTCTGGTAACAATAAGATTGGTATGATTCGTTTAAGTAGTAGATAGATAGATGATTATGAGAAGTGTAACCAAAATATTACTTATCCTTGTCTCTGCAGCCGCACTCTTTGTTGGCTGTAAGGGCGAGCAGTATCCGGAGTATCAGTACCAAACCCGACTGGTCAAGCAGGCGTTTCTCAATAGCGAGATTACTGTCTACCAGGGTAAGGAGATTGAGATTCAGGGTATCGGTTTTACTGTGGGCGATAAGATTATCTTCCGCACGGCAGATGGTGTGGAGTATGTCTCCGAGATTATTGCGGTAGATGATACCTCGGCGATATTCCTTGCGCCGGATATGCCTAAGGGGGAGTATACCATATATATCAGCCGTGGCGAGAAGCAGCAGAAGGTCTGCGCGGTGATGGTATACCTGACCCTCTCGTTGGATGTGCCTGAGAAGGAGGGTTGCTCACTGCGTGGTATTGTCCATGTGGGCGATACAGGCCTTGCGGGCGTATGGGTGTCGGATGGTGTGAACTTTACCCAGACCGACGAGCAGGGCTTCTACTGGTTGGAGTCCGACAAGCGCTTCGGTTATGTATTTGTTTGTCTCCCAACGGGTTATCTGCCAGCAACGGGTAGCAATGTTGTTCCTGGATATTGGAAGGCGGTATCTATTGATGCCAACCTGCACGAGCAGTGTAACTTTGAGCTCAAGGCTGTAGATACCTCTAACCATCAGGTATTCTTTGCTGCCGACCTTCACCTGTCAGACCGCGCTATTGGCCCTAATGCAATCAACGACCTGAAGCAGTTTGACCAGGGATTTATCAAGGATAGCAAGGAGCTGGCGGCAACATACGGCAGCAACACCTTCCTTATCACACTGGGCGATATTACTTGGGATGTGCACTGGTATAAGAGCGGATTTATGCCTGCAAGTTTTGTCTCTAAGATGAAGCAGTATCCGCTGATGATGTTTAACTGTATGGGTAACCACGACAATAACCCGTATGTTCAGGGCGATAACAACGGCTCAAAGGTCTACCGTACCACTATTGCTCCGACCTACTACTCGTTCAACCTTGGCGATGTGCACTACATCGTTCTGGATAATATTGAGTGGATAAATACAGACGGTGCAAATGGTTTTGTCGGTGCTCGCGACTACTACGAGCGCGTGGATGAGGTTCAGCTGCAGTGGCTCAAGCAGGATCTGTCGCACATCGCCGATAAGAGCAAGCCTGTGGTTGTCTGCGCACACTCGCAGTTCTACTCAAACCGCAATGCGAGCTTCAAGCCTAACCGCTATATGCAGAACGCCGATAAGGTGCTGGATTGCTTCAATGGCTTTACCAATGTGCATGTTATGACTGGCCACGCGCACTATAATATGACTATGGAGCTGCGCGACAATGTCATTGAGCACAATGTAGGTGCTACCTGTGAGACCTGGTGGCAGAGTACATCGGCATCGCTGCTGGAGGGGCGTGGTATCAACCGCGATGGTGCTCCTGCGGGCTATGCAGTGATGGAGCTTAGGGGTAGCGATGTGAAGTGGTACTACAAGTCTATCGGCTTTGATAAGAGTTTGCAGTTCCGCGTGTACGATATGAACAATGTCAAGAACGAGCGTTGGACAAGTGCTCTGGCAACGCAGGAGCCTGCACGCGATACGGGAGGTGACGACTATGCCGAGCTTGAGAGCAATGCGATATATATCAATGTGTGGGACTACGACTCAAAGTGGAAGATAGAGGTCTACGAGAGTGGCAACACAACGCCGCTGACCCTCACTCGCGTATTTGACCGTGACCCACTCCACACACTCACTACCGATATTGTGCTGGGTAAGTCGGGTATGCTGACCGAGGATCTGGCTACTGTTCGCTCGTCACACATCTGGAAGGCTGTAACGGAGGATAACGATACCGACCTTACAATCAAGGTGACAAACCGCTTTGGCGAGGAGTTTACCCAGACCGTTACGGACCGTAGCCGCCGAAAGAAGTTTGAAATTGCGACATATATTCAGTAAATACTATGAGAAAGATATTTTATGTAATAGTTGCGCTACTTGCTGTCGGTTTTGTTGGGTGCCAGACCGAGCAGACGATTGACTATCAGGTCAGTAGCGACCGTGTAACCGTCCAGGCAAATCGTCGCGGTATAGATAGCAATGGCGGTCAGGTTATCCTCAATGTGACCTCCAATACCTACTGGATTCTCAATGTAGACGAGGCTGCCGCTGAGTGGATATCCTTTACTCCGAAGGCTGCACCTGCGGGAACGACCGAGGTGTTTGTTACCATCGCCGAGAATACCGATGTGGCGCGTATGGCTACGCTGGTATTTGATACTCAGATGGGTGTCAAGGAGCAGGTTACTATCAACCAGCACGGCGTAGATGAGCAGCTGTCGTACTACTGCGAGACCTTCGGCCAGAACCCTGTGACGGAGGATACAAACATCAACCGCTTTGATGAGTGGGAGACTACGGGCTTCGGCTCAAACCTCACTATCTACGATGGCGACTTGAGCATCACCTCTACCAACCCATCTACTATAGAGGGCGCTTCTGGTGGTAACTCGCTGTTATTCAGCGCAGATAATCAAGAACTTATCATCGGTCCTATCGGTATCTATGGCGACGAGTTCTTCCGCTTCTCGTTTGGCGTGAATAACCGCAATGGTGTGGTGTCGGCGTCGGAGCTGAAGGTCTATGCGGGCGATAATGGCAAGGATTGGTTCCCATTTGCCTACACTGTAGATACAACCATGGGCTGGACTAAGGCTGTGGGTGACTTCTCGCTCAAGAAGAATATCGCTACAGATATCTACTTCAAGTTTGTCGCTCCTGCGGGCTATGAGATTGACGATATTGTTATGCTGCAGGGCTATGCCGAGGATAATGCTCCGATGGCGCGCATAAGTATGGATAGCAACCCTATAGGCTATGTCTTCTTTGCGGACGACTTGAACTGGATTACCCGCGACTTTGCAAATACTGTGGATGCCAATATCCCATTTGCCGATGGATACTCTGTATGCAATATGTATATGCACTCTAACGCCAGCGTGCCTGCCGAGAGTAAGGCTCTGTGGATAGAGAAGGGCTACACAACTCCGCCAGATAGGGGAGAGCGCACTTGGAACTACGCCTATGTAGAGGTTGATACGGCTGGCGATGGCCACTTCAAGATTGGTCGCGCATCGCAGTCTAACGCCCGTAAACACACGGGTAGCTTCACCCTGCCACTCAAGGCGCTGGAGAAGATTGATGTAGATGCAGAGATTAGCGTGCTATTCTCTATGGATGTGGGTCGTTACTCTACAAGCGATGCCAATGTATGCTATGTTACGGCGACGACAAATGGTGTGAGCGATAAGCGCGAGATTGTGGTTGCGATGGATAAGATAAAAACCTACGGAACTTTTGAGGTCAGCTTTGACAATGTAACCCGCGATACAACCTTTGAGGTATACACCGAGGAGCAGGCCGATGGCCGTTCTATCCGCCTCTACTTTGACAACTTCAAGATAACCAAACTTTAACATAAAAACCTTAAAACGAAGAGTATGAGAAGAGAATTTCTTGGTGCTTATGCAGCACCGCAGCTCAGAGTGTGCAACTGTAGCATAGAGCGTGGCTTTGCAGTCTCTGGCGCAACAGATTTTGATGACCTGGACTATGATGGCCGTCCAGAGGAGTAATAACCAACAAACAGTAAGAACTATGAGAAAGATTTTTATGCTTGTAGCGGCTGTTGCTATGTTGGCAGGCTGCTCAAAGGATTTGACAACAGATGTTGATAATCTTGTTGGCGGCTCTCAGGGCGTAGGCTCTTGGAGCGGCGATGGTATTGTCGTTGAGGCTGTGGCTGACGATGTTACCCGTGTAAATACAAATGTGTCTGACCAGACCAGCTACCTCACCTGGGAGGTGGGCGACGAGCTTACTCTGGTACACAATGGCGCACAGTATGTATACCTTGCTCAGCAGGCAGGCCGTACATCTACCTTCGTGCCAAAGGATGATGCAAATGCACTCACTGCTGTAGATGCGTCACTTCCGGTGGCTGCATTCTACAATGTTGCAAGCGTAGATGTTGCAACGCTGAAGGCTACCTTTGATATTGCTGCCGAGCAGACCGAGGGTACGCTGACAAATAAGCTGCCTCTCTATGGCTATGCAGCAACTACAGCTGTGGAGAATGGAAAGGTTGTGGTTGTGATGAAGCCTCTGGCATCGGTCGTAGAGTTTGAGCTTCAGGCGTCAAGCGCTTGGAATGCAGATGCGCTGAGCCTCAGCACCTCTGCTCGTCAGCTCTATACCTACGCATCGGCTGCAGGCCTTGTTGTAGATGCTGCAACAGGTCTTATTGACCTCTCTGCTGCAACTGTGGGCAAGAGCGTGAAGGTAAACCTTGCCGCTATGCACGACTTTGCAACTAAGCGTAATGTAGTGGTTGTTGTCCCTGGCGTATCTAACGAGGTTACCGTTGAGACTACCGAGGGTGAGGGCGATGCTGCCGTTACCACTACCACCACGACTCACCACGCACCAGTATACTGCGGTAAGGGTTGCGTGAAGCTCTATAAGGGTGGCGTTGAGAACTTCAGCCGCACTATTTGGAGCGCTTACACGGTGGATAACACCAAGGCTGTAGACGAGCGCAAGCATGTATATCAGCCGCTTAAGGATATCCTTGATGGTCACAAGAATGGTATCTCTACCGCTGCCGACCTTAAGGAGCTGGCAGACGAGGTAAACCTCTCTGTTGAGACCTTCCCTGCAGGTACTAAGTTCTGTAACGAGGATGGCGTTATCCTGCTCAACAACAGCATCAGTCTGGCGGACTATAGCAACTGGATTGCTATTGGTCAGAACAATGCAGATACTTTTGATGGCGTTGAGACTATCTTCTCTGGCCGTTTTGATGGTCAGGGCAACACCATTAGCGGTATGAACATCAACTACAACTACGCGGACCACCAGCTCAAGTATACAACCTACGACGGTGGCGAGGGCACTGTAATCTGCTCAAGCGCAGGTCTGTTTGGTGCTGTGAGCCCTGCAGGTGCTATCAAGAATCTGACCGTTGAGGGTAACATCGTTCTGGACTATACTATCCCTGCAGATGTTGAGTCGTACTGGATCTATGTTGGCGGTGTTGTTGCACAGCAGTATGGTGCTCCGCTGGATAACCTTACCAGCAAGGTGACTATCACCTCTGGCAGCCAGCTCAATACTAAGGTTCGCTTCGGTGGTGTTGTGGGCCGCGTGCAGTCTGAGATTGACAACGAGATTAGCAACCTTACAAACGAGGGCGATATCAGCGTTATCCACGCTGACGGTGCTGCTGCTTGGGAGATTATCGGCGGTGGCGTTATCGGTATTGTAGGCGATGGCGAGGCGGTAGATGTAAATATCTCTGACCTTACAAATAACGGTAGTGTGGTTGTAAAGTCCACGGCTAATGGTATCATTGGCGGTGTGTTCGGTTACACTACCCGTCTGAGCGAGAAGGAGGGCGTATTTGAGAACTGCGTAAACAATGGCGCTGTGACTGTAACAGGTCAGACCACATGTAATGTCGGTGGTATCGTGGGTCAGACTCGCCACTACGAGTTCCTTGGGTGCGAGAACAATGGTAAAATCTCTCTGGGCGAGGGTACTAAGGAGGCTACAGACCTTGAGATGTATATCGGCGGTATCGCTGGTTATACCAATGGTAGAAATACAAAGGCTAATGGCGAGGTATATATTACCGACTGCGTAAACAATGGTGTTGTTGAGAATCGTCAGAATGTCGCTCCAATGGTGGGTGGTATTATCGGCTACGCTACTCAGCCACTGGTTGTTGATGGTTGCGTAAATAAGGGCTCTGTATCTGTTCACATGACATCAACTTCTGCATTCCACTGCGGTGGTATCGTTGGTAAGAATGGAGTGAACTCTAACCCTATGCAGAATGGTATTCAGGTCTACGACTGTACAAACGAGGGCGCTATATCTTCATATACCGAGACTACTGAGACCGTAGGTGGCTGGTGCTATATTGGCGGTTGCTTCGGTACTTGCTATGGCGGTGCATCTTCTGATACCTTTACAGCAGCATACGGCAATGTAGGTGTTATTGTTGATGGTTGCGTAAATAAGGGAAAGGTTCGCGCACTGGGTGGTGCTAAGTATCGTGCAGGTGGTATCACTGGTCTGATTAACCGAGGCGAGGTTATCAACTGCGTAAACGAGGGCGAGATTACCTCTGAGCGTACCCCTGCATATAAGGAGGAGTTCTTCGGCGGTATCGCAGGCTTTATTGAGAATGCAACATACTCTATCATCTCTGGCTGTACAAACAGCGGTACTGTTGCATATCTTATGCCTACGCGAAGTGGTACTGGCGAGAAGACTGTTGCTAACAACTACCACGCTTGTATCGGTGGTATCCTTGGTCGTGCAAAGGATGCGAAATCAAAGATTATCAACTGTACATTCAGCGGTAAGGTGCTTGGTACAAACGACGGAACTCACAACTGGAACGATGAGACTAAGGCGTGGGTAGCTCCTACAAGCGTTGAGGAGGGTCGTAACTTTGAGTGCCGCTCGGCTATCATAGGCGCAGCTCCTGGTAAATATTCTATCTCTGGCTGTAAGCTCGGTGGCTCTATCGGCTCTATCAAGAACTTCAATGCAGAGGCTGGTACTTACGAGGTAGATCAGCTCCACCCACTGGTAGACGATGCTACAAGTCTGTGGCACTGGGAGCACTGGTTTACCGGCTGGACAGGTAATATGACACTGAGCGAGAATAGCTTCCTCGGCTCGGCAAACTAAGCGTTATAAATTGATAAAAAACCACGGGGAGACTCGTGGTTTTTTATTATCCAAAAAATTGTATATATTTGCAAAAAATTCACCTTGCTTTAGGGGTAAGGTGGGGTGAAAGTGTCTTATTATCATAAAGAAGTATAACATAACCTAATAATACCATTTTTATGAAAACAAATCTTAAATTTGGGGCATATCAGTGCCCAGAGCTGCGCGAGTGCCGTTGCCATATTGAGGCAGGTTTTGCAGCATCAGAGGTCTCAGGCTTTGAGGATTTAACATTTGAGGGCCGCGAGGACGAGTAATTAACCAACAAAACAACAAGAACTATGAGAAAGATTTTTATGCTTATGGCTGCTGTTGCTGTGTTGGCAAGTAGCTGTTCAAAGGATTTGACATCCGATGTTGATGTGAATATCAATGGCAATGAGGGCGTTGAGGCTGTCGGCCAGAGCCTTACCATCGTTGCTACTGTAGACGACCTTACCCGTGTAACTGTTACAGGCGATAAGGCTGCAGGTACAAGTAAGTTTAACTGGGAGGTAGGCGACGAGCTTACAGTGGTTTATGATGGCAAGACATACACCTATCTGACCACACAGGCAGGTCGTACCTCTGAGTTTACAGTAAAGGAGGGCTCGGAGGCGTTCCTGCCAACCGACCTGACTAAGCCAGTGGCTGTATTCTACAATGTTAAGAGTGTAGATGCTGATGCTATGACTGCAGTTTACGATATCGCTGCAGAGCAGGTTGCAGGTGAGCTGACAAACAAGATGCCGCTCTACCACTACTCTGCAAATGTGGTTATTGAGGACCAGAAGCTCGTTGCTACAATGCAGCCACTCGCTTCTGTTGTAGAGTTTGAGCTTACCGCTTCTAAGAGCTGGAATGTAGATGCTATCAGCCTGAGCAACTCGCTGCTTAGCAAGACCTACGCTGTAGCTTCTGGCGTTGTTGTAGACGCTGCTACAGGCGCTATCAGCCTTGAGACTGCAGAGGTTGGCACCGAGGTAAAGGTATCTATGGGCGCTGCTGCAGATATCGCTACTGCTCGCAATGTGCAGGCCGTAGTTATGGGTCTTACCCGCGAGGTGACTATTAAGGAGACCATCACCAACGAGGACCAGACCACTACCGAGGTTGAGAAGACCGAGCTCTATGCTCCTATCTACCACGACCAGGCTGTGCTTAAGACCTACAAGAATGGCGCTGAGAATGCACGCCGCACTATCTGGGCTAAGTACGAGGCTGGCGCTACTGCTGTAGACGAGCACAAGCATATCTACCAGAGTGTAGATGTACTGAAGGAGAAGGTTGCCGACGGTATCTCTACTGCAGAGCAGATGAAGGCATTTGCAGATGCAATTAACGGCACTACAGAGCGTTACCCTGCAGGTGCAGAGTTCTCTAACGAGGATGGTGTTGTTGTTCTGAAGAACAATATTGACCTGTCGGCATATACAAACTGGATTGCTATCGGTTGCAACAACGACGATGCTCAGACCGTTAAGCCTCAGTTCGTGGGTATCTTTGATGGTGGTAACAACACTATCTCTGGCCTTACTATCGACCACAACTACGACATTCATAAGGTTAGCTTTCCTAACGCTGAGGGCGAGCTGGTTCCCTCTTACCACAACTCTTGCGGTCTGTTTGGCGTTGTAGCAAATGGCGGTGTTGTTAAGAATCTGACCGTTGCAGGTACTATCGTTGCCAATATGACCGACCCAGGTAACAACTGGGCTTATGTCGGCGGTGTTGTTGCTCAGATTAGCGGCGGTACTGTTGAGAACTGCGTAAGCCAGGTTGCTATCTCTGCAGGTGCACAGTCTTCTGGTAAGACTCGCGTAGGTGGTGTTATCGGCCGCGTTTACGCCTCTACTGCAGATATCCTTGTTAAGGATTGTAAGAACCAGGGCGCAATCAACCTCGCCCACGCTGAGGCTAAGGCAAATCAGGCTGTTGTAGGTGGTGTTGTAGGTATGATTGGCGATGGCTCTGCTGGAAATACCCCAACTGTAACAAACTGCGAGAATAGCGCAGATGTTACCGTATTCAACACTGGTAATAACACCTATGTAGGTGGTGTATTCGGTTACATTACCCAGAGCGCTGAGGAGGCTGGTGTTATGAGCTACTGTAAGAATAGCGGTGATGTTAATGTAGGTTCTACCGAGTCTACTTGCTCTGCTCTCCACTTTGCAGGTGTTGTAGGTCGTATAAACTATCACACTATCTCTTACTGCGAGAATAGCGGTGATGTTACTCTGAACGAGGAGACTAACTCTCCATCAACTGTAAGCGTTGGTGGTGTTATTGGTCTTACCAATGGTGGCGCTTCTAAGACAGCGTATGCTGATAACTGCGTGAACAAGGGCTCTGTAACTGTCCAGAATGTTGATACAATGGCTGGCGGTATCTGCGTTGGTGGTTTTATCGGTTACTCACGCTTCTGCAGCAAGATGACCAACTGCGAGAACCAGGGTGCTGTTTATGTAGATGCTGCTGCTTCAAATTCGCAGACATTTGCAGGTGCATTCGGTGGTAAGATTGGTGTAGCAGGTAGCGGTCACGACAAGGGTATTGTTATTGAGAACTGCGTAAACAACGGAACTCTTACCCTCTATGGTTCTACTGTTAATACTGCTTGGAACTATGGTGGTGGTATCGCAGGTTGCTGCTATGGTGGAACTGATGTTACTGCTGACGGTGTTTATGGTATCTATGTTACCAACTGTACTAACAATGGTCTTGTTCGCCTTATGGGTGGTAATGCTAAGTTCCGTCTTGGTGGTATGACCGGTGTAAATAACTGCTCAGCTATTGAGGGCTGTGTAAATACAGGTATTCTGGCTGTTGAGTATGAGTCTCCAAAGGAACAGATTCTCGGCGGTATCATTGGCTGTATTGAGAATCAGTACTCTTATGTTAAGAACTGTAGCAACTCTGGCTCAATGTGCTGTCTGACTAAGACCGCTCGCGAGACTGGTGCTTCAACTGCAAATACCTATGTACTGCTTGCAGGTGTTGTAGGTACTGGCGGTGGCGCTAAGGCTCTGATTGAGAACTGTACTAACACTGGTAAGATGCTTGCTGCACACGATACACTTCTGGAGTTGAACGAGGCTAAGACTGCTTATGTAGTAAATCTTGATGCAACAACCGAGTATCGTGCAGCTATCGCAGGTAATCCTAATAGGGCTCTGCCTATAAAGAACTGCAAGGCAGGTGGTTATATCGGTACTGTTAAGGGTGGTACTGGTGAGGATCGCTACGAGGCAGACATCCTTCACAAGCTCAACGACACTGAGGGTGATACTTACTACTGGAAGTATTGGCTGACAGGTTACACCACTCCAGCTGTTTACTCAGATATGTCATTTGTTGATGTAGAGTAACTCTTGGGAGATATATTTCAGACCAGCGGGGCTAATAACCTCGCTGGTTTTGTTTTGTGTTAGAAATGTGCTATATTTGTGAGTTGGAAACTTAAATAAATGTATTATGGCAGTTCTTCAGATTGGTCAGAGAGTAGATGGATACTTGGTGCAGAGTCTTATAAAGGCGAATCTCTACACCGAGACTTATCGTGTAGAGGATTCATCGCACCAGCCCTTCTTTATGAAGGTCTACATAATGAAGCAGGTGCCGCAGAAGTTGGTAAATCCTACTACGGGCGTTGTGCTGGAGATTGAGTACAGTCAGAAGATTAAGAGCCGCAATGTGGTCTCGTTAGTCTCCTTTGGCACGATAGAGGCCGAGCAGAGCCTCTGTCAGTACTACACCACCACCTACTTTACGGGCGAGCTGCTTGCCGAGAAGATATACCGCGAGCAGCGTCTTTCGGAGGCTGAGGCGGTAGAGATTTTTGTCGGCATATTGGAGGGCTTGCAGAGCATGCACCAGCAGGGACTCTATCACAACGACATCACCCCGCGCAACATTATGCTCAGCGCCACTGCGGGCAGTGCCGAGATTATAGACCTCGGTCACACCTCGCCAAAGTGCAGTGGCAGCGCGCCATTTGACACCTCCGACCTTGAGGTATTCTACTCTGCCAACGAGACCTTTGCGGGCATCTACGACGAGCGTAGCGATATATTTGCTGCCACGGCGGTATTTTATACCATGCTCACAGGTCGCGTGCCGTGGAGGGTATTCTTCGGCGATGGTGCCAACTTCGTGCGTCGCGCGATGCTGGTCAAGGCAGAGCGCAAGCAGGAGCCGATAAACTTCAACAGCCTAAATATAGACGAGCGCCTGAAGGTAATACTCGCCAAGGGACTTGCGCTCAACTTTGCCGAGCGATACCACAGCGTGGAGCAGCTGCTATTAGATTTGGACTATAAGAGCTTTGTTGGCGAGGCTCAGAGTGAGGAGGCGCAGCCTTCCAAGTCGGAGAGCAAGCCATCTGCGCCAACGAAGTCGGACAAGAGCAGCAGCAACAGCTACACCCCGCAGAAGGAGGATGGCTACTCGCAGAACGACCCAAATCGCGTAAATTTTGAGATTAAGACGGGCGGAGGCAATGGCTTCAAGGATATTGCCGGTATGGCGGAGCTGAAGAGCTACTTGGAGCAGCGCGTGCTCTTTGTGCTCAGAAATAAGGAGAAGGCGGAGCAGTACCGCGTAACGATACCGAATGGAATGTTGCTCTATGGCCCTCCGGGATGCGGTAAGACCTTTATCTCGGAGAAGTTTGCCGAGGAGTCGCAGTTCAACTTTGTGCTCGTCAAGTCCTCCGACCTTGCCAGCTCCTTTGTTCATGGTGGGCAGGAGAAGATTGGCAAGCTCTTCAAGGTTGCCGAGGCTCACGCGCCGATAGTCATCTGCTTTGACGAGTTTGACGCCCTTGTGCCTGACCGCTCAAGTCGTGCGGCGGAGTACTCGTCGGGCGAGGTAAATGAGTTCCTCACGCAGCTCAACAACTGCTCTAAGCGCGGAATTTTTGTCATCGGAACAACCAACCGTCCCGATAAGATAGACCCTGCAGTACTTCGTACGGGTCGTATGGATAAGCAGGTGTATGTGCCACTGCCCGATTTGGAGGCTCGCCGCGAAATGTTCAAGATTCATCTTGCCGACCGCCCTTGTAGCGACGATATAGATGCTCAGCGACTGGCGGAGCTTACCGAGGGATTTATCGCCAGCGATATTGCCTATGTGGTAAACGATGCGGCTATGGTCTCGGCATATACCGACCGCCTTATCTGCCAGCAGACCCTTGAGAGTACTATCAGCAGTACCCACCCATCCCTGCGTCCGGATGCGATGAAGGTCTACGAGCAGATTCGCCAGAAGATGGAGGGCATTGAGCGCAGCAATATGGCAAAGCCTAAGATTGGTTACCGAGTATAGAGCGTTTTTACTATGGTTGCAGACCTGAATATAGAGCTTACCGATGTTCAGAAGCGGGCGCTGTTTAAGCTCGCGGTGGATTTGGTGAAGGCGGATAAGCAGATTCACAAGGATGAAGTTTCGCTGCTTGACCGCCTGCAGCGGGCGTGTGGTATTGGGGTTAGCGACTTGGAGTTTATCCACTACATATCGCTGCAGCAGGCTATATCTTGCCTCAGTACCCTCTCGGAGCAGAGTAAGCAGCAGGCGCTGGAGGTGCTGAGCTCTATTGTCGGTGCCGATAGCGATATAGACTCTCGCGAGAGTATGCTCCTCACAGCTATACGCCTTGCGTTAGAGGAGCAGTCGCAGGGGTGGTGCACGGTGGTCTCTACATCGGATATTGATGCCGAGTGCTCTGCCGAGCAGATTATATACTTAGAGCGCGAGCAGTGCAGCGGTGTGCATAGTGTGCTGAGCGATAAGTACGACTACCTGCTGCTGACAAAGGCGCTGAACGATGTGGGGCTGCAACTCTTCTACCTCCCCAATGTTGTTGCAGAGCTTGAGCGCCGATGGGACGACTCGGAGGGGGCAGAGGGCGACTTTGACTTCCTGCGCCGCTCTATGGAGTTTATCGTCCCTGTGGGCGATAGGGTAAGGCTCTCCGACTTGAATAACACGCTGGGCGGACTGGATACCAAGACCTTCTACAAGATTGTCTGCTCGCGATATAATATAGAGCCCAACCGTATACCTTATCAGGGCTTTCTGATGGTCAAGATTGAGGATAACTATCTGCTGGAGGACGATGGCCGTCTGGTTAAGATGGTGGACTTCCTCTGCATAGATATCTCCGAGCAGGTCAAGCAGCGCATCCTCCACTTCGTGAGGCTGTTGGAGCAGAATGTAAATCTGATAAGCTACGAGGGCTACTACCGCATCCTCTACGACTACCTGAGCTCGGAGGCCAAGATTGCCAGCTCGCTGCTCATTGACCGCAAGGGGGAGCTGCGACTGGTGGATATAGATAATATGGCGCTCAGGTTTGAGTCTGCCCCTCAGGCAAAGAGCCTCTACCTGCTGCTGATGTTCTACGGCAAGGTGGGCGTGCCGCAGAGTTGTTTTGAGCAGGCACTGGGCTACCTGAATAATGCCGAGATTTTGGAGAGCATAAACTCCGATATATTCAGCCTGGAGCGCCTTAAGCAGACCCTTCTGGCATACCGTAGCGACTGGGCATACCTGATATATAACCTTATCGTCATCTACGACTACTTCTCTACTAAGGATAGCGCCAAGAGCTCATTTCTGGGTTATATATCAAAGATTATCCAGCACCGTAGCGCGCTGAAAAACTATGTCAATACGGGCTTTTCCAGTGTGCACCGCCTCGCAGGCGCCGACCAGTACTGCATCAAGTACGACAAGCAGAGCAAGAGCTATAGCGTAGAGTACTCCTCTACTGCCCTTGCCATACAGAGCGCCGACGGCGTAACCCACCCCGCCACCTCCCACGACCTGTGGTGTAAACTGAAGAAGTAAGTGCTATATGAAACGGTTAATACTACTCGCTGCCTTTGCGCTCTTTGCGCTCACATCATCGGCTCAGGAGCAGAGCCTCTACATCATCGGGGAGTTCAGCAAGCTCTCTGGCGGTGCAAAAAGTGATGGGCTGTGGAGATATGGGTGGAAGGGCGATGACGAATTTTTTATTGTCAATACCGCTGTGGGCTATACGATGAAGTTTTACCATAGCTCGGCTCCTGGACTTGAGCATGTGGTGCTTGATTTACCAATCTTGTCACTCAAGCTCTCGGGTAACGAGGTTGTAGAGGCCTCAGAGCTGCTGAAGTTCAAAACTGCAGACGACGCCTATCGCTGGATGCTCTTCCATAAGCAAAAAGGTACAAACCTCATCATCATAGACCGCAACGAGTTCTATAAATCCCACCCAAGCCGCAGCAAACCCAACAGAATGAAGGGTACTGAGGTATGGATTTGGTATAATGATATACCGTCAAGGTTGCATACTTCTGACGCCAAAATTGTGCAGAAAATGGACGACGGTGCAAGCTGGAAGACCCAAAGCTGGTTTGCGCTCGACCTTACCCGACTTTAATAAACCGCTCCAGTCTATGCCGTCGGTGCAATCCGCACCCCTAAACACCATCGCCTATGGCGATACCGCTGAAAAGCTAACCGACGCTGCGGAGCGAGAGCAGAAGGAGCTTGCTCATTTTGCCGAGCCGCGAGGAGGAAGGGTCGTCGTAGACGAGCCAACAGCCAATAGCTAACGGCTAACGGCTAAAAATCCAAACGTTTGGATTTTTGGCCGTTTTGTTTGTGGCTGGTGTTATCTTTGCGGAAAATTTAATTGCTATGATGAACAAGCAGCAGATTTTCGCCAAGGCGCTGGCTTTCAACTCGGAGCAGGTGCAGCGTGGCGAGGGTAAGAATATCATAACGCCGCCGAAGAAGAGGTCGCTCTGGTGGCAGTATATAGAGAAGTTTAAGGACCCGATTATCATCGTCCTACTGGTTGTATTTGTGCTATCGGTGGGTATATCTCTCTACGAGATTATATGGATGGGCAAGGGGATGTCTATGCTTTTAGAGCCGTGTGGTGTACTTGTGGCTCTACTTTTGGCAACGGGCATCGCCTTTATTTTTGAGGTTAAGGCAAACAAGGAGTTTGAGATTCTAAATAAGGTCAAGGACGACCGTCCGGTAATTGTCTACCGCACTGTGGAGCTGGTGCTCTACAAGCAGAGCGAGGATTTGACCGCCTCCAACATCGCCTCTGTGCTATCCTCCGAGAAGGTAGACGAGAGCGTAGACAAGGAGATAGACCTTGAGCTGCACGAGGGTTTGAATGTCGCCGTTACTGCCAGCGTAGTCTCGCCAGCAGCCTTTGCTGCCGACAAGGCTGATATAGATTGTCAGCCGGACACCCTTACTCACGACAATGTGTTCTGTGAGAAGGGCTTTTTTGGAGATATTGCCAAGGGTGACAAGGCGGAGCGGGTATCTATAGCTGCAAGTAAGGGCGCTGTGCCGCAGTCGGATACGAGCAAGTCGCCAGTGGTTATGGTAGTTCGCCCATTCAAGGTTAAGAAGCAGAATGTCGTCGTGGGCGATATTGTCTACCTTGAGAGTGGCGACGAGGTGCCTGCCGATGGCCGTCTGCTATTCTCCAACTCACTCAAGGTGGATGAGTCCAAGTTTACGGGCGAGGTGTATGCCAACAAGAGTGCCAACCCCGAGGATAGCGACCCCGATGCAACCTACGACTCGGACTTCCTGCTGCGTGGCGCGATGATTATTGAGGGTAACTGCTACTACTGCGTAACCGCTGTGGGTGACGATACGGAGGAGGGTCGCGGTGTGGCTCTGACTCGCGAGGGTAGTGATGTGGAGACCCCACTCAACCAGCAGCTTGACCAGCTGGGAGGTCTTATATCCAAGGCGAGCTTTATCATCGCCGCCCTTATCCTTGTGGGTAGAACGATAGTCTACTTCGTTGGCGAGGGTCATGCCGTAGAGGGTCAGTTTGACTGGCTCGGCTTTGCGGAGTTTATGCTCTCGTCGGTGATGATTGCCGTGACGCTCATTGTCGTAGCTGTGCCTGAGGGTCTGCCTATGAGTGTTACCGTGAGCCTTGCGCTTAGTATGCGTAAGATGCTCAAGGCTAACAACTTAGTGCGTAAGCTCCACGCTTGCGAGACCATGGGCGCTACGACGGTTATCTGCACCGACAAGACCGGTACGCTGACAAAGAATCAGATGGTAGTGATGGCATCCGACCTCTATGGCGAGGATGCGGAGGATATTATCAAGCTCAATGTCGCCGTAAACTCTACTGCCGAGTTGGCCGTAGAGAGCGATGGCGTCACTCGCGTGATTGGTAACCCTACGGAGGGTGCGCTGCTCAAGTGGCTCAAGGGGCAGGGCGAGGACTACGCCGTACTGCGCCGCAAGGTGACCCTTGTAAGCCAGCGTCCATTCTCTACCGAGACAAAGTCTATGGAGACGGTCGTCGTAGCAGAGGATAAGCGCACGCTGCGACTGATAAAGGGTGCTCCGGAGATACTGCTTGAGATGTGCGACACTATTGCTGCGGGTGTAGATAAAGGCTCTGTGCTTCAGACCCTTACGGCATATCAGAACAAGGCTATGCGTACCCTCGGCTTTGCCTATCAGGTTGTGGGGGACGAGGATAGCCCGCTGATATTTGTTGGCGTGGTGGGTATTGCCGACCCTGTTCGCGAGGATGTGCTGGAGGCTATAGATACCTGCCGAAATAGGGCAAAGGTGCGCGTTATTATCGTTACGGGCGACACCCCTGGAACAGCAAACGAGATTGGTCGCCAGATAGGTCTGCTGACTGCTGACGAGGCTCCGCAGAGCGTTACGGGACCGCAGTTTGCAGCTATGTCGGACGCTGAGGCTCTGGCGCTTGTTGCCGACCCTAACTTCAAGATTATCTCCCGTGCACGCCCCGATGATAAGGCGCGCCTTGTGACCCTGCTCCAGCAGGTGGGCGAGGTGGTGGCCGTTACGGGCGACGGTACGAATGATGCCCCAGCGCTCAGCAAGGCGCAGGTGGGTCTGAGTATGGGCGACGGCACATCAAGGGCTAAGGAGGCGAGCGATATAACCATTATTGACAACTCATTCTCAAGCATCAATAAGGCGATTATGTGGGGTCGCTCGCTATACCTCAATATCCGCCGATTTATCATCTTCCAGATGACTATCAACCTCTGCGCCTGCCTTGTAGTGTTGCTGGGTGCATTTTTGGGACTTGAGTCGCCACTTACTGTTACTCAGATGCTCTGGGTAAACCTTATTATGGATACCTTCGCCGCTATGGCGCTCTCGTCGCTGCCACCAGATAAGGGTGTGCTAAACGAGGCTCCGCGTAGTCCTAAGAGTCATATTATCAATATCGCGATGATGAAGCGCATTGTGGGCACAGGGCTCTTCTTCTTTGTCTTCCTCTCGGCTCTGTGGCAGCTGCTGCGCCATGTTAGCGTGGATAGCGTAGCCCAACTGCTGAGTGTGGAGAGTATCAAGATGATGTTTACGGGTCTATTTGATGTCGCAAATACTAAGAGTATGAGCGGCCACGACCTGGGCGTATTCTTCTCTACATTCGTGCTGCTGCAGTTCTGGAACTTGTTTAATGCCAAGTACTTCCGCACAAACCGTAGCCTGATACTTGACATTGTAGACCTGTTCCGCAACCGTAAGGCGGTAACCGCCTCTTATAGCTCAGGCTTCATCTGGATTCTGCTCATCATCCTGCTCGGCCAGGTGGCTATCGTATCCTTCGCTGGCGAGTTCTTCAATGTCACACCTCTCTCCGCCGAGGATTGGGGATGGTTGTTGCTACTGACCTCACCAGTACTTATTATCCCCGACCTATTCAGGTTATTTGCCGTGAAAATACGGCATTAGCCGCACATCCCTCATATCCCCGAATGGGTAGTACGCTCAAGTACAACCCATCCGGGGATATTTCACGATGCGCGCCTACTACCGCATTTTGACGACAAATTATTTTAGCGTGATAGCGCGCCAAAATGGACATTAGCCGTTAGCTATTAGCCATTGGCTTTTTAGCGGTGTCGGCAAGTCGACAGTGTTTATAGGGCGCTACAAAAACCAGCAGTACAAACTGCACCCCTAAACACTATCGCGTAGCGATACCTTGATATAGCCAATAGCTAACCGACGCTGCGGAGCGAGAGCAGAGGGAGCCTGCTCACTATGCCGAGCCGCGAGGAGGAAGGGTCGTCGTAGACGAGCCAATGGCAAATGGCCAATAGCCCAATAAATAGGGGCTTTTTATGCTATATTGTTGAAATTAGCGCGCGGAAGATTGTGAATTGAAAAATTTTTATTATCTTTGCGTGCTTTTGTGTATAGTAACGAAACAAAACGAAAGAGAACAAAAACAAATAATTTTAATTTTTAACTCAAATGCAAAGTAAAGGTTTTATCAAATTGATTGCAATCCTGCTTTCGCTGGCGTGTCTCTATCAGCTGACATTCTCGCTCAAGACTCGTAGCGTAGAGAAGGATGCTGTAGAGTACGCTGCAGCTTTCCCTGCAGAGGAGCAGGTTGCAATGGAGCAGTACTACCTCGATTCTATTCAGAACAAGGTGGTTTACAACATTGGTCTTGCACAGTTTACATACAAGCAGTGCAAGGAGAAGGAGATTAACTTGGGTCTTGACCTGAAGGGCGGTATGAACGTAATGCTCGAGATTCAGGTTGAGGATGTGGTTAAGTCACTGGCTGGCGATAGCAAGAACGATCCTGCATTCATCGCCGCTATGGAGAAGGCTGCACAGGCTCTTAAGGAGGGTACTGGCGACTACATCGGCACCTTCGCAGAGGCTTATGCTGAGGGTGGCAACGGTGGTAAGCTGGTAGATATTTTCCTTAGCCCAGACCGCAAGGATATCCAGCCTGGAATGTCTGATGCTGAGGTAGTTAAGGTCCTTCGCGAGGAGACTGAGGCTGCTATCTCTGCTTCATTCAACATCATCCGTAGCCGTATTGACCACTTCGGCGTTATGCAGCCAAATATCCAGCGCCTGCCAAACTCTAACCGTATTCTGGTAGAGCTTCCAGGTATCAAGGAGCCTGAGCGTGTTCGTAAGCTCCTCCAGGGTACTGCATCGCTTGAGTTCTGGACAACATACAATGGCGCTGAGCTGCTTCCATCGCTGCTTCGTGCTGATGCTGTTGTAAAGTCATTGGCAACAGACGAGGCTGTAGCTGAGACTGCTCAGTCAGAGCTCGCTGCTGAGGTTGCTGCTACTGCAGAGGAGGGTGCTGAGAGCCGCTTCTCTCGCGAGCAGAATCCACTCCTGGCACTTCTCAGCCCAGACTATGCTGGTGGCGCAGTTATCGGTGCAGCTGTTGCAGCCGATGTTGCTACTATCAACAAGTATCTGGCTCTGCCAGAGGTTCGCGACTGCTTCCCTGCAGATGTTGCATTCAAGTGGGGTATCAAGGGCGAGCCTATGTTTGACAACCGCCTCTGCCTCTATGCTATCAAGGTTGAGCGTGCCGATGGTAAGGCTCCACTGGATGGTGGCGTAATCTCTGACGCTCGTGCTACATACGCACAGACTGGTGCAGATGCTGAGGTATCTATGTCAATGAACTCTAACGGTATTACCGAGTGGGCACAGCTTACCGCTGATAATATCAACAAGTGCATCGCTATCGTTCTGGATGGTTATGTATACTCTGCTCCTGTTGTTCGCAACAAGATTGAGGGTGGTAACTCATCTATTACTGGTAACTTCACTATCCAGGAGGCTCAGGACCTTGCAAATGTTCTTAAGTCTGGTAAGGTTCCAGCTCCAGCACGCATCATCCAGGATACCGTAGTAGGTCCATCACTGGGTCAGGAGTCTATCAACTCTGGTCTGCTCTCATTCGTTATCGCATTCGTTCTGGTACTGCTCTATATGGGTCTGTTCTATAAGACAGGTGGTTGGTTGTCAGCTGCAGCGCTGATTGTCAATGTATTCCTGCTTATGGGTGTGCTCGTTTCATTCGGTGCAGTTCTTACCCTGCCAGGTATCGCGGGTATCGTGCTTACCATGGGTATGGCGGTGGATGCTAACGTTATTATCTTTGAGCGTATCAAGGAGGAGCTTCGTGCAGGCAAGGGTCTTGCTGCCGCTATCAAGGATGGTTTCTCTAACGCATACTCAGCAATTATCGACGGTAACCTTACTACCATCATCACCGGTGTTGTTCTCTACATCTTCGGTAATGGTCCAGTACAGGGCTTCGCAACTACTCTGATTATCGGTATCATCACCTCATTCTTCTGCGCAGTATTCGTTACTCGTATGCTTATTGAGTGGGTACTGGAGAAGCGTGGCACCGTATCATTCTCTCGTAGCTGGTCTGAGAACTGGCTTGCAGACTTCAAGTTTGACATCATCGGCAAGCGTAAGATTGCTTACCTGGCTTCTGGCGCTGTAATCCTCGCATCTGTTATCTCTCTGTTCGTTCAGGGTCTTAACCTCGGCGTAGAGTTTACCGGTGGTCGTACCTTCGTAGTTCGCTTTGACCAGGAGGTTACTGCTGAGCAGGTTCGTGCACAGCTCTCTGAGGTCTTCGCTGACGCTGAGGATGCTGCAAACGCTTCATTTGAGGTTAAGCAGTATGGTGACAAGAACCACATGCGTATCGTTACTCAGTACAAGCACGACGATACCTCTGAGGCTACTACTGAGGAGGTTGAGAAGCTGATTTACAAGGCTCTCAAGCCACTCTATAGCTACGACATCTCTATGGATGCGTTCAAGAATACTCAGGAGGATATGAACGGTATTATCTCTGCAGATAAGATTGGTCCTGCAGTGGCTAAGGATATGACTACTGGCGCATTCTTCGCTGTATTCTTCTCACTGATTGCTATCGGTCTCTATATCGCATTCCGATTCAAGAAGTGGCAGTGGGCTACAGGTGCTACCGTGGGTCTTGCACACGATGTGTTCTTCGTTATCGGTCTCTACTCACTCTGCTACACCTTTATGCCATTCAGTCTTGAGATTGACCAGGCATTCATCGCAGCAATTCTGACTATCATCGGTTACTCTATCAACGATACAGTGGTTGTCTTTGACCGTATTCGTGAGTACAATGTTCTCTTCCCTAAGCGTAACGCTCGTGAGAACTTGAACAATGCACTTTGCTCTACATTGTCTCGTACCCTCAATACCTCAGGTACTACCCTGGTAACCCTGCTTGCAATCTTTATCTTCGGTGGTACAACTATCCGTGGTTTCGTATTCGCACTGCTCATCGGTGTTATCGTTGGTACATATTCAACCCTCTTTATTGCGACGCCGTTGGCGTATGATTTGCTCCCCGCAAAGTCTAAGCAATAAGTCAATTTGACGTGATAACGCGGATACCTACTTCCGCTAACACAAATAAACAGCAAAGGGCAGTACGACTTAGTACAGCCCTTCGCTGTTTTTTGTGCCGAGCGTTGTATCTACCGCGTTCTGACGTCAAATTGGGTATTGCTTATTGGCACCACTCTGACTATAAAATCGTGCAAATAATGAGCGACGGAATAAGCCGTGGCTGTATATTAAAGGCTATTAAGGGTTATTAAGGGTTGCGCAAATTTCGTACGGCGTAGCGTCGCGGAACGCGACCATTAGTAACCCTTAATTCTCTTTAATGACCTTTAATAAAATACCTCTAAAAAGCTGATAGCCAAAAGCCATCCCTTGCTTTTTCCGAAGAAAATTTATAACTTTGGACTCAGTAAATACCTAAAAACTAAACTTATATGGACAGAAAGTATCTTGAAATCTACACTGCGCCGCAGCTTAGGCAGCTTGCAGTATCTTTGGAGAGGGGTTTTGCACTCTCGGATGGTAACTTTGAACAGCCCGATTATGGCGGGGAAGATAACCTCTAAAAATTACAGCTATGAAGAGATTGTTTGTTATTATTGTGGCTATTGCTACAGTTTTAGGATTAAATTCTTGTCAGAGGGATGCTGTTGAGGATAGCGCCCTTGTATCCAAGCAGTTGAGCTTCTATGTTGATTTGGACGAGGATACCCGTATTCTCTTTAACGATGGCCTCTATGCTTGGCAGGGCAATGGCGAGGAGGTTCTGGGTGTCTATATCGACTCTACCCTCCCAACCGTAAATGCCGAGGCTGTAGTGGCTCTGCAGGACGGTCGTGGTATCTGTTCAACTACGACAAAGGACTTTGTGGCGGGCGATAAGATGTTCGTCTACTTCCCACATAGTGGTGCAAATGACGCTAAGGGCATATCGCAGGTGTCGCTCACTATTCCGCAGGCGCAGAGTCAGTCTGAGGCGGCTGTTTTCAATGTGGTAAATATGCCGATGATTGGCTATCCGCAGACTCTGGGTAGCGAGCTTACTCCGCAGGTGACTATGCGTCCAATGGCGTCGCTGTTACAGGTAAAGGTTTATGGCTCAGATGCTTACGCTGGTGAACTTGTGCGCTCTGTTAGCTATACCACCTCAGGTACTGTTGCGGGCGAGTTTGCTGTAGACCTTGCATCAGGAGATGCAGACGCTCTGGTGCTCACTGGTGGCAACTACAGCAATGTAACCACCACTTTGGCGGCTCCATATACCGTTGGCGCATCTAAGACTGAGGCTCAGGCGCTCTATATGGTACTTGCACCGGGCGACTATCAGGGAACTATTGAGGTTACGACCGACAAGGCTATCTATACCTATGTATATAATAAGCAGCTTGCTCGTAACACCTACTACGACCTCTATGTCAGCCTGAACAATGCCGCTTCTCGCCGCGAGATTACAGGCGAGTGGGGTGGTGGCGACGGCTCAGCTGCAAATCCATATCTGATTAGCACTGCTGCCGACCTGCAGCTGCTCTCTACCCGTATTAACGATGCGGCTCAGAGTGCAACATACGCCGACAAGCACTACCGTCAGGTGGCAAATATTGATATGTCGGGCCTCGCTATCGCTCCTATTGGTAGCTATGTGGATAACACCGACTATACTGCAACAGCAGTGACGCTGAATATTGCTACACAGCCATTTAAGGGCGTTTACGATGGTGGTAACTACACTATTTCTGGCGTCGCTATTAACAACACTGCAACTCAGGCGTGTGGTCTGTTTGGCTACACCGAGGGTGCTACGCTGAAGAACATTACTATCAAGGATAGCGAGTTCGTATCTTCGCACATCAATGTTGGTGCGCTTGCGGGTGTGGCATTTGATACCACATTTGAGAATGTCAATGTTGATGCTGTGGTTAGTGGTACAGCAACAATCAAGTTTATTGAGCCTGCCGATAGCAAGGACTATGAGGTAAGTAATGCCGGTGGTGTTGCGGGCTATGTGAATGGCTGTACAATGGAGGGCGTGACATTTAGCGGTGCTGCAAAGTCGGCTTCACAGAATTGTGGCGGTATTGTGGCATACGCAGCGGGCACAAAGTTCAACAAGTGTACCTTGGCTAAGGGTGCTACTGTTGATGCTATTAGCCACTTCTGCGGTGGTATGGCAGCACGCGCACGCTTCCTCTCAACATTTGACAACTGCGTTGTAGACGGATGCGTATCTAACTTTACAGATAACTACACCGGTGGTATTACAGCCCACCTGACATCGGGATATGCAAAGAACTGTCTTGTCTCTCAGTCGGCTTGTATCTCCTCTCGTGGTGACCACACGGGTGGTATCGTAGGTGCTCTGCAGCCATTTGAGACTCTGAATGCAGAGGGTACTAATGGCACGGCCCATGTTATTGACTGTATCAACTACGCCTTCATCCCTGGCGAGGATAATGTCGGCGGTATTGTCGGCTATCAGGGTAATATTACAGCCGACCGCGCTTGTAATATCATCAACTGCGTATCTTATGGTGATGTACATAGCTATGTAACCTGCGCAGGTGGTATTGCGGGTTGTATCTCAAGCTATGGCACAGCAAATATCATCAACTGTAAGTCTTACGGTAATGTAACCAGCTCGCAGTATAATGTCGGCGGTATTGTCGGCTCTGTAGTCGTTAAGGTTGAGACCACTATTGATAACTGTATTGCATACGGAAATGTAGTGGGTCAGTACTCTATCGGAGGTGTTGTGGGCTTCGCTAAACCTAACGATGTAGACTGTGTGTTCAATATTATCAATACTATCTACGCAGGTCATCGCATTGAGGCTCGCGGTAATAACGGAGCGAATGGTTATACCCTCGCTGCGGGTATTGCAGGCTGGACACAGATTGTAGGAGGTACTCTTAATATTCTCAACTGCGCATCTCGCGTAGAGGAGATTCATACCCTTAGCACCGCTGCTGGCTATGCCTCTAAGAATAACGCTATGGCGGGTATTATCGGCTTCCAGAATGGTACTACTGCTAACATTAAGGGTGCTACAATCCACGGTGTCTACTCAACAATTAAGTGGGGCGGCTTCCATACCGACGGTATTAGTTACGATACATACGCTACTCCATCTGCGTTGGCTGCAGGTATCTGCTCAAGAATCTATAACGCAAGCATTGACCACGCTTACTATGATTCTACAGCGCTCTGTGGCAACCCTAATGCAACAAATAACAAGCCAGTGCTTGGCGAGAATGTCGCTGCTATCACCACCGCAGACGAGCTGCTGAACAATATGAACGCCGCTGTAGCTGCATATAACGGTAGCTGCACCTACCCACTCAAGAGCTGGGTTAAGGATGCCGATGGCTATCCTGTAATTGAGGGTATGGCAACAAACCTTGCAACCCCATCTACACAGAAGCGCGTTAGCGTTATCGGCGATAGTATCTCTACATTTAGAGGTATCGTGCCTAACGGCTATAGTTGCCACTACCCAACTGCAGATGGCGATCTGACCTCTATGTCGCAGACCTACTGGTGGATTCTGGCAAACGACCTGATGCTTGATGCTAAGATTGAGCGAAATATCTCATACTCAGGTACTTGCGTGGCAAACTCATCAGCTACTGCCGATACCTACTACGCTAAGCGATTCATTGACAATCAGGGCGTTGGCGAGGCTGATATCGTCATCATCCACGGCGGTACTAACGACTGGAACAAGAACCACGCGCCGCTCTATGGCTCTGTAGAGCTTAAGGCAACCGCAGGTCCAAGCGATGCAGACCTCAAGCCTTATTTTGATGCAGCCGATGCAGCTACCACTCGCACAGCGATTGAGGCTCTGAACGACACAACCTTCTGCGAGGCGTATATCAAGCTCATCAAGCTGGTTCTGGAGCGCCGTCCTGATACAAAGATTGTCGCTATCGTCGGCGACTATGTCGGCGTAGGCGTTCAGGAGTCTATCCATAAGATTGCCGCTCACTATAGCACTAATGTCAAGGTCGTAGACCTCCTCGCCGTAAATGGCTTCAACGACCAGACCTATATGCCAAAGCACGACTACGACCCATCTACCGGCAAGGGTTGTCACCCATCTGCGAAGGCAATGGTCTTTATGGCCGAGAAGATATATTCTGAACTCGGTACCTGGCTCGAAGAGTAATTTTATCGTGATAAGGCGGCATTAGCTGCACATCCCTCAATAGCCTGAATGGGTAGTACGCTTAAGTACAACCCATCCAGACTATCTTCGCGATGCACACCTACTACCGCCTTTTGACGATAAAATAGGTCGGTGCACTTTTGACGACAAAATAGGTTGGCACTTGCACCCTTTAACACTCATCGCCGCAGGCGATACCTCTGAAAAGCCAATGGCCAATGGCTAAAAGCTAACCGACGCTGCGGAGCGAGAGCAGAAGGAGCTTGCACACTATGCCGAGCCGCGAGGAGGAAGGGTCGTCGTAGACGAGCCAACAGCCAACAGTGGTAGTAATAATTTGCGGAATCGCAAATTATTACTACCTTTGTAGTTATGAAAAGAATCTGGGAGTATATTAAGGGTATTATCTCGCTGGGGAAAAAGTATATTTCGCCGGTATTTATAATGCTGCTTGTGGCGGCGTTTACGCTGTGGTATATAGCTAAGTTGAACTACAACTACACCACCGATATAGATGTTCGTGTCCGTATTGGCGATCAGCGATTTAATGTAACCTGCGTGGTTGAGGGCAAGGGTACAAATCTCTTTGGTTATGTTATCTCCACCTCGCGACTCAATATTCCGCTCTCGGAGTTGGAGTACACCATCATGCGAGAGGTTACGCAGATTGGCGAGGCTCCGAGCGACAAGATTCGTCTGCACCTGCAGTCCGAGTCGCTCAAGAATGCTATCTCTGTGCGTCTGAGCGATATCAACATCCGCTCGGTAGGCACTATACCCGATATAGAGGCGCCTAAAAACCTGCTGAAATGATAAAGGTTGGTCTTTGTGGCACTATCGGCAGTGGTAAGAGTACCATCTGTCGCCTCTTTGAGCAGCGGGGTGTGGCGGTATATATCGCCGACGACCGCGCCAAGGAGCTGATGTCTACAGATCACTCTCTAATGGCGCAGATAACCGAGGCCTTTGGTGCAGAGTGCTACCAGAATGGCGTGCTCAACCGTCAGTATCTCGCCTCGCAGATATTCTCTGACGACTCTAAACGATTGCTACTCAACTCTATAGTCCACCCTGCAGTGTGCCGTCACTTTGTGCAGTGGGCAGAGAGTCAGGGTGGCGATTATGTTATCGTAGAGTCGGCAATACTCTTTGAGTCGGGGCTTGATAGGGTGGTGGACCGCACTATTGCCGTTGTTGTAGATGCAGATGTGGCTATTACTCGCGCCGCTGCTCGTGATGGTGCTACAAGGGAGGCTATAGCGGCGCGTATGGCGGTGCAGATGAGCAGTGAGGCTCTTAGCTCCCGCGTAGATTTTGTAATTGAGAATAACGACCTTGAGGCTGCCGAGCGTCAGGTTGCCCAGATAGATAAATCGCTCAGAATGTTATGATTTTCCCCTCTTTCCATACTGCGCAGGTGATGGCAATCGTTAATGTTACGGACGACTCCTTCTATGCCGCCTCGCGTATGCAGAGCCTGCAGGCGCTGGAGCAGCGTATAGCCGATGTGGTGGCTCAGGGTGCTACTATAATAGATATCGGTGGCTACTCCTCACGCCCGGGTGCTACGGATATATCCGTAGAGCAGGAGTGGGAGAGGGTAGATATGGGCGTAGCTGCTGCGCGCAGGGTTGCACCTTGTGTGGCGGTATCTGTAGATACCTTCCGCGCGGAGATTGTCCGCCGTACGGTGGCGAATTATGGCGCTGTGATTGTGAACGACATCACGGCGGGCGAGGGCGACGAGGCGATGTTTGATACCGTGGCTGAGATGGGTGTTCCCTATGTGGCTATGCACATGCGTGGCACGCCGCAGACTATGCAGAGCAAGACCGAGTATGCAGATGTTGTCGCCGATGTTGTGAATTACCTCACTTCGCGCGCTGCGGAGCTTGAACGACGCGGTGTAGATAGGGATAATATAATCCTTGACCCCGGCTTCGGCTTTGCTAAGAGCGTGGAGCAGAATTACGCTCTGCTGGCGGGGCTGCATCACCTCTGTAGTAAGGGCTATGCAGTACTTGCGGGGCTTTCACGCAAGTCGATGATATACAAGGTGTTAGACTCTTCGCCCGAGCAGTCGTTGGCGGGTACTGTGGCTCTGAATTGGGAGGCACTGCGTCAGGGGGCGACTATCCTTCGGGTGCACGATGTCAGGGAGGCGGCAGAGATAGTAAAGATTTACAGAATATACAAAGATGATAAAGTGTTCAGAGATTTATAAGCGATTTTCCTCTGTGGAGGCGCTCCGTGGTGTGAGCCTTGAGGTTGCGCGTGGCGAGATGGTTGCCATTGTCGGTGCAAGTGGCGCGGGAAAGAGTACCCTGCTGCAGATTCTCGGCACGCTGATGGCTGCCGATAGCGGTAGGGTAGAGATTGCAGGCACAGAGTGCACCACGCTGGGCGAGTCGCAGCTTGCCGCCTTTCGTAATCGCCACATCGGCTTTGTATTCCAATTTCACCACCTGCTGCCAGAGTTTACGGCACTGGAGAATGTTATGATGCCCGCACTTATCGGAGGCGTAGAGCGTAAGGAGGCTGAGCACCGCGCTATGGAACTGCTTGAGACTGTGGGTCTTGCATCGCGCACAACGCACAAGCCTGTAGAGCTCTCGGGTGGCGAGTGTCAGCGTGTAGCTATTGCTCGCGCGCTGGTCTGTCGTCCATCTGTGGTGCTTGCCGACGAGCCTACGGGAAACCTTGATACCCAGACGCGCGACCAGATACACAACCTGCTCCTTGATGTGAGGGAGCGCTTTAATCAGACCATCGTTATGGTTACGCACGATATGAGTCTTGCCGAGTCTGTAGACCGTAAAATTGTTATGAGCGATGGCCGCATACTCTGATTTCTCGTTTGAGCAGATGCTGGAGATGCTTGAGGCTCTGCACGATAAGTATAACCGCGCAGAGTTTATTGAGGCAGACCCCATATCTGTTCCGCATAGCTTTACGGACAATCGTGACCGCGAGATTGCGGGCTTTCTGGCGGCTACTATCGCTTGGGGAAACCGCAAGGCTATAGTCCGCTCGGCACACCGTATGATGGAGTATATGGACTTCTCGCCCTACCTATTTGTCGTTGGGGCGGAGCAGAGCGATTTGGCGCGACTGCGTAGCTATGTCCACCGCACATTCAATGGCGAGGATTTTGTAGATTTTGTCCGCGCAATGCAGCGCATCTGCCATAAATATGGCTCTTTGGGCGAGCTGTTTCAGAGTAGCTACGAGCGCCATCAGAGCATCGCTGCGGTGCTGTCGGATGTGCGCCGCGAGTTCTTCTCTATAGAGCATAACCCCCACTGCTGCAAGCACTTCTCCTCTATAGATAAGGGCGCTGCCTGTAAGCGCCTGAATATGTATCTGCGCTGGTTCGTTAGGCGCGATAACCGAGGTGTGGACTTCGGTAGTTGGGAGCGTATACCTATGTCGGCGCTCTACCTGCCGTTGGATGTCCATAGCGGTAATATGGGGCGCGAGCTGGGACTCCTGACCCGCCGACAGAACGACTGGAAGGCTACCGAGCAGATAACCCACTCGCTGAGGGCCTTCTGCGCCGATGACCCCGTGAAGTATGATTTTGCCCTCTTTGGCGCAGGTATAGATGGATTTTTGCGATGAGTAGCCCATTTCGTTTCAAGCAATTTGCTGTAGACCAGAGCGGTGCAGCTATGAAGGTGGGCACCGATGGTGTTCTGCTGGGGGCGTGGTGTGGCGTTGAGAATGCGCAGGATATCCTTGACATCGGCACGGGCACGGGTGTTATTGCCCTGATGATGGCGCAGCGAAATAGTGTGGCGAGGGTTGATGCCATAGATATTGATAGTGGCGCTGTGGAGTGTGCAGCGGCTAACTTTGCAGCCTCGCCGTGGGCGGCTCGCCTTAAGGTTGAGTGCAAGGCGGCGCAGAGCCTTGATGGGGCGTCGTACGACTTGATAGTCTCCAACCCGCCATACTTTACCGACTCGTTGCTCTGCCCCGACCCAAAGCGCACTGTGGCGCGACACGCTACGGAGCTAACCTTTGCCGAGCTTGATAGTGCAGTCTGCAGGGTGCTTAACCCCCATGCGGGTCGCTTTGCGCTGATACTTCCGACGGAGCAGATGGAGGCATATCTTGCCAAGTCAGCACTGAATGTTGTCCGCCGATGCGATGTTACATCTACGCCTACGGGTGCTGTCAAGCGCGTTATGGTGGAGCTTGCTGTTCGGGGATGTGGGGCGGTTGAGACTGAGAGGTTGTCAATATACACCGACACTCCGCGCGAGTATAGTGCAGAGTATCGGGAGCTGACCAAGGAATTCTATCTAAAATTTTGATATTTGGGCGAAAAAAATTAACTTTGTGATATGAAACATATTTTTGCACTTATATTCTCACTCTGCGCAGTGGTTTCACTCTCGGCTCAGGGTGTTGTTCGTACAGGACTCTACAATGAGGGCGGGGTGGTGAAGTACTCCGACCCGCAGAGTAGCGTTACGGTATCTGTTGTTGTCAAGACCGACTACTTCACCCCTGGCGAGTATGCCCGCTATGCGCAGAAGATGCTCGGTGTGCGTGCCTCGTTGGCTGCTCGCGTGCAGACCCAGATTCTCAGCGCTACGATAACAGATAAAACCCCGACGACCGCTCCGCTGAAGCAGGTTACAGAGCCCGTTGAGCCTCAGGAGTTGCCTGTATATAAGAGCGATAACCGCGCGCAAAGTGTTGAGCAGCAGGCCGCTGCCGCAGCGGATATGATATTTGCTATGCGCCGTCATCGCAAGGAGCTTATCACGGGCGATGCGGGCGAGAATGTATTTGGTGCAGGTCTTGCCTCGGCATTGGCGCAGATAGATGCTATGGAGCAGCAGTGCCTCGCACTCTTCTACGGCACTACAAAGAGTATCGTTGAGGAGTATCGCTATACCGTAACCCCGACTGCTGAGGAGCAGAACTATATCTTTGCTCGCTATCGTAATGGCGTGGGTATGGTTTCGGTGGGCGATTTGTCGGGTGAGCCTATTGCCCTCTGCTTTGTGGCTCAGGATGTAGATACATCGGCTCTGCCGCTGGCTACGGAGAAGGATAAGAACAAGGCTCAGTTTGCCGTTCCTGCTCAGTGTAAGGCCGAGCTTATGGTGGGTACGGAGTCTTTGGCTACGGCGCAAATGGCTGTATATCAATATGGTAAGCGCGTAACTCTCGCCCTGCCATCATCTAAGTAACTATGCAGGATAATACATCAAAGATGGTCGCTCTGCTCGGTAAAATCCGCAAGCAGATGAATGGCGCTGTGCTTGATACCTTCCGCTACTATGGCGCAAAATATGGGCTCAACTACGGCGTTGCCATCCACTCTATTCGCGACATGGCTTCGGAGTGTGGCACCGACCATAGCCTCGCCCTGCACCTCTATCGCCAGCAGGTGCGCGAGCTGCAGATTATAGCCCTCTGGGTTGCTGACCCCGCGGCTGTGACCGACGAGGAGCTTACATTCTGGCGCGACGGAATCATCAACTCCGAGCTTGCCGAGCAGGCTGCTCAGGCGCTGCTCTGCCGCGTAAGTCAGATAGATACATTGCTGATGCAGTGGACCGCCTCTGATAACGAACTTGCGGCATACGCAGCACTCCTTGCTGCTACCCGCAGTAGCTCCGCCTCGGATAACTCTATCCGCACAGCTATCTCTCAGGCTGTTGCTCAATTTGCTGATAACCATCTTGTTGCACTTGGCGTAACAAACCTTCTCGCCTCCCGCATCGCCACTAATCGCAACCTCGTGGAGAGCGTCCTTGACGCACTTCCAGAGAATAAAACTGCAGCGTCTATACGAGACGAAGTTTCTTGGCAGTTAGATATTTTGCCGTGAAAAGCACGCATTTGCGGCACATCCCTTAAAAAGTAGCATCGGCTGTACGCTTTAGTACTATCCGATGCTACTTTTTGCACGATGCACCGCAACTACACACTTTTGACGACAAAATGGCCGTTGGTCGTTAGCCGTTAGCCATTGGCCTTTTAGCGGTGTCGGCAAGCCGACAGTGTTTATAGGGTGCAAGGAACAACCGACGGTGCAGTCCGGATTGCGATATATTAAAGGCTATTAAGGGAGATTAAGGGCTATTAAGGGTGACGCAATTCTGTACTGCGTAGCGTCGCGGAACGCGACCATTAGTAACCTTTAATTATCTTTAATTGTCCTTAATGAAAAAACTCTGAAAAGCCAATGGCTAAAAAAGTATCTATGATACTTTGCGGTATTTCCAAAATAAGTTCGTATCTTTGTCCAAATATGGTAGGTTCTATAAATTAGGGCGAGGCAATTTGGGGGATTATTTTGGATATGTTTTCCTGCTTTTTGAGGGAGTAATAGCCTATTATAACCAAGAAAAGCAGGGAAAGATGCCAAAATAAGCCACAAAGTGACCGCAATAGAGTCTACTCTAAAACGATAACGAATTTACTAATTTGTAGAACATACCATATGTGTCTATATGAAACTATTTGAGAAGATTTCGCTTTGGTGGCATAATATATTTCGCAAGCGCCGACTCTCTATAATTGAGCCAGAGAGTGGGGCTGAGCGTTGGTATGCCCATCTGTCGCCGATGGCGATGATAATGAGTTGTGTGGCGGTGGTCTGCATAGTATTTAGTCTGCTGCTGTTGTTGGTGGCCTACACCCCTCTGTTGGATATGCTACCAGGTTATCGCACGGATGCAACACGCTCGCGTCAGACCCTTATTCGTACCCTTATTCGTGTAGATTCGCTGGAGCGCAAGATGAACGATATGCTTATCTACAACGAGAATCGCATCCTTGTAGTGGATGGCAAGATGCCGACGGTGAGCTCTGTGCGTAGCGACTCTGTAGCCTTTGATAAGAGCATTGTCCCACCCTCTGCGGCAGATACCCTCCTCCGTCGCCAGATGGAGAACGACCGCCTCTATGCTATCAGCGCGGGTGGTGGTCAGCAGCGCACGACTATCAATGCCGTGAAGCCTATGGACGGCATTATCGCCGAGCGATTTAACGCCAAGGTGGGTCTATTTGGTATCCGTATGGCGGCGGCAGCGGAGCAACAGATTGTCTCTATTGCCGACGGTACGGTGGTGGCTGTAGATTGGCTTCCAGAGAGTGGAAATAGCATCTTCATCCAGCACGACAACGGCATAGCCTCGGTATATCGCAACCTCTCGGGAGCTATCGTGGGCAAGGGTCAGCGCGTAACTTCGGGCGAGGTTATCGGCTACTCGGCGGTGCAGGAGCAGGCGGAGCGTATGTTTGAATTTGAGATGTGGATGGGTGGCGAGCCACTCAACCCTGAGTCCTATATTTTATTTTAGAGTTTAAGATGAGTAAACAGAGAATAGCACTACTTGGCTCAACGGGCTCTATAGGCGTGCAGACGCTTGATATAGTGCGCGAGAATAGCGACCTATTTGAGGTTACCACCCTTACGGCGCATCGCAACTGGCAGCGACTGGCACAGCAGGCTGTTGAGTTTAATGTTGATAGCGTAGTGATTGCCGACATCTCGCTCTATGAGCCACTTTGTCAGGCGCTGGAGCCATATCCGATAAAGGTCTATGCGGGCGATGATGCTGTGGCGCAGGTGGCTGCCGACGATAATGTAGATGTTGTTGTCAATGCCCTTGTGGGCTATGCGGGTCTGCTACCGACAGTGGCGGCGATAAAAAAATCTAAGAAGATTGCGCTGGCAAATAAAGAGACCCTTGTAGTTGCAGGCGAGTTGGTTATGCGCCTTGCGCGACAGTATAATGCGCCGATAATTCCGATAGACTCGGAGCACTCGGCTATTTTCCAGTGCCTTATTGGCGAGCACTCGCCACTGCGCCGATTGATTATCACCTGCAGTGGTGGCTCGCTGCGCGACCTTCCGATAGAGGCGTTGGGCGATGTAACGCCAGAGCAGGCTCTGCGACATCCGCAGTGGAGCATGGGCGCAAAGATTACCATAGACTCCTCTACGCTTGTAAATAAGGGCTTTGAGGTTATTGAGGCGGCGTGGCTCTTTGGCTTGGATGCCGATAAGATTTCGGTTATCCAGCACCCTCAGTCGGTCATCCACTCTATGGTTGAGTTTGAGGATGGGGCTATCAAGGCGCAGCTCGGTACGCCCGATATGCACATGCCTATATCCTTTGCCCTGATGTACCCACGCCGTGCGGTGAGAGACGAGCACTTCAGCTTTGCACAAAACCCTACGCTGACATTTGCCGAGGTGGATAGGGTGAAGTACCCGGCACTGGATATCGCCTACAACTGCCTTCGCCGCGGAGGTACGGTAGCCTGTACGATGAATGGTGCAAATGAGGTCGCTGTAGCGGCATTTTTGGCTCACCGATGCGGCTATCTGGATATTGTCCGCACCATTGAGTACGCCCTCAGCCACGCCACATTTGTGGAGCACCCAACCCTTGAGCAGTATGCCGCTTCGGATGCCGAGGCTCGCGCCCTTGCTCGTGAATTTTTGAAGATTAGTGAGTAAACAATAAAATTTCAATATGGAGACAGTAATTAGAATTATCCAGTTTTTTATGAGCTTGACCCTACTTGTGACTGTTCATGAGTTTGGTCACTTTATTATGGCGCGACTCTTTAGAATCCGCGTAGACAAGTTTTATATCTTCTTTGATTGGGGATTTTCGCTCTTTAAGTTCCGTAGGGGAGAGACCGAGTATGGTATGGGATGGCTGCCGCTGGGAGGCTACTGCCAGATTGCCGGTATGATTGACGAGAATCAGGGCAGCAAAGATCTCGCCTCAGAGCCTCAGCCGTGGGAGTTCCGCTCAAAGCCAGCATGGCAGCGCTTCTTGGTGCTTGTTGCGGGCGTTACGATGAATGTTATCCTTGCATTTTTCATCTACTGCGGTATAAGCTATGCGTGGGGCGAGCAATATCTTGCAAATGAGGATGTTACGCGCGGGTATGGATATAGCTTCAATGCCGATGGCGAGTCGTTGGGCTTCCGCGATGGTGATGGTATTATTACAATCAACGACGAGGAGATTGTAAATAGCGCAGCGATACTCTCGCGCGTGATTCTTGCCGAGGATGACCTCAATGTCGTGGTGTTGCGCGATGGTGCTCCTACGGGCGTGACTGTGCCGTATGAGAAGATTAACTCTCTGCGTCAGAAGGAGGAGTTCGGGCAGTTCTGCACTGTGCTCCATCCGTTTATTATAGACTCGTTAGTGTCTGACAGCGCGAAGGCCTCTGGTCTGCAGAAGGGCGACCGCATCGTCGGCATAGATGGCATTGACGAGGTTAATTTCGGCTCTTATGCCGCCCTGCTTACGGAGCGTGCCGGTAAGGCTGCCGAGCTGAAGGTTGTGCGTGGGCAGGAGCAGCTCTCTGTCCTTGTGGATGTGAACGCAGAGGGCAAGATTGGCGTTATGACCGCCGCACTGCCTTACACTCTGCGCACAAAGAGCTACACGCTGCTGCAGGCTATCCCTGCGGGTGCTCGCCTGACGGGTAAGACGATAAATAACTACTGGAACCAGCTCAAACTTATCGTAAAGCCAGATACAGGTCTTTACAAGCAGGTGGGTGGCTTTATCGCTATTGGTAAGATATTCCCAGGAAGTTGGGACTGGCACGCCTTCTGGTCTATGACGGCGTTCCTCTCAATTATCCTCGCCATTATGAATATCATCCCTATTCCGGGATTGGATGGCGGACAT
The DNA here is from genome assembly GCA_017463615.1 of Alistipes sp. Lineage (GTDB taxonomy): Bacteria > Bacteroidota > Bacteroidia > Bacteroidales > Rikenellaceae > Alistipes. The sequence continues at coordinate 218,440 of JAFTOU010000027.1, read as the reverse complement.
ACGCTCTTTACGCTCTGGGAGATGATTACCCGCCGTAAGGTTAGCGAGCACGTGCTTGAGATTGCGCAGTATGTAGGTCTTGTGCTGCTACTGGCGCTGATGCTCTTTGCAAATGGAAATGATATTTACAGACTGTTCAAATAATAGCTAAAGCATAATGGCTAAAGTCAAGAAGATGTATGTCTGCCGCGAGTGCGGATATGATGCCTCCAAGTGGCTGGGTAAGTGCCCCTCGTGTGGCGCGTGGAACTCATTTGCCGAGGAGGTTGTCGCTGCGCCAAGTAGCGTGCCGGCACTCGTTGCCTCTCGCGCTATAGAGCCCGCTCGCCCGCAGAAGGTGCAGGATATTGAGTGTGGCAAGACCGTCCGCCTTGATACGGGCAATAGCGAGGTAAATCGCGTGCTCGGAGGGGGCGTTGTGCCAGGCTCTTTGGTGCTGTTAGGTGGCGAGCCGGGTATCGGTAAATCGACCCTCTCGCTACAGCTTGCCCTGACGGATAATGGGATGAAGACCCTCTATGTCTCGGGCGAGGAGAGTGCTGAGCAGATACGCCTGCGTGCCGACCGCATAGGTATTCATAATCAGAACTGTACGGTCTATACCGAGACGCTGCTGGAGAATGTAGTGGCGCAGATTGAGGAGCTTAAGCCGCATATCGTGGTCATTGACTCTATACAGACTATGGCATCCTCGCTGCTGGACTCTTCGCCGGGTAGCGTGTCGCAGATTCGTGAGTGTGCCGCTACGCTGCTCAAGTATGCCAAGAGTACCGGGACGGCGATTTTTATCATCGGACATATCACCAAGGAGGGTACTATCGCAGGACCTAAGGTGCTGGAGCATATCGTAGATGTGGTGCTTCAGTTTGAGGGCGATAATAACAATATCTACCGTATTCTGCGCGGTATAAAGAACCGCTTTGGAGCAACCTTTGAGATTGGCGTCTTTGAGATGACCGGCACGGGACTCAAGTGCGTGGATAACCCTTCGGAGATACTGCTCACGCACTATGCCGAGCCACTGAGCGGTGTTGCTGTAGGTGCTTCGGTAGATGGCGTGCGTCCATATCTTATTGAGGTGCAAGCGCTTGTGAGTCAGGCAGCATACGGTACTCCGCAGCGAAATACCACGGGCTTTGATTCGCGAAGGATGAATATGCTGCTGGCAGTAGTTGAGAAGAAGGTGGGGCTAAAGATGTTCCAGAAGGATGTCTTCCTCAACTTTGCGGGAGGCTTTAAGGTTGCCGATACGGGACTTGACCTTGCCGTTATTGCGGCGGTAGTCTCGTCCTACTACGACACCCCTCTGTGCGATGGTATCTGCTTTGCGGGCGAGATAGGTCTGTCGGGCGAGGTACGCCCAGCACCGCGCACAGAGCAGCGCGTAGCCGAGGCGGCACGATTGGGATTTTCTACTATCGTCATCTCTGGTTATGCCCCAAAGCCGCAGAAGGTTGTTGAGGGCATAGAGGTGGTGCGTATAAATAGTGTTGGGGAGCTTGCTCGCCACATCTTTAACACTCAGGTGGAGGAGCAGGATTGATTTTAAGTAGATATATTACAGACTATAAGGCTAATCTACGCTTGGCACTGCCCGTTGCGCTCTCGCAGCTGGGATATATTGTCGTGCAGTTTGCCGATAACGCTATGGTGGGGGCGTATGGTGGGCAGGACCCGCTGCCACTCTCTGCCGTATCGTTTGGTGTGATGATTAGCTTTGTGATGTTCAGCTTGGCTCTGGGTCTTACGCTGGGCATTACGCCTATTATTGGCGAGCACTTCGCTCGTGGCGAGTATCGTCGTACGGCGCACTACCTGCAGTCGTCGCTTGTCAGCTTTCCTATTATCGGTGTGATATTTATGGTGCTGCAGCTGCTCTCCGTGCCGCTTCTCTACCGCCTCGGACAGCCTGTGGAGGTGGTGGATATGGCTGTGCCGTACTACCGACTGATGGCCTATAGCCTGCCAGCGATTATGCTCTATGGCTGCTTTAAGCAGTTTCTGGAGGGTATGGGCGATACGGCGACGCCGATGGTTATTGCCATCATTACCAACCTGATAAATGTTGCGCTCAACTGGGTATTTATCTATGGACATTGTGGCTATGAGGCTATGGGTGTCTATGGCGCGGGCTTGGCTACGCTTATTGCCCGCTATATGTCGCCAGTGCTGATATTTGCCTACTTCCTTATCCGTAGCAAGTATAGGGACTACCTGAAGCTCTTCTCGCGCGGTGTGAACTACCTGAAGGATACCCTGCGCCTGCTGACTATCGGCATACCTACGGCGGGGCAGATGTTGCTTGAGGGCGCCGCCTTTGTGGTTACAAGTGTGATGATGGGTTGGTTTGGCGCTGAGGCTATTGCGGCAAATCAGGTGGCTATGACCTACGGCAATGCAGCCTTTATGATTACCGTGGCGTTGGGTAGCGCTGCGACTATCCGCACCTCGCACTGCTATGGACTGAGGGATATGGCGCAGATGCGCTCGGCAGTAACTGCATCTCTGCACTTGGCTGTGCTGTGGGGCGTGGTGGTGCTGGTCGCTTTTGTTGCTCTACGAGGGGTGCTACCTATGGCCTTTACGCCGAGTAGCGAGATTATCGCCTTGGCGGCGCCGATGATGGTGCTCGTGGCACTCTATCAGGTGTCGGATGCTGTGCAGGGGTCGCTTATCGGTGTGCTGAGGGGTATGCAGGATGTGAAGATTATCGCCTACCTATCCTTTGTTGCCTATATATTGATAAATATACCTGTGGGTTACCTTTGTGCCTTCACCTTCGGTTTTGGAAGTGTGGGACTGCTTGTGGGCTATGTCGTGGGACTGACAACGGCGGCGGTGGCGTATGGTGTTCGGGTGCATAGAAATTTGAAGAATGAAAAAATGTTCCTGAAAAAATAGCGATACAGAGGGTAAATTCAACTTTTATTTCTATCTTTGTTAATTATTGTAGATTATTGAAACTATGGACTATAAGAAATATCTAACCCCAATGGTTGGTCGTGGCTGCGCCTTTGGCTATAATGAGCAGGGCGAGGTTACGGCTCAGGTCGCTGAGGGTTGCTTTAAGTTGCACGAGAGCGCTTGGCAGGCGGAGTACCCAGACCACCAGCCATGCGATATATTTGAGGTGCGTTTTAAGAATACCCGCCGCTCATTCTACCAGAATGTGAACAACCTGGACCTCCAGATTGGCGACATTGTGGCTGTGGAGGCATCGCCGGGTCACGATATAGGTATCATCTCGCTTACGGGCGATATGGTTGCCAAGCAGATGCGTCGCGTGGGCTTCAACCCATTCAATGGCGAGTTCAAGAAGATATACCGCAAGGCTAAGCCGTACGATATTGAGCGTTGGCAGGAGGCTATCGCTCTGGAGCACGAGACGATGATTCGCTCGCGCCAGATTGCTGCCGATATGGGTCTGGATATGAAGATTGGCGATGTGGAGTATCAGGGCGATAAGATTAAGGCTATATTCTACTATATCGCCGATGGCCGTGTGGACTTCCGCGAGCTTATCAAGGTCTTTGCCGAGCAGTTCCATATTCGCATTGAGATGAAGCAGATTGGTGCTCGTCAGGAGGCTGGTCGCATTGGCGGTATCGGCGCTTGCGGTCGTGAGCTCTGCTGCGCATCGTGGATTTCGAGCTTCTCGTCTGTCACTACGGGTGCTGCTCGCGTGCAGGACCTCTCGCTCAACCCGCTTAAGTTGGCAGGTCAGTGCTCTAAGCTCAAGTGCTGCCTGATGTATGAGTACGACCTCTATATGGATGCTCGCCGTGCTATTCCGCGCGTCAAGGAGCCACTGCAGGCTATTGATGGCGAGTACTACCTTATCAAGACCGATGTGCTGGCAAAGACCATGACATTCAGCAGTAGCAAGGAGATGATGTCTAATGTTGTGACTATCCCTGTTTGGCGTGTGCGCGAGATTTTGGCTGCCAACCACAATGGCGAGAAGGTTGAGAGCATCGCGGGCGATAGTGCACCGGCAAAGAGTGACGAGCCTACATATCGCACCGAGGAGGATAGCATCACCCGCTTTGATAAGAACAAGAAGCGCAAGAAGCGTCGCAACAATAAGCCACAGCAGCCTCGCGCAGAGCGTGCCGAGCAGGATAAACCTCAGCAGGAGGGTGCACAGCCAAAGGCTGACCATAAGCCAGAGGGTGCTCAGGGTGCTCAGAATGCTCAGGGTGGCGAGCGTGGCGATAGGGGAGATCGTCGTCATCAGTCTCGTGGCAGAAATAACCGCTTCCGTCCTCGTCGTCCTCAGCAGGAGGGTGGCGATAAGGGGGCAAGCAAACCTGAGAATAACCAGTAGTATGCGAACAGTTTTTGTGCTTATCGTCTCGCTGCTCTGCATCGGCTGCGGCTCTAAGGAGCATATAGCTATGCAGGCGGTGGATACCTACGGCTGGACAAAGCCTGTGAGTATCGTTTACAGCAACGACGATACAGAGTCGCTGCGCGATATATCCGTAGCCCTGCGCTACAACGATAAGTTCAAGGACGATACGCTGACCGTTACGCTGCACACCTCACTGCCCGATGTGCATCAGTGTCGCGAGCAGGTGCTGCTGCATCTTAAGCGGGACTATCACGCCACGGCAGTAACGGCGTCGGAGGTTATACCTTATCGTGCAGACTGCCTACTTGAGCAGCGTGGCGACTATATTTTTACAATAACCCCCTGCCGTACAGTCAAGGGCGTAGAGGCAGTGGGCATAGAGATTAGAGAGTAATGGGAAAGGATAAACTGAAACGATTTGCCGAGAATAAGACATTTGCCTGCTTCGTAGAGCCTGAGTTTGAGCAGATGTTCCGCACCGACCACCCACTCAAGGGTCGTTGGCATAGCGACTTTTTTCATAACGACAACCCTATAGTGCTTGAGCTGGGTTGTGGTAAGGGCGAGTATACCGTAGCCCTTGCCGAGCGTAACCCCGACAAGAACTTTATCGGCGTAGATATCAAGGGTGCTCGTATGTGGCGCGGAGCAAAGACCGCCACAGAGCGCGGTATGAGCAATGTGGGCTTTCTGCGTGCACGTATAGAGTTTATCACCTCGCTCTTTGCTGCTGGTGAGATTGCCGAGCTGTGGATAACCTTCCCTGACCCGCAGCTTAAGACCCGCCGAGCTAAGAAGCGCCTCACCTCGCCAATATTTCTGGAGTACTACGCCCAGCTGCTTACTGAGGATGGCGTTATAAACCTCAAGACCGACTCGCAACACCTATATAATTATACGCAGGCGGTAATTGCACACTTCGGCCTGCCTTGTCAGGTGGCAAACAACGATATCTACGGCAGCGGATATGCCGACGAGGTGCTCTCCGTAAAGACAGCCTACGAGACGGTCTACCTGCAACGCGGGTTGCCGATAACATACACCTGCTTCGGGTTGGGCGGACAAAAATCTTTCCCGATGTTTGAGTGGGAGGGCGACGAAATCCTCGCAAAGGACGATGAGGAGGCAAGAAAAAAGTAAAAGCAACCCAAAACGAAACAAAAAGGAAAGAAAAAATAGTAAATTTCTTTCCTTTTTGCATTTTTCTTTATACTTTTGTGCAAAATATGTGATAGTATGTTGGAGAATCTGAAGCAGAGCGTATGCCAAGCAAATCTGGACCTTGTGCGTCATGGATTGGTTATCCTTACATGGGGTAATGTTTCGGCTATTGATAGAGAGACAAATCTGGTGGTTATCAAGCCAAGTGGTGTAAGCTACGACGATATGACCGCCGAGGATATGGTTGTTGTAGACCTTGACGGCAATGTCGTTGAGGGCAATCTGCGCCCGTCGTCAGATACCCCTACGCACCTGGCTATCTATAAGGCTTTTGCCGAGGTTGGCGCGGTGGTACACACCCACTCAACATACGCAACAGCGTGGGCGCAGGCGTGCCGTAGCATTCCGAACCTCGGTACTACCCACTCCGACACCTTCCACAAGGCTGTCCCTTGCACTGCCGAGATGACTACTGAGCAGATTGAGCGTGCCTACGAGGCAGAGACAGGTACGGTTATCGCCGATGCCTTTAGGGATATGGAGCCTATGCACACCCCTGCGGTGCTTGTTGCTCACCACGGACCTTTCACTTGGGGTAAGAACGCCAAGGAGGCTGTTCAGAACTCCGTCATCCTTGAGGAGGTTGCCCGTATGGCATCCATCACCCTCGCCCTCAACCCAACCGTTGAGATGAATGATGATTTGGTGGAGAAGCATTATAATCGCAAGCACGGTGCTAATGCTTACTATGGACAAATTAAAAAATAATTTGTTGTGATAACAGCATAACTACTGCCGCTACCTCATTCTCGCCAATGGGTAGTACGCCAAAGTACAACCCATCGGCTCAAATATCGGCGAGCGTTGTATTTACACTGTTCTGACAACAAATTGGGCGGTGAAAGTAGGGAGGTGGATATTTTTTGCGGTGTATATTTGCCAAAAATGAATTAAAATTTAGATACTATGAGTATGGACAAGGTTACTCGTGCCCTTGAGCGCACGACAGACACAAAGGATCTTATTATCGGTGCTGGCGTAGTGTCACGCACTGGCGAGATGTTCGCAAAACTTTTTCCGGGATGCAAGGCTATTATCGTTGCCGACCTCAACACTTGGGAGGTGGCTGGTAAGGCTGTATATGCGTCGCTTGAGGCTGCTGGCATAGAGCAGGACGAGCCATTTATCTACACCGACAAGGAGATTTATGCCGAGTGGAAGCATGTGCTCTCTCTCAAGGAGCGTCTGGAGAATACCGAGGCGATAGCTATCGCAGTGGGTTCGGGTGTGATGAACGATACTACAAAGTATGTGTCGTACCTTGTTGGTCGTAAGTATATGTGCGTGGGTACAGCTGCATCTATGGATGGCTATACCGCTTATGGTGCATCTATTACCAAGGATGGCAACAAGCAGACCTTTGACTGCCCAGCCCCTTACGGCTTTGTTATGGACCCAGTTATTGCAGCTGCAGCACCTAAGGAGCTCGCCGCTTCGGGCTATGCAGACCTTATTGCAAAGATTCCTGCAGCAGCCGACTGGATGCTTGCCGATGTTACTGGTAATGAGGCTATTGACGAGTTCGCACTCGGCCTTGTGCAGGATGGTCTGCGCGAGAGCCTCTCTGCCCCTGCGGCTGTGCACGAGGGTGATGTGAAGATGACCGAGCTGCTGAGCGAGGGTCTGCTGATGAGTGGCTTTGCTATGCAGGCAATTCAGTCTTCTCGTCCTGCATCGGGCACTGAGCATCAGTTCTCACACTGCTGGGATATGGAGGACCTCTGCTATGAGGGTAAGCATGTATCGCACGGCTTCAAGGTGGGTATCGGTACTCTTGCCTCTACCGCATCGCTGGAGTTCCTGTTGCAGCAGGATATTGAGAATCTGGATGTAGATGCTTGCGTTGCCGCTTGGAAGAGCTGGGAGGAGCAGGAGGCTGAGATTCGTGCCGTATTTGAGGGTATGCCTGGTCATACCGCTCGTGGTCTGAAGGAGACTAAGGGCAAGTATGTAGACCAGCAGGGTCTGCGTGCTCAGCTTGAGGCACTCAAGGCTGCATGGCCAACACTCAAGGGTCAGATTGCCGCTCAGATTATCCCATTCAGTGAGGTGCGCGAGAACCTCCGCCTTGTAGGTGCTCCTTATGAGCCAGAGCATATTGGCGTGAGCCGCGAGCGCTTCCGCAAGACATTCTCTTATATACCATATATGCGTAGCCGATATACTAACATTGATGTTATATATCGCCTTGGTCTGATGGATGCCCTTCTGGAGCATCTGTTTGGCAAGGGTGGCGTCTGGGAGTGCTAATCCCCCAAAATAATATCTCAAAAAACCTATCGACGTTTAACCAGAACGCAGGTTACGCATTGGGGCTTGGATTTCCAAGCCCTTTTTTTGTGGCTGATGGCGAAGTTTACTAAAAAATCACTATCTTTGTATAACTATGTAAATTCTTAACTATGAGAACATTTCTTACTTGGATAGTTGCCTTTGTGCTTATGGGCTGTAGCTCGTATGCCGAGGGTGGAGCGATGACCCTGCCTGAGAGCGTAGTGCTGCCAGCGCAGAGCAAGGTGGTGCAGAGTGTTACTGTGGGACCCGCGGATGAGGATATTACACTATCTGCCACAGAGCAGTGGTTTGGCGTTGTGGGTGGCAGTAGCACCGTAAGCCAAGGCGCGGAGCAGAGTGTGAAGTTGTGGGTAGAGCCCAACTTCTCCACCACCGAGCGCAAGGGAGAGATTACTGTCGTGGGCGCCAAGAGTGGCAAGAGCGTCACCATATCTGTAACTCAGCCTCCATACTTCGCCTCTATCACCGAGTCGCTCCCAGCGCGATTAGAGTGCCAAACCTCCAGTTGCGATACATCAAAGTGGGTGAGCGATGGCGTTTGTACCCCTAAGGGCAGCAGCGCAGTGCTCTGCGCAGTATCCAAGAGTGGCAAGGAGCTAACCTACTCCGTAAATAGCGGTGCGTGTGTGGCGGGGATGTCTAAGGGCGACTATCTGCTCTTTGCCGTTCCGACGAAGGGGGTCAAGATGGGCGAGCAGGTGGACTTTATGTGCACCATAGCAGCTGTGGCGGCATCATCTCCAAAGTACTTTATCTTTGAGTACTGGGATGGCGGTCAGTGGCATAGCGTCAAGGAGTCGCTCCGTACAGCTGCGGAGGATAGCGCGATAAAGTACTCGCTCTACTGCAAGTACTTTACATCGGCGCACAATACAACATTTACCCAGTCGTTCACCCTGACAAACCCAGTTATAGATGGGTGTGTGAAGGTGCGCCTGCGTTGCCTTAGCTCGGGCAGTGGTGCTATCCGCATACCATCCTCAAGGGGCTATATGGGTATCTATCTGATAGACTATCCCGAGGCACCGCGCGTGACCGAGAAGCGCAAAATACTCTTTATCGGCAACTCGTTCACATACTTCTACGGCACGCCGTTTATGTTCAAGGAGATTGCCCGCTCAGAGGGCCATCAGGTAGATGCTGTGGTGAGCGTCAAGGGTGGTCAGGAGTTCTCGGAACACCTCAATCTGGAGCTCTCGTTGGATGCCATAAAGCAGGGCGGATATGACTACGCCTTCCTGCAGGATACATCGCCAAACCCTGCAATATATGCCGATACGGGCAAGGCGGAGATTCTTGAGGCGTGCAAGCAGATAAATGCCTTGACGATGACATACTCCCCATCCTGCCAGATTATCTACGAGCGCACCTGGGCGTGCCCATACGATAACTATCGCGGCTATGGTAGCTACGACAAGCTGGACTACCTGCTCAAGCTCGGCAGCCAAATGCTGCAGGCGGAGCTGGAGGAGAGGGTAGTGGTGAGCCCTGTAGGCCTGGGCTTCAAGCTCGCCCGCGAGCAAGGTATAGACCTGCTCTACTCCGACGATAGACACCAAAACCGCGCAGGAGCATATATGAAGGCGTGCATAAACTACCTGATAGTCTATAACACCCGCTTCTCGGCAAATGTATCCAACTGCGGCGTCAGCGCCTCCACCGCCCAGAAAATCCGCGACATCGCCGAGCGCGTAGTCTTTGACGGCGTGGAGGAGAGTTATAGCTTTTAGCCGTTGGCCATTAGCTATTAGCCTTTCTAAGGTATCCACTACGCGGATAGTATTTATGGGGTGCCGACAATTAGCTTGTGTCATAATAAGCACTATCGCCATTGGCTAACAGCTAATAGCCGATATTACGCCTCCGCGCCTACTGCTGGAGGCGTTCTTCTGCCGTCTGCCAGTTGGCGATGTTCCACCAGCCGTTGATGAAGTCGGCGCGGCGGTTGCGGTGGTCTATGTAGTAGGCGTGCTCCCAAACATCAAGCACCAGCAGGGGGTTGAGGCCTTGGCGCAGAGGAGTGTCGGCGTTGGAGGTGCTGACGATAGATAGTTTGCCGCTCTTGTCCTCCACGAGCCACACCCAGCCAGAGCCGAAGAGTGAGGTTGCGGCGGCGGTAAATTGCTCCTTGAAGTTCTCCACGCTACCGAAGTCGCGGATGATAGCCTGCTGTAGCCTCTTTGGCATCTGTCCCTGCGAGGGGGTGAGGTTGTCAAAGAAGAGGATATGGTTTAGTGCCTGAGCGGCGTTGTTGAAGATAGCGCCATTGGAGTGCATAACTATCTGCTCAAGGTTCATATTCTCGTAGGGTGTGCCGGCGATAAGGCGGTTGAGATTGTCAAAGTAGCCCTTAAGGTGTCGAGAGTAGTGGTAGTCAATAGTCTCGCGGCTCATTGTCGGGGCGAGGGCGTCGGCGGCATAGTGGAGTGCCGGGGCGGAGAGTTGTGTTGCTGTACTCATATTTATATTGGTATTGGTGATATTTGCGGCGTTGATTGTGCGGTAGCCCACCGTGTCGTTATTCAGGTAGATATATCCCGTAAGGTATGTAGCAAAGAGCAGCCACAGCATATAGGGCACAAAGATCCACGCGGCAAGGCGGTTATGGCCTATTGCATAGAGGATATATGCAAAGACCAGCACATCCAGCACAAGAATAATTATCAGCCCCATAAGTGGCGAGCGGAGGGTGAAGAAGCCTATGCTCCACAGAAAATTGACCAGCAGCTGCAGCAGCCATATCCTCACAAGTGACATATCTCCCTTAGCCACCATAACACCCAAACTGATGCCCATAAGCACATAGAGTACAGTCCAAGCTATAGGAAAAACTATGGCAGGGGGTGTGAGTGGCGACTTTACAAGCGTAGGGTACCAATGCTCAAGGGCGGAAGTTTGCATATAGGAGCCGAATACCCCGATAGTGAGGGCAAGGACGATAGGAACAACAAAGGCGAGTGTCTTTTTCATAGTGAAAAATGGTTTATCTTGCCCCGATGGTTGCAAATAGAGTGCCTTGCCGTTTGGGGAATCAAATAAATTTCGTTAATTTTGTCATATTAACCCATTAGATGATGAAAAAAGATGTCGCACTTGTCCTCTCCAGCGGTGGGCCGAGGGGGCTGGCCTATATCGGAGCGATAGAGGAGTTGTTGGAGCGTGGCTATGGCATCCACTCTGTGGCGGGGTGCTCTATGGGCTCGCTTGTCGGTGGTGTATATGCCGCGGGGAGGTTGGCGGAGTTTAAGCATTGGCTTGCCACGCTGGATGGCTGGTCGGTATTCTCGCTGATGGATCTGTCGGTGAGCAAGAACCACTTTGTCAAGGGCGACAAGATTATGGAGGCGATAAAAGAGATTGTCCCCGATGTGAATATTGAGTCGCTGCCCATCCCTTATACCGCCGTGGCTACAGACCTCTGCACGGGTGAGGAGGTGGTCTTTCGTAGCGGTAAGCTCTTTGACGCCATTCGCGCATCTATATCCATACCGTCGCTCTTTCGCCCCGTACAGCACGGCATGAGCCTGCTGATTGATGGCTGCATGGTAAACTGCCTGCCGCTGAACCATGTTACCCGCAGGGATGGCGATATACTGCTCGCCTTTGATACCAACTATATGGATGTGGAGGCTATCCGTCGCACTATGGTCAGCGAGCAGGTTGAGGTTGCTGCCGAGCAGGCCTTCTACGAGCACTCGCGCGAGCAGGCGTACGATATTATAGACGACCTTCGCGGCCAGAGTGACCAGAGTATGCTCGCTCGTCTGCGTAGTGCTGGCGACCGCGCTGTAGAGCTTGCACGCCGCATCCGCGACTTCCGCACTGCCGCCCAGAATCGTACGGAGAACGACTTTGGCGATACCTATATGAGCATCATTGACCGCTCGTTCAGCATCATGAACCACCGCCAAACGCAGGCGATGATTGGTGCCTATAAGCCCGACATCACCGTCCGTATGTCCTTTGACGCTTATGGTGATATCGCCGACTACGCCAAGGTTGTAGAGATTTCGGAGATTGGCAGAAAGCTGATGTCTCAGGCTCTGGATAGCTACGAGTCAAGGTCGTAATTTTGCAACATCGGTTGCCGCAGTGCAAATTTTTTACTACCTTTGTGGAGATAAAAATCAACCAAAATAGGACAATGAAAAGAATACTAACACTCGCTCTTGCCATTGTGATGGCGATATCTACCGCCTCGGCGTGGGGTAGGATTGGGCATGCAACGGTGGCTAAGATTGCTGAGAACCATCTGACTAAAAAGGCGAAGAGGCAGATTACGGAGTATCTGCACGGCGAGTCAATAGTCAAGTGGGCGACCTATGCCGACGATAGCAAGCCCGAGCTGCTTGTAGATTTGGGCTTTGAGCCTACAAATGCCAAGCGCTTTGTCACATACCCACACACCTTTGTAACCAATGCCGACGGCACCCCTTATCGCGATGTTCGCAAGGGCGACGAGTATGTCAAAAACTGCATCTACTATGTTGAGAAGATGGCTGCCGAGCTGAAGGCGAATGCAAAGGATATGACTGACTCTGTGCGTGTTGCACACATTGCGCTGATAGTCCACTTTGTGGGAGATATGCACTGCCCGGAGCATATCCGCTGCCCAGAAGACCCTACGGCGGGTGATTTCTACATCTACTTAGACAAAGATAGGGTGCGCTATCACAGCCTATGGGACTCCAAGATTATAGCGGCTCACAATCCGTGGGGCTTCTCCGATACCGCTAAGTTGTTTGATACATACACCAAGAGGCAGATTGCCCAGATTACGGCTGGCACTCCATACGACTGGGGTTACGACTCCGTTGTGGCAACGCGCAAGGTGCATCAGGTTAAGGAGGGGGCGAAGTTTGACAAGCGACTGTACTTTAACGAGTACGCCCCTATCGCTCAGGCACAGATTTGCAAGGCTGGCTATCGTCTTGCTGCATTACTAAACGATATTTTTGAGTAATTTATACTATTATGAAACGAATTTTAACACTTATGTGTGCAGTGGTGTTGGTGGTATCAACAGCCTCTGCGTGGGGTAGACTCGGACATGCAACAGTTGCAAAGATTGCCGAGAATCATCTGACCAAAAAGGCTAAGAAGCAGATTACAGAGTACCTGCACGGCGAGTCAATCGTCAAGTGGGCATCCTATGCCGACGAGTGCAAGCCCGAGCTGCTTGTAGATTTGGGCTTTGAGCCTACAAATGCAAAGCGCCACATCACCTATCCGCACACCTTTGAGGCTACTGCCGACTGCACCCCTTATCCAGGCATCCGCAAGGGCGACGAGTATGTCAAAAACTGCATCTACTACATTGAGAAGATGGCTGCCGAGCTGAAGGATAACGCTAAGGATATGCCCGACTCTGTGCGCGTAGCACACATCGCCCTTATCGTCCACTTCGTTGGCGATATGCACTGCCCAGAGCATATCCGCTACCCTGAGGACCAGACCATCGGCTACTATCCTATCTACTTCGGTAAGGACAAGGTGCGCTACCATACCCTCTGGGATACTCCAATCATCGCCTCTCGCCACCCTTGGGGCTTTGAGGATACCGCCGCTCTGCTTGATACCTACACCAAGCAGCAGATTAAGGATGTCACCGCAGGTACCCCTTACGACTGGGGCTACGACTCCGCAAAGGCCTCTCGCCCAGTCCACGACATCAAGGAGGGCACAAAACTCGACAAGCGCCAGTACCTCAACCAGTATACCCCTCTTGCTGAGGAGCAGATTCGTAAGGCGGGGTATCGTCTTGCATCCCTACTCAACTCTATATTTTAGATTTTGTTGTGAAAAGCACGCATTTGCGGCACATCCCTTAAATATTAGGCTCGGCTGTACGTTTTAGTACTATCCGAGCCTAATATTTTTCACGATGCCCCGCAACTACGCACTTTTGACAACAAAATGATGCAAGGAACATCCGACGGTGTAAGCCTTCTGACGCTAAAATGGTACAGAGGAGGGATACGGTGTAAGCCTTTTGACAACAAAATGGTGCAGAGAATAGGCGGAGGTGCTTTCCGAAAGCGATATATTAAAGATTATTAAGGGTGATTAAGGACTATTAAGGGTAGCGCAACTGCGTAGCATCGCGGAGCGCGACCATTAGTAACCCTTAATAGTCTTTAATAACCCTTAATAAAATTCTGCTAAAAAGCTAACGGCTAAACTAACTCTGCCCGAGGGATTTTTTGAGGGCGTTGGAGAATTTTTGAGGGTCTATGTTGTGTTTGATTTGGCCGTTTTTGACGATGGAGATGCCGCCAGTCTCCTCGGAGACGACGACAACCACGGCGTCGGTAAGTTCGCTGATGCCGATAGCGGCGCGGTGGCGGGTGCCGTAGTCCTTAGGAACATCGGACTGGGTTACGGGCAGGATGCACTTGGCAGCCACTATTCTGCGACCCTCAATGATTACTGCACCGTCGTGGAGGGGTGCATTTTTGAAGAAGATGTTTTTGAGCAGCGATACCGATATATTTGCATCTACGGCGATACCGTTCTCAATAATAAAGAGCAGATCGTCCTTCTGGCGGATGACAATCAGTGCGCCAGTTTTGGTGTTGCTCATATCAAGGCAGGCGGAGACGATAGGGGAGGTGTTTATATCCTCCTTCTTGCGCGAGGAGGAGAACATTCTGGATATGAAGTCAAACTCCTTCTGCCGCATACCTATAAGTTGCAGGAATCGGCGTATCTCTGGCTGGAAGATGATAATCAGGGCGATGACACCCACGCTGATAACCTGACCGAGTATTGACGAGAGCAGCTCCATATTCAGGGCACGCACCATCACCCAGGCGATGATGATGATAATTATGCCGAAGAAGATATAGGGCGCACTTGTACCCCTTGTGGCGCGATAGATGCCGAACATCAACGCCGCCACAAGGAATATGTCGATAAAGTCAATCAGCGTAAATGGTATAAAGCCCATCCTACCAATCGGTTAGCGGTTTTTACTTCTCGCTCTTAGCAGCAGCCTTATCAGCAGCGTAGAGCTCGTTTACCTTAGCAAGGACAACAGAGGTGATATCCAGCTCCTCAGATGCGTCCAGCAGGGCAGTTGCGTTTACAATCATCTTGTATGCGCCGTCAGCGTTAATCTCGTCAATAGCACGCTGCATAAGGTCGCCCATGCGGTTCTGGAATACAACATTCTCCTCCTCCAGTGCGCGGAGCTGCTTCTGAGCGTTCTCCTGATAAGCAGCGATGCGCTTCTGTAGATCCTGCTCCTTGCGCTGAGCCTCAATGGTGGTAATCAGACCCTTCTGATACTTCTCCTGAAGCTGTACCATCTCGTTCTGGAGCTTCTGCTCCTTCTGAGCCAGTGTCTGCTGAGTCTTCTCGTTCTTAGACTGCAGGGCAACACCCTCGGTCTTGAAAATCTCAGACTCTGCAAATACAGCGTCAGTTCTTACAAATGCCAAATCAGAAGCACCAACCTCGGCCTTAGCCTCTGTCTCTGTAGCGGTAGCGTTTGTGTTAGCAGTGTTGTTGCAGCTTGCAGCGAAAAGCAGCGCAGCAGCTGCGAAGAGTACCTTTTTCATAGTTTTGTTTTATAATTTTTTAGTTAAAATTTTCATTCAAATTACAAAGATAGTAAATTTTTGCAATATCGTTCAACTTTAGAAGAAATATGCGCAAAATTCTTGCATTTTCGCGGCTATGTGACTATATTTGTAGTATGGAAATTAGTGCAAATTGCAAAATAAACATCGGTTTGGATGTGCTACGCCGCCGCGAGGATGGCTTCCACGAGCTCTGCACCGTGATGTACCCCGTGCGGGGGCTCTACGATGTGGTCACGGTGGAGCGGAGCGAGAGTATGCTCTTTGAGCAGCGGGGTATTACGGTTGATTGCTCTGCGGAGAAGAATCTGTGCATAAAGGCGCTACGACTGATGCAGAGTCGCTATAGTGTTGGTAATGTGTCAATTACGCTGGATAAGCGTGTGCCTTTTGGTGCGGGATTGGGTGGCGGAAGTAGCGACGCTACGGCGGTTATTGTGGCTATCAATGAGCTCTTTAATTTGTCTCTTAGCGAGGATGAACTTATCGCTCGCGCGGCGGAGATTGGTAGCGATACGGCCTTTTTTGTCCGCAATACTCCGCAGATTTGCACGGGTCGTGGCGAGGTTATGACCCCCATAGAGCTACCCCTGGGTGGGTTGTGGCTTGCTGTTGTGAAGCCCGCGGAGGGTGTCTCTACCGCCGAGGCTTACGGTGGCGTGAAGCCTGCAGTGCCCGCTGTGCCACTTGAGCAGCGACTGCAGATGCCCGTAGACCAGTGGCAGGGCGTTGTGAAGAATGACTTTGAGGAGCATATCTTCCTCTCGCACCCAGCCATTGCGCAGCTTAAGCAGTGTTTGATAGATGCCGGGGCGGTATATGCCTCAATGTCGGGCTCTGGCTCGGCGCTCTTTGGACTCTTTGAGAGTAAGCCGTGCCTTACGCTAAGTGAAGATATATTTTTACACATAGAGCAGTTATGAGAAAGATTTTTACCCTTGCCCTGCTTGCCCTTGCGGCTGTAGCAGTGTCGGCACAGAGCCTGCATGTGGGCTCTTACAACATTCGTATGCACTCCAAGGTGGACTATAAGAGTGGTGACGGTTGGACCGAGCGCCGCGATATTATGTGCGACCTTGTGGCATACACCGCCTTTGATGTTTTCGGTGCGCAGGAGGTCTGTCACGACCAGTTGGAGTATATGCTCCAGCGTCTGCCTGAGTATGACTATATAGGCGTTGCTCGCGACGATGGCAAGACTAAGGGCGAGTATAGCCCCGTATTCTACCGCCGCGACCGCTTTGAGCTGTTAGATAGTGGTACATTTTGGCTCTCCGAGACCCCTGAGGAGGTGTCGTACGGCTGGGATGCTGTCTGCCGCCGCGTTTGTAGCTGGGGTTACTTCAAGGATAAGCAGACCAAAAAGCGCTTCTGGTTCTTCAATACCCACATGGACCATAAGGGCAAGGCAGCTCGCGTGGAGGGCGCAAAGCTGGTGCTGGCGAAGATAAACCAGATGTGCAAGACTAAGGAGACCGTTGTGCTTACGGGCGACTTTAATGTGGCGCAGGATAGCCCTGCTTATAACACCTTCGCACAGAGCGGCGTGCTGCGGGATGCTTATACACTTGCCCCTGTCAAGTATGCCCCTGCGGGCACTTTCAATAGCTTCAAGGTCGGCAACCACTCCAATAAGCGCATTGATCACATCTTCGTCCGCGGCTGCGATGTGCTCCGCTACGGCATCCTCACCTACCACTACTGGAGCGACAACCACGGCGCAAATAGCAAGCTCCACGATGCTCCGTCAGAGATTTCAGCAGAGCACCGCGGCGTACACCTCCCTTCCGACCATTATCCGATTTCAGTTGTGGTTTTGTTGTGATAGCACGCCACCTACGGCACATCCCTTAAAAATCTGTCGCGGCTGTACGCTGTTAGTACTATCCGCGACAGATTTTCTGCACGATGCACCGTATCTGGCGCACTCTGACAACAAATTGGCTATTGGCCATTGGCTGGCTGACGCAGTAGAACTTCTATTCGGAAATAGACTGGTATCCGCAAGTATACTAAAAGCAGAGAGATACTCACTCAAGCTGGCTTGAAAGTGATGTATCTCTCTGATTTTGTATTGTCGTAGACAACAGACTATTTCCGCAGCGCATAGAAGCAAAACGAAGTTTTGCCAAAAGTTTTTGCATGCCCTGCTTTTTTCAAAAAGCGGGCAGTACTGCGTAGCCTGCGCTACTCAACCTTTACGAATGGGGTAGATTCGCGGCCGACGAAGCGGTAGAGGGTGGCGGTGCAGCTTTGGAATGGTTTGTTGCGTTTGCGGTGGGAGATGTAGAAGTAGTTATCGCCCACGGCGTGGATGCCGGTAGAAGCGCGGTCAAATTTCCAGCCGCGGATATCGGTATGATTTCGGTCGGTCATGCCGCGGCCGCAGAGGGTGAGCACCTTCTGTTTCTTGGCGTAGCTGACGCCCTTGAGGGTCTCTTTCTTTGGGGCGATGTGTCCATCTACGACGAAGAGGCTGAAGTCTGCAAACTCGCTCTTTTTATGCTCGTAAGTTGCTAAGAACCAGAAGTTTCTGGTTGGGTCGTACTCAAAGTTCTGCACGCCCCAGTTGGTGTTGCCCGTATGGACGAAGTAGCGAGCGGCAGGCTTTGATGGGCCTGACTGGTGCATATTCTCCTGCGAGAGTGGCTGCTCGTACTTATGCCAGTTTTTGGTGTCGTACTGGAGCAGTACCTGGTAGTCGTTGTCGGTGCGGTTCTTGTCGCCGTAGATTCCGTAGGCTATTGTCAGGTAGCGCTTTGAGTCTGCCGTGCCGAACTTAGGGCCGAAGGTTATGCCGTCAAAGCCGCTGCAGCCGTAGCGGTGCTCAAGGGTTGTGCCGTTGTTTACAACCTTTGCGGCAAAGTCGTCGCAGACGGTCTTGAGGTATACCGATGTCATTATACCATCCTTCTCGGCGCTCATATTCTGGCGCACAATCTTATCCACATCAAATATTGCCACATAGAAGGCTGTGGTCCACTCCTTGCTGGTGTTCTCCTGCTTGAGGATGCCCTTGCCTATGGAGTCGTTCTTGTACTCTAATGAGCCGTATATGCGACCGTCAGCCTCGTTGTACTCTATGCAGCCGAGGTGGCCGAGCAGACCCGTTACCGTGCCGATGATGTTGCCCTCAAGGTCCGCCTTTACGAGCATAGTTGTGAAGGAGTAGTAGATATGCTTGCGCTCGGTATCCATAGCAATGCCCTGGATGTGACCCGCTTTCCACTCTCCAGAGTATATCTGACGCGGAAGTTTCTCAATAGGTGTTGCAGCGGTGAGGGCGGTGATGCTAACTGTCAGCGCTGCCAGTAGTGTAAGTATACGCTTCATAAGTTTTTAAGTAGGTTTTATATGCTATAAAAGACGGGACGGGGTTATTTTTGTCCCCTATTTTGCGGCTGAGTGGTCTATGTCGCAACCTGCGCAGTTGCCTGTGCAGACGCTGTCGTCGTCGCAACTCTCGGCGGCCATATCCTCGCGTGTCTCCTGCACGGCACACTTTATGCCGAGCTTCTTCATGTTTGGATTTGTGGAGATTTCAGACTCTATGTGATGACCCTTGAAAATGAGTGTCAGGGATAGTGCAACGCCAAAGAAAGCGACCGCTCCGATGGCGAAAAGTATAACTACTAACCAGTTGGGCATAAGCGTGTTACAAAATTTACTTAAATTTATTTTCAATCAAAAGGGGGTAATCCTTTGTTTTCTCGCTACAAATTTATAAATTTGTCTGAAATTTTGCAAGAATGGGCGACTCTAAATAGAATCTACCCAGGCGCAAAAAAATATTTTACTAATTTACAGAACATCCCATGAGAATAGTTATTTCAGGCGTTGAGGAGATAGGCAATCATCTTGCCAAGATGCTCAGCGGTAATGGGCACGATATTACGGTCATTGACCAGGATGCTAAGCTGCTTGCGGAGCTGAGCACGCTGGCCGATGTTATTACCCTTGAGGGCGATGCTACCACCTTTGCGGTGCTGCGTAAGGCCTCGGTGCGTAAGTGCGACCTCTATATCGCTGTGGACTCTATTGAGAACGACAATGTCCTCTCGGCAATTATGGCCAAGCAGCTGGGTGCTAAGAAGGCCATTGCCCGCATTGACAACCTTGAGTACTTAGAGCCGAACAACAAGGAGATGTTCATTGATATGGGCATCGACTACCTGCTCTATCCCGAGCGTATTGCGGCGGAGGAGGTTATCAACCTGCTCGGCCACTCGGCTACTACCGAGTTTGTGGACTTCTCGGGCGGTAAGCTCTCGCTTGTGGTATTCCGTCTGGAGCCTAACTCGTCGCTCATTGGCGCCTCTATCGCTGGCTTTGACGAGGAGCAGCCGCTGCGCTATCGTACGGTGGCTATTATGCGCGATGGTCAGACTATTATTCCGAAATCTTCCGATACATACATGGTGGGCGATATGGTCTACGCTATCTCGCGCCACGATGCCGTTGCTGAGGTTATGGCTCTGTCGGGCAAGAGCAGCGTGGATATCAACAATATGATGATTCTGGGTGGCTCTCGCATCGGTATTCAGATTGCCAAGGAGCTGCAGGACGAGGTTAATATCAAGCTGATAGACTACAATGCCGATAAGGCATATAGCCTCGCCGAGATGCTTGAGCGCACGCTTATCATCCATCAGGATGGCCGCGATACGGAGGCTATGATGGAGGAGGGACTGGCGAATATGGACGCCTTCGTTGCCGTTACGGGTCGTAGCGAGACCAATATCCTTACCGCTATGCTGGCTAAGCGTATGGGCGTTAAGCGCGTGATTGCCGAGGTGGAGAATATGAACTATATCAAGATTGCCGACTCGGTGGGTATTGATACTATTATAAATAAGAAGATAGTCACCGCCTCTAATATCTTCCGCTTTACGATGTCTACCGATGTGCTTGCTATCAAGTGCCTTACTGGTAGCGATGCTGAGGTGCTGGAGTTTATTGTCAAGCCAAACTCGCCCGCTACAAAGTCTACCATCGGCGAGATGGGGCTTCCAGACGATGTTATCATCGGCGGTATCGTGCGCGGAGACAAGGTCTTTATCGCCGTCAGCAATATGCAGATAAATGCCTATGATAGGGTAGTGCTGTTTGCAATGCCGTCAGCGATATCCGACATAGGTTACTACTTTAACTAATTTTGCGTGATAAGGCGGATACCTACTTTCGCTACCTCTCGCTCCTGCAATGGGTAGTACGCATTAGTACAACCCATCGCCGTCGCTCAAGGCGAGCGTCGTATCTACCGCCTTCTGACGCAAAATGGAGGCAAGTGTAAATAGAAATAAATTACAAACAATATAAAAGCCAACCGACGCTGCGGAGCGAGAGCAGAGACTGCTTGCAGACTTTGCCGAGCCGCGAGGAGGAAGGGTCGCTGAAAGCGAGCCAATGGCTAACAGTCAATAGCCAAAGATATGTATATCGCAATTGCAGGTAATATCGGCAGTGGTAAGACTACGCTGACCGAGATACTAACAAAGCACTACGGTGCTAAAGCCTACTACGAGGATGTGGACAACCCATACATCTCTGATTTCTACGAGGATATGAACCGCTGGGCGTTCCAGTTTCAGGTGCACTTCCTCGCAAGTCGTATTCGCCAGACGATAGATATGCTCTCGGATGGCTCGCAGAATGTCTTTCAGGACCGCACAATCTACGAGGATGCGCACATCTTTGCGGGTAACCTGCACCAGATGGGGCTGATGTCGGGGCGTGATTTTGGCACCTATATGAAGCTCTTTGATATCTCTACGGACCTTATTCCGAAGCCCGACCTGCTGATATACCTCAAGTCCAGCATCGACACCCTTGTGCGCCAGATTCGCAAGCGCGGCAGGGAGTACGAGCAGAATATAGATATTGACTACCTCCGTCGCCTGAACGACCGCTACGACGAGTGGGTGAGCAACTACGACGGCGAGGTCTTTATCATCGATAAGGATAACACCGACTTCGTAGAGAATATCAAGGTGCTTGATTCGCTCTACATGCGACTGGATGAGATACATGCGGAGCATCCGGCGGTGCGTCAAGCAAGTCTATTCTAATTAGGCGAGCCGCCTAATTAGAATAGACTTGCTTGACGGGTTAGCCCAAAATGGGTGGATAAATGAGTAGCGCAAAAAAGATATAAAATTCAATAGTAGTGAACACACCTCTACCATCAGATTTTGTTGCGGCGATGCGCAGCCAGTTGGGGGATGCTCAGGCGGAGCAGCTCTTTGCGGCGCTGGATGGTCAGTCGCCTGTGTCGGTGCGTCTGAATGGCGACAAGTGGCGCGGTGGCGAGTGGGGAGAGACTGTGCCGTGGTCGGAGAGTGGGCGTTATCTTGCTCAGCGACCGCAGTTTACGCTCCATATCCCCTTTGCGGCGGGGGCGTACTATGTTCAGGAGGCGGGGTCGCAGTTTATCTCCCACATCCTGCGTAGCGAGGGGGTTGATAGCGGTAAGATATTGGATATGTGCGCTGCCCCGGGTGGTAAGAGTACCCTCTACGCCTCGGTTGTAGGTAGTCGCGGGCTGGTTGTGGCGAATGAGTATGTGCGCAACCGTGCCAACATCCTTGCCGACAACATCCGCAAGTGGGGCTTGGGAAATGTTGTTGTGACGAACAACGACCCACAGCACATTGCCGCCTTTGAGAGTTGGTTTGATGTTGTTGCCGTAGATGCTCCATGTTCGGGTGAGGGTATGTTCCGCAAGGAGGAGGTTGCCCGCACGGAGTGGACTGTCCAGAGTGTAGATATGTGTGCTGCACGCCAGATATCTATCCTTGAGCAGGCGTGGAAGAGCCTCAGGGCGGGTGGAACATTGATATACAGCACCTGCACCTTCAACACCACTGAGGATGAGGGTGTTGTCCGCCAGATGATAGAGCTCTGGGGCGAGCAGATAGCTCCCGCAGCGGAGATTGAGGTGCCGGAGCAGTGGGGCGTAGAGTGCAGCAAGATAGGTGACTTTCAGTGCTTTAAGTTCTATCCACATAGGGTCGTAAGCGAGGGATTTTTCGTTGCTGTGGCTCGCAAGGCTGCGGATATTGGAGGTCGTAGCGTAACGCCAAAGGCGCGCAAGAAGATTGTTGTAGATGCACCGAAAGATGCGGTGAAGGAGCTGCAGCGCTGGGTCGCAAACCCCGAGCAGTTGCGCTTTGCGATGGTGGCAGATAGCTACTACGCCCTCCCTGCGGAGTACTACGAGCAGATAAAGGCGCTGGCGAATAACCTCACGGTAATCTACTCGGGCGTGGAGATGGGACAGATATTCAAGGGCAAGCTCAAGCCTGAGTGGTCGCTCTCGCAGTCTGTATGGCTCAATGGCGATGTTGTGCCGACTGTTGAGGTAGAGCAGGCTACGGCGCTTGAGTACCTGCGTAAGCACGATATTTCGGCGCAGCAGTTTACGGAGGGTATAAACCTTATCAGCTGCGAGGGCTACGCGCTCGGTTTTGTCAAGCGCATAGGCAACCGCGTGAATAACAACTATCCTAATTCGTTGAAGATAAATAACTTATAGATATGAGTGACAAGATTTACTACACAATGGGCGAGGTGGCAGAGATGTTTGATGTCAATGCCTCGTTGATTCGCTACTGGGGCACACAATTTCCATCCCTCAAGCCCCATAGAAACAAGAAGGGCAACCGCCTCTTCTCGCCGTCAGATATTGAGACTCTCAAGCGCATCTACCACTATGTCAAGGAGTGCGGCATGACCCTTGAGGGTGCAAAGCGCGCTCTGCGTGGTGACCGCTCGGAGGAGGCTGAGGGTAGTGCCGATATGGAGCTGCTGGAGCGTCTGCAGTCGCTGCGCTCTATGCTCGTGGCTGTGCGCGATTCGTTGGACGAGCAGAGCGAGCGCGAGCAGGCAGCTGCAGCCGTACCATCTGAGCCAGTCCCTGCGGTGGTTGAACAGGCCGAGCCAGAGCCAGAGCCACAGCCAAAGCCTGCATATCGCGAGCAGACACTTTTTGAATGGTAGTGCTATGAAAATCAGAGAGATAACAGATTGTATAGAGGCCTTTGCGCCACTCTCGCTGCAGGAGAGCTACGACAATGCAGGTCTTATTGTCGGCCGATTGGATGACGAGCTCCGCGGTGGTGTGCTGCTGGCGGTAGATGTTACCGAGCAGGTTATTGAGGAGGCGCTGGAGCTGGGTTGCGGTATGATTATTACCCACCATCCTATTGTCTTTAGCCCCCTCAAGCGCTTCAACTCCGCCTCGGTGGTAGAGCGTTGCGTGGAGAGTGCTATAAAGCACAGTATTGCCCTCTATGCTTGTCACACAAACCTTGACTCCGTAAAGGGAGGTATGAGTTGGCACTTGGGTCAGATGCTGGGCATCACTGATATGCAGACCCTTGAGCCGTCGCGCACAGATGCCTCTGTGGGCTTCGGCGTTGTCGGCGCCCTGCCAGAGCCGATGGGTACAAACTCCTTCTTCGCCCTGCTGCGCACAACGCTCGGTTGCAAGGCTATTCGCCATAGCAAGGTGGTGAAAGATAGCGTTCAGCGCGTAGCAATATGCACGGGCGCGGGTGGCTCGCTCATTGAGCAGGCGGCAGCGTCGGGATGCGATATATATGTAACCGCCGACCTGAAATATAACCAATATTACCTGCCAGATGGGCGTTTTACCCTCTGCGATGTGGGTCATTTTGAGAGCGAATATTGCGCAATTGATTTATTATTCAATATTTTGGCGGATTTCTCAAAAAAAATTAGTACCTTTGCGCTCTATAAGAGCGCGAAATCAGAAAACCCAATGTATTACTCGTTGTAATGCTTTGGAAGTTAGCGTGTTAAGGCGTTAGAGAATATTAAAAAATAATAATATATGGCTACAACAAAGAAAACCGCAGAGGTAGATTACTCGATGTACGAGAAGATTATGGCTCTTTACGAGTTGCAGAAGATTGATTCGCAGATTGACGAGATCAACAAGGTAAAGGGTGAGCTTCCTGATGAGGTGCAGGATCTGGACGACGAGATCGCAGGTCTGAGAACTCGTGTAGAGGGTATCAATGCCGAGATTGAGGAGCTGGGTGCTCTGACTCGTCAGCGTCGCCGTCAGATTGACGAGGCAAATATGCTTATTGCAAAGTACAACGAGCAGCAGGCAAATGTCCGCAATAACCGCGAGTTTGACGCTATCGCCAAGGAGATTGACTATCAGGAGCTTGAGATTCGCCTCGCTGAGAAGCACCTGCGCGAGTATGCTGCAGCTATCAAGGCTAAGAAGGCTAAGGTAGAGCAGACCGAGGCTCAGATTGCCGAGCGTAATGTAGACCTTGAGGCTAAGCGTACTGAGCTCGCAAATATTGAGAGCGAGACCGCTGACCAGGTGGAGTCTCTGATGGCTCAGGCAGAGGTTGCAAAGAAGAAGATTGACGACCGCCTGCTCGCCGCTTACGACCGTATTCGTAGCAAGGTGCGCAATGGCCTTGCAGTGGTAACCATCCAGCGCGACGCTTGCTCTGGCTGCTTCAACCGCATCCCACCACAGCGCCAGGTAGAGGTTAGCCTCGGCAAGAAGCTGATTGTGTGTGAGTATTGTGGTCGTATTTTAGTCCCTACCGAGGAGTAATTTTGGTGTGATAGTGGCGCATTTGCGGCACATCCCTTAAATAGCAGTCGCGGCTGTACGCTTTAGTACTATCCGCGACTGCTCTTTTTCACGATGCACCGCAAATGCACCACTCTGACACCAAAATGGTACGACGAGGTGATGACGGTGCAAGCCGAATGACGCTAAAATGGTGCGATGAGGTGACGACGGTGCAAGCCGAATGATGACAGTATAAGCCGTAATAAAAATAGGGCGCTCCTCGCACCCTATAAATATTGTCGCGCAGCGACACCTCTAAAAAAGCTAATAGCCAACAGCCAACGGCTACTTGATAAACAGTATCTCGCGGTACTTTGGCAGGGTCCAGATTTGGTCGTCTACGACCTCCTCGAGTTTATCAATCTCGGTGCGGATGGTGTCAAAGAATACGGCGACGGTGTCGTGGTAGGCGATAGCCTTCTGGCGCATATCCTCTATGCGGTTAGCACGCTTGCGGCACTCAATCATCTCGGCAACAAGTGTCTGAATCTTCGCTGTGCGACTCTGGATATCCTCTATAAGTTCACGGTCGGTAGCCCAGCTCATACCCAGTTGCTGCAGCTTCCAAGCCTTATCCAGCAGCACGCCCTCGTACTTTGAGGCGATAGGTACGATATGGTTCATCACAAGGTCGCCAAGCACGCGAGCCTCAATCTGTATCTTCTTGACATACATCTCGCGCTTAATCTCGGCGCGTGCCTCAAGCTCTACCTTATTATATACGCCCATATTGCCGAACATACGCACGGTCTGCTCGTCGGTATAGCGGTCAAAGTTGAGCGGTGCGGATGTCTGGCAGTCAAGGCCACGGCGTGCAGCCTCCTCCTTCCACTCGTCCGAGTAGCCGTTGCCGTCAAAGCGCACAGGCTTGCTCTGCTTGATGAGCTCGCGGATGGTCTCGTATATCGCCCTTTCGCGCTTCTCGCCACGCTCAATCTTAGCATCTACGGTCTGCTTGAAGCTAACCAACTGCTCCGCCACGGCGGTGTTGATGACAATAATAGCCTCGGCGCAGTTGTCCGACGAGCCCACAGCGCGGAACTCAAAGCGGTTACCAGTAAATGCAAATGGCGATGTGCGGTTGCGGTCGGTATTGTCGCGCAGCAGAGATGGTATCTGGCTCAGTCCGCTCATGCGGAAGATATTTTTTGAGTCAAAGCGTATATCCTCGTCGCTCTTGGAACTCTCAATCTTATCCAGCACGGACGAAATCTGTGAGCCGAGGAATGTAGATATAATCGCCGGAGGTGCCTCGCCAGCGCCGAGACGGTGCTCGTTTGTTGCCGACATTACAGATGCCTTGAGCAGCCCATTGTGCTTATGTACGGCGGCGATGACATTGACAAGGAAGGTTATAAACTGCAGATTCTCAAAGGCAGTCTTGCCTGGACGGAGCAGGTTTACACCCGCATCTGTTCCGAGTGACCAGTTGTTGTGCTTACCCGAGCCGTTGATACCCTTAAATGGCTTCTCGTGCAGCAGCACGCGGAAGTGGTGGCGCTTGGCTACCTGATTCATTATGGTAATGAGCAGCTGGTTGTGGTCGTTGGCAAGGTTTGCCTCCTCATATACAGGCGCAAGCTCAAACTGATTTGGAGCAACCTCGTTGTGGCGCGTCTTGAGAGGTATGCCGAGCTTAAGGCTCTCATACTCAAGGTCTTTCATAAAGGCAATCACGCGCGAAGGTATAGCGCCGAAGTAGTGGTCGTCCAGCTGCTGATTCTTCGCTGCCTCGTGGCCCATCAGCGTGCGACCCGTCTGCACAAGGTCGGGGCGTGCCGACCAGAGGGCGTCGTCTATAAGGAAATACTCCTGCTCCCAACCGAGGTAGGAGTATACCCTCTCCACGCTCTTGTCAAAGTATCGGCAGACATCTGTAGCTGCCTTGTTCACCGCCTGAATAGAGCGGAGCAGTGGGGTCTTGTAGTCCAGCGCCTCGCCATTGTAGGCGATAAATAGGGTAGGGATGCAGAGTGTTGTATCAACGATAAAGGCTGGCGATGTGGGGTCCCACGCCGAGTAACCGCGCGCCTCAAAGGTGTTGCGGATGCCGCCACTTGGGAAACTTGAGGCGTCAGGCTCCTGCTGTATGAGCACCTTGCCCGAGAACTCCTCTAACAGTCCGCCCTGGCCATCAGGCTCGGCAAAGGAGTCGTGCTTCTCGGCAGTACCGCCCGTCAGTGGCTGAAACCAGTGGCAGTAGTGGTCTGCGCCGTGGCTGAGTGCCCACTGACGCATACCCGCCGCTACGGCGTCGGCAACCTCCTGAGTTAGAGGGGTGTTGTTCTCTATGGTCGCAATCAGCGCCTCAAAGGTCTGCTTGTTCAGATACTTGCGCATCTGCTTGCGCCCAAAGACCTTCTCGCCAAAGTAGTCGGATGGATTGTTGCTCGGCGGCGTAACCTCTACCGCCCTCTGCTCAAGCGCACGCTCAAGCATATTGAAACGAAGTAATGACATATATTACGATTTTCTGCAAAGGTAGTTATTTTTCTCAAATAATAGCAAAAAATCGCACCAAAGTTACGATGGTTTAACGATAAACATTAAACCGATTTTTGGTGTTTAATGATAATCGTTAAAACTGATTATTTTGTTGCGACGAAAAATAGGTCAAATGCCCCGTCGGTAGTGTCGCTTACTGCGTAGTCCGACATTGTGATAGATGTCGTGAGGTTGTTATTCTGCTTGAGCAGGCGGCGACGGTTGAGGCGGTTGAGGATGTCGTACGGAATCTGTAGCAGCTGGCGAGGCAGGCGGTGCTGCAAATCAAGGATATCAAAGCGGGTGATGCGGCGCACCCCCTCGCGGTTTTTCTCGTAGTACTCCATAATCTTCTCGTTGCCCGTAACGCCACCCTTAGTGATGGTGCTGAAGGCTATGCTTAGCAGATTTTGGAGCTGCTCGGCGGTATACTCTCTGATATGCCATGGGTTGCGAGTGAGCGACATTGGGGCGTTGGGCGTAGAGACGATAAACTTACCACCCGGGCGCAATACGCGAGCCACCTCGCGGACAAAGTCTGTATCCTTCTTGATATGCTCAATTACCTGAAAGCTAACCACATAGTCAAAGCTGCCGCTCTCAAAGCCCAGTGGCGGAACGCACATCTGCAGTCGCTCGCAGTTGGGAGCCTCTACCATGACAGATGGGTCAAGAAACTTATCTACCGTGATGAAGCGGTCGCAATGTGGTGCGAGAATCTCTATACCATAGCCCGTGCCTGTGCCTATCTCCAGTACATCGCCACTAATCATTGTGGCGGCGTGGTGATAGGCGAGCAGTGAGCGCTGAAAGACATAGTTGTCTGACGCCTCGCGCGAAACTCTCTCGGCAGTTGCAATCTTTGCCATTACTTCGTAATCTTTATTCCGTTCTCGTCTACCGTTACGCGGTTGTGGCTCATAAGTACACCCAGGGAGCGCTTAAAGAGCTTCTTGCTCATCTGCAGGGTGCTTTGAATCTGCTCTGGCGAACTGTTGTCCGTAAGGGCGAGTGAGCCGCCTGCCGCTACGATAGCCTCGTAGAGCTGTTCGGCGCTATCCTTCACCTGCACATAGCCGCGACGCTGGAGCGAGAGGTCTATGCGGCGCTCGTCGGTAACCTTTACAACATAGGCTGTCGTGCGCTCACCGAGCGAGAGAGGACGGAAAATCTGGTTCTTATAGAGCATGCCCCAGTGGCGATTCTCTACAATCACGCGGTAGCCTATAGGGCTCTCGGAGACCACGAGGATATCCACCTGCTGACCCTTGTCTACGGTCACTATGTCGTCGTTATTAACATAGGCGCGCA
This sequence comes from Alistipes sp., assembly GCA_017463615.1. GTDB lineage: Bacteria > Bacteroidota > Bacteroidia > Bacteroidales > Rikenellaceae > Alistipes. The sequence continues at coordinate 189,567 of JAFTOU010000027.1, read as the reverse complement.
GCTTGTTTGTCGCCACGCAACGACCTGTGATGTCGTCCACATACATATATACGGGGTAGTGGTTGCCAATAACTATGCCACCCTGCTGGTTGCGGTTTGGCAGAAAGAGGTCCTTGCCCGCAATGCCCCAATCTAAAAATGCGCCGTGGATATTCTTGTCCACCACCTTGAGCCACGCCACGCGACCTGCCGTAATTGTCGGCTTGTCGGTAGTGGCGGTGATTCTATCCTCTGAGTCGTGATAGATAAACACCTCCACGCTGTCGCCAACCTTCTGCGTCAGAGATACATAGCGGTTTGGAAGCAGCGCCTCGTTGCCCTGCTCGTCTGCAAGATAGAGTCCGTAGTCCGACAGACGGCTTACGGTTAGTGTCTGTATTTCGCCAACCTTCATTTTGCTATATCGGTTTTACTATATTGTCGTTAATTTGGTGCAAAAATAGATAAAACATTGCAACTTTCCGAAAATTTTGCTATTTTTGAGTTCTTAAAAAGGAAAAAGTGGGAAAGATATGGAGTTGGATTTGAGCATAACCCTAATTTTGGTCATCTCGGGAATTATCGTTGGGGCGATAAATACGCTGGCGGGCGGTGGCTCGGTGGTTACTGTAACTATGTTTACAGCCCTCGGCCTGCCGATAACTATCGCCAACGGTACAAACCGTATCGCCGTATTTCTCCAGAACCTTACCGCCACGATAACCTTTCTGCGCAAGGGCGCGTTTAACCTCCGCCATGGACTTATGCTCTCCGTGCCGGTGATTATCGGAAATATAGCCGGCTCGCTGGTAGCTACGCATATAGACGATAGGGTGTTCAAGATATGCTTCGGCGTTATTCTGGTCGTCATTCTGCTATACCTTATCTTTGATAGCCGTATAAAGATTAAGGAGGGACATAACCTTGACATCAAGCCATGGCACTACCTGCTCTTCCTGGGCATCGGCTTCTATGGCGGATATATATACATCGGCATCGGCTACCTTATCCTCGCAATCACCCTCTGGGCTATGCGTATGGATATTATGACGGCAAATGCGATAAAGAACTTTGTTATCTTCGTCGCTACGCCATTTTCGCTTGCCGTCTTTATTATAAATGGACAGATAGACTACCTCTTTGGAGTTCCGCACGGCGTGGGAAATATCATCGGCTCGTTCCTTGCATCACACTACGCATCGCACCTCGGTAAGGGCTTTATCAAGGGCTTTACCTTAGTTATAGTCCTGATATGTTTTGCCGACTTGGTGGGATTTATCTCACTGCATGATATATTTGCACAGATGATGGGTACTGTCTGCAACTAACAATTTGTTGTGAAAAGGCAGCATTTACTTCCGCTAACGCGATATGCTGACAATGGGCAGTACGCCCTTGTACAGCCCATCGTCACCAATCGCGCCGAGCGTTGTAACTACTACCTTTTGACAACAAATTTTTGGGGGCTGCTGCATATTATTTTTGACACCATAAGGGGGAATAATAAAAAATACCACTAAAAAGCCAATAGCTAAAAGCTAATGGCTAATAGCCAGAATGGATAGCATAAAGATAGAGGGTGCAAGGGTGCACAACCTCAAAAATATAGACCTGGAGATTCCGCGCAATGCGCTGGTTGTCATCACAGGCTTGTCGGGCAGCGGAAAGAGTTCGCTCGCCTTTGATACTATTTATGCCGAGGGGCAGCGTAGGTATATGGAGACATTCTCTACCTACGCTCGTCAGTTTATCGGCTCTATGGAGCGTCCGGATGTGGATAAGATTTCGGGACTCAGCCCCGTGGTGGCGATAGAGCAGAAGACGACGAACAAGAACCCTCGCTCTACGGTAGGTACGGTGACGGAGATAGGCGACTTCCTGCGTCTGCTCTATGCCCGCGCCTCTACGGCCTACTCGCCAACGACGGGCGAGCGGATGGTGCACTTTACCGACGAGCAGATTTGCGACCTTATCATAGAGCAATATTCGGGCTGCAAGATAGCCCTATTATCCCCCGTAGTCAAGGAGCGTAAGGGTCACTACCGCGAGCTGTTTGACTCACTCTCCAAGCGCGGATATATCTATGCCCGCATAGATGGGCAGGTGCGCGAGTTTTCGGCTGGCGAGCGTCTGGACCGCTACAAAACACACTCCATAGAGCTTGTTATAGACCGTCTGAAGGTGGGTGAGGATATGCGCGAGCGTATGATGCGCTCCATAGCCGATGCGATGAATCAGGGCAAGGGTACTATGGCGCTGCACGACTACTCGGATGGCACTATGCGCTACTACTCCCGCCACCTGATGTGCCCAACTACGGGCATAGCCTTTGAGGACCCCGAGCCATACACCTTCTCCTTCAACTCGCCGAAGGGTGCTTGTCCGCACTGCAACGGACTGGGCGAGGAGGCTGTCTTTGATATGAGTAAGGTTGTGCCCGATAGCCGTATGACTATCAAGGAGGGCGGCATTGCTCCGTTGGGTAAGCAGAAGGACAACATCTTCTTTGCAACAATCATAGCGCTGGGGCGCAGGTATGGGTTTACTACCGACATCCCTATCTCCGAGATTTCGCAGGAGGGTATGCACGCCATACTCTATGGCGATGTGGAGCCCGTTATGGTGGACCTCGCCGACTTTACCTACCAGCGCGGTGTGCAGATGCGCACCTGGGAGGGCATTGCCGAGTATATCAACGCCGTATACTCCGACGACGAGGAGTCGCGCTATGGCGAGAAGTGGCGCGCGCAGTTTGTCACCTACCGCAAGTGCTCGGTCTGCGGTGGTAGCCGTCTGAAGGCGGAGGCGCTGCAGTTTAAGATTGGCGATAAGAGTATCGCCCAGCTCTCTGATATGTCTATAGTCGCCCTGACGGAGTGGATGGCGACCATTGAGAGTCATCTGGATGATAAGCAACAGAAGATTGCTGCCGAGATTGTCAAGGAGATACGCGAGCGACTGCGCTTTTTGGTAGATGTGGGTCTGGGTTACCTCTCCCTCTCGCGTGCTTCGCGCAGTCTGTCGGGTGGCGAGAGTCAGCGTATACGCCTCGCTACGCAGATAGGCTCAAAGTTGGTCAATGTGCTCTATATCCTTGACGAGCCGAGCATCGGACTGCATCAGCGTGATAATAAGCGACTTATAGCTACGCTCAAGGAGCTACGCGATGCGGGGAACTCGGTAATTGTTGTAGAGCACGACGAGGATATGATGCGCGCTGCTGACTTTGTTGTAGATGTAGGTCCTAAGGCGGGTCGTCGTGGTGGACATATTGTTGCGGCGGGAACTTTTGAAGATATCCTCGCCTCTGACGGCATTACGGCAGACTACCTCTCGGGTCGTCGCTGCATAGAGGTGCCTAAAACCCTGCGCGAGGGTAATGGACAGAGTATAACCATCCGCGGTGCGAGGGGAAATAACCTCAAGGGTATAGATGTGACCTTCCCGCTCGGAAAGTTTATATGCGTTACGGGTGTCAGTGGCTCGGGAAAGAGTACACTGGTAAATCAGACCCTTGTGCCGATAATCTCGCAGCAGCTCTACCGCTCGCTTGACCGACCGTTGGAGTACGACGCTATAGAGGGTCTGGAGAATATAGATAAGCTCGTTGTTGTGGACCAGTCGCCTATAGGTCGCTCGCCGAGGAGTAATCCGGCGACCTACTCCAATGTCTTTAGCGATATCCGTCGCCTCTTTGAGCTTACGCCCGACGCTCAGGCGCGAGGCTTCAAGGCGGGTCGCTTCTCGTTCAATGTCAAGGGTGGTCGTTGCGAGGAGTGCAAGGGTGCAGGTGTGCAGACCATAGAGATGAACTTCCTGCCCGATGTATATGTCAAGTGCAAGGCGTGTGGCGGCAATCGCTACAACCAGCAGACCCTTGAGGTACGATATAAGGGCAAGAGTATCAACGATGTACTCAATATGACGGTGAATGTCGCCGTGGAGTTCTTTGCCGCCATTCCGAATATCTACACCAAGCTCAAGGCTATACAGGATGTCGGCTTGGGCTACCTTACCCTCGGACAGCCGTGCACAACGCTTTCGGGTGGTGAGAGCCAGCGCATAAAGCTCTCCTCCGAGCTCTCTAAGCGCGATACGGGCAGAACGCTCTATGTACTTGACGAGCCGACTACGGGTCTGCACTTTGAGGATATCCGCCAACTGCTCGCGGTGCTTAACAAGCTGGTTGATAAGGGAAATACGGTGCTCGTCATAGAACATAATCTGGATGTTGTAAAGGTCGCCGACCATATCATAGATATCGGCCCTGACGGCGGCGAAGGTGGCGGTCGCGTGGTTGCAGAGGGTACCCCACAGCAGATTGTGGAGAGCAAAACAAGTGTTACGGGCGAGTTTTTGTTGGAAAAGTTGCAACTTGCAAAAAAATAGCGTAAATTTGTATTATAAGCAAATAACTATAACCTGATAAACTATGAAAATTAACACTATCAAGAGCCTTGCGATTTTGGCTCTGACAACAGTTCTTGTTCTGGGTGTGAATGCCCCAGTCTATGCGCAGAAGGCGAAGAAAGAGAAGGCGAAGAAGGAGAAGATTACCGACCCTCGTCTGTTGACTGTGATGAAGATGACGAAGATGACCAAGGAGTCGCAGTTCCTCACAAAGGGTGTGGCGCTCAAGACCGGTCACCGTGCAACGCAGGGCTTCTCTATCTCTGCAGACGAGCAGGTGATGTGGTTCTCACAGCCGGGAACATTTGCGCAGAATAAGCCAGGCCTTACAAAGGTGCACGAGAACTATATCATCCGTCGTAATGCCGATGGCAAGCGCGAGGTTATGACCCTCCGCTACTTCGGTAATGCAAATGCGCTGGCGGTAGAGAAGGGCGCGGATGGCAAGGATTATATGTGGATTGGTAGCAACGGCACAAAGTGGAACAACGCCTATGGTCGCACCCGCACCGTATCTCGCTTCCCATTTGCAGCAGATACAGAGGTTAACGAGGGCTATGCTGGCGAGAACTTCTACATGGGTGGCGAGCGCTACTGCTATCCAGCTGTAAATGTTGAGGCCGATATCCTCGGCATTGCAACTCAGCGCGCAGGTGTTGTGACTATAAACCTCTACAGCCTTACCGAGGCTCGCGCAATGGACAATACCGACATCAAGATTAAGACCCAGTACAAGGGCGAGGTTGTTGGCGAGGCAGAGCAGACCGTTGTTCGTACAATCAAGGGTAAGGATATGACCGCGCTGGAGACTATCAGCTCGTTTACTATCGGCAAGCCAGATAAGGAGACTGCCGACCCTGCAAAGGAGCCTAACTACTACACCTACCGCGCGTGGGATGTGGATAAGGACTATGTCTATTTCGTTGAGGGTCAGCACAATAAGGGTAGCCTCAAGAATGGCGAGAGCAAGGCATTCATCACCGTCTACGACCACGCTGGCCGCGTAGTGCTTCCAAAGCGCCGCATCCAGTGCGTCTTTGACCACTATCTTCTTGAGTCTTTGCAGATTACCCCTGCAGGCTACGCCGACATCGCAGGTATCAAAGTCATTGACAGCAAGATTTATGTGATGTTCTCCGTGAAGAATAGCAAGGGATTCCGCACCGTAGTGGTTAAGTATGAGTAAATCACATTTGTAAGGGGTGTTTACTGCCTTGTCTGCAGTCTGTCAGACAGCCACACACGAGCAGTATGCTCCTGCCTGCCAGCCCTTGACAGCGTTGTAAACGCCGCCTTAAAATGCGATTTGTGGGTGCGAGATAGCCAGCCTTTATAAAACAACCAACCAAAAAACCTAATAACCCAAAAACCTAAAATTATGAGAAATTTTCTAAGAACCCTGCTCTCTGTTGCGGCTCTGGCGCTTGCCGTAAGTTGTTCATCCTCGGCCGAGCGCGTGGGAGTGCGTGCAGAGGCGCTGCCGAATAGTGCGTGGGAGTCGTCTAAGTGGCTCTCTGTAGTAGATGCGCCTGTGGTGACGGATAATAAGTCAAGGCGTGCAGCAGATGGTGCCTCTTGGTTTGTAACGACGATTGCGAACAAGCAGGCTGTAGTGAGCGCGAAGTGGATGACCACAGCGCTGGGTGTCTATGAGATATATGTCAATGGTAAGCCAGTGGGCGAGGAGTTCCTCAAGCCGGGCTTTACCCATCGCACAAAGACTCGTCGCTCGTTTACATACGACATCACCGAGGCGTTTAACTGTGGCGCTAACGGTCAGAACACCCTCGCAGCGCAGGTTACCCCTGGCTGGTGGGCAGACTATATCATCACTCCGTCCCGCTATGAGGGTATGTTCGGCAAAAAGTGCGCCTTCCGCGGTGTGCTGGAGCTCACCTTTGCCGATGGTACAACAGCCCTCTACGGCACAGATTTGGAGAACTGGAAGGCTGGCATTGCAGGTCCTGTAAAGCATGCAGCGATATTTGATGGCGAGGAGTATGACGCTCGCGAGCCGTTGGGATTCCTCACTCCAGAGTTGCTCTCTACGCCGGAGGAGAATACCGAGTTTTCGGGCGTTATCCTGCCAACAGATGGCGCGGAGATATACCTCCGTCACGACCTTACACTCGCTCCTGCGCAGACCTACATCTGGCAGCAGGTTGAGGGTGCAACAGAGACCGAGTACGGCAAGGTTGTTATCGCACGCCAGTATGGTGCAGGGGATAAGATTGAGCTCAACGCCGGCGAGACCTTAGTGGTAGACTTTGGTCAGAATTGCGCTGCCGTTCCGCAGTTTGTATTCAAGGCCGAGCAGGGTGTGACCCTCACCTGTCTACCTGCAGAGATTCTCAACGACGGCAATGGCGCTCAGAGCCGCGGTATGGATGGTCCAGAGGGTAGCGTTCACCGCACAAACCTCCGCACGCCAGATGTCGGTATGATTCTCAAGTATACCTTCGGCAGTGAGGACGGTTATGTGACCTATATGCCACGCTGTACCTTCTACGGCTATCGCTACATATCGGTAACGGCAACGGATAAGGTTGTTATCAAGAGTGTTAAGTCTATCCCTGTGACATCAATCACCGAGCAGATGGAGATTGGTACTATTGAGACTGGCAGCGAGCTTATCAACAAGCTGATTTCCAACACCTACTGGGGTCAGGTATCAAACTACCTCTCTGTTCCGACCGACTGTCCGCAGCGCAACGAGCGTATGGGCTGGACTGCTGATACTCAGGTGTTTGCGGAGACTGGCTCATTCTTTGCCGATACTCGCGCCTTCTTCCACAAGTGGATGCAGGATATGCGAGATAGCCAGAACGAGCTGGGTGGTTATCCGGGCGTAGCTCCGCTGGCGCACTATGGTACATCCTATATGCGTTTAGGCTGGGCAGATGCGGGCGTGATTGTTCCGTGGATTATCCTCAAGCAGTTTGGCGATACTCAGATTGTGGATGAGCATTGGGACTCTATGGCGCTCTATATGAAGCATGTAGACGAGACTAAGTACGACCACGATGCGCTCAAGGGCGAGAATGGCAACAGTCAGTATGCCGATTGGTTGAGCTACGAGCCACTGGAGAGCCATAGTCGCAATCAGTACATCAAGGTTAATGGCAAGCGCAAGCTCAACCCAGAGGCTGTGGGCTACTGGAACTTCCTCAGCGCTGCATATTGGGCTATAGATGCTGCGATGATGGCAGATATGGCTCAGGCAACGGGTCGTGATGCTGCTCCATATTTGGAGATGAATCAGCGCGCTAAGGAGTATATTTGCACAGAGTTCCTCAATGCGGATGGAACATTCAAGACTGCGATACTCAACACCATGCAGACCCCGGCTCTCTTTGCCCTCAAGGCGGAGGTTGTTGTGGGTAAGGCGCGCGAGGATATGATTGCCCGCCTGCGTCAGAACTTCAAGGAGCACGACAACTGCCTGCAGACAGGCTTCCTCGGCACATCAATACTTATGTCTACCCTTACCGAGAATGGTATGGAAGATATCGCCTACGAGCTGCTCTTCCAGCGCAAGAACCCAAGCTGGCTATACTCTGTGGATAATGGCGCAACTACAATCTGGGAGCGTTGGAACAGCTATACCCTTGAGGGCGGTATGGGTCCAAAGGGTATGAATAGCTTTAACCACTACGCCTACGGTTGCGTCTGCGAGTGGATATGGGAGAGCGTGGCAGGTATCAGCTCGGTTATTGAGTACCCAGGCTTTAAGCATATCGCTATGGCTCCAATTCCTGATAAGCGACTTGGCTATGTCAAGGCTGAGTATAACTCTGCAGCGGGTCTTATCAAGAGTGCTTGGCGCTATGAGGGCGAGCAGTGGATTTGGGAGTTCACAATCCCTGAGGGAGCTACCGCAACGGTAACACTCCCTGGCGAGGACCATTCAACCCTCTACCAGAGTGGAGCATACACTATTACAAAATAAAAAAACTATGTCTGAGAAGAGAAGACTCCCTATTGTAGCCTCTGACGAGTGGTTGCAGCCCGTGGAGGAGGAGATAGAGCTGAGGCACAACCTCTATCTATCTCGCTTAGAGGCTATTGAGCGCAGTAGTGGCTCAATAGTAGATTATGCAAATGGCTACCGATATTTCGGCTGGCAGTATGACGATGCGCTCTGTGGCTGGTGGTTCCGCGAGTGGTTGCCTGAGGCTAAAGATGTCTATATCTTCGGCGACTTCAACGGCTGGCAGCGCACGCAGCTACGCCTTGATAGAGATAGCAATGGCGTGTGGAGCATCTTCCTGCCCGAGGCGATGTATAGCTACCGCCTGACGCACGGCTCGCTCTATAAACTACATATTCACGGACATAACGGCTGGCTTGACCGCATACCTGCATACGCTACTCGCGTGGTGCAGGACGAGCAGACAAAGGACTACACCGCTCAGTTCTGGATTGAGCAGCCTTTTGACTGGTCGGATGACGATTTCAGCGCTGCAAAGTGCTCTCCACTGCTTATCTACGAGACCCATGTGGGTATGGCTCAGGAGAGGGAGGGGGTAGGTACATACCGCGAGTTTGAGACCAAGATACTGCCAAAGGTGCGCCGTGCGGGCTATAATGCAATACAGGTTATGGCTATTGCTGAGCACCCATACTACGGCTCGTTTGGCTACCATGTATCCAACTTCTTCGCCCCTTCGTCGCGCTTTGGTACTCCAGAGGAGCTCAAGTCGCTTATCCGCACCGCCCACTCTATGGGTATTGCCGTGATTATGGATATTGTCCACGCCCACTATGTCAAGAACCTTAACGAGGGTATCAACGAGCTGGATGGCTCGCAGCACCACTACTCTAAGGAGGGCGAGGCTGGCTATCAGCAGTATTGGGACTCCAAGACCTTTGACTATGGCAAGCGCGAGGTGGAGCACTTCCTGCTCTCTAATGTCAAGTACTGGATGGATGTTTTCCACTTTGATGGCTACCGCTTTGATGGTGTGACATCTATGATCTATCACCACCACGGCTATACCGACTTTGACTGCCGCGAGAAGTTCTTTGACCAGGGTGTAAACCGCGATGCGCTGGTATACCTCACATTGGCTAATAAGCTGATACATAGCCTAAACCCTGCGGCGGTAACTATCGCCGAGGATGTTAGCGGTATGCCGGGTATGTGTAACCCTATAGATGATGGCGGCATAGGCTTTGACTACCGATTGGGTATGGCAATTCCTGACTTCTGGATAAAACTGCTCAAGGATATTCCGGACGAGGACTGGAACCTTGACGAGATGTGGGGCGTTATGACCTCGCGCCTGCCAGGTGTCAAGACCGTAGCATACGCCGAGTCGCACGACCAGGCGCTCGTGGGCGATAAGACCATCGCCTTTAGATTGATGGATAAGGAGATGTACTTCGCTATGAATCGCGCCTCGGAAAACCTTGTCGTTGAGCGCGGTATGGCGCTGCATAAGATGATTCGCCTGATGACTATCGCTACGGGTGGCGACGCATACCTCAACTTTATGGGCAACGAGTTCGGTCATCCAGAGTGGATTGACTTCCCTCGTGAGGGTAACGACTGGAGCTACGCCCACGCCCGCCGACTGTGGTCGCTCTCTACAAACGGATTTTTGCGCTACTCGCAGCTCGGCGAGTTTGACCGCGCGATGATTCGCCTTGTCAAGCGCAATAAGGTGCTGCAGGATGGCTATCCGTGGAAGTGGAACACAGACTACGATAATAAAACCCTCGTCTTCTCGCATCGTAACCTGCTCTTCGTCTTTAACTGGCACCCTACAGCCTCTATCCCAGACTATATCACTGAGGTTCCGCGCCCAGGAAAGTATACCGTAGAGCTTACTACCGACGACGCTAAATTCGGTGGTCATGACCGCACCAGCGTCGGTAGCGAACACTTTTCTTATAGCGAGAAGGATGCTGACGGCAACTTGCACCATTATATAAAGGTCTACAATGTCTCTAGAACAGCCTTAGTTCTCAAATGGCATAGATAAATATTTTTGGCGTGATAAGGGGCATACCTGCTTCCGCTAACGAAAAATCCCAGCAATGGCTGTACGCTTTAGTACTATCCATCGCTGGGATTTTTCGCCGAGCGTTGCATCTAACCCCTTCTGACGCCAAAAGGGTGTGTCAATTGGGAGTGGTGCGAAAAACTATTTACTCCTCCGCCTCCGCCTCGCTCTCCTCTGCAAGGTTTGCCTTTTGGAGTATGCTCTTGAGTAGGGCAGGGCGGTCCTTCTTTGTCACCTTGTGGGGCTTAATGCCCAGCGCGGTGAGGTTACGCACGGCGACCTCAATAGATTTGCCATTTGTGGCAGAGAGCGAGCGCATCCTCTCCGTAGCCGCCACAGCGCCTGCAAGGGCACTCTCTACGGTGCTAAACTCCGCCATAAAGTCCACCACGCGGTCAAGGACAATCTCAGCCTTGGCGATAATATCCTCGTAGTTGTCAATAGTAGTCTGGCGCTGCCACATATAGCGCACCATCTCTATCAGTACCAGCAGGTTACGCTCGCTGGCAAGGCATACGCCATAGTCGTTGAACATACGCTGCCACAGGGTGCGGTCAAAGTTCGTCACGGCGGTAAGTGCAGCCTCGCTCGGCACGAACATAATCACATACGGCAGTGGGATGTAACCCTCATTATTGCTGCGGTCGTAGTTGCGGTCGGCAAGGCACTTTGCTTGAACGGTAATCTTCTCGGCAAAGGACTTGAGCACAGAGCGCTGATTCTCCGCCTCAAGATTCTCAAAGTCAAGCTCTGCAGGGAGCTGGAACTTGGAGTCTATGTAGAGTATGCTGTTGGTCTCGGGGTAGATAAGTGCCGCATCGGGGCGCATCTTCTTGCCACCGCTGTTCTTTGCCGTTGTGCCATCCTCGTTGCGCACGGTCTGCTGCAACTTGTACTGCACGCCCTCAACCAGACCAGAGCCCCTGAGGAGGTCTTGCAGTAGCTTCTCGCCCAGATTTCCCTGTATCGTGACGCTGCCACTCAGCGCGGTGACAAGTCGGTCTGCCTCGCGGGTCAGGCGACCACCAGTCTCCACAAATCGCTTAATCTCGTTCTGCAGTGTGGCACGGTCCTCCACGCTCTGCTGCTTGAGCTGCTCTAACTGCTCGCGGTATGGGCGCATAATCTCGGTAATGCTCTCGCGGTTGCTCTGCTCGGTCTGCTGCTTAAGCTGCGACTTTACCAGCTCCAGCTGCTGCTCTAACTGCTGCTTGAACTCGGCACGACGCGCCGCATCTGCATCCTTGAAGCGCTGCTCCTGCTCCGAGAGCTGTGTGCGGAACGCCTCGCTCTGGCGGTTTATCTCCGCCTCGGCACGCTGCTGCTCTGTGACAATCTGTTGCTGCAGCATCTCCACCTCCTTGGATAGAGCCGACTTTGCAGCAGAGAGCTCTAAAAGTTGCTCCGAGAGCTCCGCCACGCGCTGCTCCGCCGCTGTAACTCCGCGCTTACCAAAGAGATAGCCGGCAATAAATCCTACAACAATGCCCACAAATAGGGCTACTAAAGGTATAATAACACTCTCCATATCTAAGTCTGAAATAAACCCGCTACAAATATACAAATTTAGTCGCAAATAACATAATCCATCACAATATCGTGCGGCTCCGTATCTATATCCTCGGCAATCTGCACGCCATAGCAGACACCCACCTTCGTGGCGCGGAAGCCCTTGCGGCTCAGATACTTATCGTAGTAGCCCTTGCCCCTGCCTATGCGCTTGCCCGTAAGGGTAAAGACCACGCCCGGAACGATAATTACATCTATCTGCTCCGCCATAACGGCACACCCCTCCTGCGGCTCGGAGATACCATACGCACCGCGCTCAAGTGTGGCAGCGTTGTAGGGATAAAACTCCATATCATCCCCCTCTACACGCGGCAGGAGTACCAACTTTTGGGTAGAGAGCGCCTCTAAAGCCTCGGCAGTTGCCACCTCATCAGGCAGAGAGGCGTATAGTGCGACGGTTCTGGCACTCTTTATGATATCCAGAGCCAGAATCTTTTTGATAATCAGCGCAGAAGAGCTCTGCCTCTGCTCTGCGCTTAGACTCTTTACTGCCTCTTTCGCGGCCCTGCGTAGCTCTGATTTAGCTTTTATTGGGGGTAGCATACTCAAAAAGTGGTAAAAATGTTTTGTTATTTGACAAACAATGCCTATATTTGTACGATATTATATACTAAGTGCAACAAATTTTTCACAAAATAAACATAACTAATTTTTATTTCAAAACATTATGGGTTGTTTTTTAACTAATTCTTCTTTGGGAAGGAAGTTGGTGATGAGCATCTCGGGTTGCTTCCTGGTGCTGTTCCTCCTCTTCCACATGGCAATGAATGTTGTAGCACTTATCAGTGCTGAGGGCTACAATATGATTTGCGGATTTTTGGGTGCTAACTGGTACGCTCTTGTAGGTACTGCAGTATTGGCACTTGGTGTGCTTGTACACTTTGTGTACGCATTTATCCTTACTTGGCAGAACCGTAAGGCACGCGGTAATGTGCGTTATGCTGTCACTGTAACCGAGAAGGGTGTGGATTGGGCATCTAAGAATATGCTCGTTCTGGGTATTATCGTACTGCTGGGTCTGCTCCTCCACCTTACTCACTTCTGGTCAAAGATGATGCTTGTTGAGCTTATGGGTCAGCACACTAACGACCTGGGCCTTGCTCCAACCGACGGTGCTGCGCTTATTCAGTACACCTTCAGCAAGTGGTACAATGTAGTTCTCTACCTTGTATGGTTTGCTGCTCTGTGGTTCCACCTCAACCACGGTGTTTGGTCTATGTTCCAGACAGCAGGTTTTGCTAACGCTACTTGGCTCCCACGCCTTAAGTGCATTGCAAAGCTCATCTCAAGCCTTATCTTCCTTGGCTTCGCTGCTGTAGTAGTGGTATTCTATGTACGCAGCCTTTGCGGTTGCTGCGGTGGTTGCTGCTAATCCATTATTTGTAGAATAAATAATAAAGTATAGATATATGGCATTCAAATTAGATTCCAAAATTCCAGCTGGTGAGTTGGCTCAGAAGTGGAGCAATCACAAGGCTGCTATCAAGGTTGTCAGCCCCGCAAATAAGCGTAAGCTGGACATCATCGTTGTAGGTACTGGTCTGGGTGGTGCATCTGCTGCTGCTTCTCTTTCAGAGCTGGGCTACAATGTAAAGATCTTCTGCATTCAGGACTCACCTCGTCGTGCACACTCTATCGCTGCACAGGGTGGTATCAATGCTGCTAAGAACTATCAGAACGATAACGACTCTGTATACCGTCTCTTCTACGATACCATCAAGGGTGGTGACTATCGTGCTCGTGAGGCTAATGTATACCGTCTGGCAGAGGTTTCAAACCTCATCATTGACCAGTGCGTAGCTCAGGGTGTTCCTTTTGCTCGTGAGTACGGCGGTCTGCTTGCTAACCGTTCATTCGGTGGTGCTCAGGTATCTCGTACATTCTATGCTCGTGGTCAGACCGGTCAGCAGCTGCTTCTGGGTGCTTACGCAGCGCTCAATAAGGAGATTGCTACAGGCCATGTAACATCTTACAACCGTCACGAGATGCTCGACATCGTTGTTGAGAATGGCGAGGCTCGCGGTATCATCGCTCGTAACCTTGTAACTGGTGAGATTGAGCGTCACGGTGCTCACGCAGTAGTTATCGCTACTGGTGGTTACGGTAACGTATTCTTCCTCTCTACCAACGCTATGGCATCTAACGGTTCTGCTGCATTCCAGTGCTACCGTAAGGGTGCAGGTTTTGCAAACCCTTGCTTTACTCAGATTCACCCAACATGTATCCCTGTACACGGTACACAGCAGTCTAAGCTGACCCTGATGTCAGAGTCTCTGCGTAACGATGGTCGTATCTGGGTTCCTAAGAAGTTGGAGGATGTTGAGGCACTGCGTAAGGGTACTCTCAAGCCTTCACAGATTGCAGAGGAGGATCGCGACTACTATCTGGAGCGTCGTTACCCTGCATTCGGTAACCTCGTGCCTCGTGATGTTGCATCTCGCGCTGCTAAGGAGCGTTGCGACGCTGGCTACGGTGTAAACGAGACTGGTCTTGCTGTATTCCTTGATTTCAAGACCGCTATTGCTGTTCACGGTAAGGAGGTTATTGAGAAGCGTTATGGTAACCTGTTTGATATGTATAAGGAGATTACCGATGTAAATCCATACGAGGAGCCAATGCAGATCTTCCCAGCTGTTCACTACACAATGGGTGGTATCTGGGTAGACTACAACCTGATGACCACTATCCCAGGTCTGTATGCTATCGGTGAGGCTAACTTCTCTGACCACGGTGCTAACCGTCTGGGTGCTTCTGCGCTGATGCAGGGTCTTGCTGATGGTTACTTCGTGCTCCCTTACACTATCGGCGACTATCTGTCAAAGAAGATTCAGGCTCCAAAGGTTGCAACCGACACCCCTGCATTTGACGAGGCAGAGAAGGCTGTTAAGGCTAAGATTGAGAAGCTCCTGAGCATCAACGGTGCTCGCTCAGTAGACGATATCCACCGTCAGCTGGGTCTTATTATGTGGGACAATGTTGGTATGGCTCGTACAAAGGAGTCTCTGGAGAAGGCTATCGTAGAGATTGCAGCTCTTCGTAAGGAGTTCTGGAAGAATGTTAAGGTTGTAGGTACAGCAGACTCATTCAATGTTGAGCTTGAGAAGGCACTCCGTCTTGCAGACTTCCTTGAGCTTGGTGAGTTGATGGCTCGCGATGCACTCAACCGTGAGGAGTCTTGCGGTGGTCACTTCCGTTCTGAGCACCAGACTGAGGAGGGCGAGGCACTCCGTCACGACGACGAGTTCGCTTACGCAGCAGTTTGGGAGTACAAGGGTATGGACGAGGCTCCAGAGCTTACTAAGGAGGATCTGACCTACGAGTTCACTCACCGTGCACAGCGTAACTATAAAGATTAATTTGTTTGACGTTAAACTTTTAATAATCACGAAATTATGAATTTCACATTAAAAATATGGCGTCAGAGAGACGCTCACTCCAAGGGCGAATTTAAGGAGTACAAGGTAACCGATATTTCGTCTGACACCTCATTCCTTGAGATGCTTGACATCCTCAATAATGACCTTGTTCACAAGGGCGAGGAGCCAGTAGCATTTGACCACGACTGCCGCGAGGGTATCTGCGGTATGTGTTCACTGCACATCAACGGTCACGCACACGGTCCATCACAGGCTGTAACTACCTGCCAGATCTATATGCGTCAGTTTGCAGATGGTGCAACTATCACCATTGAGCCTTGGCGTTCTGCAGCGTTCCCTGTAATCCGCGACCTTGTTGTAAACCGTAACGCATACGACCAGATTCTTCAGGCTGGTGGTTATGTATCTGTTCGCACTAACTCTGTTCCTGATGGTAACGCTATTCCAATCCCTCAGGCAGATGCTGAGGAGAGTATGGATGCTGCTGCTTGCGTAGGTTGTGGTGCTTGCGCTGCAACTTGTAAGAACGGCTCTGCAATGCTCTTCGTTGCAGCTCGCGTATCTTCACTTGCAAAGCTCCCTCAGGGTCGTGTTGAGGGTGCTCGTCGTGCTAAGGCGATGGTTGCAAAGATGGATGAGCTCGGTTTTGGTAACTGTACCAACACTGGTGCTTGCCAGGCAGAGTGCCCTAAGGGTATCTCTATTGCGCATATCGCTCGTCTTAACCGCGAGTTCCTTGCTGCAAAGCTTGCTGATTAGTCTCTAATCACTATACAGAGGGGTTGTCGTGAGCATCTGTTCTGCGACAGCCCCTTTTTTTAGAAGCTGTTAAAATAATTTCGCAAACAAATTTCAAACAGCTTCTTAACTTTTAGGGCTTAAAGAGCTCTTATAATAAACCTATGAACCTTCGTACCGCTCTGACCTTGCTCTTTGCGACCCTTGCTATGCACTTTGCTGTGGCGCAGGGGCGTGGCTCTGTGTCGGGTAGGGTAGTGGATGGCGATACGCTGGATGGCGTTGCGGGTGCTGTTGTGGAGATTGCCCCGGCGCGTACGCCAGATGCAAAGCGATACTTCACTACCGAGTATGGGGGTTATTTCACTATTCCGAATGTCACTGCAGGCGAGTATAGCTGCACGGTGACATTTGTGGGTTATGCCGATAAGACAATCACCTTCACTACGGCTGGACTTCCGAAGAATATCGGTGATATTCAGATAGTTGCCAGCGCGATAGGCATTGAGACGGTAGTAAAGACTGCGGTCTCAACACGCACGGTGATTATGGGCGATACGCTGCGCTACAATGCCGACTCTTTCAAGGTTGCTGTAGATGCCGAGGTGGAGGCTCTGCTGCGCAAGATGCCGGGCATTACTATCTCCGACGGTAAGGTTGAGGCGCATGGCGAGGAGGTTAAGCAGATATATGTTGATGGCAACGAGTTCTTCGGTGGGAATGTTGCTCAAGTGCTGCAGAGTATCCCTGCGCAGGCTGTAGAGCATATTGAGGTCTACAATCGCCTCTCCGAGGCTGCGCAGATTACGGGCGTAGATGATGGCGAGGGCAGCAAGGTTATCAACATCATCACTCGTCGTAGTATCAACCGCAGCCGCTTTGGTAAGGTGCACATCGGCTATGGATATGAGCCAGATGCAGACCCCGCCATAGCGATGAAACATAAGTATACCGCTGGCGGAAGTGTCAATCTCTTTAATGACGACTGCCGCCTGACCGTTACGGGTCTGGTCAATAACCTCAACAAGCAGAATCTCTCGGAGGACGAGATGAGCATCCGCAGCTCTGCCAACCGCAATACGGGCTCGCGTCAGTTCTCGGTCAATAACCAGAGCGGTGTAGCTTCGGCTGAGATTTTCGCCCTCAACTACTCCGACCGCTGGGGTCGTCGTCGCCGCGCGAAGTTTGAGGGTAGTATCTTCTACAACCACCTCAATGCCAAGAATCAGTATACCATAGACCGCTGGTACGACCCTGCTGTGAGTAAGAAGGATACTGTCCACTACGACCAGTTCTCAAACCCTAATAATCACACACTTAGGTTCCGCGGAAGGCTTGACTGGAAGGTCGCCAAGCGTCAGAAGCTGGTGCTCATTCCGTCGGTGAGCTATACCCCTAATAGCTCTATCAACCGCGTAGATACCACCTCCCTGCGCTGGGGCGAGTCTGGCTATCGCTGGATGCCGAGTGGCAATGAGGGGTGGAGTCGTGGTCGCTCGCATAGCCTCTATGCGCAGTACTCCTACCGCTTTATGCGTCAAGGTCGCTCGCTGCTGATGGTGGCAAGCGTTAGCAACTCTGTCTCCGACTCCGACCGCGACTACTACTCTAATGGCGCGGGTAAGACGAATAAAAAAGACCCCAATTTGGCGACTATCGCCTACACCTATAACCGTAAGGTGAACGAAAATCACACCACCACATACCGCCTGCAGCCGACCTTCCGCGAGCGATTGGGTCGCCACTCTACGCTCAATATATCATATCGCCTGCAGGCGCAGATGCGCACGCGCGACCTATTCTCCTATGCCACCGATGCCGACTATGTTATTGATACGGCGAGGATAAACCGCCGCTCGTCATCATCCTTTGAGGGGTCGTTTGTCTACCATCAGGCGGGCGTTGGCTATCGCTATGGTCGTAATCGTAACTGGTTCTCTATCAGTGCTATGTATCAACATTCGCGCCTGAAAAACCATAATGTCTGGACGGGCGAGCGTGTAGTTCGTACCTACAACCATCCGGTCTATAACGCCACGCTGCAGTGGGCCTTTAATGCGCAAAATACCCTGCGCGTGAGTGCTACTTCGGAGGTCAAAGCTCCGTCGCTCTGGCAGATGATAGATGTCTACGATGTGAGCAACTCGCAGTATCTCACCCGCGGAAATCCTAACCTTAAACCCTATACGGAGCATAACTACTTTGTCCGCTACACAAACCTCTCCTCGCGCCACGGCACAACATTTATGGTTATGGCTAAGGCGACCCTTATGCCCGACTATATCGGCACGAGCATCGTATACTCGCCACCGGCTATTGAGGTGGATGGCAAGAAGTATAACCCTGTGCAGCTCTCGCAGCCGGTAAACCTGAGTGGTTACCGCTCCTTTGAGGGGCGCACAAGCATCGGCTTCCCGATAAATCCTATCAGCTCAAACCTCAATGTTGAGCTGGGTGCAACCTACTCCGATGTGCCTATCAGCCTTAACGAGGTGGAGCAGCTGATGAATAACTTTACCGCCTATACCAACCTTACTTTGGGCAGTAATATCTCTGAGAATGTGGACTTTACCCTCCGCTGGCGTGGTTCGTATAGCAATAACCGCGCGGGCGAGGATGTGCTCAATAACGAGTTCTTCACCCACCGCGCTACGGCAAATATGAAGTTCGTGCTGCCACTCGGCTTTACCATTACCACCTCAGGCGTCTTTACTCAGTACCTCGGCATCACCAATGACTACCGCGACTCGTTCATCCTCTGGAACGCCTCTATCGGTAAGAAGGTGCTGCGCAAGCTGGGTGAGATAGAGTTCTGTGTGAACGATATCCTCAACCAAAATACCTCCTTCGCTCGCGGTGTCTGGGCGGGCTACTCGCAGGTGCGCTATAATAGCACCATGGGCCGCTACTTCCTGCTCAAGTTTACCTACAACATCCGCTCCTTCCCATCCGGCAACACCCTCCGCCCATCCAAGTCCCTCACCACCAACTCCTCCGTCGTCCCAAAGAGTTTCTTTGAGCGGATGGAGCGTCATCTAAACTCTCTGTTTTGATTTTAGCGTGATAGTGCGCCATCTACGGCACATCCCTTAAATCTCCGAATGGGAAATACGCATAGTATGTCCCATCCGGAGATTTCGCACGATGCACCGTACCTGGCGTACTCTGACGCTAAAATGGGTGCAAGGAATGAGCGACAGTGCAGTCTGGATAGCGGTATACTAAGGGTTATTAATAGCCCTCAATACCCATCGCCTCTGGTGATACCTCTGAAAAGCTAATAGCTAATGGCTAAAAGCCAACAGCCAATTTGCTTTTCTGATTTTTTATCTTTAACTTTGTTGCATAAAATTAAATTGTATCAAATCGTTATGGGTGATCCATTGAAATTAGAGAATCAGTTGTGTTTTCCGCTCTATGCGTGTGCCAAGGAGGTTATCAGGGCATATACCCCTCTATTGTCGCCTCTGGGACTGACATATACCCAGTATATAGCGATGATGGTGATGTGGGAGCACAAGGAAATCAGCATAAAGGAGATGAGCGAGAAGTTGATGCTTGACTCGGGAACATTGACGCCGATGCTCAAGAAGATGGAGCAGAGCGGTTGGTTAGTTCGCAGGCGCAGCAGCGAGGACGAGAGGGTAGTGGTACTGACCCTTACGGAGGCGGGTGCGGAGCTGAAGCAGAGGGCTGCGGAGGTACCGCTGAAGATGGCGCAGTGTGTTAAACTTGATAGCCAAGAGGCTCAGACACTATATTATCTACTAAATAAGTTATTGAAAACCCTCTAAAAATTGGTGTTATGGCAAATCACAAATGTGCAGAGTGTCCACTAAGGGCAAAGTATGAGGCTAAGCCTAAGTCGTTTGTAGGTAGATTCTGGAGGTGGCATATAAACTTCTGTCCAGGATGGAAGGCCTACTTCAAGAGCCTCTCGGCTGAGGAGCAGCAGGAGCTCAGAGCTCGCTACTCGTTTACTAAGTACCAGGAGTAATGGGTCGCAAGTACCTCTTTCTACTGGCAGCCCTGATTTGGGGTATTCCTGGTGTGAGTATCACTCTGAAGGGAATTGGGGCATACCGTAGTGTAGCATCGGGGCAGGTGCTGTGGCTGTTGTTAGTGACGGCCGCAGTATCTGTGTCGTTCTACTTTATGTTCCGACGGATAGTAGGTCGCTATTCGGAGCGGATATACTCCCTTCCGAGCAGGGTTACGCCTCTGCAAACCTTCCCTATGCGGGGATGGCTGCTCCTTTTTGTGATGATGGGGTTAGGTATACTTCTAAAGCATATCCCGTCTGTGCCAAATCAGTTTGTAGCTTCGTTCTACACGGGTCTGGGCCCTATGTTGATATTATCGGCAGTGCGTTTTCTGCGCAACGGCTTTAGGGGCAATCTCTAATATTTTTGTATTTTTGTATTTTTATCCAAAACTTTTACTATCTTTGTGGCTCATAACTAACAGGTTAGATAGTAAATTGTATTTTCATTGACGGCCTTTTTGACTAAGGGTCGCACAAATTATTTTTTTGTATGAGATATCTCTACAAGTTGGTAACCCTATTTGTAGCGCTATGGGTGGTTGGTTGTTCCGACCCTGAGCCCGTGGTGGTGCACTCGCTGACCCTGTCGGAGCGAGGTGTTGTCTTTGGTAGCCGCGGTGGCGAGCAGAGGCTTACGGTCACTCCATTTCCGGAGAGTGTGCTCTGGTCTGTAGATGCGTCGGAGGCGGAGGCGTGGTTTGAGGTTGTGGCACAGCAGGGAGCTGTGGTAGTTATTGCGCAGCCGAATGATACCACTTCGCCGCGCGTTGGTAGCTTTCTGCTTACCTCGGATGACGAGCTCTTTGAGGCTATAGAGGTTGCTGTAAGTCAGGAGGCGGGGCAGTGCGATGGCCTTGCTGTAAGTGCGGCTGAGAGCTATGAGTTTGACTCTCAGGGTGGTAGCTACACATTTATGGTCTACTCGCAGAGTGAGTGGAGCGTGGCGTGTGGTTCCGACTGGCTGAGCGTAGCGTCTGAGAACCAGAAGGTCGCGGTAACTGCCGAGCCGAATACCCTTGCCGATACTCGCGAGGCAGAGGTTGTTGTGACTAATGCAGAGGGGCAGAGCGTCGCTGTTACCATAAAGCAACAGACCGTGGCTCAGAATCGCTACCTGCGCCTTACGGGCGAGTGGGAGATTAGTGCCTCAAAGTGGTTCTACTCGCCAAATGGCTCACTCAACGAGTTGGACTACAATCCAAGTCCGAGCGACTACTACCTGATTTTCAAGATGGAGCAGGGTGAGTATGGCAAGACGCTCATTATGCGCGACTTCCTCTATCCAGGTACTTCGTTGGAGGTGCGCTACGATAGCCAGAGTGGCAAGATTATCATCCCATTTGGCTGGTCGGTGCTCTCGTACGATGTATTCCTCTACATCACCCTTATCAGTAGCAACAAGTTCTCCTACGGCTCCTTTGAGGTGGATGCTCTGCCGTCGGAGGACTATATGACCCTCACGCTTGTGATGCCAAGTGTTGATGGATTTACATATACGGGCTTCGGACTCTGGACATACGGCGATAGTGGCGATAAGGTGGCGCTTGGCTACCGCTCGCAGCCGACAATGTTCCCGATGGGTAAAATTGTTTTTCGTAAATATAGCAACTAAGATATGAGAAGATTTGTAATATTGGCGCTCATTCTGGGTGCTATATCGTGTACTAAGGTCGTAGAGCCTGAGATTGTTCCGCCTCAGTCCGAGGGTCGTGTAACCCTTGAGGTTACATCCCAGAGTCCGCTGCTGCAGATGGATGATGCGGACAGCGGCACTATCGGCTTCAAGAGTCGCGGTGCGCAGGTTGTGCTGGATGTTGTAACCTCGTGCGAGAGTTGGGACTATACTGCCAAGGATGCTTCGTGGCTCGGTATTGAGAGCGACGACTTCTTCCTCACCATCACTGCCGACAAGAACGAAGATACAACGGCTCGCACAGCGACCATCACCATTACTGCCGGCGAGGGCGAGCGTGCAAAGAGCGTGCAGCTGACCGTCAGTCAGAACGCTATGGGTACGCCAGAGGTTAGCCTTGGGGCAAATACCCTGCACTTTGAGGCGCATACGGCTCTTGTTCAGAGTGTGGAGGTGGTAAGCAGCTACGAGGAGTGGGAGTTTGAGACCACCTGCAGCTGGCTCTTTATAGAGCGTACAGAGGCGGGACTGCTCCTTACGGCAGATAGCAACGATAACCGCGCTCAGCGTCAGGCGACGATAACCGTTACGGCTGGCGAGGATAGCGATACGCTTACGGTAAGTCAGGATGGCGACGCCTTTGTGGTGCTTAGTAGCCACAATGTGGCAACAGATAGCGACGGAGCGACAAAGCGCGTGGCTGTAGATTGCAACCCAGAGCTGCAGTGGGGCGTGACGACAGACAGCAGCGACTGGTTTACGGCGCGTGCCGTAGATGGATATGTAGAGGTTACCGTCCTCTCAAATAGCAACGGTGGCGAGCGCCGCGGAACAATCACCGTGGGCGTGGGCGACGAGAATAACAACGCCAGCGCAACTATCTGCGTCTACCAGATTGGCACAGATACCGAGGCGCTGATATACGAGATTCAGACAACAACTGCCGACTACCTCTACACCGCTGCACCAGTGCTTACATCCTCTACGGGTGGGACAATTACTGTAGACTGGGGCGATGGTACTCCTGTGGAGACCTTTGAGGCACGCCGCGGAACACACACCTACGCCGAGCCTGGACTCTACACCATATCCATTACGGGTAGTGCCAAGTCGCTTGAGTTTGGTGCTGAGGATGCCTTTACAACCGATCTTAAGAGTATTATCTCGTGGGGTAAGTTGGGATATACTACAGCTGTGGATATGTGCCTCGGCTGCTCGGAGTTGGAGAGTATTCCGAATGATGTGGCGGGGTCGTTTGCCGCCGTAAAGTCATTCCTTGGGGCATTCTCCTGCTGTCAGAAGCTGAGCGAGATACCTGCGGGTCTGTTCCGCTATGCTACGGTGGCTAAAAACTTTGAGGACTGCTTTAGCCACTCGGCATCAATTACTCAGATTCCAGAGGGACTGTTTGACGCTTGTGTTGCGGCAGAGGACTTTTCGTATGCCTTCTATGGCACAGGTACGGGTTATGTGGTTACGACTGACACCCTGCCGAACTTTGACGAGGTTAGCGATATGGTTCGCGCGGGAACTCTGCGCTCAGTGCCAGAGTCACTCTTTAAGAACTGCAAGGCTGCCAAGCAGATGGACCATATCTTTGGTGCTACGGCTCTGACGGCTATCCCTGCAGCGCTCTTTGAGGCTAATACAAATGTTACGACCCTTATGGGTGCATTCTCGGCGTGCGTGAACCTGCAGCAGATACCGTCGTCACTGCTCGCTACGGCAAGAGCGGTGACCGATATAAAGTATATGTTTGCGGGCTGTAGCTCGGTTACGGAGATTCCTTCGGGACTCTTTACGGGTTGTGCGGCGCTGACAAACCTTGAGTATATCTTCTATCGCACGGGCGTTACCCGCCTGCAGAGCGGATTGTTTGAGGGCGCTACGGGCGTTAAGACCTTCGGTGCGGTGTTCCAGGGGTGTGAGAGCCTCAAGGATATTGAGTCGGGCGTGTTTAATGGCCTTGACTCGGCAACATCGTTCCAGTACTGCTTCGCAGATTGTACCGCCCTTACCACACTCCCATCGGGACTCTTTGCACAGTGCCCTAAGGCTTATAACTTTACCTACACCTTTGAGAATACGGCACTTACGGCTCTGCCAGCGGACCTATTTGTTGGCGTTAGGGACTATTCGTCAGCCGACCTCTCTTATACCTTCGCCTCTTGCAAGAGCCTTAAGAGTGTACCGTCATCGCTCTTTGAGACCTTTACCAAGATTACCTCGCCGGGCTTTAAGTACACCTTCTACGACTCGGGCATTGAGAGCATACCTGCGGGTCTGTTCTCCAAGAATACGAATGTCAGCGCGGGCTTTGAGAATACATTTAACAGCTGCACTGCCTTGCGAACTATTGAGGGTGCCATCTTCCCGCAGACTACCACGGTGACATCGCTGGCATACACCTTTGCCTCTTGTACGGCGTTGGAGTCGCTGCCAGAGGGTCTGTTTGACAATCTGGGCGAGTCAAAGATAAAGTTTACGGCTACATTCAAGGGTTGTACAGCTCTGAAGAGCCTGCCAGAGGGTCTGTTTGCAGCAAATAGCACCGCTACGCAGTTTGCAGAGACATTCTCTGCCTGCTCGGCATTGGAGAGTATTCCGAATAACCTGCTGGGTGCAAAGGAGAAGCTCACAACGGTAAAGGCTATGTTTGAGGGCTGTTCGTCACTCAAGAGTATCCCTGCCGATATATTCTCCCTCTCGCCAGCTATAACATCCTTTGAGCGCACATTTGCCTCTTGCTCGGCACTCACAGAGATTCCGCAGACTCTCTTTGCCGCTATAGGCACAAAGACCAGCAGCATTACGCTGAGCAGCTGCTTCAATGGCTGCACGGCACTTACGGCGATACCTGCAGGGTTGTTTGACACTATTACGCGCATAAACTACATCTCCTCCTGCTTTGAGAACTGCTCCTCACTTACGGGTGAGAGTCCTTATACCATGATTGGCGAGCAGAAGGTGCACCTCTACGAGCGCACCAAGGGGGATGATTTCCCAATTATACCATCCTCAACATCGGCACACGCAGATTGCTTTGCCGGCTGTAAGGGGTTGTCAGATTTTAGTCAAATGCCATCAAGCTGGAGATAGATATGAATAGAGTATTATATACAATAATTTTCGCCCTGATGCTTGCCACCTCGTGTAAGGAGGTTGCTCCAGAGGTTATTCAGGCAGGGGCAGAGTACGCCTCGCTGCAACTCTCCTCTACCTCGGTAGTGGTTGCTGCAGATGAGCAGAGCCGTAGCATTTTTGTGGCAACGAACCGCACAGAGTGGCAGGCTGTAAGTAGTGCCGACTGGGTGGATGTGAGCATGGAGGATATGACCCTGACGCTATACTTTGACCCTAACAGTGAGGATACAGACCGCACAGCCGTGGTAGATGTCACCGCAGGTGCGCAGCCCGATGTTGCAAAGTTGCGCATAAGGGTGTTGCAACGCGGAACGGGAGGGGCAGACCTCTCGGCAGCGGGGACAGCAAACTGCTATATCGCCGCAACGGAGCACTCCTATAACTTTGACGCTACGGTCAAGGGTAATGGCAAGGGCGACGGATATACGAACTACATCATCGCCAATGGTGTGAAGATTCAGGGTGCAACCTACGCTTCGCTGGCGTGGGAGGCGACCTTTGATGGCGATAAGACTCGCAGTACACAGATTATTGATGGCGAGCCGCTCTACGATGCCGAGCAGGGCAGGGTATACTTCACCACGGGCAGCAGCGAGGGTAATGCCCTCATTACGCTGCACGACGGTCGCGGCAAGGTGCTCTGGAGCTGGCATATATGGGTTACAAACCAGACCCCTAAGACCTCATACGGCAAGCGACTGGACTGGATGGATCGCAACTTAGGTGCGCTGAGCAATGATATTGGTGATATTGCCAACCGCGGAATGTTGTACCAGTGGGGTCGTAAGGAGCCTTTCCTGCCATCGTATGTGGAGTATATGGAGGTGCCAAAGCACAGCTACGACGAGGATTACAACCTGCTGGAGAGTGAGGAGGAGTACTACGCCATTCAGACGGAGATAGAGCGCGTGCGTACGCTTGTAAACCTCAATAACACCCAGATAGGTAACGGAAATAGTCCGTGGGCGTATGTGGGTCAGGTGCCACCTGTGGCGCTATCTGCTCCGGGAAATATAGAGTATGCCATTGAGCACCCGACAACAGTTCTGGGCTGCCGCGTGGATATCCCGATTGGCGAGTATGTCTTTGACTGGTACCTGCAGCAGGATCTTATTGCTGCCAATGGAATGATGCAGCAGTCGCAGTCCTACCTGTGGGGTGATGCTCAGCAGGGGACAGACTATAAGAGTATCTTTGACCCATGTCCTCCGGGTTACGCAGTGCCTCCGTGTGGAGCTTTTGGTACTCTTGAGAGTGGCTATGCCTGCACCTATGTGAGCACCGAGTGGGAGGTGGCAGACTACGGCTGGAGGTGGCGTGGTGGTAATGGCGACTACTTCCCAAGTACGGGTAACTTAGATGTGTCGGGACTTATCGGCGAGACGAGCGAGAAGATGCTCTACTGGACCGCCGAGAGCTTCGGCAGCGGAGCGAGTGGCTTCGGTAAGTCGGCAACGCTCTTTGTGGCGTTCAACGATGTCTACTACGGCATCTACCCAATTCTTGACCCTAATGAGGCGAGCGCGTGGTACTCCTACGGTGCACGATGTTATGCCGCCCCAGTAAGATGCGTGAAGGAGAACTAATTAGTAAACTTAAATATACAAAACAATGAACAAGAAATCAGTTAATGAGTATCTGACTCCGACCATAGAGGTGGAGAGTATGGATGTTGAGTGCGGCTTTGCGCTCTCAGTAGGTGGCTCAAATGAGGATATGGGCGACCTTGAGGAACTTTAGTATTAACCCTTTAGAGTAAAAAAGATGAAGAAATTTTTTAACTATCTGCTTGCAGTAGTAGCTTCTGCAGCAGCACTCTCTTGCTCTCAGGGTTTTGAGGAGCAGGAGATTACTCCAGATGTGTCGGAGAGACTTGTACCTATGACTATCACCGTAGATGGCGAGGCTACCCGTACCTTCGTGGGTGAGGATGGCAAGAGCATCTGCTGGCACGAGGACGATAAGATTGCTATCTTTGAGGGTACACTTAGCAGTAACAAGACTATCCGCGAGTTTACAATCGTTCCAGGCTCTGTCTCTGAGGACGGCAAGACAGCAACCTTTACCGGCGAGGTGGAAGAGAACTCAACAAAATTCTATGCCATCTACCCATTCAAATCTGTCATAGAGCGTAGTAGTGGTACAACTTTTAATGTTAATATGCCTGCTATTCAGACCCTTGAGGATGGTAATAATGTAGCTGACGGTGCTATTGTGTCGCTGGGATACTTTACCTCTGACCAGACATCGTTTAATCTCTCTACAGTTGTGGGTTTCCTTAGCGTAGATATCACCTTTGAGGATGTAACCTCTGTTGAGGTGTGCGGAACAGAGATTGCTGGAACAACAAAGTTCTCTAAGAGCACAACATCTCTGCCAAAGGTTAGCGATGTGTTGGAGGCAGAGAATACCGTTACCCTGCTTCCAGAGGGCGAGGTATTTACTCCTGGTACATACTACATTGCTCTGCTTCCAAGCACAACCCCTGCGGGCGAGTTCAGCATTGATTTCAAGCGTCAGAGTGGCATAACAACCCTCTATATATCTGCCAAGGATATTGTAATTGAGCGCAATAAGGGCTTTAAGACCACCGATAGCAAGTGGGAGAAGGCAGCCTTTGGTAAGATTACCGACGCTCAGACCCTTGTAGCCTTCCTTGAGGGTGCTGCAAATATCGGCGATGCAGAGTTTGGTTGCGACATTGACCTTCAGGGCGTGGAGCTGCCAACAGCAACATCATTCTTGGGTACACTTGACTGTAAGGGCTTTGCTCTGAAGAACTGGAACGCAACAGCTCCACTCTTTGAGAACCTTGCAGGTACTGTTAAAGACCTTACTATTGATAGCTCTTGTACCCTTACTCCAGCAGACGCTAAGGGTGCATTTGGTTTCGTTGCTCGCACAGTCGCAACTACTGGCGCACTGGAGAATATTACAAATAATGCAGCGGCAATCACGCTCAATGCAACCGCTTATGGTGCAGGTAGCGACCAGACCACCGATGCAGTATACTTCGGTACACTCGCAGGTCAGTGCTACGGTAAAATAACCGGCTGTACAAACAACTGCGACATCACAATCGCAACTACACCTACGGGTGACGATGAGCGAGGAGTCGTTTACATTGGTGGCCTTGCAGGTCTTGCAGATAACGATGTGCAGAATTGCCACAATACGGGCGATATTAGCTATACAATCAATGGCCGTGGCGGCTACCTCTATATCGGTGGTGTTGCAGGTGGTACTACAACGGAGAAGCTCGCAGCCTCTACTGCGGTTAAGGCGGAGCTTACAGGTTGCTCTAACACTGGTAACATCTCGCACATCTATCCACAGAGCGCAACTGCTGTTGGAGCAAGCGACCTGAATTCAAACTATACCTATGTAGCGGGCGTTATCGGCTACTGCGAGGGTAGTGTTACAAAGTGTGTGAATGGTGTTCAGGGCGACAGCACTAAGGGCGCTATAACCCTTACAACTCCGACCCTTACTGCTGACTATGTCGTTTCTCGCACAACTGTTGCAGGTGTTGCAGGTTTTGCAATGACTGGTGGTTCGGAGTGTACAAACTACGGTGCAATTACCGTAGAGGGCTCATTCGGTCCTGGTAATGACGGTACTGGTACATATCTTGGTGGTGGTAACGCTAAGGGCGCATCTGTTGCAGGTGTTGTTGCTCAGGCGGGTGTAAGCACTCACTTCAAGACCAAGACCCTTACCGACTGCCACAACTATGGCGCAGTAAACTGTACATTCAATATGGCAGACAATGTATCTGCACCGTTCTATGCAGGTGGTGTTACTGCAAATGTTATGGTTGAGACCAACAACCTTACAAATAATGGCGTGGTGACTATCTCTTCAACTGGAAATAGCAACTATTTCGGTGGCGTTGTGGGTAATGCGGCTGCTAATGCCTCAAATATTACCAACAACGGCAATGTGAGCATCACACTGGCGCGTACTGCAGACAAGCAGCTGGCAACCGTACATAACTATATGGGCGGTGTTATGGGTAATATGACCACTGGTAATACCCTCACTACAGCAGTGAATAACAACCCGCTGACATATACCGTTAATGGCGCTCCAGAGAAGGCTATCTATGGTGCTGGTGTTGGTGGTAGCTTGGCGATTGTCAATGGCGCAACTAATAATGGTGATATTACTATCACTACTGCCGATGCAACTCTTGTTTACTTGGCAGGTGTTGTGGCAAAGACTATAGGTGGCGATGTTGTATCAATGACCAACAATGGAACACTGAGCTATACTGGTGGTACTATTGAGACTCTCTATGTTGCGGGTGTAGTTTGTACATCTGCAAGCTCTGCTATCAAGAGCTCTTCAAATACTAAGGACATTACTATAAATATTACTGATGCGGGCGATGTTTACCTTGCAGGTCTCTTTGCATATTCAGGCTCTGGCGTTGCATACAGCGGCTTGAGCAATAGCGGCTCAATCACATTTACTGCACCAGAGGCTGAGCTTGACGAGCTTCGCGCGGGAGGTATCTGCGGTATGGCTGGTAACGCATCGTCATTCGCCTCTTGTACCAATAGTGGTGCAATGTCGCTCACTGCCAAGAGTGCTACAACCTCTTACCTTGCAGGTATTGCGGCAGTATCAAGTAGTACAAGCTACGCTCTGAATGCAACCTCTTGTACAAACAGCGGTGACCTTACAGCATCTTTCCCTGCAACAACTTGGTATGCAGGTGGTATTGTTGCATACGGCCATAACTGGAGCTCCTCAGCTACAAAGCAGTACAATATCTCTGACAACACTTCAAATTGTAATATCTCAATCGCTCCAGAGACTACAAGTACTAAACTCTTTGTGGGTGGTATTGTTGGTCACTCGGGTATGCACACAAAGTATACAAGCAACTCTTACAAGGGTACAATTACTGTAGGTAGTGCTGAGGGTATGAATGGTGTAGGTGGTCTTGTGGGCTCAACAGTGCTCTCGTCTACATCTACCAATACAAACGCTACTTACTACAACTACACCTTTGCAGGTAATACTGTGGAGGCTACTCTGCCAAGCACAGGTAATGTAGGTGCATTGATTGGTGGTCAGTATAATGCTTCAACAAGCACAGTGAAGAGCGCACCAATATTCAAGTATATCTTTGATACCGCAAATCCTAACACTATCAAGTCTACATCTTCAACTACCAAAGCTGTAAATGATTATCGTGATGATGCACGATTCACAGTTACTACTGAGGGCCTTGAGGGTGGCGTTGTAATTGAGTAAACTATGAAAAAACTGACAAATCTACTTCGCGTAGCTATGGTGGCGGTGGCTGCCATAGCTATGGCGGCGTGTGACGAGGGGTCGGAGAGCAAGGGCGACGATGCAAAGCTCAACCAGGAGCTTGTGCTGGAGGTTGATGTGGACAATATCACCGCCACAACGGCTAAGGTAAAGGTTACCCACAATGGTTTGGCGACAGATACATGGTATGGTTTTTTGACAGAGGATGTATACGATAGCGAGGAGGAGCTTATCGCTATGGCGGCCGAGCAGTTTGCAGCCGAGGGCACTGGCGAGGGCTTGCGCAAGAGCAAGAGCTATGTCACTGTGCTCAAGGAACTTACGCCCGATACTGCATACAAGTATATCGCCTTTGGAATGACCGCCGAGGGTGTTGTCTATGGCAGCAGCGCATCTGTAGAGTTTACTACCGAGGCGTCGGGCTCGTCGGGCGATGAGAATGAGTCGGGCGACCAGACGGTGAACGGTATGACGCTCCACAGCGCGTGGACGCTCCGCTATATCGGCGCGGGTACGCTCTATGAGCAGAAGTTTGACCATATCGTGGAGGTTAAGAGTACCGATACAAACCCTTATGTGGTGACAGTTGTCTACGCTTCGGAGTACGACCCTAAGTATCTGCGCGAGCTGGGCGAGGAACTTATCGTGCAGATGAAGGAGTACTTGGCATACTTCAACCAGGCAAATAATACCACCTACACCCTTAACGATATGCTCTATCGTGGCGATGGCGCTGAGGCATTTGACCTTGAGCCGGGATACTATAAGGCTGTGGCTATTGGTGTTAAGGCAGACGGTACGCTGAGTGGCCTCTACTCAACATCCGACACCTTTGAGGTTAAGACCCCGATTGCAACTGACGCCTACAAGGCTTGGTTGGGCGAGTGGACCATCTTGGGCGCAAATAATGTGACTAACAGCATCAGCCTGACCACCAAGATGCCTAATAAGAGCCTCTATATGGTGGGCTGGAGCAACATTAGCGACTGGTCGGTAGAGGTGGAGTATAACTCAGACCTTGACTCGCTCTTCTTCTACTCGCAGTTGGTTGCCGAAGATGTCGATTTCGGTACCGAGTATGGCGTGGGCGATGTATACTTCCTCGGCTTTGACGATGACGACTACTTCTACACCACTGGCTCGGGCGACTACTATATCTGCATCGCTGGTATCCTTGATACCGGCGCACGCGGTATTGCTCGCTATGGCGTAGGCGTTACCGACTATCCGCAGTTCAACCGTATGTCCTTCATGGCTCACATCGGCGACGAGTACTACTCCATCGCCGACCTTGAGAAGGATGTACTCACCTACCCAGCTCTGTTCGTGGAGTCTGCTCAGACCACCTCTGCTGCAGAGCACCTTAAGGGCAACTGCTGCTTCGCAAAGCTGCGCTCGGAGAGAGAGTACACACTCATCCCAATCGCTCCAACCGCAGCAATAGAGAAGATTGTGCGATAGACTTCTACTCGGATTTAGGACAGCTGCCGAAGGCAGTGAAATGAAAAATAGACCTTCAGTTCAAGCTCGCTTGAAGACTGAAGGTCTATTTTTTGTTTCAATAACTTTAGTTGTCCTAAATTCGCAACGCATAGAAGCAAAACGGAGTTTTGCCAAAAGTTTTTGCACGCCCTGCTTTTTTCAAAAAGCGGGCAGTTCTGCGTAGCTCGTTATCGGCGGCGTGTAGGCTTCAGGAACGGGGCGGGGCGTGTTAGGGAGTCGGTGTATATTTCGCCGAATGGGGATGTTAGGCGGACGTGGATGGTTGTATTTGCCGAGTCGGCCTTTACGCGGTAGAGGTGTTGGGCGTTATTGCGGCCGATGTTCACCTTGCGACCGCGGGCGTTGCGGTAGCGCACAGCGGCGGTAGCGACGGTATAGAGTGGGTCGTCGTGGTATATACGCCGAGGTTTGAGCTGTTTGCCATTTTCCCAGACCTCAAGTTTTGAGCCGGGGTCGTCTGTCCAGCTGTTTATGTAGACATAGTTCTCAAAGTTTGCTGCGTTGTAGGCGGTGCGTTTGTCGGCATTTGCTCGCAGCATACCTTGTATATTATTATCCTTGCGGTAGTACTCGCCCACGGTGTTTATGTCGTACATTCGCAGTGGGGGCTGCTCCTCTACGGGGCGGAACTGCCAGCGGAGGTTGCGGCCGTCGTAGTCAAAGAGTTCAAAGCCTGCGGGGCTGCCGTCGGAGCACATGTGGGCGTAGCCGTTGAATAGACTCTCCCAGTTGTTGCCTGAGAGTGAGGATACGGTATGCTCTCGGATGTTCTTCAGCTCCTTGGGAGCAGATATACGGCGGCGGTGGGCGTGGGCGGTTACGAACCTCACATCGCTAAAGTCGGCGAAGCAGGCTATGAGCGAGTCGGTATCCTCCTCCTTGGTCAGCGCCTTTATCACTCGGCCTTTGTTGGACATACGGATGACATTGTGGTGCATGCAGACCACTATCGGTGTGCTCTTGTCCTCTATCAGCTCCAGGTCGCGTCGTAGCCACGCCATGCAGTCGGCCGTTACGCGACGGTCGTAGTTGCGCTTGCCGACAACCTCGGTGGGGTACTTGCCATCGCCCTCGTCGTTGCGGAAGAGGGTGTTGTCAAGGATGATGTAGTGCACCTGCCCGATGTTTATGGCATAGAATCGCGGTGCGCAGGTTGTGGCGTAGAGCTCGGAGGCGAGGTGGTCGGTCATAATGCCCGCAGGTATGGCGGCATCGTACTCATTCTCGCCCATAACGGTGTAGAGCATCGTAGGGTAGCGCATCGTGGCAAGCATACCTATAACATCCTTAGGGTCAATATCTTGTGAGTACCACGAGTCGTTGCGACATAGGTCGCCGAGGGTTATGGAGTAGACCGGCATGGAGTCGCGCACCTGCTCGGCAGCGCGGCGCAGGGCGGGCATACAGAGGCGCTTGAAGAATATCATATCGTCGTTGCGACCAGAGATGTGCATATCGGCGGTGAATATCATTCTGTGGCGCGTGTTGTCCACCTGCTTGAGGCTGAAGTCGTGACGCTCAACCTTCTGCGGCTTGTCGCTGCTCAGCGGTGCCCAGAATTGGGGATTTATACCTCGGCGTGTGGTTGGCTCATAGCCCGATGGGGTGATGATAAATACTGAGCCATAGTACTTTAGCGACGGTAGGGAGTAGATGCCGCGGCTATCTGTGCGGGTGAATAGTGCGCCATCGCTCACGACAACACCCTCTACGGGAGTGCCATCGCAGCTAACCACGCCAAAGACCGTTGCGCCCTCTGGCGCTACGATGCTCTGCTCGGCTTGTAGAGTGTGGATGCAGAGGATAGTAAGTGTGAGTATGGCTACTAATCGCCTCATTTAGAACAATATACAACCTGCTTGGTTTCAAAAAACTCCTCCTCAAAGAACTCGGCAATATCGTAACGCTGCCACTCTATCTTTGTGGCTGCAAGCTCTGCCGTAAGGTCGCCGCCCTTGAGATATAGGATGCCATTAGGGAGCGTTGCGGCGCTGCTTCCGCGCTCAATCTTGTTCCACACCCAACCCACAAAGGTGCTCATATCCGTAACGGCACGCGAGACGATAAAGTCAAAGCGACCGGGGATGCTCTCCACACGGGCATTTATGGCCTTGAGGTTGCTAATGCCTACGGCACTGCAGACACCCTCTACAACCTTGATTTTCTTGCCTATAGAGTCTACGGCAGTGAACTGTACTTCGGGGAAGAGTATCGCCAGCGGAACACTCGGAAAGCCACCTCCGCAGCCCACATCCATAACGCGCGCGCCAGCACTGAAGGTGCAGACCTTAGCTATGGCGAGCGAGTGGAGTATATGCTTGAGGTAGAGCGAGTCAAAGTCCTTGCGCGAGATAACATTTATCTTGGCGTTCCACTCGGCATAGGCGTCGTAGAGCGCAGCAAACTGTGCACGCTGTGTGGCAGAAATCTCTGGGAAATATTTTAGAATGATATCCATATCAACTCTGAGTGGCTACTTGCTATTAGTTCTCCTCTCTTTACCCTCCCCTGCGGTTAGTTCTCCTCTCCCTCGGTAATTAGGCGGCACATCATCGCCCTGACGCGGAAGATGCGGGTCTTTACTGTGCCGAGCTTCATCTGCAGCGTCTCGGCAATCTCCTCGTAGGTATACTCCTCAATAAATCGGAGTACGAACAGCTCGCGGTAGTCCTCGGGTAGGGTAGCGATATATCGCTCTATCTGAGCGCGTTGCTGTGCGTTGATGATACTCTCCTCGGGCGATGGCGAGGCGGCCTGGGCGTTATTTGTGCAGCGACCCTCCAATGGCAGGTTGTTGTCGGGGTTGAGGGCCTTGCTGCGACGCGAGCGGTTGAAGTCTACAAAGGTATTCTTGGCAATGGTACATATCCACGCGCCGAAGTCGTAGTCGGGGTTGTAGCGGTTGATGTTTACAAACGCCTTCATAAACGCCTCCTGCAGTAGATCGTCCACATCGTCGGCATTGGTTGCTCGCTTGACGAGCATGGCGTAGATGGTATCCTTATGGCGCATAAAGAGTGACTCAAAGGCTTTGCTATCGCCCTCTACCACAAGACGCACAAGTGCTCGGTCATCTAACGACCTATAATCTTTTATCTCCATACGCTAATACGCTCGCGCTGTGTGGCACGGATGATAAATCGTACCCACGGCTCTATAAAGTCAAATATCGGCTCCCACGCAGATAACCCCTTCTCTCCCACGCGAGCAGCGGTCTTGCTATTTACTACCGCCATGACTATGTAGCGGACAATAAGCAGCAGGGCAGAGGCAATCTTGAGCTCTAAAGGCAGCGTGGCTATAGCACCTATCGCTGCGACGAAGAAGCTCAGGCGGCAGAGCATAGCGCAACCCTCGGCATTACGCGCCTGCTGGGTGTAGAACTGGCGGGTCTGCCCCTGACGATATACCTCCGTGAGCCAGCCGCTGAACGATGCAGGTGGCAGCTCGCTGCAGTGTGCATGTGGGGTGAGCAGCACAGCAACATTCTCGGGCGTAGCTATGCGCTGGATAAACAGGTCGTCCTCGCCAGCGGTAAGGTCCAGATGGTCAAAGCCACGCACGCTGAAGTAGAGACTCTTGGTAAAGCCCATGCAGTTACGCGCAGCGCCATATTGGCGACCACGAATAGCCTCGGCAAGGTATGTACGCACCTCGCTGAAGCGATACTTGCGGTAGAAGAGGTTTGCCAACCCCTTCTCTGCCTCCCAGTTGCAGTAGCCCAGAACAATGTCGCCATACATAAATCCGCGCGCCATATAGTCTGCCCAGTCGCGTGTGGTTAGGCGGGTCTCAGGCGTGGTGATGATGATATGCTCGTATGTTGCCGACTTGATGCCGATATTGAGTGCAAGACGCATAGTGATAGGGTACTGCGGCGTGTAGTCGATGTGGGTGGTCTTGAGGTGCTTGTAGAACTTACGCATGTGCTTGAGCGTAGCGTAGAAGGCATCCTCCTTGCCAACATATACAGCCACAACCTCATAGGAGGTGCTGCTCTGCAACAGCAGGGTGCGGAAATCGCCCTTTAGATACTCCTCGTCCTCGCCAAAGAGGGGTACGATGATAGATACGGGCGGCTGCTCGCTAAGTATCGGAGTGCGGGATGTGAGCTTGAACTTAGCTACCACCAGCGAGCGAGCGAGTGAGACAATCTGCTCTATAAAGAGCAGGATAACTATAGTCATCAGCACCACCCCTGCGATGCCGTATCCGTCAATAATCGTATTAAGTATCTCCATAGAACGCAAAGGTAGTAAAAATTTCTCGCTTTCAGCTATCCTTCCGCCCAATTATTTTGTATTGCGAAAAAATATTCATACCTTCGTAGAAAAGTATCACCTATGAATGTTCGTATAGCAGAGGATTGGCGTCAGATTTTAGAGCCTGAATTTAGCAAGCCATACTTTGAGAATTTGGTTTCGTTTGTCAAACAGCAGTATGCTGCCGGTACGGTCTACCCAAAGGGTAGTAATATCTTTCGTGCCTTTGATAAGTGCCCCTTTGAGAGTCTGAAGGTGGTTATCATCGGGCAGGACCCATACCACGGCGAGGGTCAGGCAAATGGACTCTGCTTCTCCGTAGGCGATGGCGTTCCATTCCCGCCCTCGTTGCAGAATATCTTTAAGGAGGTGTGCGACGATACGGGTGCGCAGATGCCTACAAGCGGAAACCTTGACCGTTGGGCAGAGCAGGGGGTGCTGCTGCTAAACGCCGTGCTTACCGTGCGTGCTCACGAGGCTGCCTCGCATGCAGGTCAGGGGTGGGAGACATTTACCGATGCAGTTGTTCGCGCCATTGCCAACCGTAAGAGCGGCGTGGTATATATGCTGTGGGGCAACTACGCCCAGCGTAAGGGCGCTATTGCTGATGCGACCAACAACTTGATACTCAAAAGTGTACATCCGTCGCCACTATCGGTCTATCGTGGCTTTTTCGGCTGCAAGCACTTCTCCCGCGCAAACGAATACCTTGTAAGCATAGGCAAAGAGCCAATAGTTTGGTAAGCACTTCGCGCGCGAAGTGCACTGTTAGCTATTAGCCATTAGCTGGCTAACGCAACAAAACCTACTATAAATAAACAACAAAAACCTCTAAAAAAGCTAACGGCTAATAGCCAATAGCAAACAGCCAAAATGACTAACGAAAAACTGATGCAGATTGCTGCCCTCTTTGCCTTTGAGGGCGAGATTAGCAGTATAGCACCTCTGGGTGAGGGTTTTATAAATGATACCTATATCGTATCTGTTGCGGGGGAGGCGAAGTATATCCTGCAGCGCAAAAACCACAACATCTTCCCCAATGTGCCGGCGATGATGGACAACATCGCTGCCGTTACGGAGCATATCAAGCGCAAGGTTGCAGACCCGCTGCGCCACGCCCTTACCATTGTGCCGACAGTTGGCGGTAAGCTCTACGCCGAGGCGGAGGGCGGCTTCTGGGCTGCGTGCCTATATATCACTGGCTCAAAGAGCTACGATAGGGCAGATACGGCAGAGCTCGCCTATCAGGGTGGCGTGGGTATAGGTCGTTTCCAGAGTCTGCTTGCCGATTTTGACACTCCGCTGCACCAGACCATTGAGGGTTTTCACAATATCCGCTACCGATTTGCTCAGTGGGACGAGGCTATTGCAGCCGATGCTGCATCTCGCGTAGCAGAGCTTGAGGAGGAGATAGGGTGGATAGAGTCTCGTCGCGAGCAGATGCTTAGCTTCTGGAGCCTTGTAGAGGATGGTACTATCCCTACCCGCGTGACGCACAACGATACGAAGATTAGCAATATCCTCTTTGATGCAGACTCGGGCGATGTCCTCTGCGCTATAGACCTTGATACGGTTATGAGCTCCACCTCGCTGAACGACTTTGGCGACGCTATCCGCTCCTACGCCAATACGGGTGCTGAGGATGACAAGGAGTTGGAGCGCGTAGGGCTGAGCATAGAGTTCTTCCGCGCATACGCCGAGGGTTACCTCTCTGAGCGCAAGCAGAGCCTTACGCCGAGCGAGGCCGAGTGGTTGGCATTCTCGGCGCTCTACATCACCTACGAGCAGGTGCTGCGCTTTTTGATGGACTACATCAATGGCGACACCTACTACAAGATTGCCTACCCGACCCACAACCTTGTCCGCACCCATGCGCAGTACCGCCTGCTGCAGAGTATGGAGAGTCAGTATCAGACCATGCAACAGATTGTGGCAGAGCTGCTTAAATAGGAGTGTGTTCTAACAAAAAAATCGCAACCTCTTAAGGGTTGCGATTTTTTCTATTTCGTATTACCTAAAACTTAATCACCTCGTCCAGACCAAGCTCCTTATAGTGTGCCTGGAGCTCCTCGTTGCGGTCGGAGAGGATAAGCAGCTTGTCGCCAAGGTGCAGCTCGCTATTTCCCTGCGGCACGAAGTAGTCGCCATCGCGGCAGACCATAATAACGAGTGTATGCTGTGGCAGGGCGATAAGCGAGAGCGTATTGCCCGGAGCGAGCATCTGCTCATTGACATCCACCTCGGTAAATGCCGACTTCATCCTATCCTGGAAGGCGTCGCCAAAGGAGCTCTCCTTCTCCTCGCGGGCAACACCCAGCGTATTTGCCATGCCGCTGACCGTAGTACCCTGCAGGATAAGCGAGATGACGGTAACGATAAATACTACATTGAAAATCAGCTCCGAGTTCTCAATATTTGCCACCATAGGGTAGGTTGCAAAGATGATAGGCACAGCGCCACGCAGACCCACCCAGCTGACATAGAGGCGAGCCTTCTCGGTAAACTTCTTGAACGGCAGCATACAGATATGCACCGCAATAGGGCGGGCAACGAGCATCATAAAGAGTGCCGTAGCGCCACCGAGGATAAGGGTCTTAGGCTCAATGAGCGAGCGGATATTTACCAGCAGACCCAGCATAATGAACATTATAATCTGCACCAGCCAGGTCACTCCGTCAAAGAAGGAGACCACGGTGCGCTTGTGTACAATCTTCATATTTCCGACAACCAAGCCGGCGATATATACCGCCAGAAAACCGTTACCCTGCACCAGCGTAGTGAAGGAGAATGTCAGAAATACGAAGGCAAGCAACAATACTGAGTAGAGCGAAGGGTTGGAGATGTTAATCTTATTCATCGTCCACACCGCAGCGCGACCAAAGGCGTAGCCGGCAAGTGCACCGACAGCCATCTGCACAAGGAAGAGCACCACGCTTGCACCAGCGCTCATACCCTCAACATTGGGCGAGAGCATACCCACCAGCAGCACCACAAGGATATATGCCACAGGGTCGTTAGAACCGCTCTCCAACTCCAACAGCGGACGCAGATTCTCCTTCAGCCCCTGCTTCTTAGTACGCAGGATGGAGAATACAGATGCGGAGTCTGTTGAAGCCATAGTTGAGGCAAGTAGTAGGGCGAGCGGGAAGCTCAGCCCTACACCTACCACAGGTGAGATGCCGTATATAAACCCACCAAGGATAAGTGCCGTAAGAAGCACACCCACCGTGGCGAGGATAATGCCGGGGAGGAGTATTGACCGAATCTCTGAAAACTTAGTGTCCATACCGCCCGAGAAGAGTATGATACTCAGCGCAATCATACCCATAAACTGGGTCAGCTCAGGGGAGTTAAACGACAGTATATCGTAGCCAAAGAACATACCCACGCCCAAGAAGAGCAGCAGGGCAGGCGCTCCGAGTCTGTATGCCAACTTACCTGCCAGCACAGCCACAAAGAGCAATATAGCACCAATTAACAAAAAATTTTCGGTTGTTACTTCCATCATCTCGTTTGTCTATCTATTTAATCACGTTTTTTGTTTACTTTTTGAGTACAGTCACTCCGCAGAGCTCTCGGTACTCCAACTCGGCATACTCAAATGCCTGTGCTGCAGCGAAGGAGTTGTCAGCCAGGTGCGAGAACATCACGCACAGAGCCGAAACCTCGCAGGTAGGTATTGCCAGCAGACGATTTACATCGCCACTACCAATAGCATTGAGCACCTCTGAACGACGCGAGCGGTCAAAAGAGAGGGTTGTTGTGGTAAGAAAAACGCCCTTATCCTTGTGATAAGGCTCGCCACTACCTACTAATCTACCTAAGAGCCAAACTCCACCACTTATAGCAATGGCTATGCCTGCAAGCACCATAGCCGAGTTAATATCATCATAAGAGCCGTCGCTGAGCACAGACATGCTGACAAATGGAAGCGCAATGCCCAGAACGATAACTAAAAGTGGCAATACCACACTTTTGCGACGAGCCACAATGCTGTCGCACGAGGCGTAGAGTGCCTCGTAAAATTTCAATTTATTCATCTGTTGTTTGTAGTTTTTTAGAATGTTGATTTGGAAATGTACAAAATATCGCCCCAAATCACAATCGCAAACAACAGAGCGTATATAGATAATAATCTATAACTCGCTTACTACAAATACGATAGAGAGAAAATCGTATTGAGAAAATTGCTCCGGCAGCTACTGTCGGCATCGGGGCTATAATGCTATCCACCCTATGGTGGTTTGCCCTTGCGCCGGCAGAGGATATGTTCGTCGTAGGAACACTTATGCTCTGGCTACGCTCCGCATAGTTGTTGCACCTGTGTGCACACTCCAACTGCACCGCATAGCGACTCTCTAACCTATTATGCTCGCCCTTCTCTACACTCTCTGCCCTCTGGGAAAAGGCCTCTATACCCTGCCCAAAACTAAACGAGCAGAGTAGCGTCATTATTATGTAGATAAGGTGTCGCATATTTGCGCAAAGATAATCAAAAATTCCGATTTTATACGGTATTTATTTCAAAAAACAGCGATGGGCGCTCCCATCGCTGTTTTTTGCGCAATATTAAAGGTTATTAAGGGAGATTAAGGGCTACTAAGGGTAGCAAAATTGTACTGCGTAGCGTCCGAAACGCGACCATTAGTAACCCTTAATCTCCCTTAATACCCCTTAATAAAAAATACCTCTAAAAAGCCAATGGCTAATGGCCAAAAGCCAATAGTTAGTTTATCCCTACAATCGCGCCGTTGTACTGCACATCGGGGTACCAGGTAGAGGCGATTGTGAGTGTTGCGCTGCCCGAGCTGGAGAAGATGTCAAGCGAGAAGCGGTAGGTTGTGGCAGAGAAGAGAGAGGTGGAGAAGGATACATTCCAGCCGTCGCGGGTCTGCTCGGTAATATATCCCGTAACTGAAGGCAGCGTATAGT
The DNA here is from genome assembly GCA_017463615.1 of Alistipes sp. Lineage (GTDB taxonomy): Bacteria > Bacteroidota > Bacteroidia > Bacteroidales > Rikenellaceae > Alistipes. Next base: position 148,681 of record JAFTOU010000027.1, on the reverse strand, counting down.
TCAGCAGTACGAAGTAGTAGGGTGGTGTTACGCCCTTGATATACGGCAGGCAGACATCCACCTCGGTATCCCATACGGAGAGTTCGTAGTTGGGGTTGTTTATCAGGCGGGTACTCCCTGCGGGTTCCTGCTGGACGGAGGAGGGGATAAACTTGAAGTTGCGCGCCATCACGATAGAGTCCATATACCGCTCATACTCGGCAAGTCGTGCGGCTCGTCGCTGTTCGCGCTCCTTGTGTCGCTGCTCTCGGGTGTCATTTATCGGCTCCTGCTCCTGCGATGCTGCTGCCGACTCGGAGTGTTTACTCTGCTGCGAGGTGACCATAATCACTCCCGTCCCCGCAACTGCCAGCACTAATAGTGCGGCTACAATTTTTCGTTTCATAATCGTTAGATTTTGGTTACACCGCATCAAAAGCAAAAACAACGCCAGTAATTTGGTCCATATCCTTGCAATTATGAATAAAAAACCCTATCTTTGTACTATATACCCTAAAACTTCACTATGGATAGAAAAGAGTTTCTCAAGCGACTTGGAATGCTCACCGTTGGCGCATCGCTGCTCGGTGTGGATAATGCCGTTATGGCAGCAACATCCTCTGCGGAGGCTGCACCTGCAAAGAGTGGTAGCAAGACCCACCCCGACCTGGACTTCCCCGTCCGCTCTCTCAAGGCAAAGACCGACCGTGCCATTACGGCGATAATCATCGGTGCGGGTAGCCGCGGTACTACATACGGCAAGTATGCCACTCAGTTCCCCGATACTATGCAGATTGTGGGCGTGTCGGATATCAACAACTTCCGCAAGAACCGCACTGCCAAGGCTCATAAGATTGATAAGCAGAACTGCTTTGGCGACTGGAGCGAGGTCTTTACTCGCGAGAAGTTCGCCGATGCTGTCATCATCGCAACGCCCGACGATTTGCACTACGAGCCTTGTATGAAGGCCCTTGAGATGGGCTACGATGTGCTGTTGGAGAAGCCTGCAGCGCAGACCGAGCGCGAGTGTAAGGCTATCCTTGCTCAGGCAAAGAGGTACAACCGCATCGTGGCTATCTGCCATGTGTTGCGCTATGCTCCGTACTTTATCGCTATGCGCGAGGCGGTGCACTCGGGTATGATTGGCGACCTTGTAAGCATACAGCACATGGAGCCTATCCAGTATGCCCACATGGCACACTCCTATGTGCGTGGTAAGTGGCGTGATAGCAACCAGACTACGCCTATCATCCTTGCCAAGAGTTGCCACGACCTTGACATCATCCGCTGGATAGTAGACAAGCCGTGCCTGCAGATTGCTGCCGAGGGTACGCTTATGCACTTCAAGGCTGAGAATGCCCCTCAGGGTGCCCCTGCACGCTGCACCGATGGCTGTCCGCACGAGGCTACCTGTCCATACTCGGCTATAGATATATATGTTCGTCGCAAGCGCCACTTGGGTGTCTTTGACCTGCCGGACCGTAAGGACGAGGCGGCTATTATGGAGAAGATTCGCACCACGATGTTCGGCCGCTGCGTATACCACTGCGACAACAACCAGCCGGACCACTATGTTACAACAATGCTCTTTGAGGGTGGCGTTACGGCGAGCTTTACTATGGACGCCTTCACTCCGTGGGGTGGCCGTAGAACGCGCATCATGGGTACTACGGGCTATATTGAGGGCGATGGTAAGAAGTTCACCGTCTACGACTTCCGCTCCAATAAGCAGCGTGTATGGCATAAGAATGTTGCCGAGATGGCGGAGTATAAGCACGCAGGTCATGGCGGTGGCGACCACGCTTTGGCGCGCGACTTCGTGGAGGCTGTGGCTTCGCAGGATGCAACAAAGCTCTCAAGCACTATTGACGCCTCTATTGAGAGTCACATCATCGGCTTCAAGGCCGAGAAGAGCCGTTTATCAATGAAAAAAGTTAAAATAGGATAGATATGAAACTGTTATTTATAGGAAACCTCGGCGGAATGGAGATTCTGCTTATCGTACTACTTGTTCTGCTTCTCTTTGGTGGCAAGAAGATTCCTGAGCTTATGCGCGGCATAGGCAAGGGTGTAAAGTCCTTCCGCGACGGTATGGATGGTAAGGAGGACCCTACAGATACTGACAATCAGTCAAAATAGAGCATATGAAAAAGTTTATTTGTGCCATCGCGCTACTGGGTGCGGTGGTCGCTTGTGCGCCTAAGGATGCAAACCAGCGCCTTACAGAGCTGGCAGCAGCCGAGTACCTTACACCTGTGCACCCAGGGAGTGACGACCGCCCATTCTGGAACGGCTTTGCAGGTAAGTTTATCTACGCCCCAGCCTTTGATTTTCAGGCGGTTGAGGGGGCGGAGAGCTATCTCTACACCGCCACCTGCGAGTGTGGCAAGAGCTGGAGCTTCAAGGCTGACTCACCACAGCAGAGCCTCGCACCGATATGGAACAGCATTCCGCAGGGTGTGGATGTTACTCTGAAGGTGGAAGGTATTGATAGTAAGGGTGTTGCGGTAGGTACGGCTGGCGAGCGCAGCTTCTTCCGCGACTATGGCTTCAACCCTCCCTATACGGGTGCTGTGCGTGGCTACCGCGAGGCGGCTATCCTCGGTATGCTCTATGTGCACACCATGCCCGCGGTGCAGAACTTCAAGCATAGCACCGAGCCAGATATGAGCTACACCCACTTTACCTACCCGTGCAAGATTATCGGCGCGGTGGTGCAGGTGGAGACGCTGCTGGCTAAGACCGCTCCGCAATATCGTGACGAGGCGCTATCTATTGCTCGCAATGCGGCGCAGTTTCTTATAGACCACGCCCGCAAGCCTGGCGAGCGACTGGCATACTTTCCGCCGACATACTACAAAAACTTGGTACACTCAAGCCGTAGCTGGAATCAGGGCCGCACGATGGCTATGGAGGCTGCATCGGCAGGCGAGGCATACCTTGACCTCTACGACGCTACGGGCGACAACCTCTATCTTGAGCAGGCGGTGGGTATCGCCAATACCTACCTCACCCTGCAGAACGAGGATGGCTCATGGCATATCAAGTACGACTTCGCTACGGGCGAGCCCGTGAACGATGTCAAGGCTATGTTGCACCCTCTGCTCCGCTACTTCCTGCGCCTTGAGCGCGACTATGGCAGGACGGAGTATGCCGCTGCCCGCTTGCGTGGTGAGCAGTGGATGGCACGCCATATCCTTGAGAGCTTTGATATGACAGGTCAGTTTGAGGATACAAATGTGGAGGGTCTGCAGCCTTACGAAAACCTAACTAACTGCACAGCAGCCCCTTATGCTACATATCTGCTCTGCCGTGGCGCTTCGGAGGCGGAGGTGGCTACCGCCTACGAGCTTGTCCGCTTTAGCGAGGACCAGTTTGTTCACTGGGATATGCCGCTGAACGAGAGTGGCTACAAGACCGATAGCACTCCGTGCGTATACGAGCAGTATAAGTACCAGATGCCTGTGGATAATAGCACCTGCAATGTCGCAAATGCAATGCTCGACCTCTACCAGCTCACCGGGGACGAGCTTATGCGCGCCAAAGCCAAAGCACTCATTGACAACATCACCGTTGTTCAGTGTGTAAACACCGGCAAAATCCCAACCACCTGGCGCATCCGACTCAACTACACCCCAACCTTCTGGGCAAATTGCACATACGACTCTGTTTGTACCCTCCTCCGAATGGAAAATTTGTTGTGATAGTGCGGCATCTACGCCACATCCCTTAAATAGCAGTCGCGGCTGTACCTTTTTAGTACTATCCGCGACTGCTATTTCGCACGATGCGCCGTACCTGCCGCACTCTGACAACAAATTTGGGCAATCAATACTGTCGCCTTAGCGACACCGCTAAAAAGCTAATAGCCAACAGTAAAAATCTTGCAAACGCAAGATTTTTTTACTACCTTTGCGCGGATTTTTGGCGTTTTGAATATGGATACTTTACAGGCGATAATTCTGGGTATTGTGCAGGGACTTACGGAGTTTCTGCCCGTCTCAAGTAGCGGTCATCTGCAGTTAGCAAACGAGCTCTTGGGTGTAAATCTTGACCCTGAGAGCGATTTGACCTTCAGCCTTGCCCTCCATGCGGCAACGGTGCTGAGCACGATAGTGATTCTCTGGGCGGAGATTTGGCGACTTATCAAGGGCGTTTTCAGTCGCACATTCACTGCCGAGCAGGCGTATGTGCTAAAGATTGTTATCTCTATGATTCCAATAGGCATCGTGGGTCTACTCTTCAAGGATTACATTGAGGTGGCATTTTCATCTATAGCCGTCGTGGGCGTTATGCTGTTGGTAACATCGGTGTTGCTCACCTTTGCCTACTACGCAAAGCCTCGTCAGAGGGAGGATATCTCCTACCGCGACGCCTTTATCATCGGTTTGTCGCAGGCGGTAGCTGTTCTTCCGGGTCTCTCGCGCTCGGGCACGACCATAGCTACGGGTCTGCTGCTGGGAAATAAGAAGGATGCTGTTGCGCAGTTCTCGTTCCTGATGGTGCTCCCTCCGATTTTGGGAAATGCTCTGTTGGACTGCCTCAAGGGCGAGTTTGGCGGTGGGGTAGAGACCCTGCCATTAGTTGCCGGCTTTGTGGCAGCATTTGTTACGGGCTGCGTAGCTTGCAAGTGGATGATAGAGGTTGTCAAGCGCGGCAAGTTGATTTGGTTTGCGCTCTACTGCGCCCTTGCAGGTGTGGTTGCGCTGGCGGCTTATATATTATAATAAGGTATGATGGCAGATTTGAAGGATATAAATTTGGTAGAGGATGGCTATGTAGCCGTTATTGATAAGCCGCTGGAGTGGACCTCGGCAGATGTGGTGCGTAAGGTGAAGTTTCGCCTGCAGCGTATGGGCTACCGAAAGATTAAGGTGGGCCATGCAGGTACGCTTGACCCCTTGGCTACAGGTGTGCTGCTGGTCTGCATAGGTCGTGCTACAAAGCGCGTAGATGCCCTGCAGGCGGAGCGCAAGGAGTATGTTGCCGAGCTGATGCTTGGAGCGACAACGCCCAGCTACGATATGGAGCACCCCGTGGATAAGACCTACCCTACGGAGCATATCACCGAGCAGCTTGTCCTTCAGGCACTTGAGAGCCTCAAGGGCGAGCGATTGCAGTCGCCACCCCTCTACTCAGCAAAGAAGGTTGAGGGCGTGCGTGCCTACGAGTTTGCTCGTCAGGGCGAGGATGTGGAGCTGAAGAAGGCGCTGATAAATATCTACTCGCTGACCCTTGAGAACTACGAGCTGCCGAAGATTCGCATCCGCGTGGAGTGTAGCAAGGGTACATATATCCGCTCGCTTGCGCAGGAGATAGGCGAGGCGCTGAATAGTGGAGCCTATCTGACATCGCTCCGCCGTACGGCAAGTGGCGAGTTCAGAGCCGAAAATGCTATGCAACTTGAAGATTTTTTGAAAATTTTGTCAGACGCTGAAACAAAATAGCAAAAAATTCGTAGTAACATTGATACTTTTTTTGTAAAAATATATGAAACTTTCGCATTACGGATTTGATTTTAAGCCGGAACTGATTGCTCAGTATCCGACTATTAATCGTGATGACTCGCGTCTGTTGGTGCTCCACCGCGATACAGGCGAGATTGAACATCGTCTCTTTAAGGATATTCTGGACTACTTTGAGGAGCAGGACCGCTTTGTCTTCAACGACACAAAGGTATTCCCTGCACGCCTCTATGGAAATAAGGAGAAGACGGGTGCCGAGATTGAGATCTTCCTGCTCCGCGAGCTCAACCAGGAGCTGCGCCTGTGGGATGTACTGGTAGACCCTGCCCGCAAGATTCGTATCGGCAATAAGCTCTACTTTGGCGAGGATGATATTCTGGGCGCAGAGGTTATTGACAATACAACCTCCCGCGGCAGAACTCTCCGATTCCTCTACGACGGCTCTTATGAGGAGTTTAAGGCTACTCTCTATCGCTTGGGCGAGACCCCGCTGCCACGCTGGGTGCGCAAGACCGTAGAGCCTGAGGATGCCGAGCGTTACCAGACAATCTATGCCGAGAAGGAGGGCGCAGTGGTTGCACCTACGGCTGGTATGCACTTCTCAAAGCACCTGCTTAAGTGGATGGAAATCAAGGGTATAGAGCGTTCGTTTATCACTCTGCACGCAGGTCTCGGTAACTTCCGCAGTGTAGATGTTGAGGACCTGTCTAAGCATAAGGTAGACTCCGAGCAGTACTTCGTATCGGAGCAGACTGCAGGCGAGATAAATGGCTCTAAGCGCGATGGACACAAGATTGTGGCTATCGGTACTACCGTTATGCGTACGCTGGAGACCGTAGTCTCTACCCACGGTATGATTAAGCCTCAGAATGGCTGGACCAATAAGTTTATCTTCGCGCCTTACGACTTTACCGTTGCCGATGCGATGGTCTCTAACCTCCACCTGCCAGAGTCTACACAGCTGATGATGGTGGCTGCTTTCGGTGGTTATGAGAAGGTTATGAAGGCCTACGATGTGGCAGTTGCCGAGGGTTACCGTTTCGGAACTTATGGCGATGCGATGTTGATTTTGTAGAAAAAATTTGCTAACTTTGCAGAGAGATTGCTCGGCTTTTTAATGCCCGACGACCTCTATAAAATATAAGTTTTATGTCAAAACACAAGATTCTATATATCTGTCAGCAGATAATGCCTTATCTGCCTGAGAACGAGGAGTCTAAGCTCTGTCGCGAGTTGTCGCAGGCGATGCAGGAGTGCGGAAACGAGATTCGCACCTTTATGCCTCGTTATGGCTGCATCAACGAGCGTCGTAATCAGCTGCACGAGGTTATCCGTCTGTCGGGTATGAACCTTATCATTGATGACAATGACCACCAGCTAATCATCAAGGTTGCCTCTATCCCTTCGGCGCGTATTCAGATATACTTTATCGACAACGAGGACTTCTTCTCGCGTCGTGCGGTGGTACGAGACGAGGAGGGCGTAGAGTTTGCCGATAACGACGAGCGTATGGTATTCTTCGCTCGCGGTGTGCTGGAGACGGTAAAGAAGCTGCGCTGGACACCGGATATTGTCCACTGCCACGGCTGGTTCTCATCTATTGCTCCGCTCTACCTGCGCAAGGTGTTTAACAACGACCCAATCTTTCGCGATGTGAAGATCGTCTCTTCGCTCTACGAGGACCGTTTTACCACTCCGCTTGCCGCAGATTTGAAGGATAAGATAGAGGGCGAGGGCATTGTTGATGAAAATGTATCAATTATTGACACTCCTTCATACGAAAATCTCTACTCTTTCGTTATGTCTCAGATTGATGGCGTTATTGCAGGCTCCGCCTCTGTGGATAGTGCTCTGCTTGAGCAGGCTAAGGCTGCAGGAAAGAAGGTTATGGAGTATATCTCGCCTGAGAGTGAGGGATTTTATGACAACTATACACGATTCTATGATGAACTGTTCTAAATTTGGGCTCTCTACTCTGCGCCCACTGCTTGTGGCTGTGGTTGCGCTCTTTGCCGTTGGCTGTTCGGCAGATGTAGATAGCGAGCTTGGTTACGATATCATTCCGGACCATCAGAAGATGGAGATGCGCCACCTGCGCTTTAAGGGCGGCAAGGTGCTGGTCTTCAACTCGTCGGCAAGTAGTGACGATAAGAGTGTCTACGACGAGCGCGAGGGTAAGTTCTTCCGTACCTCGCTCTACCATACCGACTCGCTGCTCTCAAGCAATGTTTCGTATGGATACTTGGGCGTGGAGCATAGCGATACCTTCGGTATGCGTGCAGCATCGCTGGCATCATCTATCATCTTTATGAATAGTGTGGACGAGGAGACAGGTTTTGGTTACAAGCCAATCTTTGATACCCTCTCGCTGGTGCTTACTATCAACGACTACGGTGTAGATACCCTTACGCCAGTGAAGTACGAGCTCTATGAGCTTAAGAAGTCGCTTGTCGGTAGCGTTGCCGATGCGGCAGATACCGCGGCATACTCCAACTGCTGGGATAAGATGACGGAGGTGTACAACGAGGATAAGCCTCTGTTTACCTTCACCTTCCCAGATGGCGAGAAGACGGGCCCTACAACAACCACTATTGACCTTACGCCGGTATATGGCGAGGATGGTAAGCTCTCAGCTCAGACTTGGGACTTTGTTCGCCGTCTGATGCTTATTCCTGCCGACTACGATACCAATCCTGATTGGGATGGTTATACCAAGGATGTGGATAGCCTCTACAGCAGCGAGAAGAAGTGGCTCTCTCGTTTCCACGGCGTATATATCAAGCCGGTGCTTGAGAGCGTGGATAAGAGTAAGCAGGGCGCACTCTATAGCTTTGACTTGACCGCTTCGGGTCTGCAGTTGCAGGGTAGAAATCGTAATCCGAAGGACCCTACGCTTATTCAGGATACTATCGGTGCAAACTACTACTTCTACGACTCCTCGCTGGATGGCTATACCGATACATACGGTAACTACTACGATGGCCCTGCGGATGTTAAGAATGTCTCTGTAAATAGCATCAAGCACGACTTTACAGGCTCACAGCTTGAGAATGTCAAGTTTGCCGCTTACGACGAGTCGGGAGCTAAGCTGCCAAATAGCGCTCGTGACGAGGTTAGCACCTGCTTTGTGGAGGGCTTTGCGGGTATTACTACCGAGATATACTTCACCGACGAGTTCCTTATGGAGCTTAAGAACGCATCCTATATTGACCCTGAGAATAAGGAGGATAAGTATCGCGCTATCGGTATCAACCAGTGCCGCCTCTACCTCTATCTTAAGGGTGCGGACTACAACTGGGAGAAGAATATTGAGAATGCACACCTGCTCACTCCGCTGATGGATAACTGCATCACCCGCTTGGGCTCTTATATCGGCTATAGCAAGCTCAACTGCATTGCTGACTACGACCCTGAGTACGAGGTGGCATACTCTACAGAGTTGGCATACGGCGGTTATCTGAACCGTAGCCGTGGCTGCTACGAGTTGGATATTACGGGCTTTATGCAGCGCCTTTATAACTATGTGAACTCGTTGGATGTAGAGTCTGTGGAGCAGTTTAAGGATAAGTACGACGAAACCTTCACTCCGCGAGCTATCTACCTCGGTCCTGAGGCAATCTCGCCATACACGCTGCTGCGTACAGAGATTCAGGGTTCGTCAAGTGAGTTGTCGCCAATCCATCTGGAGATGACCTACACAATGGTTAAGTAATTGAAAAACAGTAAGTAACGCAAAACGATTGAAACCTAAGTTTTTAGCTTAGGTTTCGTTGCGTAAACAGAAAAATAGAAGATAATGCAAAATCTGGTTATTGTAGAGTCGCCTGCCAAGGCGAAGACTATAGAGAGATTTCTCGGCAAGGATTATATCGTAAAGTCAAGTTTCGGCCATATCCGCGACATCGCCAAGAAGGGTCTGGGCGTAGATATTGCCAACGGCTTTGCCCCTTGTTACGAGATTTCGTCAGAGAAGAAGAAGGTTGTGGACGAGCTGTCGCGCTTAGCTTCAAAGGTTGATGCCGTATGGCTCGCATCCGATGAAGACCGCGAGGGAGAGGCTATCGCTTGGCACCTTACCGAGGTGCTGGGTCTGCCTGTTGAGCGCACAAAGCGTATCGTGTTCCACGAGATTACCAAGAACGCCATTCTGCACGCTATAGAGAATCCGCGAACTGTAGACCTTAACCTTGTCAATGCCCAGCAGGCTCGCCGTGTGCTTGACCGTATCGTAGGTTTTGAGCTCTCGCCAATTCTCTGGAAGAAGGTTAAGCCGGCACTCTCGGCAGGTCGTGTGCAGAGTGTTGCCGTACGACTTATCGTAGAGCGCGAGCGCGATATTATCGCACACAATGCCACCAGCTACTACCGCGTGGTTGCTCAGTTCTACTCTGTGGAGGATACGGAGAAGGTAATCTTCAAGGCTGAGTACTCCGAGCGTTTTGCTACCAAGGAGCAGGCCTTAGAGATGCTTGAGCGTTGCAAGAGCGCAACATTTACCGTTGTTCACAGCGAGGTGAAGCCTACCAAGCGCTATCCTGCACCGCCATTTACAACCTCTACGCTCCAGCAGGAGGCTGCCCGCAAGTACGGTATGTCCGTATCGCAGACTATGTCTGTGGCGCAGCGCCTCTACGAGCAGGGTCTTATCACCTATATGCGTACCGACTCGGTAAACCTCTCGCAGCTGGCTATACACGCTTGTAAGGAGGAGATTACCACGCTCTTTGGTGCTAAGTACTCCAATCCGCGCAACTATACCACAAGCAGTAAGGGTGCTCAGGAGGCTCACGAGGCTATCCGTCCATCCTATATCAACCGCCACGAGATTGACGGTACAGCTGCCGAGAAGCGCCTCTATGAGCTTATCTGGAAGCGCACCGTGGCATCGCAGATGGTTGCTGCCGATATCGACCGCACAACTATCAATATTGAGATGTCGGGCGACCCTAACCACTTCGTAGCCACTGGCGACACTATGCGTTTTGATGGCTTTATGCGCCTCTACTCGGAGAGCGTGGACGAGGAGACTCACGATGGCGAGCATACTGCGACCCTGCCAATGCTCCACGAGGGCGAGGTGGTAAAGTCGCACACCATCGTAGCTACCGAGCGTTTCACTCAGCCACCGCTGCGCTATAACGAGGCTTCGCTCGTAAAGCGTCTGGAGGAGCTGGGTATCGGCCGTCCATCAACATACGCGCCAACAATCTCTACAATCATCACCCGCGGATATGTGGAGAAGAGCTCCCGCCCTGCGCAGAAGCGTAACTACACTTCGCTTACCTTGCGTGGCAACAACATTACAGAGAAGAGCTCTTCGGAGAACTATGGCGCAGAGAAGAACCGCCTCAGCCCAACCGATATCGGTATGGTTGTAAACGACTATCTGGAGTCTCAGTTCGCTATGATTATGGACTACAACTTCACGGCAAATGTGGAGAAGGAGTTTGACCGCATCGCCGACGGAGAGCTTCAGTGGAACGATATGATTAGCACCTTCTACACACCTTTCCACCAGATGGTAGATGCAGCTATAGAGACCCAGCCAACCTCACACCAGCAGGCTCGCATCTTAGGCGTAGACCCTAAGAGCGGACACACTGTCAAGGCTCGCATCGGTCGCTATGGTCCTATGGTAGAGATAGAGGCTGCCGAGGGTGAGAAGCCGCAGTACGCATCGCTCAAGAAGGGTCAGCTTATTGAGTCTATCACTCTGGAGCAGGCTTTGGAGCTCTTTGCTCTGCCTCGCGTTGTGGGTGTATACGAGGGCGAGGATGTGGTTGTCGGCATCGGTAAGTTCGGTGGCTATGTTCGTCACGGCAAGACCTTCGCATCGCTGGCAAAGACCGACGACCCATATACTGTATCCTACGAGCGCTCTGTGGAGCTCCTCAAGCATCAGAAGGAGCAGGCTGCCGTAGCCAACACTCCGCTTAGAATCTTCGCCGAGGATAAGGGTATGGTTATCAAGAATGGCCGCTATGGTGCCTACATCGCCTATAAGGGCAAGAACTACCGCCTGCCAAAGGGTTCAAAGCCGGAGACTATGAGCTTTGACGACTGTATGAAGATTGTAAATTCATCAAAAAAATAGAACTATGAAGAGACTTGTTGTAGCACTTGTTGCCCTGATGCTCGCTCTGCCAGTTATGGCTCAGAAGGCTGAGGGCTATCAGTTTACCGATGGTAAGCTGGTTAAGACCACCTCTGTAAAAAATCAGTTCCGTAGCGGTACCTGCTGGTGCTTCTCGGCTCTCTCTTACCTTGAGAACGAGATTATGCGCGCCGGTGGCGAGGAGATGGACCTGTCGGAGATGTGGATTGTCCGCAATGTATACTTTGAGAAGGCTGTAAAGTATGTCCGCCTGCACGGTGCGCTTAACTTCGCCGTAGGTGGTGCTTTCCACGATGTTACCGAGGGTATTAAGAAGTACGGCATCGTTCCTCAGGAGGTCTACGAGGGACTCAACTATGGTACCGAGCTTCCACACTTCAACGAGATTGACGCTGTGCTTAAGGCCTATGTAGATGCAATTATCAAGAACCCAAATAAGACCCTCACTACCGCTTGGCAGGCAGGTCTTAACGGTATTCTGGATGCCTACTTCGGCAAGATGCCTGAGAGCTTTGAGTATAAGGGCAAGACCTACACTCCGCAGTCATTTGCCGAGGCTCTGCCTATTGATATGAACGACTATATCTCCCTCAGCTCGTTCACTCACCATCCATTCTACACCTCTTTCGTTATTGAGGTGCCAGATAACTGGTTGTGGGCAAGCGTATATAATGTTCCTCTTGAGGAGCTTATGGAGGTTGTAGATAACGCTCTGGCTAACGACTACTCTATCGGCTGGGCTTCAGATGTTTCAGAGAAGGGCTTTAGCCGCACTAAGGCTATAGCTATCGTTCCGGAGGATAATATCGACAATATGAGCGGCACCGACGCTGAGCGCTGGGGCGCTATGAACGAGCAGGAGCGCAACGAGGCTCTCTACCGCTTTGATAAGCCAATCAAGGAGAAGACCATCACTCAGCAGATGCGCCAGCAGGCTTACGATAACTACCAGACCACCGACGACCACGGTATGGTAATCATCGGCACCGCTACCGACCAGAATGGCAACCCATTCTTCAAGGTCAAGAACTCTTGGGGTGTCCGCCCTCCATACGACGGCTACTACTACTTCTCCCGCCCATTCGTGGAGTATAAGACCATGTCAATCCTTGTGAATAAGAAGGCTGTGCCAAAGCATATACTCAAAAAGCTTTAATTTCTCGTGATAAGCCGCAACCTGCGGCACATCCTAAAAGTAAACCCCTTTGGGCTGTACGCTTTAGTACTATCCCAAAGGGGTTTCTTTTACGATGCACCACATTTTACGGCTTCTGACGAGAAATTGGGTGGTGCAAATAATAGATGACGGTGCAGTCCGTGGTTGCACCCATAAACACTCGTCGGCTCTGCCGACACCTCTAAAAAGCCAATAGCCAACCGACGCTGCGAAGCGAGAGCAGAGCAAACTTGTTTGCTCTGCCGAGCCGCGAGGAGGAAGGGTCGTCGTAGACGAGCCAATGGCTAACGAAGATACTCATCAATCGCCTTAGCGGCTTTGCGGCCGGCACCCATGGCGAGGATTACCGTAGCGGCGCCAGTGACGGTATCGCCGCCAGCAAATACGCCTGGGCGGGAGGTCGCACCGTTCTCGTCGGCAACGATGCAGCCGCGGCGGTTAGTCTCCAGGTTATCTGTTGTTGAGGCGATAAGTGGGTTTGGTGATGTTCCGAGTGCCATGATAACCACATCGCAAGCGACTGTGAAGTCAGAGCCCGCCTTCTCAATAGGGGAGCGACGACCGCTGGCATCTGGCTCGCCAAGCTCCATCTCTACGCAGTTGAGCCCTGTGACCCAGCCCTGCTCGTTACCAAGCACGCGGGTAGGATTTGTAAGCATACGGAACTCAATGCCCTCCTCCTTTGCGTGGTGTACCTCCTCCACGCGGGCAGGAAGCTCAGCCTCGGAGCGGCGGTATACGATAGTAGCCTCTGCGCCAAGTCGCTTAGCGGTACGCACGGCATCCATAGCCACATTTCCTCCGCCGACAACAACTACGCGCTGACCAACATATATCGGTGTGTCGTACTGCTCGTCGTATGCACGCATAAGGTTTGCGCGAGTGAGGAACTCGTTTGCCGAGAGCACACCGTTGAGGTTCTCGCCCTCAATGCCCATAAATCGTGGCAGACCCGCACCTGAGCCAACAAAGACAGCATCAAAGCCCTCCTCGTCCATCAGCGAGTCGATAGTTACGGTGCGACCAACGATAACATCGGTCTCAAACTTTACGCCCAGACGGCGCACGCTCTCAATCTCCTTTGCCACCACACCCTTCTTAGGCAGGCGGAACTCAGGAATACCATAGACAAGCACGCCACCAACCTCGTGCAGCGCCTCAAAGACGGTCACGCTATAGCCCATCTTCGCAAGGTCGCTGGCACAAGCCAGACCTGCAGGGCCACTACCTACAACGGCTACCTTCTTGCCATTGCTTGCAGCAACCTCAGCCTCCTTAGGGTTGCTCAGTCGCCAGTCGCCCACATAGCGCTCCAGCTTACCGATAGCTACACTCTCGCCCTTAATGCCCAGAATACAGCTACCCTCACACTGGCTCTCCTGCGGACATACGCGACCGCAGATACTTGGCAGTGACGAGTCCTGAGCAATAATATCAGCTGCAGCGGCTACATCGCCAACCTTCAGAGCCTCAATGAATTGTGGAATCTTAATGCCTACAGGGCAAGCGGCCATGCAGCGAGGATTCTTACAGTTCAAACAGCGCGAAGCCTCCAATGTAGCCTCCTCAAGATTGTATCCCAAACAAACCTCCTCAAAGTTTGTGGCACGAACTGCCGGATTCTGTTCGCGCACCGGCACGCGCGGTATCTTATTTGCCATAAAAGTTGCTCTTTATTTATCCAACCCAATATTACACTTGTGTCCCTGCTCGCGCTCGCGTGCTATAGCCAATGCTCGCTGCTCCTGCGTGCGGTACATACCCTGACGGCGCATAGCCTCGTCAAAGTCTACATCGTAGGCGTTGAACTCAGGGCCATCTACGCAGGTAAACTTGGTCTTGCCCGCGATAGTTACTCGGCAAGCACCACACATACCCGTACCGTCTACCATAAGGGCGTTGAGCGATACGATGCACGGCAGGTTGAACTTCTTTGCCGTAAGGGTCACAAACTTCATCATTATCATCGGACCGATAGCCACGCAGCAGTCGTAGCTCTTGCCCTGCTCGGTGATTAGCTTCTCAAGCAGCGCCGTCACAAGGCCGTGGAAGCCCTCGCTACCGTCGTCTGTGGCGATATAGAGATTTGATGCTACGGCGCGCATCTGCTCGGTGTATATAAGCATATCCTTGGTCTTGGCGCCGATGATTACATCCACCTCTACGCCGTGCTCCTTGAGCCACTTAACCTGCGGATATACAGGCGCTGTGCCCACGCCACCTGCAACAAATACAAAACGCTTACGCTGAAGTTCCTCCATCGTCTCGTGCACAAAGTCCGACGGACGACCGAGTGGACCTGCCACATCGGCGAAGTGCTCGCCTACACCCTTAGATACAATCTTGCGGGTGGAGAGTCCCAACGCCTGCGTAACCATCGTAACGGTGCCCTTCTCGGCATCGTAGTCTGCAATGGTTAGCGGTATGCGCTCGCCACGCTCATCTGCGCGGACAATGATAAACTGCCCCGGCTTCGCCGACTTGGCAATACGCGGTGCATATACGACCGTCTGCCAGATATTCTCGGCAAGCATCTCTCTGCTCAAAATCTCTACCATAATCTCTATCTTTCTACTATCGCAGTCACTCGCAATCGCATTACGGGTTGCTGCGGGTCGTTAGTTACTATCATTATGCTCCCAGTCACCGCGCCAAAGTCGCACTGGGCAGGTATGAGGCTCACCTCCAATGTGCGCTCGCTGTCCGTAGGGATGCACTTATCGCCCTTGAGGTTTACCTTGAAACTGTCGTTGCTGCACTCTATATGCCTAATAATCAGCGGTTCAAGTCCTATGTTGCGTATGGCAAGAGTGTGCGAAACAGTCTGAAAAGTCGCCTTTACAGTGCCAAATTTAAGAAAATTTTTGCTCAGTTGTATCTTTTGCCACTCTTTATCTGTGCTATTTTTGCGCTCGTCTATGGCTATACCGTTGATTATCAGCGGATAACGCGACTTTGCGCCATCTACCTCTACAGAGAGTACATCGCTCAGCGTTCCGTAGATGCCTGATGTAGGCTCAAGACTGTAGCCGAAGTCAATTACCGCCTGTTCGCGCGGAGCCAAGGTGGTAGGGTAGTGCAGGTCAAGCACGCCGCTCTGCTCGGTAGGCACAAGGCGGAGTGAGATGGTGCGGTTAGAGCTGTTGTAGATGCCGAAGCTGCTGCGGATAGGCTTGCTGTGCTCCACATAGCCAAAGGCGTGGTGGTTGGACTCTATCTGTAGGGCGGGAGTGAGTTGCATAGGGTACTGCTCGGCAAGGCTCTTCTTGCGCGGAGTGATTGTGCCCGATATGGTCAGTAGCATCCTGCCCTGCGAGGTGGTGACGACAATCTTGCGCATAAATTTACCCTCGGGCTGATTCATCGGGTCAAAACATATTTCAACCTCGCAACTCTTTCCTGGGAGTATCGGCTGACGCTGGAAGGTGGCTGTTGTGCAGTGACACCCGCCCGAGATGTCCAATATTACTACTGGTTTGCGCTGCGAATTTGAGCACGCAAAGGTGTGACAGACCTTGCCTCCATCCTCTGCAATGGTGCCAAAGTCGTGGCGCGATAGCTCAAAAATGAGGGGCGTCTCCTCCGCCTGAAGGGTCAGAAAAGGGAGAAAAATCAGCAATAATAATATAGGTAAAGCGCGTTTCATAGCGCAAAGTTACATTTTTTTTTAATTTTTTTTCAAAAAAGTTTGGTGGTATAAAATATTTGCTCTATATTTGCACCACGAAAAACGAGGAACAGTGTTCTTCAAGGTTCTAAAAAATGCCTGAATAGCTCAGTCGGTTAGAGCACATGACTGTTAATCATGGGGTCCTAGGTTCAAGTCCTTGTTCAGGCGCATTTGCGCGAGGGTTGCAAGAGCGATGCCGAGGTAGTGTGGATAGCACTTCGGTTGAACGCGAAAAATTCTTGTTGTCCCAAGCCATTTTTTCGGGAGTTTAGCTCAGCTGGTTCAGAGCATCTGCCTTACAAGCAGAGGGTCGGCGGTTCGAATCCGTCAACTCCCACAAGCAGCAGACACGCCACGATAAGTGGCGTGTTTTTTTGTTTTATATGTTGCGCCAGTGAGCAAGCTCCCGCGTAACATATAAAACAAAAAAGCAAGCTGCGCTTGCCCGCTGTTTTTGCGGGAGTTGACGGATTCGGACTAAGTGGCGGTTAGCTCGGTCGTGTCTCTCCGCACCGCCTACGGCGACTGCGGCACTCCCTCGCTCATTATGCCGAGCCGCGAGGGGGAAGGGTCGCTGAAAGCGAGCCAAAAGCCAATGGCTAACAGCCAATAGCTAAGCTAAATCGCATATTTGCAAGAAATTATCCAACATAGATGTTCAAAATAGTCGTTTTTTTAGTCTTTTTTACTATCTTTGCGAGTAAGTTTGGGCTGTTGTGTAAAAATAGCCCACTTGGGGGCGTGAGCCTATGTGAAATTTTGAAATTGAGAGCAAGAGACGATGATAATTGGTAGTAATCTTCGGGCAGAAGATATTAGAGCGATTATTGAAAATGGTGAACATATAGAGATTGATGCCGATGCAAGGGAGAGGGTTATAGGAAGTTTCTCTTTCTTGGAGTCGTTTTCTAAGGACAAGGTTATCTACGGAATAAATACGGGTTTTGGCCCTATGGCGCAGTGGCGCATTGATGACCAGCATCTAAATCAGTTGCAGTACAACATTATCCGCAGCCACTCTACAGGTGCGGGTGAGCCGTTGCCGGTGGAGTGTGTTCGTGCCGCCATGTTGGCGCGCCTTATGACCTTTATGCAGGCGCACTCGGGTGTCAATATTCAGACTTGCGACCTTATCGTAGAGTTCCTCAATCGTGGCATATATCCAGTAATCCCGCAGCACGGCAGCGTGGGTGCGAGTGGCGACCTTGTGCAGCTGGCGCATATAGCTCTTGCGCTTATTGGCGAGGGCGAGGTATTCTATCAGGGTGTTCGCCGAGATACTGCCCAGGTGCTTGCTCAGCTGGGTATTGAGCCGCTGAAGATGTATGTCCGCGAGGGATTAGCAGTGACAAATGGCACGGCGGTGATGACGGGTATCGGCTTTATAAACCTCTTCAATGCGCAGCGTTTGCTGGAGTGGTCGCTCAAGGCGTCGGTGCTGATGAACGAGATTGCATCCTCCTACGACGACCTTATGTCCCAGACCCTCAATGGTGTGAAGCACCATGCAGGTCAGCAGGCCGTAGCAGCTCGTATGCGCGAGATTGCAGCGGGAAGTGGTATGCTTCTGGACCGCGAGGCGGAGCTATACCACCGCAGCGAGCAGAGCGTATTTGAGCACAAGGTGCAGCCGTACTACTCTCTGCGCTGCATCCCGCAGATACTCGGTCCTGTGTGGGATGCGGTGGAGAACTGCCAGGCAGTGCTTGTGAACGAGATGAACTCGGCGGATGATAATCCGATAGTGGACTCTGTAAACAAGACCGTTATCCACGGCGGAAACTTCCACGGCGACTATGTATCCTTTGAGATGGATAAACTCAAGATTGCCGTAACCAAGCTCACTATGCTCACTGAGCGACAGATGAACTATCTGTTTCACGACCGCATCAACGGCATACTCCCTCCATTTGTAAACCTCGGCGTGTTGGGACTCAACTACGGATTGCAGGCGTCGCAGTTTACCGCTACATCTACCACGGCGGAGTGTCAGACCCTCTCCAACCCGATGTATGTGCACTCTATTCCGAACAATAACGACAATCAGGATATAGTCTCAATGGGTACAAATTCAGCCCTTATCTGCCAGCGCGTGATTGAGAATAGCTATCAGGTTATGGCTATCCATATGATGGCGCTTGTGCAGGCGGTAGACTGCCTGAAGATTGCAGATAGGCTTGCCCCTGCAACCAAGGCACTCTACGACCAGATGCGCGCTATCGTGCCACTGTTTGTGGAGGATACGCCGAAGTATAAGGAGATTGAGGCTATCATTGCTGAACTTAAGAGATAATAGAAGGATGAACAGTACAAAATATGCTCTTGTTACGGGAGCGAGCAGAGGTATAGGTCGCGCGATAGCCATCAAGCTGGCGTCGCAGGGCTACTCTGTGATTATCAACTACGCCTCAAATAGCGAGGCAGCACAGCAGACCCTTAACGATATAGTGGCTGCGGGTGGACAGGCGGAGCTGCTGCCTTTTGATGTTAGCAGTAGCGAGTCTGTAGCCTCGGCGCTGGATAGCTGGCGCGCAGCACACGAGGGGGAGCATATCTCTGTAGTTGTCAATAATGCCGGTATTCGCAAGGATAACCTGATGATGTGGATGCCCGAGGCGGAGTGGCGCAGCGTGCTCTCTACATCGTTGGACGGATTTTTCAATGTCACCCAGCCGCTGCTCAAGGATATGCTGGTGCATAAGTGGGGCCGCATAGTAAATGTGGCATCGCTCTCGGGCATCAAGGGTATGCCTGGGCAGGCGAACTACTCGGCAGCCAAGGGCGGACTTATCGCCGCAACTAAGGCGCTGGCTCAGGAGGTGGCAAAGAAGCGCGTTACGGTAAATGCCGTAGCACCTGGTTTTATCAAGAGTGATATGACTGCCGACCTGAACGAGGCGGAGCTCAAGAAACTTGTCCCTGCAGGTCGCTTTGGCGAGGCTGAGGAGGTGGCAGAGCTGGTAGCCTTCTTGGTATCGGATGCTGCGGCGTATATCACTGGCGAGGTAATATCTATAAACGGAGGAATCTACACTTAGTATGTCACAGAGAGTTGTAATTACAGGAATGGGTATCTACTCCTGTATTGGAAAGAATAAGGAGGAGGTACTTGACTCCCTCTTCAACAGCAGGTCGGGCATCGGCATTGCACCAGAGCGAAAGGAGATGGGTTATCGCTCGTCGCTGTGTGGTATTCTGGAGAAACCCAATCTGAAGGGTATGCTTGACCGTCGTCAGCGCCTCTGCCTTCCGGAGCATGGCCAGTATGCCTACCTTGCAACCGTTGAGGCACTCGCTCAGGCGGGTATAGACAGTAATTACCTGCTGGCAAACGAGGTGGGTATACTCTATGGCAACGACAGTAGTGCCGAGGCCGTGATTTCGGGCGTAGATATTATCCGCGAGAAGAAGAATACCATCCTTGTGGGGTCGGGAAATATCTTCCAGTCTATGAACTCGACCATCACGATGAACCTCTCTACCATCTTCAACCTGCGCGGTATAAACTTTACCGTCTCGGGTGCTTGCGCCAGTGGCTCGCATGCCATCGGTATGGGATATATGCTCATCAAGCAGGGCTTGCAGCAGTGCGTTATCTGCGGTGGCGCGGAGGAGGTTAATAAGTACTCGGTGGGTAACTTTGACGCCCTCAATGCCTTCTCAACACGAGAGGATGAGCCTGCGAAGGCCTCTCGCCCATTTGATAAGAACCGCGATGGATTGGTGCCAAGTGGTGGCGCAGCAACGGTGATACTTGAGAGCTACGAGTCGGCTGTAAGTCGTGGAGCAACTATCCTTGCGGAGGTTGTGGGCTACGGCTTCTCGTCTAATGGCGACCATATCTCTGTGCCAAATGTGGATGGCCCTAAGCGCTCGCTGCAGATGGCTATCCGCGATGCGGGTATAGATATTACCGAGATTGGCTATGTCAATGCCCACGCAACCTCTACCCCTATTGGCGATATGAACGAGGCGAAGGCTATTGCCGAGGTCTTTGGCGACCATAAGCCCTATGTCGCCTCTACAAAGTCCTTTACGGGCCACGAGATGTGGATGGCAGGTGCCAGCGAGGTGGTCTACTCGGTGCTGATGATGCAGAATAACTTTATCGCCGCAAACCTCAACTTTGAGGAGGCGGACGAGGCCTCTGCAAATATCAACATCCCTAAGCAGAGGGTAGATATATCGTTTGATACATTTCTGAGCAACTCGTTTGGCTTCGGCGGAACGAACTCAACACTGATAATTAGAAAACTTAAATAAGAGGAACCAAAATGACATTTGAGGAGATTGTAGAAAAAGCTGCAGAGGTGCTTGCAGAGGAGTTTGAGATAGATCAGGCGGAGATTACTCCGGAGGCTTCGCTCAAGCAGACGCTGGGTCTTGATAGCCTTGACCTTGTAGATGTTGTGGTGCTTGTAGAGCAGCACTTCGGCGTTACGCTCAAGGGCCCAGACTTTGTTGGCATTGCCACCTTCCAGGATTTTTACCAGCTACTGAATAGCAAAATCAATGGCTAAGCAGACCCAGAAGCAGTGGAGCGGTAAGTCGCGCGGAGGACGGTTTGGGTATCAATTTTTTGTATACACCATCCGCCTGCTCGGTGTCCGCTGTGCCTACTGTTTCTTGGCCTTTATAGTCATCTACTTCATCCCCTTTGCGCCAAAGGCTACGCGGGCAATATGGCGTTATAACAGGGAGCGCCGCCGCCTCGGAGTGCTTGCCTCTATCAAGGAGTTATACTGCCACTACTATGTTTTTGGGCAGACGCTGATAGATAAGATTGCAATGAAGGGAGGCATGGCCGGGCGTTACAACTACAAGTTTGACAACTACGATCGCTTCCTTGAGATACTCAATAGCGGTCAGGGTGTGGTTATGATTGGCGCCCATATCGGATGCTGGGAGGCTGGCGCGGGATTTTTCGGCAGCTATGGCAAGCGTATAAACATCGTGATGATGGATGCCGAGCACCAGCAGATAAAGCAGGTGTTGGACGAGAATAGCTCTCGCGAGGATGAGTTCAAGATTATCGCCATCAACCAGGATGCTATTGCGGCGATGCTGCAGATGAAGATTGCCCTCAACAATGGCGAGTATATCTGCTTCAACGGCGATAGATTTGTGGATAAGGATAGGGTAAATGTTACCGATTTTCTGGGAGCACCTGCCGCCTTTCCTGTAGGGCCGTTTAAGATTGCCTCAAAGTGCCGCGTGCCGGTGGTATTCTACTACGCTATGCGCGAGAGTGGTATGACCTACCGCTTTGTCTTTCAGATGCCTACGATGGAGGATAAAATCTCGGTGGAGCAGCTTATGGCGCAGTATACATCCTCGTTAGAGGGGATGGTTAGGCGCTACCCACGCCAGTGGTTTAACTTTTACAACTTTTGGAACATAGATTAACAGACTGTATATGAAACTCACACAGCCACTTCAGGATGCCTACGGCAAGGAGCATCAGACAGCCCTTGAGGCACAACGCCTTGCGCAGGAGATTGCATTTGCACCGATGGTATTTCAGGTCTCACGCCTGATGGTTAAGTTTGGCATACTGGACTTCCTCTCTGCCAACCATAAGGGCGTTACTCAGGCTCAGATTGTTGAGCATACGGGGCTTACAAACTACGCCGTGCAGGTGCTGCTGGAGGCTTCGCTCTCTATCGGTACTATCAAGACCAAGGATGATAAGTTTACCATCTCCAAGGCTGGCTGGTTTCTGCTCAACGACCCTATGGCAAAGGCAAATATGGAGTTCAACCACGATGTGAACTACCTGGGACTGTTCAGCCTTGAGCAGGCGCTTACAGAGGGTAAGCCATCGGGACTGAAGGTCTTTGGCGACTGGGCAACAATCTACGAGGGACTCTCATCCCTGCCCGAGCAGGTGCAGAAGAGTTGGTTTGGCTTTGACCACTTCTACTCTGATGGCTCTTTTGCCGCTGCGCTGAAGATTATCTTTGATGGCGAGCGTAAGGTCAGCCGACTGTTGGATGTGGGTGGCAATACTGGTCGCTGGGCGATGCAGTGCGTAGGGTATAATAGCGATGTTGAGGTGACTATTATGGACCTGCCGCAGCAGCTGGAGATGATGCGTCAGCAGACTGCAGGAAAACCTGGCGCTGAGCGTATCCACGGCTATGGATGCAACCTGCTGGACGAGAGTGTTAAGTTCCCAACCCCTGCCTTTGATGTTATCTGGATGAGTCAGTTCCTTGACTGCTTCTCGGAGAGTGAGGTTACCAGCATTTGCCGTCGTGCTGCCGAGTCTATGGACGACCACTCGCGCCTCTATATTATGGAGACCTTCTGGGATCGTCAGAAGTACGAGACTGCGGCATACTGCCTCACGCTGACAAGCATCTACTTCACCGCCTTGGCAAATGGAAATAGTAAGATGTACCACTCGGACGATATGGCTCGTTGTGTGAACAATGCGGGTCTGGAGGTGGAGCAGATTGTGGATGGTTTAGGTCTGGGACACTCAATAATGATATGTAAGCGAAAGAATGGATAATATACTGGATTTAATTCCGCAGAGAGCTCCTATTGTGATGGTAGATGAGTTTCTTGGCATTGATGAAAATCTGTCAAGGACTCGTTTTGCCGTATATAAGGATAACATCTTTGTAGAGGATAATCGCCTCTCGGAGTGCGGCCTTATTGAGCATATTGCCCAGTCGGCAGCGGCGCGTATCGGCTATATTTTCCGTAGCAAGAATCAGGCGGTGCCTATCGGCTATATCGGCTCGGTGAATGACTTTAGTATCTTGCGCCATCCAGCTGTGGGGGAGCAGATTTTTACAACTATAGAGGTTCTGCAGGAGGTGCTTGGCATTACGCTTATTCGCGCGGTGTGCTGCGTGGCGGGCGAGCAGATAGCCTCGTGTAAGATGAAGATTTTTTTGAATACAGATGAAGCGTAATCGTAAAATAGGCACTGCTCAGGCAGCACTCGTCTGCACCACGCAGACCACCGTCCGCTTTAGCGAGGTGGACTCTATGCAGGTGGTGTGGCATGGCGAGTATGTCCGATATTTTGAGGATGGTCGCGAGGCGTTTGGTCGCCAGTACCCCGGTCTCGGATATATGGACTTCTACGGCAATGGATACACTGCTCCGATAGTAGATTTGCAGTTGCAGTATGTCTCGCCGCTGACGGTAAACGATGTGGCTGTGATTGAGACCCGATATATTGATACTGCAGCGGCAAAGCTCTGCTTTGAGTATGTCATTCATCGCCAGAGCGACGGGGCATTGATTGCCCGCGGAAGCTCTGTGCAGGTATTTGTGGATAGTAACGGAGAGATGTGTTTGAATACCCCTGCCTTTTTTGAGCAGTGGAAAGAGAGATGGCTAAACAGAGAGTAGACATATACCTTGGCGCATCGGCTATGCGCACCTGCCTGGGGGATAAGGCTCAGACCCTTGCTGCTATGAATGAGGGCAAGAGTGGTCTTAGCTACCAGAGCGCGTGGGGTATGTATGCAGGATGCTCGCAGGTGGCTGCCATAGAGGGATATACCCGCTTTGAGGCGATGATTATCGCCCAGATTGCAGATGTTGTTCAGCAGTCGGGCGTGCAGCTCTCGGATGCAGATACGCAGCTTATAATCTCTACGACAAAGGGCAATGTGGAGCTGCTTGCAGAGGATTGCGACAATATCCCACCGCGCGCCTTCCTCTACGCCTCGGCAGAGCGTATTGCTGCATATTTTGGTTGCGTTGCTCGTCCAGTGGTTATCTCAAATGCTTGTATATCAGGTGTTTCGGCATTTGTTGTGGCAAGGCAGATGATACTTCAGGGTAGGTGCCGTCACGCTATTGTTGCGGGTGCAGATGCGCTGTGCGAGTTTATCACCTCGGGCTTCGCGTCGTTTAAGTCTATCAGCCCTGCTCCGTGCCGTCCGTACGATGCGCAGCGCGATGGTCTGACTCTTGGCGAGGCAGCTGCTGCGGTACTGCTTACTACGGATAGCGCCCTTGCGGATAGCAATATCCGCCTTGCGGGAGGTGCTATAACCAACGATGCAAACCATATCTCAGGGCCCTCTCGTACGGGCGATGGCCTCTACTACGCCATCAGCCGTGCAATGGCAGAGGCGGGCGTGGGATGTGACGATATAGGCTTTGTCAATACTCACGGAACGGCCACTCGCTACAACGACGAGATGGAGAGCAAGGCGGTCGCTTGGGCGGGGTTAGATTGCAAGCCACTCAATAGCCTGAAGGGTTATATCGGCCATACGCTCGGAGCTTCGGGCGTTGTGGAGTTGATACTCTGTGCCGAGAGCCTTAAGCAGGACTATATATTTGGCACTAAGGGGTTTGAGAGCTCCGATACGCCACATAAACTACAACTCTCGGCAGGGGCGCAGAGCATAGAGGGCCGTTGCTGTGTAAAGACCGCCTCGGGATTTGGTGGTTGCAATGCGGCGGTGGTACTTGATATGGGTGCGCATCAGGGTGCAGAGATAGCTTGTCGCGGAGTGAAGCAGGTGGCGGAGTATACGCTGCCGCAGTCGGAGCTGCCATTTGCGCAGTTTATCCGCGAGCAGTTCCGCACCTTTGGGCAGAGCGATATGAAGTTCTACAAGATGAGCGATATGAGCAAGGCGCTCTATGTGGCCGTTGAGCGACTGCTTGCCATAGAGGGTTTTGGGGATGTAGAGCCTACGCGCCGCGCTATAGTGCTGGCGAACTGCTCTGCCTCGTTGGATGCCGACGCTGCTCATCAGCAGATACTTAACAGCCACACGGCGGAGGGTGCTTCGCCTGCGGTGTTTGTCTATACGCTGGCAAATGTTGCGGCGGGGCAGATGTGTATAAGACATAAGATTCAGGGCGATAATACGTTCTTTATAGAGAGTGCGGATAGTGGTACTGCAGAGCAGTATGCCCGCACACTGATAGCTACGGGGGTTGCCGATGCGGTTATATGCGGCTGGTGCGACTACCTGAAGGGGAATTGGAGTGTAGATGTAAAACTATTAAAAAATGATTGATATGGAACAGCTTGTACAGGAGTTAAAGGAGCATCTGATTGAGGAGCTCAACTTAGAGGAGATTACCCCAGAGGATATTGACGCAGCAGCGCCGCTGTTTGGCGACGGTCTGGGTCTGGACTCAATAGATGCGTTGGAGATTATCCTTATTTTGGAGAAGTACTACGGAGTAAAGCTCGCCAACTCGGCAGAGGCAAAGCCGGTATTCTACTCGGTAAATAGCCTTGCAGAGTATATTATGCAGAATCGTAAGTAGGGTATGGGTATCGTAGTCACAGGTGTAGGTATTGTCTCGGCACTCGGCGTGGGTGTGGAGCGTAACCTTGAGCGTATATGCAGGGGTGAGAGTGGTATCTCTGCCACCCCGACGCTGCTGCGCACTGCCAACCGCCTGCCCGTGGGCGAGATTGCTGTGACTAACGAGCAACTGCACTCAATGCTCTCCATACCGCAGAGCGAGCATCTGTCGCGTACGGCACTGCTCGGTATTCTGGCGGTTCGGGAGGCTATGGCGGGTGCAGATATAGACTATACCCGCCGCGTAGGTCTGGTATCATCTACCTCGGTGGGCGGTATGGACCTTACCGAGCACTTCTTTGAGAGTTTTATTGAGGACGATAGCCGCGGACGACTGCGCGATGTGAGGATGCACGACTGCGCCGCAAGTACCGACGCTATTGCTCGCCACTGCGGTATTAACGGCTATAGGACAACTATCAGCACCGCCTGCTCGTCGGCAGCAAATGCCATTATTGCGGGTGCTAAGTTGCTCAAACACAATATTGTAGATTATGTCGTTGTGGGCGGGAGTGATGCCCTTAGTGCCTTTACGCTCAATGGTTTCAAGTCGCTGATGATTTTAGATGGCGAGCCTTGCCGACCTTTTGATAGTAGCCGCGCGGGACTCAACCTGGGCGAGGGCGCGGGTTACTTGGTGCTGCAGCGCGAGGAGGAGGCCTGCTCGTACTACTGCCACCTGAGTGGTTACTCTAACCGCAACGATGCACACCACCAGACCGCCTCGTCGGCAGAGGGTAATGGTGCCTATCAGGCTATGGCTCAGGCGCTACAGATGGCTGGCGTAGAGCCGCAGAGCGTGGACTATATCAACGCTCACGGTACGGGTACGGGCAATAACGACGCCTCGGAGAGTGCCGCCTTCATCCGCCTTTTTGGGGATAATGTCCCTCCGTTTAGCTCTACCAAGGCATTTACGGGTCACACCCTTGCTGCGGCGGGAGGTATAGAGGCTGTGCTGTCGGTGCTATCTATAGTGCGTGGCTGTCGTTATCCGAATCTCAACTTTACAACCCCAATAGCGGAGTATGGTCTGCACCCTGTAACAGCCTTTGAGCAGGCGAAGATAGATAGCGTGCTGACAAACTCCTTTGGCTTTGGTGGTAACTGTAGTTCACTACTCTTTACGCGATAGAATATGAGGTGCTATATAGATAGTGTTGTTACGGCCCAGGATGTGGCTACCGATATCAAGCTGCTTATCCCCGATGCAGGTCTGCGTCGCCGTATGAGCCGCGTGATAAAGAGCGCTGTAACTACGGCAGTAGAGTGTGTAGGTGGTACGGAGGGTATAGATGCGCTGGATGCAATAATTACCGCTACGGGGTGGGGATGCCTTGCCGATAGCGAGAAGTTTCTGCGCAATATGATTGTGGAGCACGAGCAGCTGCTCAACCCAACGCCATTTATCCAGTCTACATTCAATACGGTGGGTGGGCAGATAGCACTTCTGCGCCATAACCACTGCTACAATGTGACCTATGTAAACCGTAGCCATAGCTTTGAGGATGCGCTGCTGGACGCTATGATGCGTATTGCCGATGGCGAGAGTTGCAATGTGCTTGTCGGCGCTTTTGACGAGCAGACCCCTTCGCAACACCGTATTATGGAGCGTATGGGTGCTTTTCGTACGGTGGCTGATGGCGAGGGTGCAGTATTCGCCCGCCTTACAGCTCAGCGTAGCGAGCAGAGTGTGGCTCAGGTTACAGCTATAGATTTTCTTTGTCAGAGCCTTACCGTAGAGCAGTGCAGGGAGCGCTACGCTACGAGGGCAGATGCAACGGTAGTATATAACGGCTATGCGAAGTATGGACTATTCCCAACCTCGGCGGCATATACCTTTGCCGAGGCTGTGCGCCTTGTGCAGCAGGGAGAGAGTGAGGTTGTTGTCTATAACGAATATTTCGGCGCAGCGCCGGCAGTTTTTAGGGTGCAATGTATTGGATAGTCGCCATAGTGGTCCTGTGCCTGATACTCTTTATGGTATGGGCGTCGGCAGATGTCGGGAGTAATGTCTACCTCCGCACTCTATGCCGTGCAGCGACCACCGAGCGCGTTGTAGCCCTCACTTTTGACGATGGACCCGACCCGGTGATGACCCCTCTTGTGCTGGATACTCTTCGCCAGCGCGGTGTTAAGGCGACATTCTTTCTTGTCGGCAGTAAGGTTGCTCAGCACCCCGATATTGTCCGCCGAATTGTAGAGGAGGGGCATACGGTTGGCAACCATACCCACACCCACTCGGCATATTTCCCGCTGCGTAGTAGGGTGCGCGTTGAGGAGGAGTTGGATATGTGCCACAAGGCTATCTTTGAGGCTACGGGGCTTAAGCCGCAGCTCTTCAGACCCCCATTTGGGGTGACAAACCCGATTATCGGCAGGGCTGTTCGCTCTCGTGGATATAGGACCATTGGCTGGAGTATCCGCTCGTTGGATACTATGAGTAGCCGCACGCGCCGCGAGGTGTGGCAGAGTGTTGTCCGCAGACTCCATACGGGGGGTATTATCCTGCTGCACGATAGGTGCGACGGGGCGGAGCGACTGCTTGCCGAGCTGATAGATGTGACCTTGGAGCGCGGATATAGATTTGAGTCGTTAGACAAGATGCTAAATGTAGATGCTTATGAGAATTAGAGTAATAGCGCTGTTGCTTATGATGCTCTCTGCAGTGACCACCTCGGCACAGCAGAGTGATATGGCGCAGCAGTTTGAGCAGGAGCTGAAGACGAAAAATGGGGATGTGACCTCCATAAAGTGCCGTTTTACCCAGACGCGCGAGGTGTCTGTACTCGCCTCGGCGGTGGTTAAGGGTGGGCAGTTCTACTTTCAGCAGGGCGGTAATATGTTGCTCCGCTTTGAGGATGGCGACTATATAAAGATGACCTCCGAGTGGTTTGAGATGTGCACGGCGGGCAATACTACCAAGACCAAGGTTGCCTCAAACCCTATGCTCAAGAATCTGAGTGCTATACTCTCCGCTTGCGTGGTGGGCGACTTTGAGCAGATTGCTCGCGGGTATAGTTACGCTGTAGAGCAGAGTGCAAAGGAGTGGATTGTAACCCTTACGCCACAGCGTGGCAAGGGGGCGAAGATTGCCAAGATTGCAATCCATTTTGATAGGGCAAATATGTCGCTCAACACACTGCGTATGGATGAGCGTACGGGCGACTACACGATGTATAGCTTTATGGATAAGCACTTTAATGTGGCTATAGATAGTAAACTTTTTTAAGGTATGCGATTAGAGGGTAACTTTTACAATATAGATAGCATTGCGGCTGTTGAGGATGGCTATACTGCAACCTTGACACTTGCTGCCCAGCACCCTATTTACCAGGGTCACTTCCCTTCGCAGGCGGTAGTTCCTGGGGTGTGTACGCTCACTATTATTCGCGAGATTATCGGTCGCATTCTACAGCGGGATGTCCACTTTGTCACTATCAAGGAGTGCAAGTACCTCTCTGCCCTTATCCCTACAGAGGGACTGCAGGTGGTGCTTAATATCACAATTACGGAGAATAAGGTGCGAGCAACGGCTGTTCGCGTAGCAGATAATCAGACGGCGCTAAAACTTAGAGCAGAGATAGAGTAATGACCACTACAACGACATATAAGCAGCGAATGGCGGCACTTAAGTGTGTGGTGCTGATGCCTACATACAACAATGCCACAACTATCGGTCAGGTGATAGCGGATGTGAAGCAGTTTGCATCTGATATTATCGTGGTAAATGACGGCTCTACGGATAATACGGCGGAGATTTTGGCATCTACAGAGGGCATTCGCGTGATTGACTACCCGAAGAATCAGGGCAAGGGTTACGCCTTGAAGTTGGGCCTTAAGAGGGCATACGAGTGGGGCTATCGCTATGCGATAACTATAGACTCGGACGGTCAGCACTATGCCGACGATATACCCGTATTTGTGGATAGAATTGAGCAGGCGCCTGATAGTCTGCTTATCGGTGCGCGTAACCTTGCGGCGGATAATATGCCGTCAAAGAACACCTTTGCCAATAAGTTCTCAAACTTCTGGTACAAGGTAGAGACTTGGCAGGAGCTGTCGGATACCCAGTCGGGCTTTAGACTCTATCCGCTTGAGCGACTGCAGAATATCCACTTTATTACTCGCCGCTACGAGTTTGAGGTAGAGGTTATCGTGCGTGCTGCTTGGCGCGGGGTGAATGTGGAGAATGTGCCTATCAAGGTCTACTATCCGCCCGTTGAGGAGCGCGTGTCGCACTTTCGCCCGCTGCAGGACTTTACCCGCATAAGTATACTCAACACGGTGCTGGTGCTCTATGCGCTGCTGTTCTACTACCCGTGGAAGTTCCTGCGCTCGCTGACGGGTGAAAATATCAAGAGGTTTATCAGCCAGAATATCACCCACAGCAAGGACTCCAACGCAGCTATGGCGGCGGCGATGGGCTGGGGCGTATTCTGCGGTATAATTCCGATATGGGGCTACCAGATGGTCTTTGCGGGTGTGGCAGCCCACTTTATGCGCCTGAATAAGGTTGTGGCGATAGCCTTCTCAAATATAAGCATACCGCCGATGATACCATTCATCCTCTACGGCAGTGTGGCACTTGGTGCTGCGGTGCTGGGCGAGGCGAATGCCTTTACGCTGGAGGGTATTACGCTGGAGGGTGTGCTGCAGAGCCTTAATCAGTATATAGTCGGTAGCTTCGTGCTGGCGACAATAGCTGCCGTGGCGGTCTTTGTGCTATCATACGCAATAATGGTTATTTGTAAACGACAGAGTAGAGATGAGTAAGCTCTTTGTATATATATACGAGTGGTTTGAGCAGCACCGAGTGGCGTTCTATCTGACGCTGATACTCTCGGTGGCTATCTGCGCGGTTATGGCCTCGCAGATATCGTTTCAGGAGAATATCACCAACTTCTTCAACAGCTCGGACAAGAAAAAGAGTGCCACCTTTGACAATGTAGCTGCCAAGGATAAGATAATAGTGATGTTCAGCGGTGCCGACCCCGATGCTATCATCGCCTCGGCAGAGAGCTTTGAGCAGCATATCACTCCGCTGTTGGACCAGGGACTTATCTCCTCAATGACTGCCTATGCCGACTCTCAGACCATCAGCAGCTGCACCTCGTTCATCTACTCCTACCTGCCGATTTTTCTCACCGATGCCGACTATCAGGCGCTGGAACAGAAGATTGCAAATGGAGGCGTGGATAGGGCAGTGAAGGGTGCTTACGACCTGCTTACCTCACCATCGGGTATGGTCGTGGGCGATGTGGTTATGCAAGACCCGCTGGGTATTGGTACGCACCTGCTGCAGCGATTTGAGCAGTTTAATCCAAACCTGCAGTACGAGATATACAACGGCAGACTCTTTACCGCCGACCTTACAACGATGATGATATTCATCCAGCCGAGCAATAGCCTGGGCGATACGGGAAATAACGACGCGCTGGTAAGTGGGCTGGAGGCGGCTGAGGCTGTTGCCGAGGTTGAGGGCGTGGCTGTAGATTGCATTGGCGGTCCGATAATTGCCGTCTATAACGCTCGCCAGATAAAGCACGATGCAAATATCACGCTGGGCCTGGCAATGCTCTTTATACTCTTTGTGCTATTCCTCGCCTTCCGTAATCGCTGGTCTATACCGCTGATTATCACCCCGCCGGCATTCGGCTTCCTCTTCGCGCTATCTATGGTGTGGCTTGTGCAGGGGGAGATGTCCGCTATCGCCATCGGCGCAGGTACGGTGGTGCTGGGTATATCGCTCAGCTACTCTATACACATCATCTCGCACCTCAATAGCATATCCTCGCCTAAGGAGATTATCGAGGAGCTGACCCTGCCGCTCACTATCGGTTGCTTTACAACTATCGGTGCCTTTGCAGCGCTATGTTTTACCTCCTCGTCGCTGCTGCAGGATATGGGACTATTCTCTGTCTTTACACTGATTGGAACAACGCTCTTCAGCCTCATATTCCTGCCTCAATTTCTGCGTGGCTTTGACACTACAACTAAGAGTAGTTTTCTGAACCATATTGAGCGCGCTGTGAGCTATAAGTACGAGGGTAATAGATGGGTGGTGCTGCCTATCGTTGTGCTCTTTGTTACGGCGCTATTCTTCTACCGCGATGTTGAGTTTGACGACAATATGTCAAATATCAACTATATCCCCGACCATATCGCTAAGGCTGAGGCTCGCTCGGCGGAGATTTTTGGCGACGAGAGCAGGGATGTCTATATCGTTACGGGTGCAGAGAGTCTGGATGGCCTTATGGAGGAGTACTCGGCACTCTCTGAGCAACTTGCTTCTTACGCCTCGCAGGGGGTGGTTAGCGATGTGGTGATAATTGACGACCTTGTCATTCCGCTTGCCGAGCAGCAGCGCCGCATTGAGCGCTGGAACGCCTTTTGGAGTAAGCACCGCGCAGCTACGATGGCGAAAATTGAGACATCGGAGAGCCGATATGGCTTCCGTAGTGGTGCTTTCGGTCGCTTTGAGGAGCTTATATCTGCAGAGTATACCCCTTGCCTCTACACCAAGGCTGAGATTGGCGAGGTGCCGGTGGTTTCGGAGTGGGTGAATAGCTCGGAGGGGTATATGTCAATGCTCTGTCGCGTGGCTATAGATGATTGCCACAAGGCGGATGTCTACGCGCAGTTAGATGCGCTGCCCAATACGGCGGTGATAGATCGTGGCTACTTCTCCTCAAAGATGGTGGAGTCTACCAGCAACGACTTCAACTATATACTCTTTGTCTCCTCGCTCATCGTCTTTCTGGCGCTCTTTGTCTCGTATGGCCGTATAGAGCTTACGCTGCTCACCTTCCTGCCTATGGCTGTCAGCTGGGTGATAATACTGGGTATGATGGCGCTGTTTGACATCAAGTTCAATATCGTAAATATCATCCTTGCCACCTTTATCTTCGGTATCGGCGACGACTTCAGTATCTTTATTATGGACGGTCTGCTGCAGGAGTATCGTAGTGGTAAAAAGGTGCTGGGAGCGCATAAGACGGCGATATTCTTCTCGGCATTTACCGCCATTGTGGGTATGGGTGTGCTGATATTTGCAAAGCATCCGGCACTGCAGTCTATCGCCCTGATTTCGGTGCTGGGACTTAGCGTGGTGGTGCTTGTGTCGTATACCGTGCAGCCGATGCTCTTCCGATTGCTTGTAACCTCGCAGACCGAGCGCGGAGGTTTTCCGTATACGCTGGGTGGTGTGCTCAATACTCTGTATAGTTTCCTCTACTTCCTGCTCGGATGTATCCTTGCGCAGATATATATGCTTGTGCTGATGGTGCTGCCCCTTAAGCGTACGACCAAGAAGCTCGCCTTTCATCGTATGGTCTACCGCTTCACGCGCCTATTCCTCAGCACGATGATAACCGTAAAGACGGTGCGCAAGAACCCTTATGGCGAGGACTATAGCAAGTCAGCAGTTATCATTGCCAACCACCAGTCGTTTATAGATATCCTGCTGCTGCTATCTACTACGCCTAAGATTGTTATGGTTACCAATAGCTGGGTGTGGAACTCTCCATTCTTCGGCTGGATAGTCCGCTATGCCGACTTCCACCACTCTGCCGATGGCTATGAGGCTCTGGCAGAGCGCCTGCAGCAGCGCATCTCGGAGGGCTACTCGGTGGTGATATTCCCCGAAGGTACTCGCTCGGCAGACTGCTCGGTGCAGCGTTTTCATAAGGGCGCTTTTTACCTCGCTCAGCTGCTTAAGTTGGATATACTGCCTATGGTTATCTACGGTGCGGGTCAGGTGTCGGCAAAGCGTCAGGGATTCTATATCAAGTCGGGCATTATTGCAACCAAGACCCTCAAGCGTATAAGCTATGGCGATACGACCTTCGGCGATACATACCAGCAGCAGGCTAAGAGTATCCGCCAGTGGTATAAGGAGCAGTATCGCATATTCTGTGGCGAGATAGGCAGGGTCAGCGACCTCTACTTCCGCCGTGCGCTGATAAAGAATTATGTATATAAGGGGCCGATATTGGAGTGGTATATGCGCGTCAAGTGCCGTATGGATGGCTACTACGATTTGTGGGATAAGCTCGTGCCGCGCAACGCAACCATTACCGATATGGGCTGCGGCTATGGTCAGATGTCATTTATGCTCGCCATGCTTAGCCCTGAGCGTAGGGTTGTGGGCATTGACTACGACAGCAATAAGGTAGAGCTTGCCCAGCACTCTTTCCTCTGTAGGCGGGGTAATATCAGTTTCCTCTGTGCCGATATGCGCACGGTGGATATCCCGCAGTCGGATGCGGTGCTGTTTAACGACAGCTTGCACTATGTAGACCAGCAGTCTCAGCGCGATATTCTGCAGCGAGCAGCAGAGAGCCTCAATGCGGGCGGAGTGATTATCGTCCGCGATGGCGATAGCTCCAAGATGGCTACACACTGCAAGGTGGAGCAGTCGGAGGTGTGGTCTACCAAGATTCTGAAGTTTAACAAGACCACTGCGCCGCTCTACTTTGTAGATGCAGAGTGGATGCGTCAGTTTGCGGCGGATAATGGTCTTAATATAAAGGTGCGTCCGTGTGAGCGTAGTAGCTCGCAGACGCTCTATATACTAACAAAGGTGTGCGATGAGTAGGTGTGATGTTGTAATAATCGGTGGTGGACTTGCCGGTCTTGTTTGCGGGGCTATGCTCAGCAAGGAGGGCTTGGGTGTCACTCTGCTTGAGCAGCATAGCGTCATCGGCGGCTGCTTGCAGTCCTTTAGGCGCAATGGTCGCACATTGGATACGGGTATGCACTATGTCGGTAGCCTGTCGGAGGGTCAGATTATGCACCAGTACTTCAAGTATCTGGGTATTATGGACTCGCTGAAGCTCCGCAAGTTGGACGAGAGTGGCTTTGACCACTTCCACTTTGGGGAGCAGAGCTACTGCCACGCTATGGGTTACGAGCGATTTGTAGATACTCTGGCGGCGCACTTCCCTGCTCAGCGTAGGGGACTGGAGTCGCTTTGTGCCTCGCTGCGTAGTGTTGGCGAGCTGATTTCGCCCGAGATTCTGCGTCAGGGGCGTATATCCAATGGCGGTATGGAGTACCTCTCGGTATCTGCCTACGACCATATTGCACAGCATATCACAGACCCAAAATTGCGCAATGTCCTTGCTGGAAATAGCGGACTTTTTGCGGGTAATAAGCTCACCACATCGCTCTATGAGTATGGTATGATAACCCACTCCAATATTGAGGGCGCTTACGCCTTTGCAGATGGCTCGCAGCAACTTGCCGACCTACTTGTGCAGCAGATAGAGGGTTGTGGCGGTACGGTGTGCACCAATGCCAAGGTCGCAAAGATTGCCCTCTGTGGCGATAGGGTAGAGTATGTAGAGACCACCTCGGGCGAGCGCGTGGAGGCTAAGTGGGTTATCTCCTCCCTGCATCCTGCTGTGACATTCTCGCTGCTTGAGAATAATACGGTCTATAAGAAGGCATTTTTTACGCGCATAAATTCGCTGCCAAATACCTACGGACTCTTTACCACCTACCTGCTGCTTAAGCCAGATACGGTGCGGTATGTGAACCAAAACCACTATATGTTCAACACCACCGATGCTTGGTCGTTGGAGGGCGACTATAAGGGTTATAATATCCCATATGCGCTGCTCTGTATGCAGCCAAGTAGTGGTAGCGAGTATACGCAGGTGGTAACGCTGCTTACCCCTATGCCGTACGCCCTCTGTCAGCAGTGGGCGGATACTCAGCTGGGTCATCGTGGTGCTGAGTATGAGCAGTTTAAGCGCGACTTCAGCTCCGCTGTGCTGGACT
Organism: Alistipes sp.; assembly: GCA_017463615.1. GTDB lineage: Bacteria > Bacteroidota > Bacteroidia > Bacteroidales > Rikenellaceae > Alistipes. Next base: position 113,187 of record JAFTOU010000027.1, on the reverse strand, counting down.
TTGTTTCGCGCTACTATCCCGACCTGCGCAGCGCTGTGGAGCATATCTACACCGCCTCGCCACTCACATATCGCGACTATACGGCAACACCCGAGGGTAGTGCTTACGGCATAGTCAAGGATTGTCGTAACCCGATGGTTACGCTGCTGCCTGCCCGCACGCGAATATCAAATATGTTGCTTACGGGGCAGAGCCTCAATATACACGGATGTTTAGGTACGACCATCTCCTCGGCAGTCACCTGCTCGGAGATATTGGGCGTAGAGTATTTAGCTAAAAAGATAGGAGGTGCGTAGTATGAAAAGGATAGTGAAGATACTGCTACTTATCGTAGCGCTCCCTGTGGCTGCCGCGGCATTGCTCTTTGCCGTTGGTGCATATCTATACCTTACTGCCGACTTCCGCATGCCCGATGTGGCGGTGGATATGGAGCAATATACCCTTGCGGTGGATACCCAACAGCTGAAGGTGTGTCAAGGCTCCTCGCTTCGCCTGAATGAGTATGGACTCTGGGAGGCATATATCGCGGGCGATGCTACGGAGCGCGGAGCTACATACGGCCTTATGAGTCAGAGCCTTATCCGTCAGCAGGAGGATACCTTCGTGGCGCGTATGCACGAGCTTGTGCCATCCGACTTGTGGGTAGAGTGGCTGCATAAGCTGATAATCATCTTCAACCGCGATATGGCTCGCCATATTCCCGATCAGTTCCGCGAGGAGATATGCGCCATGTCCCACTACTGCACCGAGGAGTATAACCGCTATGGCTCGCCCTATGTCCGTCAGCTGAACTTCCACGCTGCCCACGATATAGGCCACGCCATACAGCAGTATATGCTTGTGGGTTGTAGCTCCTTCGCCTGCTGGGGCGCAGATAGCCAGAGTGGAGAGTTGATTGTGGGTCGCAACTTTGACTTCTACTTGGGTGACGATTTTGCAAAGAATAGGTTTGTACTCTTCGTAGAGCCTGACGAGGGTTATCGCTTCGCCTCTATCTCGTGGGCGGGTATGATGGGCGTGCTGTCGGGTATGAACGAGTGCGGACTGACCGTTACAATCAACGCCGCCAAGGGCGATATCCCTACCGGCTCGGCTATGCCTATATCGCTGCTGGCTCGCCAGATACTCCAGTATGCCGCAAATATAGAGCAGGCGTACGCCATAGCTCAGCAGGCAGAGACCTTTGTCTCCGAGTCGTTGCTTATCGCCTCTGCTGCAGATGGCTATGCAGCAATTATTGAGAAGACCCCGGAGCGTATGGCTCTCTATCGCAGCGATAAGTCAAATATTCTGTGTACCAACCACTACCAGAGTCCCGATATGGACGACGACCACAATCGGCAGAATATCGCCACCAGTGATAGCCCATACCGCTATGCCCGCCTCGGTGAGTTGGTGGCTCAATATGCGCCTGTAGATGCAGCGGATGCGGTGCAGATTCTGCGCAATAGATATGGTCTGCAGGGGGAGGATATCGGTATCGGCAACGAGAAGTCTATAAACCAATTTATTGCCCACCACTCAGTGGTCTTTGAGCCTAAGCAGTTGCGCTTCTGGGTATCAACCGCTCCGTGGCAGTCGGGCGAGTATATCTGCTACGATTTGCGCGATGTATTTGCGCGTCAGGGCGGTGGTACGGCATCCTATGTCAAGGCAGAGTGCAATATTGCAGCCGATAGTACTGCCATTGCCGACGAGTGCCGTAGGGTAGTGAGCTATCGCGAGGATTATAAGCGCCTTGCGGCAGCAATCGCGGCGGGGGAGAGTGTAGATTGCGATTTTATTACTAACTTTATCTCAAATAATCCAAACTATTTCCAGGTCTATAACATCGTGGGCGACTACTATCTCTCTGTGGTAGAGTATGATAGGGCAGTTGAGCACTGGCGATTAGCTCTGCAGTGTGAGGTTACAAGGCAGGGCGAAGTGCAGGAGATAGAACGAAAAATTGAAGAGTATGATAAAAAATAGAGAGCTTCACTATCAGTCCCTCTCCGACATCAAGGCGTTTGAGCAGCAGCGCCTGAAGGAGACTTTGGAGTATCTTGCTACCCACTCCGCCTTCTATAAGCGGATGTTTGCGCAGCATGGCATAGATATCTCGGCAATCAACACGCTGGAGAATTTGCAGAGTATTCCTACAACCACAAAGCAGGACTTGCAGAACTATAACAACGACTTCCTCTGCGTAGACCCTCTGGAGGTTATTGACTATGTAACTACCTCGGGCACGCTGGGCGAGCCTGTGACCTTTGCCCTTACCGAGGGCGATTTGCAGCGACTGGCGTATAACGAGGCGAGCTCGTTTACCATGGCAGGCTGCACCCGCGAGGATGTTATGCAGTTGATGACAACCATAGACCGTCGCTTTATGGCGGGCTTGGCATACTTCCTCGGTGCTCGTGAGCTGGGCTGTGGCGTGGTGCGTGTGGGTAATGGTATTCCTGAACTGCAGTGGGATACTGTTAGGCGCGTGAAGTCTACCGCCTGCATGGTTGTGCCGTCGTTCCTTACCAAGATGATAGAGTTTGCCGAGAAGAACGGCATAGATTATAACCACTCCAACCTCAAGCGCGCTGTCTGCATCGGCGAGGCTCTGCGTACGCCCGAGGGCGAGCTGACTACGCTGGGCAAGAAGATTAACGAGAAGTGGCCGGAGCTGGAGCTCTTCTCAACATACGCCTCTACCGAGATGCAGACCTCGTTTACCGAGTGCTCTATGCACCAGGGCGGACATATCCCTTCGGACCTTATCATCGTGGAGCTGCTTGACGAGAATAATCAGCCTGTGCCTGATGGCACTCCTGGCGAGGTTACCATCACAACTATCGGCGTGGAGGCTATGCCGCTGCTGCGATTTAAGACGGGCGATATCTGCATCCGCATGAGCGAGCCTTGTAAGTGTGGTAGAAATAGCCCGCGCCTGAGCTCAGTTATCGGTCGTAAGGGTCAGATGATTAAGTTCAAGGGCACGACCATATACCCTCCAATACTCTTTGATATCCTGGATAATATCCCCGATGTTGAGAACTATATCGTTGAGGTGTTTACCAACTCGCTGGGCACCGACCAGATTCAAATTCGTATCGGAAGCAATAACCACTCCGAGGCATTCGTTAAGAAGATAAAGGATATCTTCCGCTCGCGCGTCAGAGTAGCTCCCGATATCAAGTTTGAGTCGGTAGAACTTATCGCCCGCCTGCAGATGCCCCCTATGAGCCGTAAGGTTGTGAAATTCTTTGATTTACGACATGTGTAACCTTAAAGCAATACTATGAAAAACTACTCCTTTCGTTAATCTGCCTCCTCGGCATCAGCACCGCCACCGCCCAGAGCGACAAAACCTATGTCTACGGCGTGGATTTCACCAATGTTAAGGTCTTTGCTGCAGAGGAGAGCGAGGCCGATTTTATCAAGGCCTTTGATGGTATCAACCTGCTGTTTGTTTCAGAGAGTGATAAGTACCACTTTCCAAGACTGCTCGGCAGGGAGTGCTTCGTTGATATAGAGATGGTTATGAAGCTCAATCCAGCAGGCGACTACTCTAAGATGAAGGGCTACAGCAGAGAGACAAAGCAGATAGACTACGAGGCTCTTGTAAAGGGCTATACACTCTCGCAGAGCGAGGGTACAGGTGTGATTATGGTCGCTAAGTTGATTGATAAACCAGCCGCTTGTGCCACCTATAACCTAATAGAATTCGATATCGCTACTCGCCAGATTCTCAACCAGCGAGAGGTTGTTGGCAAGGCAAGGGGCTTCGGACTTCGTAACTACTGGGCATACTCTGTTTACCATATCATCTGGACCACAAAAGCTCCAAAGACTGCAAAAAAGAGATAATTTTTTATAGATTTTTCGCAAAGTGTCAAAAGTTGTCACAAAGTATAGCTTATTTTGTGGCAGAGCGTATAATTTATAAAAAATAGTCTGTTATGTCTTTTTGGGAAAGTATGTTTAAGTTGTGGGTCTTTAATGAGATTTTTGGTTTAGGTATATTTGGCGATTCAGATAACGACGATAACGATTGCGATATCTAATCTCTATTTGAGCCTATTCTCCTCGCGGAACTGGCGCGGGGTGAGCGCTTCGGCTTTGTGGAAGGCGGTGGAAAATTGCCCGACATTCTCAAAGCCGAGGGTGGTGGCTATGTCTGTAATACTCTGATTTTCAGTCATTAGTAGCTCCTTAGCGCGGCTTATGAGCAGCATCTGCTGGTAGCGTGACGGCGAGACGCCCGTGATGCGTTTGAAGGTTTGGCGAAACCACGAATATCCCACACAGAGGCGCTTGGCGATATCCTCGGCACGCAGCGAGCGGTCTATCTGCTCGCGCATAATCTGTCGTGCCTCGTCAATAATCTCCTCGGCATAAGACGAGCCGAGGCGTCTATTCTTGTACTTATAGTGAATAAGTCCCGCAAGGTGTACAACGATGGAGGATATAAGCTGCTGGCAGCCGATATTCTGACCCTCGGCAAGGCGGATAGCCTCGCGGTAGAGCGAGATGACGGAGTTACTATGTCCGATGTTTAGCAACGCGTTGTTTCGTGTAAAATGTTCCGAGTCAAATAGTTGTGCTGCTATAGCTCCGCGGAAACCTATCCAGTATTCGCTCCAACCGTGCTCCTTGTCGGGGGCGTAGTTGTGCCACTCGTTGGGGTATAGAATTATGGCTGTGCCCGCCTCTACGCGTTGGTGCGGCATAGATTGCGACTCAAAGAATCCGCATCCCTCGGCAATGTAGACAATCTGATACTCGTCCAATATGCGCCCACTGCTCGGCTTGAAGTTGTGGGTGTCGGGGTGCTTCATGGCAGGATAGCAGGCGTTTGGGGCAATCTGCTGCGAACCCACCGTGGTGGTCACCACGCCCCATAGCTCGTCGTTGGGACTTATAGTCAGATATTTCAGCGAGTTGATGGTGTGAGCTGCCATAATCTGTCAAATTTGAAAGTTTTAATATCAATTTTGAAATCCAAAGTTAGCAAAACTATTCTTAAATTTGCAATAGAAACCTGAAAATCTACAGCTGTTTATGAAGAAACATAACTTTTTAGCCTTTGATTTGGGTGCTACAAGTGGTCGCTCGGTGGTTGGAACGCTCTGCGATGGCAAAATTGAAACAAAGGAGCTCACTCGCTTTCCGAATGCGATTGTGGAAGTTGGTGGTAAGTACTACTGGAACCTGCTCAGCCTCTATGAGCATATCCGCGAGGGTCTTGCCGCTTGCGCCCGAGAGATAGGTACGCCCGACTCTGTGGGTATTGACACCTGGGGCGTGGATGTTGTGCCTATAGCCTCTGACGGCTCGCTGCTCGGTATGCCGCGTGCCTACCGCGACCCATATACTGACGGTGCTCCAGAGCGATATTTTGAGATTATCCCGCGCGAGCAGGTCTATAGCAAGACGGGCATTCAGGTGATGAACTTCAATACCCTCTATCAGATTTTTGCAGCTGCGCAGGAGGGATATACTCCTGTTACTCAGGCCTCTAAGCTGCTCTTTATGCCCGATGCGCTGAACTATATGCTTACGGGCGTGCAGAGTTGCGAGTATACTATCGCCTCCACCTCGCAGATTCTAAACCCTCGCACGGGCGACTGGGCGCGAGAGTTGCTTGTGGCTGCGGGCGTTAGCGAGGATATCCTGCCGCCGATAGTGCTTCCGGGTTGCGTTATCGGTCAGCTGAGCGACTCTATCGCTGCGCAGACGGGTATCGGCAAGGTGGATGTGGTTGCCGTTGCGGGTCACGATACCGCCTCGGCGGTAGCTGCCGTACCTGCTGAGAATGAGCGATTTGCATACCTCTCCTCGGGCACTTGGTCGCTGATGGGTATTGAGACCGCAGAGCCGATTATCAGCGAGCAGTCATTCGCCCTCAACTTCACCAACGAGGGCGGCGTAGGTGGCACGACACGCTTTCTGAAGAATATCTGCGGTATGTGGATATTGGAGCAGTGCCGCAAGGAGTGGGAGCGTAGTGGCAAGCGCTACACCTACCCTCAGATTGTCGCTATGGCTCAGAGCGCCGAGCCATTTGCCTGCTTCATCAACCCCGACGATGCTACCTTCGCCAATCCGAAGTCTATGCTCTCGGCAATTACGGCATACTGCGAGCGTACGGGGCAGAGTGCTCCGCAGAGCGATGCGCAGATTGTCCGCGCAATATTTGAGAGCCTCGCCCTGCGCTACCGTCAGGTGCTCGGTATGCTGGAGAGTATGGCTCCATTTGCTATTGATGTGCTCCATATCATCGGCGGCGGCTCTAAGAATGACCTGCTCAACCAGTATACCGCCAACGCTACGGGCAAGCGCGTTGTGGCAGGGCCTTCGGAGGCTACGGCTATCGGAAATATTATGATGCAGGCCATCGGCGCGGGCGTTGTCCCTTCGCTGCAGCAGGCTCGCAAGATTATCCGCGCCTCGGTGGAGACTACTCAGTTTATGCCTCAGGATGCGGAGGCTTGGGATGCGGCTTATAAGAGATTTGAGAACCTAAAATAACCTTAAAACATACCTTGATTATGAACGAGACAAGAATTAAGCAGGTTTACGATATCGCCGTTGAGCGATATGCGGAGCTTGGTATTGATGTGGAGCAGGTGCTCGCACAGTTGCAGAAGATAGAGATATCTATGCACTGCTGGCAGGCGGATGATATTGGTGGCTTTGAGTCTACGGGCGACCTTACGGGCGGTATTCAGGTTACGGGAAACTACCCGGGCAAGGCTCGCAATATGGAGGAGCTGCGTGGCGATATCCTGAAGGCTATGTCGCTCATCCCTGGCCGTCAGCGACTCAACCTGCACGAGATTTATGGAGACTTTGGCGGTAAGTTCGTAGACCGTAACGAGGTTGAGCCTTGCCACTTTGAGAGCTGGATAGAGTGGGGTTTGGAGCACGGCATTAAGCTGGACTTCAACACCACCTCCTTCTCGCACCCTAAGTCGGGCGACCTCTCGCTCTCAAATCCCGATAAGGCTATCCGCGACTTCTGGATTGAGCACTCTGTGCGCTGCCGTGCCATTGCCGAGTATATGGGCGTGCGTCAGGGCGACCCTTGTATTATGAATCTGTGGGTGCACGATGGTAGCAAGGATATTACCGTCAATCGTATGAAGTACCGCGAGCTGCTTAAGGACTCGCTTGATAAGATTTTCGCTACTCCTTATAGTAATATGAAGGACTGCGTGGAGTCTAAGGTCTTTGGTATCGGTCTGGAGAGCTACACCGTGGGTTCAAACGACTTCTATATCGGCTATGGCGCGCAGAATAATAAGCTCGTGACCCTTGATACGGGCCACTTCCATCCAACCGAGAGCGTGGCAGATAAGCTCTCCTCGCTGCTGCTCTTCGTTCCGGAGGTTATGCTCCATGTTAGCCGCCCGGTGCGCTGGGACTCCGACCATGTGACCATTATGAACGACGAGACTATGGACCTGTGCAAGGAGATTGTCCGCTGCAACGCCCTTGACCGCGTGCATATCGGCCTGGACTACTTCGACGCCTCTATCAACCGCATCGGTGCCTATGTCATCGGTACCCGCGCAACGCAGAAGTGCCTGCTTCAGGCTCTGCTTGAGCCACTTACCCAGCTGCGCCAGTACGAGGCTAATGGCCAATATTTTGAGCGTCTTGCCCTGCTTGAGGAGAGCAAAAACCTCCCTTGGAACGCCGTCTGGGATATGTTCTGTCTCCGCAATAATGTTCCAGTGAGCGACTCTTTCATCTCCGAGGTTCAAAAGTATGAGAGGGAAGTCACTTCCCATAGATAGTTTTCGCGTGATAAGGCGGATACCTACTTCCGCTAGCTAAAAAAATGACTCTGGCTGTACGCTCCTGTACTATCCAGAGTCATTTTTTTACCCGAGCGTTGTATCTACCGCCTTCTGACGCGAAAACGGACGGAATACAACTGCACTACTCTGACGACAAAACGGACGGAATATGGCTGTTGGCTGTTAGCCATTGGCCGTTGGCTTTTTAGCGGTGTCGGCAAGCCAACAGTGTTTATAGGGTGCAAGGGACAACTAAGAGTACCAACTGCACCCCTAAACACTATCGCGTAGCGATACCTTAATATAGCCAATAGCCAATGGCTAATAGCTAATAGCCAAAAAAGTTGTATCTTTGCGCTATGGTTGTGTCATTTTCGGGACATAGGAGCTGCAAGGCGGGGAGTTGCGCTGCGCTGGAGGGGGTGATTGAGGGCCTTGCTCTGCGGGGGTATACCACTTTTATAAGTGGTATGGCGGAGGGGTTTGACATCATCGCTGCCGAGGCGGTGCTTGCCCTCAAGCGGCGTGGGGTGGCAGTGTCGCTTGTCTGTGCCGTTCCGTTTCGTGGGCACGAGATGACTATGCCCAACGCTGCGTGGCGCAAGCGGTATGCCGATATTATTGCGGCGGCGGATAGCGTGGTGGTGCTCTCGGAGAGCTATAGCGTAAATAGCTATCGCGAGCGCAATGACTACCTTGTAGAGCGTGCCGATGCGCTGGTATGCTACTACTCGGGAAAGAGTGTCAGCGGTACGGGATATACGGTAAAAAAGGCGTTGAAAAAGTGCATTGAGGTGGTAAATATCTATGCCGATGGGGTGCAAATACGATTTTTTGGCTGATTTGTGCTACAACCAATCAAAAAAAGTGTTATCTTTGAACGATTTTTGAATACTATCTAATCAATTTAATTATAAAAACTATGAAAGAAGCTATTGCAATTCTCACAGGTGGTGGTCCTGCACCAGGTATGAATACCGTTGTAGGCAGCGTGGCAAAGACATTCCTTGCCAAGGGTTATCGTGTTATCGGCCTGCACTATGGTTACTCAGGTCTGTTCAATCCAACTCCACGCTATGAGGATCTGGATTGGTTCAAGGCTGACTATATCTTCAACCAGGGTGGTTCTTACCTGACTATGAGCCGCTTCAAGCCAAAGGATTCTGACTTTGAGAACAACTTCAACCTCTCTTTCTTCACTGAGAACAACATCAAGTTGCTCGTAACTGTTGGTGGTGACGATACTGCATCTACTGCAAACCGCATCGCTAAGTTCCTGGAGGCTAAGCAGTACCCTATCTCTAACATCCATGTACCTAAGACTATTGATAACGACCTTCCACTCCCTGCAGGTTCTCCAACCTTCGGTTACCAGAGTGCAAAGGAGGGCGGTACCGTTATCGGTCGCGCTGTATATAACGACGCTCGCACCTCTGCAAACTGGTTTGTAGTTGCTGCTATGGGTCGTAGCGCAGGTCACCTCGCGTTTGGTATCGGTTCGGCTTGCCACTACCCAATGATCGTTATCCCTGAGATGTTCAATAAGACCGAGATTACCGTTGAGAAGATTGTAAACCTCGTTGTTTCATCTATCATCAAGCGTAAGCTCATGGGTATTGAGTACGGTGTTGCAATGATCTCTGAGGGTGTATTCCACAGCCTCTCTGACGAGGAGATTGCAAAGTCTGGCGTACACTTCTCTTACGACGACCACGGTCACCCAGAGCTCGGTAAGGTATCTAAGGCTCACATCTTCAACGAGATGCTTGAGAAGAAGCTCACAGAGCTCAAGCTCAAGGTTAAGTCTCGCCCAGTAGAGATTGGCTACGAGGTTCGTTGCCAGACCCCTATCGCTTACGACCTGGTTTACTGCTCACAGCTCGGTATGGGTGTCTACAAGCTCTTCAGCGAGGGTAAGACCGGCTGTATGGTATACATCAGCCAGGAGGGTTATGTATCTCCACTCTACCTGAAGGATCTCCAGAACGCAGAGGGTAAGATTCCACCACGCTTGGTAGATATCAACTCTGATAAGATTCAGCAGGTTATCGGCAATGTAATGCACTACATCACCCCAGAGGACTACGAGGCTGCTAAGCAGTATGTAGAGAACCCTGAGGCTTACGACTTTAAGAAGATTCTTGAGTGGTAATTTTGGCGTTATAAGGCGGATACCTACTTCCGCTAACAAAAAATCCCAGCAATGGCTGTACGCTTTAGTACTATCCATCGCTGGGATTTTTTGCCGAGCGTTGTATCTACCGCCTTCTGACGCCAAAATTAGCTGTTGGCTATTAGCCGTTAGCCATTGGCTTTTTAGCGGTGTCGGCAAGCCGACAATGTTTATAGGGTGCTACAGAAAACCAGCAGTACAAACTGCACCCCTAAACACTATCGCGTAGCGATACCTCTGAAAAGCTAACAGCCAACCGACGCTGCGGAGCGAGAGCAGAGCAAACTCGTTTGCCCTGCCGAGCCGCGAGGAGGAAGGGTCGTCGTAGACGAGCCAATAGCCAATCACTACAACCCATACCCGCTTTTGCGTTTGCGGCGGATGTTCATATCCATTATTGCGGCGCGGGCGCGGGCATCGCGGCGGTTGGTAATCCACTTGTAGATGCTGATGGCGACGGCTATCCACATAACCACTGACGAGAGTGAGATGATAACCATCTCGCGCAACTCCTCTGCGCCGCCCTCGCCTGTGTGGTAGATGATTATGGGCATTACTGTCCAGAGGGTTGCCGCTATGGCGCTCTTCATTGTTGCGTGGCGCCAGCGGGTTACGGGGGAGTAGTTGAAGCAGTCCCATATGGTTGCTACGGTATAGCAAATCAGGGCTGCAAGTGCCACTATGCCGCTAATGAGCTCGTTGGGGATGTATATCGCCAGGAAGATAAGTCCTAAGCATATAAGTGCCAGAACTTCGGCCTTGGTAAATCTGATATTCAGGTCGCGGTTTACATCGGCCATACTCTTGCGTTTCAGCCTGCCGAGTGAGAATTTTAGTATGCTATATCTGTTTCTCATACGCTTTAGTGTTTGTTGCGAGCGCGCCACTCAATCATCGCTACGGCGGCTTTGGTGCGCTGTTTTACTCTATAGAGTTTGTAGCTGCAGAAGATGAACGCCACCCACATTGCTGCAGACCAGGCGCTGATGTGCCACATACGCTCCCAGTTGTCGCTTACACCAGTGGCGTAGAGGATTAGCGGGACGGCTGTCCAAGTTGCTGCTACCATACCTGTTGCCCAACTTGAACGACTCCAACGCGACATAGGGCACAGCTTGTAGAAGTTGCGATAGTAGCTGTAGAGTATCAGTACTATGGCTATGGCGGTGATTACAGCCTCTTTGTAGGCGAAGTCGGGTATCCAGTTGAACTTGTCGGCTCGGACAACCATCACTGCGGCTATGCAGAGCAGGATGTCTGCCCACTGGAGCGTTCCATCGTCTGGCGTTGGGGTAGATAGCTTGCGCCCCTTGTTGCCCCAGCCGAGGAATCGTGCCGTGCTTCTGCGACGGCTGTGGTGTCTACTGTTCATCGCTCTCGGTGTTTTGTTTGCGTTGTTTTGCTGGGCGAGGCTTGCGCCCTGCGCGACGCAAAGCCTCGGCAATTATCCACTGCAGCTGACCGTTGGTGCTACGAAACTCATCTGCCGCCCACTGCTCTAAGGCATCCATAGTCTGGGCGTCTATGCGTAACACAAAACTGCGAGTATTACTCTCTTTCGTAGCCATAACGGGTGCTAATTGTGAAGTGTTCCAGTGTTTACAACAGGCTGTGCAGCCTCATCGGCGCAGAGGACAACGAGCAGGTTGCTAACCATAGCCGCTTTGCGCTCCTCGTCAAGCTCTACAACCTCCTCGGTAGAGAGACGCTCAAGTGCAATCTTTACCATAGATACTGCGCCCTCAACAATCTTCTCGCGTGCAGAGATAATCGCATCTGCCTGCTGACGGCGAAGCATCGCTGCAGCAATCTCTGGAGCGTATGCAAGATAGTTCAAACGCGCCTCCATAACCTCAATGCCCGCCATTGCAAGTCGCTCGTTTAGCTCGTCTGTCAGGCGGTCGTTAATCTCGTCGCCACCCGAGCGGAGGGTCACCTCGCCATTGGCATTTGAGTTCTCGTCGTAGGCGTACATACCTGCCACCTGGCGAAGTGCAGAGTCGGACTGCACAGCGACGAAGTTCTCAAGGATGTTCATTCGTGTGGTAGAGGAGGTCTGCATGCCGCCCACCTCGGCAGGTGCGTCAATCTCAAAGACAGCCTTGTAGGCACCGTCGTTCTTGATTTTCCAAACAAGCACAAGACCAATCATAATAGGGTTACCCGCCTTGTCGTTCACCTTTATAGGGTCTACATTGAGGTTGCGAGCACGCAGCGAGAGCTTCTTGGCACTCATAAATGGGTTGAGCCACCAGAATCCTGTCTGATAGAATGTGCCGCGATAGTTTCCGAAGAAGAGCAATACACGCGCCTCGTTTGGCTCAAGCATCTTGTAGCCGCACGCCATAATAATCGCAGCAATCACTGCCACCCATACACCGGCAAATAGCAATCCGCCAAACTCGTCGCTGTTTACCAACTCAATAAATAACCAAACCGCAACACCTACAAGTGTAAGGTTTAGCAGCAGCGCCAGAAAACCGTTCATCTTCCAGCCAGCATAAGCGAAGTTTTCATTCTTACTAACCATAATAACAAAGTCTTTTTTTTAAGGTTTCACAATGATATCATTTTGATATCACAAAGATACAGCAGATTTTTCATAACTTCCAAATATTTTTTTGAATTTTTTTCATTGCGGGTTCACTTTTTCAGAGGTGTCGCCTCTGGCGACAAGTTTTTTGGGGGAGCAGAAAGGGGCTGACATTGCACCATAATAAAACCATCGCGCAGCGATACCTATATATAGCCAATGGCTAATGGCTAACAGCTAAAAGCCAAAAAAGTCTTGCACACGCAAGATTTTTTTCTTAACTTTGTACTTGAGAAAATCATCGTATTATGAAGTTGAAACATCTTACGGGTTTATCGTTGCTTGCGCCGTCGGTTGCATTTGCGGCGGATAGGCCTAATATTGTCTTCTTTATTATTGACGATATGGGCTGGGTAGATAGCTCGGTGGCTTATGGCGAGCAGGTATATCCAAACAACCTGCGCTACCACACGCCAAATATGCAGCGTCTTGCCTCTCAGAGTGTTATGCTCACCTCGGCATACGCCTGCCCGGTATCTACGCCCACAAGAACTTCGCTAATCACGGGTGTAAATGCTGCCCACTCGCACATCACAAACTGGACATCGGCACTGCGCGATATGCCATCTGACGCTGCTGGCGGAGCTGTGGCTTCGGTTACGGGTGTGGCGGATGATACGAATAGTAGTTTTCTGCGCCCAGAGTGGAATATCAACGGAGTGAGCCCTGAGCAGGGCGTTTCGGGTACATTTTATGCCAAGCCGCTGCCGCAACTGCTGCGCGAGGCGGGGTATTATACCATCCATGTAGGTAAGGCGCACTGGGGCTCGGCGGGAACTCCTGCGGCAAATCCGTACAATATGGGTTATGTTGTCAATGTTACGGGCAATGTTGCGGGTATGCCACGCAGCTACCTTAGCGAGGATAACTACGGCAATAAGCCCGACAAGTGGACCTATATGGCGGTGCAGAATATGGCCGAGTACTACGGCACGGGCGTGCATCTTACCGAGGCGCTGACCCGCGAGGCGCTCAAGACCCTTGACTACCCACTTCAGCACGGCGAGCCGTTCTACCTCTACTTTGCCCACTATGCTACCCATACCCCTATACAGCGCGATGCGCGATTTATCCAGCGATACCTTGATGCAGGACTTGATGAGGGTCAAGCTCGCTACGCATCTATGGTTGAGGGTGTGGATAAGAGTTTGGGTGATTTGATGGACTACCTTGAGGCTAAGGGTGTTGCCGATAATACTATTATTATATTTATGACCGACAATGGCGGTAATGCCGAGAATGTGGCTAAGGGTGGCGTGCGATTTATGCACAACCTGCCGCTCAGAAATGGTAAGGGTTCGGTCTATGAGGGTGGTATTCGCGTGCCGCTGATGATTAAGTGGCAGGGTAAGGTTGCCCCCGATACTCGCGTAAATACGCCTGTAATCTGCGAGGACCTCTTCCCGACAATACTCCAGATGGCGGGCATCAAGCGTTACGATGTGCCGCAGAGCGTTGATGGCAAGAGCCTTGTTAATCTGGTCACTAAGGGCTCTAAGTTGGCTGTCAAGGCTGCCAAGAACGGAGAGATTACCGACCAGAAGAGTGCCAACGCCTTCGTTGTTCCGCAGAGCGTGTCGGGCATTGACCCCGAGCGCGCGCTGGTGTTCCACTATCCACATCAGTGGAAGGGGTATGAGCTGGAGGATATTGACTTCCTCAGCGCAGTGCGCAAGGGCGACTGGAAGCTCGTCTACCGTATGCGTACGGGCGCGCTGGAGCTCTATAACCTCAAGAGCGACATCGGCGAGCAGCACAATGTGGCAGATAAGCACCCCGATGTGGTGCGTACTCTCGCCGTAGAGTTGTCGGACAAGCTGCGTGGCTGGAACTCGCCAATGCCTCGTCTGAGGAGTACGGGTGAGAGTGTTCCTATGCCTGATAAATTGTAAGAAAAATTTGGATATTTGTAAAAGGTTAGTTATATTTGTGTTAAACAAAATTATCAATTGTTATGAAAAAGCATAATTTTAGCGCAGGTCCGTCAATTCTTCCGGACATTGCTTATCAGAACGCCGCAAAGGCAATTCTTGACTTTAATGGTACAGGACTCTCTATCCTCTCTATCTCGCACCGTACCAAAGATTTTGAGGATGTGCTCAACTCTGCGCAGGCGCTGATGCGTGAACTGCTTAATATTCCTGATAATTATCACATCTACTTTGTGGGCGGTGGTGCAAGTACTCAGTTCTTCCACATCCCTGCCAACTTCCTCGGCAAGAAGGCGGGCTATGTGAACACTGGCGTATGGACCAAGAAGGCTATCAAGGAGGCGAAGCTCTATGGCGAGGTTGAGGTTATTGCAACTTCGGAGGATAGAAACTTCTGCTACATCCCTAAGGGCTTTGAGATTCCTACTGACCTTGACTACCTCTACATCTGCACAAACAACACAATCTACGGTACTGAGTACAAGGTGGATATCGACTCTCCAGTGCCGCTGATTGCCGATATGAGCTCCGATATTCTGAGTCATCCTATTGATGTGTCAAAGTATGCTGTAATCTACGGTGGTGCGCAGAAGAACCTCGCCCCTGCAGGTGTTTCGTTTGTGATTATCCGCGACGATATGCTGAGCAAGGTTGTTCGCCCGCTGCCAACAATGATAAATGTAAATACCCATGTGGAGAACAACTCTATGTTCAACACCCCTCCAGTATTCCCAATCTTCGTTATGAACGAGACCCTGAAGTGGATTAAGTCTATCGGTGGTCTGGAGGCTATGTACAAGATTAACCTTGAGAAGGCGAAGATTCTCTACGACGAGATTGAGCGCAACAGCCTCTTCCGCCCAACTGTAGACGAGGCAGACCGCTCGCTGATGAATATCTGCTTTGTTATGGCTGAGGGTAAGGAGGAGCTGGCTGCCGACTTCCTCAAGTTCGCTACCGAGCGCGGCATGGTGGGCATCAAGGGTCACCGCCTTGTGGGTGGCTTCCGTGCTTCGTGCTACAACGCCCTGCCAAAGGAGTCTGTAGAGGCTCTGGTGGCTTGTATGCAGGAGTTTGAGCAGTTGCACAAGTAGTATTTTGCGCTATGCCAACCATTGTCCCATACACATACGAGAAAAAAGAGGAAAAGAGTGTTTACTTCACTTCATTTGTTAAAGGTATGAAAGTTCTTATTGCAACTCAGAAACCATTTGCCAAGCAGGCTGTAGATGGTATTGTAGAGATTTTAGAGGGCGCTGGTCATACAGTTGTTCGCCTTGAGAAATATACAGAGAGTGAGCAACTGCTCGCCGCCGTTGCCGATGTAGACGCCCTTATTGTGCGTAGCGATAAGGTTACTGCCGAGGTTATGGCTGCAGCGCCAAACCTCAAGATTGTTGTCCGCGCAGGTGCTGGCTACGACAATGTAGACTGCGCTACGGCTAAGGAGCGCGGCATTGTTGTTATGAACACTCCGGGTCAGAACTCCAACGCCGTTGCCGAGCTGGCTCTGGCGATGATGATATTTATGTCGCGCAACTGCTTCACCCCAGGCACTGGCTGTGAGGTTAAGGGCAAGACCCTGGCTATCCACGCCTACGGTAATGTGGGTCGCCTTGTGGGTCTTAAGGGTAAGGCATTGGGTATGAATGTCATCGCCTACGACCCATTTGTGGCAGATAATGCTGTCTTTGAGAACGATGGCGTGGAGCGTGTAGAGAGCATTGAGGAGCTCTACCGCCGTGCCGACTTCCTCTCGCTCCATATCCCTGCAACACCGCAGACTAAGGGCTCTATAGGCTATCAGCTTGTTATGTCAATGCCTAAGGGTGCTACGCTGGTAAATACCGCCCGCAAGGAGGTTATTGACGAGGCGGGTCTCTGTCGTGCACTGGCAGAGCGCGAGGATTTGAAGTATGTCAGCGATGTTGCCCCAGATTGCAACGACGATATGTGCCAGAGCTTCGGCAAGCGTGTATTCTCAACCCCTAAGAAGATGGGTGCCGAGACCGCTGAGGCAAATATCAACGCTGGTCTGGCTGCAGCGCGTCAGATTGTAGACTACTTCGCAACAGGATGTACCAAGTTCCAAGTAAATAGATAGTTGTTATGGTAAGAATAAAACCTTTCCAGGGTGTTCGCCCACCAAAGCAGTATGCCGCTCAGGTGGCATCGCGCCCCTATGATGTACTAAACTCTGTTGAGGCTAAGGCTGAGGCTACAGAGCGCTCGTTGCTCCATATCATCAAGCCCGAGATAGACTTTGACCCTATCGCCGACGAGCACTCTGAGGCTGTCTACCAGAAGGCTGTTGAGAACTTCCGCCTCTGGCAGCAGAATGGCTGGCTCAAGCAGGACGATAAGGAGTGCTACTATGTCTACGCACAGACTATGGACGGCAGAACGCAGTATGGACTTGTAATGTGCTGTCACTTTGAGGATTACCTCTCTGGCGCTATCAAGAAGCACGAGCTTACCCGCCCCGATAAGGAGGAGGACCGTATGATTCATGTGCGCAACCAGCGTGCAAATATAGAGCCTGTATTCTTCGCATACCCCGACAACGCGGAGATTGATGCTATCGTTGCCGAGGCTACGGCAAAGCCTGCCGAGTACGATTTTGTTGCCGACGATGGCTTCGGTCACCAGCTCTGGGTTATTGACGACGAGGCTACCTGCCGCCGCATAACCGAGATTTTCGCAACTATCCCTGCCCTCTATGTCGCTGATGGTCACCACCGTACAGCTGCGGCTGCTCGCGTGGGTGCTGAGTGCAAGGCTAATAACCCTGCCCATACGGGCGAGGAGGAGTACTGCTACTTCCTTGCCGTAACATTCCCAGAGTCACACCTGCGAATTATCGACTATAATCGCGTTGTTAAGGATTTGAATGGCCTTACCGAGGAGCAGTTCCTCGCGGCTCTTGAGGCAGACTTTACCGTTGAGAAGATGGGGGCGGAGATTTACACTCCTAATGCCCTGCATAACTTCTCTATGTACCTTGCTGGCGAGTGGTATAGCCTTACCGCTAAGGAGGGTACTTACGACGATAACGACCCTATAGGCGTTCTAGATGTTACCGTTTTGTCAAATCTTGTCCTGGATAAGATTTTGGGTATCAGCGATTTGCGCACCTCTAAGCGTATAGATTTCGTTGGTGGTATTCGCGGGCTTGGCGAGCTGAGTCACCGCGTAGATAGCGGCGAGATGAAGGTCGCCTTCGCCCTCTACCCAGTCTCTATGCGCCAGCTCATAGATATTGCCGACACCGGCAACATTATGCCGCCGAAGACTACATGGTTTGAGCCTAAGTTGCGTTCGGGTGTAGTTATCCACAAGTTTTAGCGTGAAAAGGCAGCATTTGCTGCACATCCCTTAAAAATCAGCCGTGGCTGTACTTTTAGTACTATTCACGGCTGATTTTTCGCACGATGCACAGCAACTACTACCTTTTGACGCTAAAATGGTGCAAGGAATAGCCAGTGGTGGAGTCCGGATGGCGATATATTAAAGATTATTAAGGGTTATTAAGGACCATTAAGGGTGGCACAATTCTGTACTGCGTAGCGTCGCGTCAGCGACCATTAGTAGCCCTTAATGTTCTTTAATGACCCTTAATGTTATTCTCTTATCGTGCTAAATACTATCGCGTAGCGATACCTCTGAAAAAGCTAACAGCTAACAGCCAATAGCTAATGGCCAACAGCTAATAGCCAAAAACCTTGCAGTCGCAAGATTTTTTTATTACCTTTGCGGTCTAAAATAACCGATTATGCAGAAATCTATGACGGGCTTCGGCAAGGCCGAGGTGAAAGTGGGTGAAAAGACCTTTGTGGCGGAGATTCGTTCACTAAATTCTAAGCAGTTGGACCTCTCTGTGAAGTTGCCTATGGCGTTTCGTGCTGCCGAGGCGCAGGTACGCAGCGTGGTATCTCAGGCGTTAGTGCGCGGTAAGGTGGATGTGCTGATAACTGTGCAGTCAGAGCAGGTGCAGACCTCGGGCGAGGTGAACAAGGAGATTTTCCGTGCCTACCTTACGCAGGTGACCGATGCGCTGAGCTACAGCGGTATAGATGCCGCCTACGACGCTATCGTGCCAGCGGTGCTTCGTATGCCGAATGTCCTTACTACCGAGGTGGAGAGCGCGTCAGAGAGCGATATCGCCGCTATTGTTGAGGCAGTGAGCCTTGCGGCGGAGCAGCTTGATAAGTTCCGCGTGCAGGAGGGTGCGGTGCTTATTGCCGACCTGCTCAAGCGTGTGGATAATATCAGCGCCTACCGCGATGCTATAACCCCATTTGAGACTGCGCGTGCCGAGGCTGTTCGTACCCGCATCCGCGAGGGTATTGCAAAGATTGGCGTGGAGGTAGACGAGAATCGCCTGGAGCAGGAGATGATTTTCTACATCGAGAAGCTTGACATCACCGAGGAGAAGGTGCGCCTTGCAAACCACTGCAAGTACTTCCACGAGGTCGCCTCTACCGAGCCTCTGGCAGGTCGCAAGCTCGGCTTTATCGCTCAGGAGATGGGTCGCGAAATCAACACCACCGGCTCCAAAGCCAACAATCATGATATTCAGGTGCTTGTCGTCAAGATGAAGGACGAACTAGAAAAGATAAAGGAGCAAGTGTTAAACTTATTGTGATTTTGTTGTGAAAAGGCAGCATTTGCCGCCTTCCTCGTTCTTGGCTTGAAGGTCACATACGAGGAGTATGCTCCCTCCGAGCCAAAAAACGAGAGCGTTGCAACTACTACCTTTTGACAACAAAATGGTCGGTGCACTCTGACGATAAACGGTGGTCGGTGCAATAAACGGGGGGGGTGCAATAAACGGGTGCAATAAACGGGGTCGGTGCAAAAAGCATAATTAAAAACAAAAACAAAAAAGCTAATAGCTAATAGCCAATGGCCAACAGCTAAACTATGGAAAAGGTAATCATATTCTCGGCGCCGAGTGGATCGGGCAAGACAACTATCGTACACCGTCTGCTGGAGGTTTACGACAACTTTGAGTTCTCTATCTCTGCAACTTCGCGTGCTCCGCGAGGCAAGGAGGTGGATGGTGTGGACTACTACTTCCTTACCGAGGAGGAGTTTTTGCGCCGTGTAGAGCTTGGTAACTTTGTGGAGTGGGAGGCTGTATATGCTGGCACATTCTACGGCACTCTGCACAGCGAGGTGCGCCGCATCTGGAGCAAGGGCAATATCATTGTCTTTGATGTAGATGTGGTGGGTGGCATAAACCTCAAGAAGATTTTTGGCGACAAGGCTCGCTCTATATTCATCATGCCGCCATCTGTAGAGGAGCTGGAGCGCCGACTGATTGGTCGTGCGACAGATGCACCTGAGGTTATTGCCAAGCGTGTGGCTAAGGCTGCAACGGAGATTGAGCGTGCACCGGAGTTTGACGCTATTGTGGTAAATGACGATTTGGAGGTGGCTATTGCTCAGACCCGCGAGATTATTGACCGTTTTATTGCTGAGTAATGAAGCGCGTAGTTCTCTATTTCGGCTCTTTTAACCCCGTACATCGCGGGCATATAGCCCTGGCGGAGTATGTCATCGCTGACGGCTTTGCCGACGAGGTGATACTTATCGTCTCGCCCCAAAACCCATTCAAGCAGTCGGCAGACCTTGCGCCCGAGTTTTCGCGATATGAGATGTGTCAGATGGCGTGCGAGTCGTCACTCTATCCCGACAAGATAAAGGTCTCGGCTGTGGAGTTCACCCTGCCACGACCATCCTATACGATTGATACTCTGCGCTTTCTGAGCGAGAACTTCGGCGACCAGATGCAGTTCTCTATCCTTATGGGCGCGGACAATGTGGATGGTTTTGACCGCTGGAAGGAGCACGAGCAGATACTGCAGAACTATCCGATACTGGTCTATCCGCGCGAGGGTTATAGCATCGCCAAGCTGGCAGATAGGGTCGTATACCTTGAGAATGCACCGCTCTTTAACCACTCAGCAACCGATGTGCGCAAGGCAGTAGCGGAGGGGCGCGAGATTTCGGATATGGTTGTATCTGAGGTGGAAGATTATATTAGGAAAAATAAGATTTACGAATAATGGATAGTAGACTAAAGGTTGCGCTACTGGCGGGTGGAAACTCCTCGGAGCGAGAGATTGCCCTCGGCAGCGCACAGCAGATAGCAGCGGCACTGGATAGTGCCAAGTACGATGTCAAGGTCGTAGACCTTCACGGTCGTAAGATGACCTACACCGCCCCAGACGGTTCGCAGTGGGAGGTGGACAAGAACGACTTTTCACTCACCGTGGCGGGCTGCCGTACGGAGTTTGAGTATGCCCTTATCATCATCCACGGCACTCCTGGCGAGGATGGTAAGCTGCAGGGCTACCTTGATATGATGGGTATCCCATACTCCTCCTGCTCGCAGGTAAGTTCAACAATCACCTTTGACAAAATATCTACCAAGCGCGCTGTTGCAGGTTGTGGCATAAACCTCGCTCGCGAGATTATGGTTAGCCGTGGCGATAGCGTTGATGCTCAGGATGTTGTCAATCAGCTCGGCCTGCCACTCTTTGTCAAGCCTAACGCCAGCGGTAGTAGCTTCGGCGTAACTAAGGTTACAGCTGTAGAGCAGATTGCAGCGGCTGTGGAGGCTGCGGCGGCGGAGAGCGAGCAGGTGCTCATTGAGCAGTGCATAGTAGGTCGCGAGATGGGCTGTGGCGTGGTAGTTACTGCCGACCGCGAGATACTGCTGCCAATTACGGAGATTGTCTCTAAGCGCGACTTCTTTGACTACGAGGCGAAGTATACCGAGGGTCTGTCAGACGAGATTACCCCTGCGCCTATTAGCGACGATATTCGCCAGAAACTCAACCGTATGACCCTTGAGGCATACCGCGCGTGTCGTTGTAGCGGCATTGTGCGCATAGACTTTATCGTGACGGAGGCTGGCGAGCCATACCTTATAGAGATAAACTCTATCCCTGGTATGAGCAGCGGTAGCATCGTTCCAAAACAGGTGCGCGAGGCTGGTATGACTCTGGGCGAGCTCTACGACATAGTTATTGAGGACTCACTAAAGAAATTCAAGAGGCAGTGAACCATTTTCTGAGTATGATAGAGATTGACGGCAAGATTGTCAGCACCGACCTGCTTACCGAGCAGTTTGCTTGCGATATTGCAGCCTGCAAGGGGCAGTGTTGTATAGATGGCGATGCGGGTGCACCTCTGACCCTTGAGGAGGTGGATATTCTGGAGGCTGAGTACGAGAACTACAAGCCCTATATGACCCCCGAGGGCATTGCTGCCGTAGAGTCGCAGGGCTTTATGGTTGTGGACTTTGAGGGCGACTACACTACGCCACTGGTCAATGGCTGCGAGTGCGCCTACACCTTTGTCAATGAGCAGGGCATAACCCTCTGCGCTATTGAGGCGGCATATCGTGCGGGTAAGTGCTCGTTCTATAAGCCTATCTCCTGCCACCTCTACCCAATTCGCGTGGTGGAGTTCTCAAATGGCACTGTGGGTCTGAACTACCATCGCTGGGGCATCTGCCACTCCGCCTGTCAGTGCGGTAAAAAGCTGGGAATACCGGTCTATAAGTCACTCAAGGAGCCTATTATCCGCCAGTTTGGTGAGGAGTTCTATCGGGCTTTGGAGTGCGCCGAGGATATGTTAAAAAACGAGAAAAAATAGGGAATATATAAGAGATGAAGAGACTTTTTGCTGTGGCGACTTTGTTCGCCCTGACCTACTTTTGCGCTGCGGGACAGAGTGCCGACTCGCTCGCGGTGCAGCCTATAGAGCCCGTGGCGTCGCCTATTGTGGTAGATACGCTGGCGACAGAGAGCCCTGCGCTCTCGGTGTTGCTCTTTAACGACGGCACATGGCGCTATGTGCAGAATAGAACTACTGAGCAGGACTCGCTGGTGTATAACCGCTACTGGGATAACGACAATATCTCGGCATACAACTCTATGCCGAAGGACTCGCTGCCCTCTTCGGTGGCTATAAACCTTGTGGATAGCCTTAAGAGCTACCGCTACCCATATGTGGGTCGTATAACCTCGCGCTACGGCATTCGCCACCGCCGTCCACATAACGGCATTGATATCGCCCTGAAGGTGGGCGATACTATCTGTGCCGCCTTTGATGGTCGCGTGCGATTCTCTAAGGCTACAGATACGGGCTATGGAACGCTTATCATCATCCGCCACGATAACGGCCTGGAGACCTACCACGGTCACCTCTCTGCCCGCCTTGTGGAGGAGAACGATAGGGTAGTGGCAGGTCAGCCAATCGCTCTGGGTGGTAATTCGGGTCGTAGCACTGGCCCGCACCTCCACTTTGAGACCCGCTACTTGGGTCAATCTTTTGACCCTGAGCGACTTATCAACTTCCGCACGGGCGAGCTTCGTCGCGACCACTTCCTGCTCAAGAAGGGCTACTTTAGCATCTATTCAAAGTACTCGCAGGACTTCAACGCCGAGGCTGAGCGCAACGAGGCTGAGAAGAAGGAGACGGCACTCTCTGCCGAGAAGCGCTACTATAAGGTGCGCAGTGGCGACTACCTCGGCCTTATCGCTAAGCGCAACCATACCACCGTCTCTGCCCTCTGCCGCCTCAATGGTATCAAGTCTACCACCACGCTGCAAATCGGCAGAGTGCTTAGAGTGAAGTAACATCGGCCACTGCTGAATAATTTATTGATTATGGCGACTTTGCGATTGCAGGTCGCCATTTTTTATTAACTTTGACAGAGAATTTTCAGACTAACACTATGAACAACCTGCAACGACTGCTCTGCCTGCTATTTATCGTCGCCCCGCTTGCGGCTATGGCTCAGACGAAGTACCCCATACACGACGATTTCCGCTCGGCGTGCCGTATAACCGCACCTCTGGGTCGGGGCGTGCTGGGCGTGGGTAATGCCTTCCTCGGTGTTATGCCAAAAGGTATGCACTCTGATAAAGAGCTGACAATCAACAAGGTAGATATTTGCTCAACGATTGACAGCAAGGAGTTTGCTGCGTGGGTGATAACGCCGAAAGACACTGAAACTCTGCGCCCTGCGATACTCTTTCTGCACGGTGGTGGCTTTGTCTATAAGGCTGCGCCATATCACTACGACCTTGCCAAGGAGTATGCTCTGCGCACTGGCTCGGTGGTGGTCTTTGTAGATTATCGCACCGCCCACAATAACCCCTACGGCACTCCGCTGCAAGACTGCGTGGATGCGTGGCGGTGGATGCACGATAACGCGACAACACTCGGCATAGATACCTCCAAAACGGCTATCGTGGGCGATTCGGCAGGTGGTTTTCTTGCCATCAAGACTGCGCTCTGTAGCGATGTCCGCCCCGCGAAGTTGATGCTTATATACCCCGTTGTAGATTGTGCGATGCGCACCGAGAGCATGGCTGAGTTCAGCGATACTCCCGTGTGGAACAGCGAGTTAAACCGTCGGATGTGGAACTACTACCTGCAAGGCGCAACGGAGAAATCGCTGCTTGACCTTACTGCAGATGAGCTGCAAAATATGCCCGCAACCTATATAGAGACGGCAGAGTTTGACTGCCTGCGCGACGAGGGCAACCTCTTTGCTCAGATGCTAACTGCTGCGGGCGTAGCGACAACCTACACGCAGACCAAGGGGACAATGCACGGCTTTGACATGACACAGCGCAGCGATATAACCCAACAACAAATCTCCGTCCGCTGTGCATGGTTGTCCAAATAGACAAAAATCACTAACTTTGTAGTATGAAAACTTCGAAAATCATAGTGCGGCAGGCGAGGCAGCAGGATGCGGCGGTGATTGCCCGTGCGGTTGCGATGGCGATTGGCGACCAGGTGGCACTGCGGGCATATTGTGGCGATGATTACCTCGCGGTGCTGACCGAGGTTGCGGCTCGCGAGGCTACGCAGTATAGTTGGCAGTATGCCCTTGTGGCGGAGGTTGAGGGCGCTACTGCGGGTGCGATAGTCGGTTATGACGGCGCGCGACTATCTGAGCTGCGCGAGGGTACTTTTACCGTTCTACGGGAGCAGATTGGACGCACTCCGACTATTGCCGACGAGACCGAGGCGGGCGAGCTCTACCTTGACTCAGTGGGCGTTCTGCCCGACTTTCGCGGTCTTGGCGTGGGGCGAGCACTGGTTGCAGCGTTTTGCGAAAAAGCCTTTGCCGAGGGGCACGCGCGCGTAGGTCTGATAGTTGACCACACTAACCCCAACGCCGAAAAGCTATACACCTCCCTCGGCTTTGAGCGTGTCGGCACAAAAGAGTTCTTCGGACACAAAATGTGGCATTTGCAGAGAAGAAAATAGAATAATACAATTATAACTATGCGTAAGAATTTTGGAGCAAAGAGTTGGCTTTATCCTATGCCGGTGCTGATTGTGGCGGCGTATGATGAGGCGGGAGTGGCGAATGCGATGAATGCAGCGTGGGGCGGGATGTTTACCGACGAGCATATCGGCATTTGCATATCGGAGGGTCACAAGACCACGAAGAATATCCTCGCAACGGGGGCGTTTACCGTGAGTATGGCTACTGCCGAGCAGGTTGTGGCGTGCGACTATGTGGGCATTGTTTCGGGTAACAAAGTGCCCGACAAGTTTGCAAAGGCGGGCTTTACTGCTGAGCGTTCGGAGGTGGTTAATGCGCCGATAATAAGGGAGTTACCTATGGCGTTGGAGTGCGAGCTGGTGTCGTACGACAAGGAGAGCAACCACCTTGTGGGTCGTATCGTGAATGTGAGTGCCGACGAGTGCATTCTGACCGACGGCAAGATTGACTACCGCAAGTTGCGCCCGATAACCTACGACCCGATTAACCACCACTATATTGAGTTGGGCGCTGTGGTTGGCAATGCCTTTGCGGATGGTAAGAAGTTGAAATAGAATAGTTTAGCGTTATGAAAGTTCTACTTATAAATGGCAGCCCTCGTCGTGGGGGTAATACTGCAACGGCCCTAAAAGTGGTCGCAGAGCAGCTCGCCCTTGAGGGCATTGAGAGCGAAATTGTCTGGATTGGCAACAGCCCTATTCGTGGGTGTACTGCCTGCAATCAGTGCTCGGTAAAGGGGTTAGGCAGGTGCATCTTTGACGACGATATTTGCAACCGCATCTCCGAGAAATTTGCCGCGGTGGATGGCCTTATCATCGGCTCGCCAGTCTACTACGGACAGCCTAATGGTGCACTGCTGTCGGTCATCCAGCGCGCCTTCTACTCCAACGGTGCAAGCATTGCCGGTAAGCCTGCAGCCGCCATTGCCGTATGTCGCCGAGGCGGCGCTACAGCGGCATTTGAGGCGCTCAATATGCCTTTCCAGATGATGAATATGCCCGTTGTAACCTCGCAGTATTGGAACATCGTCTACGGCCGCGCGGAGGGCGAGGCGGCGCACGATACGGAGGGTATGCAGACCATGCGCACGCTGGCGCGCAACATGGCGTGGCTGCTCCGATGCACCAACGCCACCCCAGCCCCAGGTCGCCCTGCCGACGAGAAATGGGACGCGATGCACTTTATCAGGTAGCGTTGAGCGCACGAAACAGATGCAACGATTACAAGAGAAAAAGTTTCGGCTTTTTCTCTTTTTTATTGCCGATTGTTAGAAGTGTTAAGTCTTTTTCTATCTTGGTGCGTTATATATTCAGAAGCGCGTTTCCAATAAACGAAAACAAATTATGAAACTAACAACCGAAGAAAAACAACTCACCCGCCTCGCGGAGCTAATGCAGTCTGAGCGCGATAATCTGTTTCGCTATGCCTGCTATCGGCTGGGGTCGGCAGCCGAAGCCGACGATGTGATACAAGACCTCTACCTCAGGCTCTCAAAGCAGAAGGCACGACTCGCCGAAATCGGCGATCTGCGAGGGTACATTTATCGTTCTTTGTCAAATAGTTGCACCTCAATTTTGCGTTCGCGTAGACCTTTGGCGCCGATTCAAACTCTTGACACATTATCCAGCGAAGAGCTTGCTACAACGGATTTTGAGCAGGAGTACCGACTAATTGAACGACTAATGGCACACCTGCCCGATGAGCAGAGCGAGGTGATTCGCTTGCGAATCTATGGCGGACAGAAGTTTGACGAGATTGCCTCAATTTGCAATATTCCTCTCACAACTGCCAAATCGCGTTTCCGCTATGGCATTGACAAGTTGCGCGAAGCTCTTGAAGAGCGCGGGTTGATTTAACACAAAAAAACAGAATTATGAACGCTAACAACAATTTAGACAGTTTTTCGGACATCCGTGTTGTGAACCTCCTCACACCACGTTTTGCACCTACAACATCACTTGAATTCAAAGCTCCCGCACCGCGCCGTCGCACGCTGTGGCAGGTAGTACGCATTGGAGCCGTTGCTGCGATGGTTGCAGTAGCAGTCATCATCGGCATTAGCGGAGTGCAGACCAGCACCGCCCGCGAGGGTGTTGAGCGAGCAATAACTCAACTCCTTGAATCGGATAGCTACCTTATTCGCTTCACCGCAAATGTTACCGAGAGCAAGCGCACGCAGGATGAACTCTACAATATTGAATTTGAGGGTGTTCCGACGCAGGGCATCGTTGAAATTCGCAAAGAGGGCTCAAAGGTCAAAATGGCTATCAAATGGCAGGACAAGGCTCGTTCTATGGAGCTCTATGACGGCGAAAGCTATCAACGCTACCAGAACGGACAATTAGTCCTTGAACGACCCGACGGAGGAATAGACCTCACTCCGTTCGCTACGATTGATAAATTGAAGGAGTACGCTTTGCTAACGGGAGTACTGCTAAAATTCCGCGAGGAGGGCGATATGATTTTGGTCAGCACAAGGGGCGACAAGGTCGGGATTGTTGCCCGTTTCTCAAAAAGCGAGAGTCGCTTGCTCGGAGCTGAGTGCTCAGGGCTATACAACGGGCAGCAGGTCACGGTGCTCACCATCAATCAAATTGACTTTGATGTACTGCCTACCGAGTAGCCGCACAGCATTGTACTTAATTGCATTAACCGCAACAAGATAAGGAGAGAAAAAGTTTCGGCTTTTTCTCTTTTGTTTTGGGGATAATTCGTAACTTTGAAAACAAAAACGGTATGGCTTGTAGCGCAGACTTTGTTCAGTATGTTATTGACCAGTGCTCCGATGCGGGGAGTATTACAGTGCGCAAGATGATGGGCGACTATTGCATATATTGCGACGGAGCCCTCTTTGGCCTTATCTGCGATAACACTCTGTTTGTCAAAGTGACCGAGGCGTGCAAAGATTTGCTTCACAATCCCACTCTGCGCCCACCCTACGCCGGCGCGAAGGAGTACCTTGAAATCACCGATATTGACAACCGCGACCTCCTCACCGCCATCATCCGCATAACCCTCAAAAACCTCCCCACTCCGAAAACGAAACGAAAGTAAAACAGAAAAGATATGACCGATTTTTCAGTCATATAATGGTAATACTAAAGGTAGCGTGACTCGAAAACTTGAGCATTGCAAGTGCAAATTTAACGCGGGATACAATAAGATTGAACGCCGATTCTATTCGTTGAAAGAGTATGAAAACTCCCATGAAATTAGGTTATAACCCAGACTTTTTATACACCAGCGAGGTTGGATTTGTCCAACCTCGCTGGCGTTATACGGGCGGAAGGATTAGGTGGCGGGAGCGGGGCATTGAGCAGAGCCACTGTAGCGATGACGGTAGTGTGTAGCGGTTGTTACTCTTGTATGCGCTTTCGTTGTACAGCATCCAAAGGATGCCACCGTGGAAGCTGGGAGGAAGTGTGGGTTGCGGGGCGTAGCCGTCGGTAATGATAAATAGACCGTCGTAATTATTTGAGGCATAATAATCTACGGCAGGTTGGAAATTTGTGCCGCCGCGACCTTTGATATCGAAGGTGTTAATCTTTCGCTGTAGGTGCGTGGCAGAACCATGAATTTCGGTATCAAATTGGATGACATCAATAGCCTCTACACCATATCTGAAGGCCTTATTTATCACAGCCAATGCCACCTCTATCTGTTTAGAATCTATTGAGCCGCTGACATCTATAGCAACCAATAGGCGTGTTGAGAAGTCTCGCTTGCTGCCCATAAAATCAAAGCCATAGCGACGCGAGGGTAGCATCCTGGTCAAGTGGCGTTTACTGGAGAGCACTGAGGCACGGAACATTGATAGAATACGGCGATAGTCTACCTTTACGATGAGGCTGCTCTTTATCTGCTCCACTATATCGCCTGGGAGTGTTCCCCACGAGTTAGATTCGGAGATAGAACGAATACTCTCATGGATTGTATCCTGCGCCAACGGACTCTCCTCCCAAAGTTCGGACTGCTCGCTGAGCATTTGCTCCTGCTCGGTGTCGTTTTCACACTTTGCCTCGTCGCCATCTTGTGCTCCGTTGTCATATTGCTCTCCGTCACCATCTGAGCCACTATCCTCAGACTGATTGTCCTGAGCCTCGTCTGCTCCTTGCGCATCTTGCTCGCTATTGTCCGATGTGTTATCCGATACACTATTGTCTGGCATTTGGCTGTACATCTTGCTTAGTAGTGCGTAATACTCCTCAAAGCAGAGCCCACTTTCCAGCTCAAGTTCACCTCCAAGAAGGTGGTTCGAAGCCATCGGGAAGTTGTCGATGATGGTGCGGTTGCTCGCTAATGTCATCATATAGGGGATAGCGTTGAGTGGCTGTCGCATATAGGGATGACCGAGCAGTATTCGCACCACCTCATAGCGGAGGCGCAGCTCCACTGTGTTGATATCTTGCTCTTCGTTTAACAATGCAGGGTTGTACTCCAATCGCATCTGACCCACTCGAAACAACCCCATGAGATTGGGGTTGGCAACTATTTTGTGGGTCAGAAGGGTGGAGAATAGGGCAGGCTCCAGCAGGAACCACTCGGTAGATATCTTTTGCAGAATAGGGTGCATATTAAATTGAAGCTAAATAGATTTTAAGAAGCTGGTTATAATTTTGAAGCACTCGGGGGTGTTAATCATCATAAATACATTTGCCTTTGAGTAGTTGTTCTTCTCATACAACGAGCAGAAGTGTGCCATAGCCTCACGCCTACTGTTGCTTAGCCACTCGATATATTTTTTTAGGCTAACACCCTCTTTTGGCTTAACGCTTTTGGCGGTCTCAAGATGGCGATATACGCGTTCGTTGAGGATGCTCAGCTGATGCACCTCGTATCTATTGAGGATCTCCTGCACAGCGTCGAAGGAGGCAAGAAGCTCTTTGGCGGAGATGATATCGTCGTTCGCAATGCTCGCCATAAATGCCGCAGTAGCCTTTGAACCGACAATACCGGCGATAATTTTACTAAATATAGTGTCAATATTTTTGACATCCTTGATGATATGCGATACTCGCTCCCACGCACGACGGTCGGGGGACTTCTCAAGCGATGAACTGCCATCGTTGTTAATAGTAGAATCAAGCATAGATTCGTTGCTCTGTATAAACTTGATAATGCGCGGGTCAATACCGTGTTTCTCTGCCCAAATGAGCCAGTCGGCAGTCGTTGGTACAAAGGTGTAGATGTTAAAACGCGATATGAGTGCAGGGTCAAGGTCGGTGAGCTGATACTCATCGCCATCGTTTACGGCAGAGATTATACGGCTACCTTCGGGTAGTGGGCGACCCGCCAAGCGGCGATTGAGCGCCAAGTCCATAATCGTCTGCAGAATCTCTGGACGAGCACGGTTTAGCTCGTCCAGAAAGAGGACTATCGGCTTGCCGTCTGTAGGAAACCAGTAGGGTGGCATAAATTCGGTCTTGCCACTCTGCTCGTTTTTGCGCGGCAGACCTATCAAGTCGCCAGGGTCACTCATCTGCCCAAGGAAGAGGGTTACTACCCGCTGCCCCTGCTGCTCAAAGTAGTCGGTGAGTATCTTTGACTTGCCGATACCGTGCTTGCCTGCAAGCATAATGTTCTGTGTGGCTGGTGTATGTGCCACTACTTGTAGTAGATCTTGTGTTGATATTGTTATTACCATAATGTTATGCTGTTATCCATTTTAAGTCGCGCGGTAAATTGTTTGTATCCATAATGCGACCACGCTTTTCACTCCTTAACTTCATATAGTCTCCGATAAGATACTCTATCTCGTTTAGTAGGTCGGAGAGGTGGTTGAAATCTAATGATAGTTGAAAATATGAACCTTGATAGGTAAACCTGAACTTTATATCTTTGATAGGCATCTGCCAGCCACCTCCGGAAGACATCTCAAAGGAGATGTTGATTGCAGTGCATCCGAGTGCACTTAGCTTATTTCTGATAGCATCTTCAGTGGTTTGAATAATCATGTTCTGATGTGCCTTCTGCGCCGCTACTTTGCGAGCATACTCTTTTGCTATAGAGGGGTTTTCAATCATCTCTATAACCTTCTTGATAATCCAACGCCTACCATCGCGAGATGTGAACCTTATGAAGTGATGAAAGATATTTTCATTGTTTCTGAACACCTCAATCTTTGAATAGGATAGTTTTAGTGTGAATCTACCGTCAGTAAATGGCTGAAAGCCAAACCACGAGTGGTCGTTTGACTCGTTGCTTAGGTATTTTGCGTATGGGCTCTGGCGTAGGTACATGAATAGCTCCCACTGATTCTCATCCTTGTCGTGGAAATGCATTCTCTTGCCTATACTTAATAGATAATTTAGTGCATCTGGCTGGGGTATATATTCTACTCTAATCATAACTATAGCCTTACAAAACAGTTGTATTTGGTATATTTTCTATAAATATCTCTATATTTGAGTGCGTGGTGAACCATCTTCTCAAAGCTCTGCTTGTTTGTCATCTCATTGAATGAGAAGACAATAGTGCTCATTCCCATCTTTACATAGGCGCACTCAGAATTGGTCTTTCGCTTTGGGTCGTCGTTGCGCACAAAGGCGTAGGTTAGTCCGCTACCCTTTATTTCTTGTGAGAATAGCGCTTCGCATTGCCGGTGGATATGGTCTCTATCCTCTAACATAAAGTCAATAGTGCGCTGTGTAATCTCAATAGCCGCCTCAATGGTCGAGAACGGAATCGAGATATTGTATGCCGGGATATTTACAGCCCAGAGCTTAAAATAGATCTGGATGTTGTCAATAGGTCTGAATATGAATATATGTTCAGATACAGGGTGAAAGTTGCCAACATACTTGAAATATTTAGACTCTTTGAGCCACATAAAGTACCTCTCCATCGAGAATGGATTGCCTGATTTGTGCGCCTCTAATTTGGATAACGACTCTACTAAGTCCTCTACCTCTGTGGTGGTAGGTGGTATTATTGTTTTTCTTGTCATTGTTATAATCTTTTAGGTTATGCAACTTCGCTCCAGCCCTTCTTTACATTGGCTGCGATAAACTCCTCGGCAAAAGAGATGATCTGCTCCTCGCTGGACGAAACCCTGATATCTCGTTTAAGCTGCTCCTTGCGACTGATGCTAAAGTCGGTGTAGTGGAAAACATAGTTAGGGAAGAGTCCGCTATCTACTTTGTTAGTACGCCAGATGATATACTTTTGCACCATAGCCTTCTCGCCAACGCCTTTGGTGAAGACTCTGCGATAGATCACTTCGGAGGTGGGTAGAGGACCATAGCTCACAGCCCCTCTCTCGGAGAATGGACAGATATCTGTAATCTGCGAGATTCGAATAGATGTAGCATCGACATCTTTGTCATCTCTTATACATACAAAGCGTGCGTGATGGCATGCGACTCCAGGGGTGCTTGCCTCGGCTTTATAACCTTGCTGCTCGGAGTATGAGAGCAGAGTGTTCATCTTTGCATTGCCTGATGAATCTTCGGCAACGAAATCTCCTACGGAGAGCTCTATGACAACCTCTGGACGCACCATCTGGAAGGCTATATTGCGCGAGTCGGTCTCAACATAGTCACTGTTAGTCGTAAGTGGCGCAAGCAGGTCGTACATCTGGCGGCGTGTTGTCTGCGAGAAACCACTACCCGTTACGGCAAATTGCTGGAAAAGGCCATCGGGACGCATTACAGCAATCATAATGTCGCGGATAGAGTTATTGTTGGGAGCCTCGCGGAGGGTGTAGCCTATAATTACAGCATCAACATTGTGTACTGGCTTTACTTTGTAGACAATAGGGCTATTGGTATGTACGACAAGTCCCTCTGCGCCACTCTCATTAACCCATTCTTCGTAGAGTTTGCTCACCTCCTCTGGGGAGGTTACATCGCGGGACTGAACAGTGTGAACCCGCTCACCGGTAAATAGCTCGGCAGCCTTTTTCAGTTTTTCGCTATACTCTGCTGTCACTTGTTCATCGTCAAGGTCTATAAGGTCGAAGATGGCGAGCTTTAGGCGCTCGTTTAGTGACTTGTCGGCAATGGCGGTAGCAACATTGCAAACACGCTCTCTGCCAGAGTCGTTTAACACTGCATAGAGCTCAGCAACGACAGTTGCACTCTTGAACCCTGCGCGCTCTACAAGTGATGCAAACTCTGCAAGGCAGGGTAGACCACGACGCTCAATGCCCGAAGTTGATACGGCTACAGCTTCGCCATCACGATAGAAGAGCATCTGCATCGTTCCGTCAATCTTGCGGGTTACACAGTATTTGTCGCTCTTTATCTCTGCTACCTGCTCGCCATTGACAAGGAAAAATGTGTTAGAAATTTTGCGTTTGTAGCTCTTGGCTAACTCAGAAAAGTTTGTTTTCATATTATGCTATTGCTTTAAGTTCGAGATTTGTTAAGTGAAGAATAAGACAGTATTTACCATCATCGGAGATACGACCCTCAAGAAAGGCACGATAGGAGACACCGCCGTTGCTCAGTACAACAGGCCCAACACCCTTGCTGCCCGCTCCGAGTAGCATTACAGCCCCCTTCTCGGATAGCTGTTTTGCCATGTCGTAGAGGAAGTCGTATGTCAAGCCGTTGATGTGCTTGATTTGATACTTGCGAGAGAATACGAACATTCGTACTGCCTTCTGCTTTGGAATCAGTTTGCCAGTCCATCGCAGCGGAATGTCGGTGTTGATGTTCGACTCAACATCTTCGTACGGTCGCGACTCCTTTAGTTCTCCATTGGGCGTAAAGACCACCTCGTTGCGGTGGATGCTGTGGACAATATCACTCATGTCGGAGATGTAAATCTTGCGTACCCCCGTAAGTTGCATACCTACTCGCTCGAGGTCAATCTCAGGGTCTGAGTTGATGATATCGGCAAGTAACTGCTCTGCAGAGCCCGCTTGCTCAACGAGCTTGTCAACCTCGGTATCAATCGTAGATTTGAGGAAACGCGCATTCTGGTGCTCGCGCCCATCGCTGCAGACCATTCTGATATCACTCTTAGTTCTCTTCTGTTCAAAACCTACTTGAGCATTTCGGTTTTTGTCGTTTGATAGGTTAATTGCTCTCATACTACATCATGCTAAAATCAAGTTCATCATCCTCTAAATCAAAATCATCACCATCTGTCAGTACGCTGGTATCCTCTAAATCAACATACTCAAACATCATTGGCTCGCCCGTGATTAGATATGGCGTTGTGCCATTTGTTAGCAGAAAGGCTGTGGAGGTCTCGTAACCCCCCTCGGTAGCTAAATGGGAAGGTGTAAATTTCATCACTCAGCATGCTGTTCAGCTCGCCGATAGACTCTCCACTTAGCTGATATACAGCCGTGACACGGAGGTCAAGCAGCTGCTCTGCGGTCGCTTTGTTGTCAAGAGTTATTGGCATGTCAAATGACGAGGCGATACTCTCGGCCCTCTGACCATCAGCGTGTACGGCGACAAACTGCGACTTATCAACCCACTGACCATCATTGGCGACGCAGCCAATCTTTATCGCCCCCTTGGGGATGATTATTTTGCCACTTCTGTCAAGCCCCGCCTGACGGCACACTTGCCCATCGGAGGTAGTTACCTGCGTCTCAGTCCACCCATAGAGTTTCTTGCGTTCAACCTTTGTGGGCGCAAGATCAAAATCTCTCTCTCCAATTCTGAAATTTAACGTTTTGCACATACTTAATCATTTTATATCCTATTTATAATTACCAAATTTTCAAAAATCTTTAGTGAAAATGTGAAATTTATTTAGCAACTACCCTTAATTCCTCGTTTGCAGTGCAAAGGTATAGATAACTAGTGCCAAAAGTTGGCACTGGTTAAAAAGATGCAAAAAAATCCCTGTCGAAATCATCGACAGGGAAGATTAGAACCCTCACTGCGCTACTTTTTACGCACAATGAGCGAGGGGAAGGAGAGGAAGAAACTTAAAGGTTGATCTACTTTGCTCCAATAAGTCTATCATAATAATCTGATAGAGATACTCTATGATTTTTTTCATCTTCAATCTGCCAGCAATCATATCCATTAATTGTATCAATCTGTCTTGTTCCCTCCTGTAGACCATATTTGTTTATTAAATTTATAGCAAGATTGCTAGCCGACATCGGTTCTTCATTAGCGAATCTAAATTTCTTATTGCCAATATATTCGGCTGTTATTTGCTCTCCATTAATTCTTACCTCTTGGAATTTATTTCGACTATTAGTCAAGTAAACAATATCCCCGCTAGATAAAATCATATTAATATTACGAGTTCTTCTTGTTTTAATATCCTTCTCGTCTTCTACTTCGTCATCCTCGGTATCGCTAATAATCGCGTTAAACTTACAAATGGTTTGGATTTCATTTAGGCTGTCTTCATCAGCATTGACAATCAACTGAAAACAATAAGATTCTACAGCGTGTTTAATATGATTACGGCTAACACCATAAACAAATTCCCTACCAGGCTGTATATCACCTTTCATCTTTTTACATTCATCCTTACTATTATCTAAAGAATATACATCATTGCAAAGTAAGTTGCGAATGATATTGTCCACATCTTGCCCATCTTTCTGAGGGAAAATAAAAGTATCATAAATATCACACCAATCAGGTATTCCGGTTTTGGATTCTTGAGAACATCTGATTACCGCTGTTTTTTTTATAGATTCTTCGGTGCATGATTTTAAGTCACCATCAAAATCAGCCTTGCCAATTTTTACATATTCTCCTTTTGTCCTATCAAGGATTTCATCATTAAAGTAGGCATCTTTGCATCTTGTCGGACCAAATACATATACAATTGTGTACTGGCTACCTCGTTTTTTATTTGCCATAATCGTTTGAGTGAGCTTTTTAATTAAGGTTTATGTTTGCGTGTAGTCATAATCTCATTACGGCTACCTTTTCGTTCCTTTACAAAATTAAACAACTTTTCCGAGAATATCAAATTTAGTTCGGCGTGTTGGCTGTATAGTCTGCATCATTCGTGTTGTATGTACTATCCCTGAACAGAATCTCAATAACCTCCTCTAACGAGTAGGCTTCGTAGAGTTGCTTGGCTTCGGTGTAGTGGGTGTTGATCTGTACAAACGAGTGCCATACCTGCGAAAAGTTGAGCACTTGTACGCTGCGACTATCCCCCTCCGGACCGATATAGGCACACGCATTGCGGCCGCTCAACGGGCTACCTGCGATATAGTATATCGGTTGCAACTCCCCGAATTTATCCTTTGTCCACGCACATTCGTTATTGCGCCACCACTCGATATAGACGCCTAAGGTTGGGTTGTTAAATCCCGAAGTGCCTATATATGCCAAGCCGTTGCGAATAGGCAGCGAAGCGAGGAACATACGGCTATCCGACATGATTCTATCGCTCTCGCCAATCAGTCGGCGGGCATTCTGCAAAAAGAGTTTTAACTGCTCTTCGTTGGTGCAGGTTGCTATCTTTTTATGTCGTTTTAGCCCTCCGCCCATCTGCAAAAACTCGCCCGTAGTATCGAGTGCGAGGTTGTCTGTTTCAATCTCTTCGGACTGTTCCGCCCTCGGAAATGCCTCAATGCATATTCCGTCTGTAAGTTCCATGTAGTGTTTCATCTGCTACTCAATTATCATCAGGTCCAAACTCTCTTTTTCGTTGTAGCGCACCTCGTCCAAATCGAAACGCTCCTCACGCATCACGGCATTGTAGGCTCGTTTTGGCAACAATTCGCCGAGTCGCTCGGCTCCGACAAGATGGCGCAACGCCCTTCGTCCCTGCACATTGTCTATCGCCATAACAGCACAAATTTCATCACCCTTTTTCAGTGCAGCCGCAAGAATAATATCCCCAAAACCCGCCACCGAGATAGTATCATACTCGGCAAGTACCTGCTCTGCATCGAGTGATAGCTGTTCGAGATTGTAAAGACGATTGAAGTATTCAACCCCTCTTGCTACGCGAACGATATTTTGCTTGCGGGCATCGCCTTTGAGATGTTTAATTTGTAGTGTATTCTCCCAAACATCTTTGCCAAATAGCTCTCTCAGATCGCGCTGCGATATATGGAAATCGCTCTCAATATATATTTTATCAAGGTGGTTATTGATATCTCTGTTGTATATATTGATATTGTCCATATAATCCTCGTCAGGGTATTGACTCTGCAGTGAGCGGACAAAATTATTGTAGGCTTTTAGCTCCATTGTGCCAGCGTTTAGTCTTCGCCTTGCCTCTTTGCGTCTATCATTGTTTCCCGCATCTTGGCAGGCAATATACGCCTCGCGCTCAAACCATAAGGGAAAAATATTTGTGCGAAACAATGCCTCGTTGTCACGAATCTTTTGCTTGCGACGAGCCTTACGGCGATAATCGACCACAAGAGCCAACTGCTCAGCAAAACTTGCGATGTCTGCCGAGTCGCTGAAAGGCTCGGTAGTCTCGATTGTTATTGTTTCGATGTAGGGGCGAGTGAGTTCGACTGTAATCTGGTGCTTCACTTTGAAAGCCCCTTCGAGGTTTGTTCTACCTGAACTAAACTCTAATTTACGCCAACCATTACCGAGTCGGCGAGTAGTAACTTTTCTTTGCAATCCAAACATAATTGTACCATTTTTAGTTTTATGGCACAAAGAAAAATAAAAGATGCGCCAAAAGTTGGCACTGGTTAAAAAGGTGCAAAAAAATCCCTGCCGATGGTTTCGACAGGGAAGATTATAAAGCCTCGCACTACTATTTATGCAAAATGAGTGGAGGAGGGATTAATTGTTTAGACAATCCTTTTGACTTCACATCCGGGGATGTGTTGCGATGCTATCTTTAAAAAGTTTTCAAATCTTTCATCATTTCCCCATTGACTACTTATAGCAATTTCATTTCCATTTGGTAAAACCAATGGAAACTCTGTAAAATAGCGCTTATAACATGTTCCTTTGCTCCCTTTGGGGGTTGTGTTTTCTTTTATTGCCTCCGCTAAAGTCAGGGCTAACTTGCCGCTTACTGGTTGCTGAAATATGTTATTAATGGATTCAAGGGATACTGCATGATTTATGTTTATATACCTTCTTATTAACTCTACAACTACGCGACCGACACTATATCGACCTTGATTATCGATAGAATATCTATAATATTTCTTGCCTTCAAATTTTTGCACTGATTGTAGAACGCTATTTGCCTCTTTTCTCTCCTCGTCCGACGCGTTTTCATCTAATGATATCGCTGTTAGAGCTGCTATAACTAAGCTTTTATATTTTCCCCAAAAAGATTGTAATACATCGCGCTCTTTTTCATTTATAGCAAGTATAGTTTTACTTTTCATAGTTTTTCCCTCTTTGTTTATATATTCTGATGGTACACTTAAACTACTAATATATTCATTTAGGACAAATCTTGTTCGTTCATTTAGATTAGATCGCACAAGCAATATTTCTAAAACATAGTCTAATAGATTTTGATATGTGAGGTGTACAAAGTATGGGCAGTCAGCATCTTTATTATTGGTAGGAGGTGTTAGGTAAATATACAGACATTCTTCGATGTAATCACCTTTACCATTTCGAGCTCTTGAACTATCGTGATAATCATAATATCGTTGAGTCTGACAGTTTTGCTCCTTGCTATAAACCTTATTCTCAATGATGATTCGTAATTTTTCAATTGCGCTACCAGGTATACTTACATTGCAATAAATCTCGATGTCTGTACGTCCCTTTGCTGTTGCAACTTCTGTCCTTACATCGGCAGAAATAATGGAAATAGTGCGTGTAAGAATGGCAACTTCGAGCTCTTGTGAAATGGAGAATCTATGTTCTTGTTTATGATAGCATCTTATGTATAGCTCTATAAATAGGATAAGTGGTACATTGCCCAGTTCATGATTGGCTGTGGGTGTAAATAACCACGCTAAGAATGCACTATGGGACTCCTCTTTACGGCTTATTTTGAATATTTCGGGGATGCTTTGGTTAGTGTAATAAGACGCTAACCGTTGAACTTTAGGGTCGTTGTTAAAATCTAGCACGGCCTCTATAATTTCCATTTCTGATTCTAGAATCTTTATTTTGCCCATATATATTTGTGTTTACATGG
Organism: Alistipes sp.; assembly: GCA_017463615.1. GTDB lineage: Bacteria > Bacteroidota > Bacteroidia > Bacteroidales > Rikenellaceae > Alistipes. The sequence continues at coordinate 74,360 of JAFTOU010000027.1, read as the reverse complement.
CTCACGCGTTTCTCTTTACAAAATTAAGCAACTTTCCCGAGAATGTCAAATTTTCTGGAGGGCGGTTGTGTGGCGGGTTGGGACTATTCCTGAAGGAGCCTAAGTAGCATTGGACTTGGGGCGTAGAAGTGATTCCACAGCCACAGCGCGTACTCGCTATTTGTACCGTTAAACTTCTTTTCCTGGCAACTTTCGTCAAGCCAGTCGCATACACGACTATAGAGCTTAGCAACACCCTGCGGGGTCTCTCTACCTCTACGATTAGTATCAATTATCTCTCTGTTGTCCAACGCAATTTTCACCTCGATACAATTATCAAACATCACAGCGTAAATATATGGGCGTGTTGTTGGGGTGTAGTTTTGCAGAAATACTACAAAACCCATATCATCATAAGGGGTCTCATATAGAGTAATTCCGAAGAGATGTCGTTTCTGGTATTTCTCTGTTAGGTGGGCATTTCGAGCAATCTTATCGTGGGTCACATCTAATTTTGCATAATCAACCTCGCCGTCTTGAGGCGAGAAATCATCACTCCAACGACTCCTTCGCACGCTATAGACACGCTCTGCAAGGAATGTAGCATCATCATTGTCCACGCAATCAGCCGTATCATAGTATGGCGGGTCGGCAATATAGGCCTGGATATCAAAATCTTTTGGCATAGAGAATATCTCGTCGGTAATATCTATGCGACGTATTGATTGGAGTGCAAAGGCGTGCACCAATCCGTCCTCGCGGGCGCGCCCAATGAGAAAATACTTATCAAACTGATTTATGAAGTATGGCTCAATGGTTATTGTTGAGCGTTTTGCGTCCATCCTATCCTTGTTTGGGTCAAAATAGATTACCTTCACAGCTTTATCCTGCTCCATCGCCGTTATCAGCGGAGTAAACCATCGGAACTGCTTATATTGATCCATAACAATGCGCTTCTGTAATTTTGAATGATTCATCATTACATTAGCTATTCGCAGCTGAGAGACCAGATTTTGTTGCATTTTTGAATCGCTGTTATCTCCGCTATTTTCTATTACATATCTGTACCCACCCTGTCGGCGACAGACGATGTCGATGCCGAACATATCAGAGATTGCCGCGATGTGGTTGTGCAGAGTGCGTCGAGGTAGCGGCTCTTGATATTTGTTAAGGGCCGAAGCCTCCCATTTGCTACTAATCTCGTCGTAGTCTACTCCGCCTGTCCTATCTATTAGGTCAAGCAACCAAACATAACGCTTAAATAGATGTGCCGCCATAATTTTTTTGTATTAGCCACTGACCATTAGTCCGTGGCTGAGTTAAGATCGATCTGTTTTACTTTCCGCCCGCAAAGATATTAGCTACATGCGCCAAAACCCGGCAGAGGAAGTATTGCTCTACAAATATACGAAATATTTACACATCGGCAATAGTTTGGCGTATGCCACCCCTATTTTTGCCTGTGAAAAGATAAAATACCCAATTGCCCAGCGTATTGTGCCGCCGCTATTCTTCAAGGTGCAGACGAGCCTTGGTTCACGATTTCGATGATGAAATTTGAAAATGGCGAGGTGTATATTTCACTCAATGATGATGAGTATGAGGGAGCGTATGTTGATACGGCAGTATGCTTTACCCAAGAGGAGTACGAGAAAGGAATACTCCAAGACATAGACGAGCAAAATCAGACCAATTGGGCGAAATATTTTGCAGATGAGAGATCCTGGCAAAAGGTGGAAGATATGTTTGACCATGAAGAGGAGTGCTGTGGTACTCGAGCTTTTGTGTTAGATTGTATCTATGAGTGCATTTGTACTGCCATCAACGAGTGTTCTGGCGAAAAACTGTAAATGTAGGCGAGATTGTTTAGACTCAGAAAATACTAAATAAGTACAAACCTATGGCAAATATCTGTACCACAGAGTACATTGTTGAGGGTGAGTTGCAGGAGTTGCAAGACCTTTACGCAAAAATGCACTCTCTTGTGGATAGTAGCTCCAAAGAAAATAGCGCGGCACAGCAGTATGTCTGGCTGGGAAGGCTAATTAGTTCGTTGGGTGGTGAGCCGACCGACTACTATTGCCCTGGAGAGTGGTGCGACCTTGAGCTGGATGAGCAGAGAGGTGTTTTAACATTTACTGTTGATTCTAAATGGGTGGAGCTAGACCAGGTGCGCAACTTTATTTGCGAGCGCTATCCCTCACTCATATTCTATTATCGCGCTGAGGAGTTTGCCGGTGGTGTGTTTGAGACCAACGATGTTGGAGGTAGATATTTTGCGTCACATAGGGTCGTACTTCAGGATGAGGAGGGCGAGTGGACAGTTCACGACTTTCGTACTGCTAAAGAGGCTTGCCGATTTGTGAGCGATTTTTGTAATCGGGAGATTGACTCCGTTGATAAGTTAAAGGCTGAATTTGGTCTATACAATGTTGATGCGAGCTCTCGGATATATTACATTCACTACACGCAAGCAGACTAATTTAAGCAAAAAATGCAGCAATTTCCCACTTGTGCCACATTTTGGCGTAAGTGGGAACTATCTTTGCACCAGAATTAAAAAATTAACAACTAAAACAGTAAAGCTATGACAACAAAAACATCTACCTCTGCTGTCCGCAAAGTTCAAAAGCCAAGACGACGCCCACTGCACGCAATCTATGTCCACGGTCTTGCATCAGGTGCTAGCTCGCAGACCTTTTTGAATATTCAGAAGCGTTTCCCTCAGTTTGCGTGGGGTGTTGCTGATTTTGGTGAAGATATTGAGAAGAATGTGAAGATTCTCAACCGATTTATTGCTCGCCTACAGCCCTCGCTGATTATTGGTAGCTCTATGGGTGGCCTGACCGTGCTCTATGCCGATGCGCCCGATGCAGTGAAGATTGTCTGCAATCCTGCCTTGTCGATTGCCGACTGCGTGCGCAATACCATCGGCTTAGGTGTGCATAAATACTTCTGCCGCCGTATAAATGGTGCTCGCGAATTTGAATTGACAGAGCAGATGTGCTGCGATTATGAAGAGTATATCGCATCGCACACCCCTTCGCTCGGTAAAGCAAACTACGCCATCTTCGCCGCCCACGACGAACTGCTCGGTGATGATGCCGCCGCCCAAGCTCGCCAAACACTCGCCGCATGTAACTACACCATCATCGAAGACCCCAACGGTGCTCACCGCACCACCCCTTCGACGCTCGACCTCATAGAGCAGTGCATAGCAGAAAATCACCTCACCAAAAGGTGATTTTCCAGCCGGGGTGTTTTTTTTATTTCACCTTTCAGGCATTATGCCAAATTTTGGCACAACTCAGCGCTACCTTTGTCATGAAATTGAAACGAATAAGACCGATAGATATGATGATTGTTGGTCGGGGTGGTGTGTTGGTATGTGTTGGGTGTATTGTCAGAAGCGGTGGAAGGCGCGGATGAAGAGGCGGTCGGTTTTGGAGGTTTCGCCTGTGTGGGGTGGGTCGGGGTTACAGTGGGAGTAGGTGGCCAGTTTGGGGTTGGTCGCCTCGGTGGAGGAGTAGTAGAACATCAGCGGGTTGAGGGGTTTGCCGTTGCACTCCTTGAGCAGGCTGTTATACTGGCGGCGCACTTCGCGGCGGGCGGAGGTGCGGGAGCCACCATTGACCACGGTGCCCAGTTGCCAAATCTCGTTCAGCGCGGGGAGGTACCAGCCCTCGCCCTTATTGCGGCACCAATTTGCAGCGGGGAAGTCGCTCCAGCTCAGGTTGTTGCGGGAGATATACTCCTCCAGGGTCTTCATATTCACACGGCCGTCAATGCGGTCGGTGCAGCCCGTGGCGGTAATCTGTTTCCTCTCTATAGTAGTCCAGGCGGCATCTGCCTCGTCAATGGAGATGATTGTGCCGTGGGTGCCTCCGTCGGTAGTGGCGATGACGATACCCTCAATGCCATCCTTGCAGTAGTAGGAGCCGATGTCGTAGCGCTCGGCGGCAGGGTCGGTATATGTCGCGGTGCGCTGAGGCTCTGCTTTAGCTACAGGCTGAGGCGCTGGTGTGGCAGCGGGTGCGGGTGTTACCTTGGCGGGTTTGCCGAAGGTGTCGCGCTCGCCGTCGGGGTACTCAATATAGTCAATATCGGAGATTGGTAGGGTATAGACGGGCATCTGGGTGAGGTGGCGGACGAACTTAATCTTCTTCTTTGTAACCTCCAGGACGGTGACCCTCATCTTCTCGCCATTTCGCTTAACGAGCATATCTTGCGCCACTGCGGAGCTACAAATGGCTGCAAAAAGGGTTATAAAAGTGGCTATTCGCTTCATTTTAGTGGTTTTGATTGCTACAAATATAGTAAAAATCACTATATTTGCGTTGCGTAATATGAACTTTTATTGAAGATATGGGATTTTTTGACCTTTTTAAGCGAAAGAAACAGGACGAACAGTCGGCAGAGCAGGTGGCAACTGTGGAGCAGGAGCGCCAGGAACTTGATGCCGGACTGGAGAAGACAAAGCAGGGATTTTTCTCAAAGATAGCTCACGCCATAGCAGGTCGCTCGACCGTAGATGCTGAGGTGCTGGATGAGCTGGAGGAGGTGCTTATAACCTCCGATGTGGGTGTGGATACCACCGTGAAGATTATCAACCGCATTGAGGAGCGCGTGGCTCGCGATAAGTATGTTGGCTCGGAGGAGCTGCAGGATATTCTGCATGACGAGATTGCCCGCCTGATGGAGGAGGCTGAGGGTAAGGCCGACAGCTTCGGACTGGATGTCAAGGAGGGTATGCCTTATGTGGTTATGGTTGTTGGCGTCAATGGCGCAGGTAAGACCACGACCATCGGCAAGCTCGCCGCACAGCTTACCCGCGCAGGTAAGAAGGTATATATCGGTGCTGCCGACACCTTCCGCGCTGCGGCTATAGACCAGCTTGCCGTATGGGCAGAGCGCGCAGGTGCTACGATGATTAGCCAGCAGATGGGCTCAGACCCCGCTTCGGTGGCATACGATACGCTCAAGAGTGCCGTGGCAAATGGTGCCGATGTGGTGCTGATTGATACGGCAGGTCGTCTGCACAACAAGGTGGGACTGATGAACGAGCTGACCAAGATTCGCAATGTTATGGCTAAGGTTATCCCTGATGCTCCACACGAGGTTATGCTTGTGCTGGATGGCTCTACGGGTCAGAATGCCTTTGAGCAGGCGCGTCAGTTTACCGCCGCTACGCAGGTAACCTCGCTGGCTATCACCAAGTTAGACGGTACGGCAAAGGGTGGCGTGGTTATCGGTATTAGCGACACCTTCCGCGTGCCGGTGCGATATATCGGCATTGGCGAGGGTATAGACCAGCTCAAGATTTTTGACCGTCACGAGTTTGTGCGTGCACTGTTTGGTAAGTAGTATGAAGAAGATAAATGTCATCACCCTCGGATGTGCTAAGAATCGCGTAGATTCGGAGCATATTGCAGCACAGCTTGCAGCGGCGGGCTATCAGATTGTCTTTGACAGCGATAGCAACGATGCCGAGATTGTCGTTATAAACACCTGCGGATTTATTGGCGATGCCAAGCAGGAGAGTATTGATATGATTTTCGGCGCTGTGAATGCCAAGCGCGAGGGACTTATAGAGCAACTCTTTGTTATCGGCTGCCTCTCGGAGCGTTATGCCGATTACCTGCGCGAGGAGATACCCGAGGTGGACGAGTTTTTCGGTGCTCGCGACCTGTCAGGAGTGGTTGAGGCTCTGGGGATTAGCTACAAGAGCGACTCTACCGAGCGAGAGCTCTCCACGCCTAAGCACTACGCCTACCTCAAGATTTCGGAGGGGTGTAACTGGCGTTGTGGCTACTGCGCCATCCCGCTCATTCGCGGAAAGCATACCTCTGTGCCTATGGAACAGCTGCTGGAGGAGGCTCAGAAGCTCGCCGATAGGGGAGTGAAGGAGCTGATGGTTATCGCTCAGGATACCACATATTATGGCGTGGACCTCTATGGCGAGCGCCGCCTGGCACAGCTACTTGAGGCTCTGTGCCGCATCAAGGGCATTGAGTGGATTCGCCTCCACTACGCCTACCCGACCGACTTCCCGCAGGATGTTATAGATGTTATGGCTCGCGAGCCTAAGATTTGTAAGTATCTTGATATTCCGCTACAGCATATCTCGGATAAGCAGCTCTCGCTTATGCACCGCCGCCATACTAAGGCCGAGGCGATAGACCTGCTTGCTCGCCTGCGCGAGGCTATGCCCGATATCGCTATCCGCACAACGCTGCTTGTCGGCTACCCGAATGAGGGCGCGGAGGACTTTGAGGAGCTGTGCGACTTTGTTGAGGAGCAGTGTTTTGACCGCCTTGGCGTCTTCCCATACTCGGAGGAGGAGGGCACATTCTCCGCTACGCAGCTTGAGGATAATGTTCCTCAGCGCGTTAAGGAGTATCGTGCCGACCGCATAATGGATATCCAGAGGGATATCTCGTTGTATAAGAACTATGCGCGCGTGGGAGATGTTGAGCGTGTGATTGTAGACGAGCGTCGTGGCGACTACTATGTTGCCCGCAGCCAGTACGACTCGCCCGAGGTGGACGAGGAGATACTTATCCCTGCCGAGGGTAAGCGACTCTATCGCGGTCGCTTCTATACCGTGCGCATCACAGGCGCTGACGAGTACGATTTGTTTGCAGAGATTGTAAAGTGAGAAAGATAAAAACAAAACTAAATATTATGGCAAAGTATATTCTTAAAGAGGTAAAGACCAAGTCTGACGAGAAGATTTGGCTGCATGTGGATAGACCTATCTACAAGGGAAATCCAAACTGGGTTTGTCCATTGGATGACGATATTCGTAAGGTCTTTGACCCTACGCACAACAAGAAGTTTGAGCACGGCGAGGCTATCCGCTGGACTGCCTTTGACACTACTACGGGCGAGGCTGTAGGTCGTATCGCGGCCTTCTACGACACTACCGCATCGGATGACTACGACCAGCCTACAGGTGGTTGCGGTTTCTTTGAGTGTATAAACAATCATGAGGTGGCAAATATGATGTTTGACGCCTGCCTGCAGTGGCTCAAGAGCAAGGGTATGGAGGCTATGGATGGTCCTATAAACTTCGGCTCGCGCGACTCTTGGTGGGGTCTGCTGGTGGATGGTTATCAGTTCCAGCCACTCTATGCAAACCCTTACAACCCACCTTACTACAAGGAGTTGTTTGAGAACTACGGTTTCCAGAACTACTTTAACCAGAACTCTTACATCTGGCGTGTCTACGACGACCATTTGAACGATGTTGTCCTTGAGAAGGCTAAGCGTGTGATGGCTACGCCGGGTTACCGCTTTGAGGATATCCGCAATACCGACCTTGAGGAGGCGGCTCAGAATCTTAGAATTATCTATAACAAGGCGTGGTCGCTCTTTACCGGCGTGCGCCCAATGAGCAAGGAGGATGCCCACAACCTGGTAAATACACTTAAGCCTATCATCGACCCTAATATCATCTTCTTCGCATACTTCAACGACGAGCCTATCGGCTTCTTCGTTATGGTGCCAGACCTTAACCGCGTTATCGGTAAGTTCAACGGTCGCTTCGGACTTATTGAGAAGCTGCGCCTGATGTGGGACCTGAAGGTGCGCAAGGCTTCGGACCGTATCTTCGGCATCATCTTCGGTATCACCCCTGAGTTCCAGGGCAAGGGTATTGAGAGCTGCATGATGCGCCATATCCTTGAGACCTATATCCAGACCGACCGCAACCACTATAAGACAGTTGAGTTCGCGTGGATTGGCGACTTTAACCCAGTGATGAATAAGATGATTGAGCGTTATGTCTGCGCTACACGCCATAAGATGCACACCACATACCGCTACCTCTTTGACCGCACCAAGGAGTTTACCCGCTGCCCACGCATCGGCTTCAAGCGCCCTGCAAAACCGACTAATTAAGACCTTAAGACCAACTAATTACTAATTTATAGAACATACCTTCAATGAAAACGACTCCGTTTACAAATTATCACATCGCTGCAGGTGCCAAGATGGCAGAGTTTGCAGGCTACAATATGCCTATTGAGTTCTCGGGCATTAAGGACGAGCACGCCACTGTTCGCAATGGCGCGGGCGTGTTTGATGTCAGCCACATGGGCGAGATTTGGGTCAAGGGCGAGAAGGCTCTTGAGCTGCTGCAGATAATTATGTCCAACGACTGCTCTAAGCTCTACGACGGCAAGGTGCTCTACGCTTGTATGCCGAATGGTCAGGGCGGTATTGTGGACGATGTGCTTGTATATCGCTTCAGCGAGACGAAGTATATGCTCTGCGTAAATGCAGCCAATGTGGATAAGGACTGGGCTCACATCCTCAAGTATGGCGCACAGCTCGGTATGCGCGAGGGCGTGGAGCTTGAGAACGCCTCTGACCGCATTTGCCAGCTGGCTATTCAGGGTCCTCTGGCTATGAAGATTGTCCAGAAGATGTGCGACGAGCCAGTTGAGGATATGGAGTACTACACCTTCCGCCAGATGAATGTCGCTGGCTGCGATGCAATACTCTCTATCACTGGCTATACTGGCGCAGGTGGTTGCGAGATTTACCTCCACAATGCCGACGCTGAGACTATGTGGAACGCACTCTGGGCTGCTGGCGAGGAGTATGGACTGAAGAATATCGGTCTGGGCGCTCGCGATACCCTCCGCCTGGAGAAGGGCTTCTGCCTCTATGGTAACGATATCTCCGACACCACTTCGCCTATTGAGGCGGGCCTGGGCTGGATTACCAAGTTCGTTGATGGCAAAAACTTCGTGGACCGCGACCTGCTCGCAGCACAGAAGGCTCAGGGCGTAAGCCGTAAGCTCGTGGGCTTCAAGATGATTGACCGCGGCATCCCTCGCCACGAGTACCCTCTCGCAGACCTTGAGGGTAACTCTATCGGCGTTGTAACCTCTGGCACCATGTCCCCAACCCTCAATGTCGGCATCGGCCTTGGATATGTCGCTACCGACTTCGCTAAGGTTGGCACCGTCATAGCCGTTGAGGTGAGAGGGCGTCTATTGAAGGCTGAGGTTGTGAAACTCCCATTCGTGTAATTTGTCGTGAAAAGGCAGCATTTGCTGCCGCTGGCTAAAATAAACAGCAAAGGGTTGTACGCTTTAGTACTACCCTTCGCTGTTTTTTTACCCGAGCGTTGCAACTACTACCGCATTTTGAGCCACCTAAAGGCGGCTCTTCCCTGCTCCGCCTCGGCAATTCAAACGAGTTTGATTGCACTCGGCTTAATCGCAGGGTTGACGACAAATTTAGCTGTTGGCCGTTGGCTTGCCTACGGCAACCCTTCCTCCTCGCGGCTCGGTATAGCAAACAAGTTTGCTCTGCTCTCGCTCCGCAGCGTCGGTTAGCTTTTCAGCGGTGTCGGCAAACCGACAATATTTATAGGGTGCAATTAGAACCCAACAGCTCCAACTGCACCCTATAAAAACTATCGCGTAGCGATACCTTAATATAGCCAACGGCCAACGGCTAATGGCCAATAGCTAATCCCCCACCGTCATCTCAATTACATCGCACAGCAGCTCAAACTCGTCCTCGTCGTACTCGGCAGAGAGGGCAACGATGCGACCAAGTGGGTCAATAACATAGCAACGAGGTACATAGCGCGTAGCGTAGAGATTGTAGATAGACGAGTCGCCATCCACAGCAACGGCGAAGGTGTAGTCGCGCTCGTCAAAGTATGCGCGAACATCCTCCTCCTTCTCCCCACGCGAAATGGTAAGTATCGTAAACTCCTTATCTGCAAAACGCTCCTTTACACCCTCCAGCACCGAGAGCTGCTTCTTGCAGTCGGGACAGTAGGTGGCAAAGAATACCAACAGCACGGTCTTGCCACGCTGCTGCGAGAGGGCAATGCTCTGACCATCAAGTGTTTGGATGGTAAAGTCGGGGGCGGTATCTCCCACGCGAACAAGGGCAGTCTTCTCGTAGCTCGGCATCGCATCATCGTACATAGCACTACATCCCGATACACCTACCAGGATGAATAATGCCGCCAAAATGTTGTAAATGACTCTCATAACAGACTCAAAGATAGTTATTTAGTTTCAATTCGCCAAATATATAGTAAAATTGTATCTATAACTCACTGTAAATACCATAATAATTTATTTGTATATCCGTTATATTGTGGAAATTAGTTAGGTTAATAGGTTTGTATGAATAAAATTTCAAAGGTATTGGAGGGCATAATTGCCCAGACGGCATTTGATACGGCGAAGGCGGGCGTAGGCTCGTCGTTCAAGGACTATTTAGGGTTGGCGATTCTTCGGCACGAGGGGTCGTTGGCGCAGCGGCTGCTACAGCGCAGGATGGCAGACTGGCAGATATATCAGGCGGTGTTGCGCATTGAGAATCAGCTACATAGCTCGTCGGGTGATAGCCTCTCGGCAGAGGAGTTTTTCCGCAGCTACACAGCCGACCTCACATCGCGTTATGGTCAGGGGCGCAGTATCTCCACGCTCCATGCGCTGATAGATATTCTTGCCGACAGCACCACCGTATGCTCAAAGGTTTTTGCACTCTATGGCATCACGGCGGCGGATATTGAGCAGGATATTCTGCAGGGTGTTAAGGCTATGGATGGCGACGATAGTGCGGATGCTATGTCGAGTATATATACATCTGATAGTGAGCCAGTTGCTGAGCATAAGCCCTCGCAGTTAGAGCAGTTTGGTGTAGATGTCACCCGCTTGGCACGCGAGGGTAAGATAGACCCCGTAGTAGGTCGTGAGTGCGAGATTGAGCGGGTGATACATCTGCTCTCGCGGCGCAAGAAGAACAACCCAGTGCTTGTGGGCGAGGCTGGCGTTGGCAAGAGTGCGATAGTGGAGGGTTTAGCCCTAAGGATAGTGCAGGGAGATGTGCCCTACAACCTTATGCAGAAGCGCATCCTCTCGCTTGATGTCTCGGCGCTTGTTGCGGGGACGAAGTTTCGTGGTGAGTTTGAGGAGCGGATGCAGCAGTTGCTCGTAACCCTCAGGGAGGCGAAGGATGTGATTGTCTTTATAGACGAGATTCACACCATTGTCGGCGCGGGCTCTACGCAGGGGGCGTTAGATACGGCAAACATCCTCAAGCCAGCCCTTGCGCGTGGCGACTTTCAGACTATAGGTGCTACGACCATTGCCGAGTATCGCCAGCATATAGAGCGCGATGCCGCCTTAGAGCGTCGCTTCCAGCGCGTTATGGTTGAGCCGACAACGGCAGAGCAGACGCTGACAATACTGCGCGGAGCTGCGCCGATATACGAGGCGCACCACCGTGTGGTCTACACCGAGCAGGCGATAGAGGCGTGCGTGGAGCTTGCCGAGCGGTATATCTCCGAGCGCCACTTCCCCGACAAGGCGATAGACCTGCTGGACGAGGCGGGGGCTAAGGCGCACATATCGTCGGCAGCAAGGCCCGAGAATATCGTCGCCATGGAACGGGCGATAGCCTCCGCCACTGCCGAGCGTGAGCAGGCTGTGCAGCAGAGCGAGTACAATCGCGCCATAGAGCTCCGCCTGAAGGAGTTAGCGCTGAAGCACAACCTCAAGCTGAGCCTTGAGCAGTGGGATGAGCAGCTTAAGGCAAACCCCGTAGTGGTTGATAGAGAGGATGTTGCGCGCGTGGTGACTCAGATAACAGGCGTGCCGGCAAGTCGCATAAATAGCGAGCAGGGGCAGCTGCTCAGCGCCCTTGAGGCTCGCCTTGCAGAGCGTGTTGTGGGGCAGAAGGAGGCGGTGCAGAGCGTCGCCCGTGCTATCCGTCGCTCAAGGGCGGGGCTGAAGAGCGAGAATCGCCCGGCAGGTGTGTTCCTATTTGTCGGCTCTACGGGTGTGGGTAAGACATTGTTGGCCAAGGAGTTGGCAGCCTGGTTAGGCGGCAGCAGCGACAGTCTTATAAGGCTTGATATGTCGGAGTATAGCCAGCAGCACAATGTGGCAAGGCTCTTTGGTGCTCCGCCGGGATATGTCGGCTATGGCGAGGGTGGACAGCTCACCGAGGCTGTGCGTCGCCGACCATACTCCGTAGTGCTGCTGGACGAGATTGAGAAGGCGCACAAGGAGGTGTTCAACGCGATGTTGCAGATATTTGACGAGGGGACCCTGACCGACGGCGAGGGGCGCAAGGTGGACTTCCGCAATACGATAATAATAATGACCTCCAACCTGAGCCTCGCAGCGGCTGCTCGCGTGGGCTATGCAACGGCTGCCGATGTGGCAGCATATCCCAAAAGCGACTACCGCAAGGCGCTGGAGAGTAACTTCTCGCCAGAGTTTATCAACCGCGTGGACGAGATTGTGGCTTTCAATAACCTTACGAGCGAGGATGCTAAGCATATTGTCGCCCTACAAGTCGCATCTCTTGTCTCTCGCCTCAAAACTCTGGGATATGACCTTCAGCTGACTCCCGCCGCCCTGAACCATATCGTGGAGGTGGGCTTCGATAGCCGCTACGGCGCCCGCTCCCTCAGCCGCACGGTGCAAACCCTCGTGGAAGAACCCCTCGCTGATATGATCGTCGCCGACCAACTCTCCCCCAACCAACCCATCACTGTGGACTACTCCAACGGCCGCGTGACGATAGGGTAGGGCTACGCAGAACAAGAAAAGATTGCGCAACAAATGGCGCAGAATAGCAAAGGTGTGTTCCGACGGAACACACCTTAATAGCACAACGGACTAACGCCCTTAATAGCAGTAGCGCGTACCAGCCTTGAGTACTACGCCTGCCATTCTTTGTTATTATTTTATTGCACTAAACACTGTCGCGCAGCGACACCGCTGAAAAGCTAATGGCCAACAGCCAATAGCCAACAGCCAACTACTTCAGGTCTTTGTTCTGCAGTTTGACCCACTTGAGGTACTTCTTGCCGAACTTTACAACCTCCTGAGGAAGGTCGGTGCAGGCGATGTCGGAGCCGAGGGCTACGGCGAGGAGGAAGTCCTCAACGCTCTTGCCTGGCCAGAGGTTTACGATAAGGCCGTGCTTGTGGGCATTCTCCATATCCTTGCGGGTGGTGGTAGTAAGGCGAGCGCCCACGCGCTTAACGCCCAGGGACTGAGCCTTTCTAACAAGCTGCTCGTTCATAGGGGTGTTGGAGATGAACATACACTCTGCATCTGGGTGGAGGGTCTTCATCATCTCAATAGCGCGCTCGTCAAAGGATGAGAATACATAGATAGCCTTCTTTGGCTTAGATGGCATAACGGTGTGGTAGAGCTTGTCGCAGTAGAGCTTGAGCTGCTCGTAGCTGTAGTTGTTTGACTTCATCTCCCACTCAATGTAGTTAATCTTGCGCTGACCGAAGAAGATTGTAAGGTCCTCAACAAAAAGGATAGGGTTGCCCTTCAGGGTTGTGTAGGTTACAAGGGTCTCGCTCATGGTATTCTCCACATTCACATCAAGGCCGCAGGTGCGTACCAGCGAGTCGTCGTGCGAGATAATAAGCTCGTTGTCGGCAGTCATGCGGACATCGGTCTCAAAGCTACGAACACCCTTTGAGTATGCGGTCTCAAAGGCAATCATCGTATTCTCCTCGGCCTCCAGCAGACCTCCGCGGTGACCCAGTACCTCAATAGCTGTCTTGTTCTGTGCAAAGGCAGAAAAGGCAAATGCTACAGCAAAAAATAGTGTAATAAATCTCTTCATTTTTTTTGATTGTATAAGAATTTAACAAAAATTTACCAGACAAATCCTAAGTGAAACTTGAAGGCAGAAAACTCAAGGTTATTGCCATTGCCGATACCCAAGCAGAGCTGCTTACCGCCTCTAAACCTGACAGATACGCCAAGGCTTGCCTCTGCCCTTGCCTCAACAGCATCGCCCTCAGTGCGGTTGTATGTATAGATATCTGCGCCGAGGGAGAAGGTGAAGTATGGGGTTACTCGTCTGTCAAGGATATCTGTGCGCAGGTATGCAAAGAGTGGCACTGTAACATCCTCTCCGTTGATAAGGTTTACGCCCGTTCCGCCACCGATGGCAACCCACGGGTTGAATCTAAAGCCGTTTACAACCTCAATGTTGTAGCTACCCTCGTCGCCCGACTGTGCACCGACCTCCGCAACACCGAAATAGCCTCGCTTAGAGAATCTGTAGTCGCGGGTGTAGTGGCGCAGGATGCGCTCCTCACGCTTGTTCTGAGGCTCTATGCTGCCTATTATGCTGCGCTGCTGTGCGTATGCGCTGATAGCGAAGATAGATAGTAGTGCAAGGATAATATATCGTCTCATAGCTGCTATCTTTTACCAAGTGAAACCAACATTTACCCCAAGGCTTGAGGCGAAGAGGGGTATGAAGTATAGTGATGAAGATACCCCGACGGTTAGTGCCATACCCTTCGGAAGGTGCACCTTTACGCCCAGCTCACCAGCAGAGTATGTTGATAGGCCATTTATCCGCCTGCAATCATCGTCGCTGCAATCAACATCGCCACCCCAGGCGTATCCCCAGCCGAGCTTTGCGGCTATATATGGCGTCACCTTGCGCTGCAGGATGTTCACGCGGGTATAGACAAATAGGGGAGCGATGTAGTATCGCTTATTCTTTGCGCTGTTGGGCTGGCAGTAGAAGCCGATGCCACCGCCTAAGTCAAAGTGGGGACCGAAGGAGTAGCCGTTTACCACATCTACGCCGTACATCATATCGTTGAGCAGAAAGCCCTTGTAGATGTAGTATGACGCATCTACAGAGACCTGACCGAAGTAGCCTCGCTTGCCGTACTTGTAGTCGTAATCTTTGTAGAGCCTGCGGAGTGCTCGCTCCTCGCGCTTGCTAAGGCCTGTATAGTCTATCTCGCTCTGTGCCATGGCGGCAGGGCAGAGGGATATTATCGCCACGAATAGAATTATCAGCCTCCTCATAACCTAAATATTTATTTGTATACATTACAAAGGTAGTAATAAATCTATAAAAGTGGTACAAAACGGGATATTTTTACGCTTTTTTTGGCTATGCTTGCGAATTATGCAAATAATTTCTAATTTTGTGAGATTATTAGAATACAACTAAACACATTATACTACTATGGTAAAACCAACACTTTTAGTTCTGGCTGCGGGTATGGGCTCGCGCTATGGCTCGCTCAAACAGATGGACGGCGTAGGTCCTAATGGCGAGGCGATTATTGACTATTCGGTTTACGACGCTATCCGCGCAGGTTTTGGTAAGGTGGTGTTCGTTATCCGCCACTCTTTTGCAGAGGACTTTATCTCGGTCTTCAATGCTGAGCGCTTCGGCGGCAGAATTGAGGTTGAGTATGTATATCAGGAGCTTGACTACCTGCCAGAGGGCTTTACCGTTCCAGAGGGACGCGAGAAGCCATGGGGAACAAACCACGCAGTGATGATGGCGGCAAAGGCTATCAACACCCCATTTGCAGTTATCAATGCCGACGACTTCTACGGTCAGAATGCCTATGAGGTTATCGGCAGCTACCTCTCACAGCTCGGCGATAGCACCAATAGCTACTGCATGGTGGGCTACGAGGTTAATAAGACCCTTTCGGAGAATGGTACCGTATCGCGTGGCGTATGTACAGTGGATGAAAATCGCTTCCTCACCTCTATGGTTGAGCGTACAAAGATTGAGCGCAATGCCGAGGGTACTATCGTCTTCCACGATTTGGGCGACGACCAGCCACTGGAGGAAGATACTCCGGTATCTATGAACCTCTTTGGCTTTACTCCAGACTACTTCGCTCACTCTGAGCAGGCATTCTGCGACTTCCTCGCTGCCGAGAGCACCAAGACCAACCTCAAGGCTGAGTTCTTCATCCCGCTGATGGTAAATAAACTTATCGGTGGCGGCGTGTCAAAGATGAAGGTACTCTCCACCACAGCTCAGTGGTTCGGCGTAACCTACAAGGAGGATAAGCCGCAGCTGATGGCGAAGATTGAGGCGCTAATTGAGGCTGGTGTCTACCCTCGCAACCTGTGGGAGTAAAATTGTTTTATAGACAAGAGAATAAAACATAGTATTAACAATAAATTGCAGGCTGATAGCCAGCAGCTAACAGCCAATAGTGAAAAATGAGAGAAGTTCGTGTTCGTTTTGCGCCGTCGCCAACAGGTCCGCTGCATATCGGTGGAGTGCGTACAGCGCTGTATAACTACCTTTTTGCACGCCATCACGGTGGTAAGATGATTCTGCGTATTGAGGATACCGACTCGCAGCGTTTTGTGCCTGGTGCAGAGGAGTATATCATAGAGTCGCTCCGCTGGTGCGGTATTGAGATTGACGAGGGTGTGGGCTATGGTGGTCCGCATGCGCCATATCGTCAGTCTGAGCGCCGTGAGATATACCTCAAGTATGCCAAGCAGCTTGTAGAGGCCGGTTGGGCATACTACGCCTTTGATACTTCGGAGGAGCTTGAGGCGCTGCGCAAGCAGTATGAGGAGCGTGGCGAGACATTTGCCTACAACTACAAGGTGCGCACCACGCTGCCAACATCGCTCAGCCTGAGTGCCGAGGAGGTAGAGGCTCGCATTGCGCGTGGCGATATCTGGGTTATCCGCTTCAAGATGCCTGAGAATGAGACCGTTGCGATGCACGACCTTATTCGTGGCGATGTAGAGGTAAATACATCAACCCTTGACGATAAGGTGCTCTACAAGAGTGTAGATGCGCTGCCAACATACCATCTGGCAAATATTGTGGATGACCACTTGATGGAGATTTCGCATGTTATTCGTGGTGAGGAGTGGTTGCCTTCGCTGCCACTGCACTACCTGCTCTATCGCGCCTTTGGTTGGACAGAGACCCAGCCAGAGTTTGCCCACCTGCCGCTGCTACTTAAGCCTACGGGCGGAGGTAAGCTCTCAAAGCGCGATGGCGACAAGATGGGCTTCCCTGTATTCCCACTCTACTGGGTATCTCCTACGGGCGATACTGCGCACGGCTACCGCGAGGATGGATATTTTGCCGAGGCGTTTATCAATATGCTCGCCCTGCTGGGTTGGAACCCAGGTACGGAGCAGGAGATATTCTCTATGCAGGAGCTTATTGATGCCTTCTCTCTGGAGCGCGTCTCTAAGTCGGGCGCTCGCTTCCAGCCAGATAAGGCTAAGTGGTTCAATGCCCAGTATATGCACCATAAGACAGACGCAGAGCTTGCTGAGATTTACCAGCCAATACTGCGCGAGCATGGCATTGAGGTGTCGGATGAGACTGCGGGCTTCGTAGCGGGCATTATGAAGGAGCGTGCTACATTTGCATCGGAGTTGTGGGATTTGACATCATACTTCTTCGTTGCACCTGCTGAGTACGACGAGAAGCAGGTTAAGAAGTACTGGAAGGGCGACAACCCTCGTATCCTCTCGGAGGTGCGCGAGGTGCTTGCATCTATAGACGACTTTAGCAAGGAGAACACCGAGACCATCGTTCACGGCTGGATTTCGGAGAAGGGCTATGGCGTAGGTCAGGTGATGAACTCGCTCCGTTTGGCACTCGTTGGTGCTGGTAAGGGACCGGGTATGTACGATGTTACCGCCTTCTTGGGCAAGGAGGAGTGCCTGAAGCGTATTGATGCTCTCTTTGCAAGTGTAAAACCTATTGACGCTCAGTAAGATGGAGATTTTGCAGCATATCTGGGGCGCTACGCCAGAGGGCGAGGCTATTGTTATCTACACGCTCACTAACTCTCTGGGTAGTCAGGTGCAGCTGAGTAATATCGGCGCAGGTATCGTTAGCGTTAAGTTCGCCGACCGCAATGGCAATGTTGAGGATGTGGTGCTGGGCTATAAAGCCCCTATGAGCTACTTCGGCGATGGCGCTTGCGCGGGTAAGACCGTGGGTCGCGTGGCAAACCGTATCGCTGGCGGTCGTATGACCGTAGATGGCAAGGAGTACCACCTTGAGGTAAATAATGGTCCTAACCACCTGCACGGCGGTACAAAGAACTTCTCTAACCGCCTCTGGGAGAGCTGCGTGGAGTATAACCGCGTAATCTTCACCCTCGTCTCTGAGGATGGCGATTGCGGTTACCCTGGCGAGGTTACGGCACAGGTTGTCTACGACTTTGACGACGAGAATAACCTCGAGATTACCCTTATGGCAAAGTCCGATGCCACTACGCCGGTAAATCTTACAAACCATACCTACTGGAACCTCGCGGGCGAAAATTCAGGTACTATCCATAACCACACCCTGCAACTCAACTGCTCTAAGGCGCTGGAGATGAACGCTGTACAGATTCCTACGGGCACGCTGCTTGATGTTGCATCAACTCCGCAGGACTTTACCTCACCGCGCCGCTTGGGCGATGATATTGAGGCAGAGTTCAACCATATCCGCGACTTTAGGGGCTACGACCACTTCTTTGTCGTTGATGGCTGGAAAAAGAATATCCTGGGCGAGGTGGGCACGCTCACAGACCCCGCTTCGGGTCGCGCGGTGGAGATTCTCTCCTCACAGCCAGGCTGTATGGTCTATACGGGCAACTGGCTCAGCGGTGGCTGCCCTCTGACAAAGTCCGATACCCGCTACTGCGACTACGCGGGCGTGGCTATTGAGTGCCAGGGCTATCCCGACGCGGTCAATCAGGAGTCGTTCCCAAGCATCATCCTGCACGAGGGCGAGCTCTACTGCCAAAAGATAGTCTTCCGCCTGAGAACTGTATAAACAATAAATCCCAGCAATCTGCTGGGATTTATTGTTAAACCTCTGCACCCCAACCGTCGTAAATCTCCTGCGCCATATCATTTCTGTTGCCTATCACAAATATCCAAAATATCTCTAATCGCTGTTTTTGCGCAGATTAAGCGATAGATATTTTTTTGTATTCTGCCCAAACAATGTCCCCACTGAGTGTTGTTCGTTTCAGAAATTATTTTTAATTTTGTGATTGTAATCAGACCGATTACAGACATATTGAAAGTGTTTTCGCAGTCCTAATCTGAAAATGTGGAAGTTTTCTTGACAACGGGACAACGAACATCACTCATTTCTTGTATAGCTATGTGGCTATGCACGCTTTGTGCATATACCCCATACTATCCAAGTGTGGGGCATTGTATCGTTTATTGTTGTCATAGGTCATTCCACAACCTTCAGATTGATAAACGAAACCAACTCCACACTTTCTTTTTATATAACCCACCGCATAGGAGTTGCTACGGTAGAAAAACAATGTAAAATGAAAAGATTGTTTACACTATTTGCCATCGCTTTGGCATTCGTTGCATCTTCGTGCAGCAAGTTTGACGACTCGGCAATTTGGGACAAAATCAACGACCACGAAAAGCGCATCGTAGCGCTGGAGGAGCTGTGCAAGCAGATGAATACCAACATCAGCTCGTTGCAGTCTATTGTAGAGGCGTTGCAGAAGAATGACTACATCACAAATGTAGCACCTATGCGCAAGGATGGCGAGGTGGTTGGCTACACCATCACTTTTGCCCATAGCGACACAATTACAATCTATCACGGCGAAGATGGCAAAGACGGCGCTAACGGCAAAGACGGCTACACCCCTCAGATTGGCGTTATGAAGGACACCGACGGCATCTACTACTGGACCGTAGACGGAGAGTGGCTATTAGACGGCAAGGGCAATAAGGTTCAAGCAAACGGAGTAAACGGCACAAACGGCAGCAACGGTCAGGATGGCTCAAATGGAGCAGACGGTATCACCCCTCGTCTAAAGATTGAGAACGACTACTGGTATGTATCATACGACAACGGCGCAACTTGGACTGAACTTGGCAAGGCTACGGGCGAGGACGGAGCAGATGGTAGTGATGGAGCAGACGGTAGCGACGGTAGCGACGGCGATAGTATCTTCTCCAGCGTAACGCAAGACGACGAGTATGTCTATTTCAATCTTGCGGACGGCACAATGATTACACTACCAAAGCACGATAAAGAAAATATTCAGTTTGAGGACTTGCGGGTCAAGGCGATTTGTTGCAAGAATTGGGATACTAACAACGATGGCGAACTGTCGTATGCAGAGGCAGCAGCGGTAACGACCATCGGAACAAAATTCAAAGGTAGTAGTATTATAGCATTTACGGAGTTAAAATATTTTACGGGGATTACAGAAATACTAAACGGCGCTTTTTCTGGTTGTACATCTTTGTGGAAGATAGTTCTACCTGAGACAGTAATAACTATTGGCATTTCTGCATTCCTTAGTTGCTCTTCGCTTACAAGTGCAACAATTGGCAATAGCGTTACTTCTATTGGCAGTACTGCATTCTCTGATTGCTCCTCACTGACAAGTGTAACTATTCCAGAAAGCGTTACTTCTATTGGGGGCGGCGCATTCCGTGGTTGCTCCTCACTGACAAGTGTAATAATCATCCCAGACGGGGTTGCTTCTATTGAGGGCGGCGCATTCCGTGGTTGTTCTTCGCTTACAAAAGTCATTATTGGCAAGGGCGTTACAACTATAGGCGAAGAAGCCTTTTGGGGATGCGGCAGTTTGGTGGAAATATACTGCAAACCATTAACTCCTCCTGCGATACACTTTTGGATGAGCGATTATACTACGGTTGTTTCTGCATCTTTTGTTGTTAATTCCCAAATGAAAATATATGTACCACGTGCTTCTTATGATGCATATCAGTCATATTCATATGTCTCGAATGATAATGTATCACAGAATAATTGGGTCAGATACGAGAAATTTATGGAACCATACGATTTTGAATAAAAATAGATATTAACATTATGGAAGAAAAGAACATTAGCCTATTGGATCTATTCAATATCATAGATTATTGGCACGACAATAGAATTTGTCTAAATGTTAAGATTGAGACAAAGGATGATAATATTTTACAAGGGGTGGCATCAACTGGAATGCGGGTTCCTGAATACATTAAAGATGTGCGTCCGACTATTATTTATATTGATCAATATCAAGAGGTCGTAATTAATAACATAAAAGCATTAGAATATGGTGGATGTCGTTATATTATAAATGAAGAATACTAAGAGCTATGAATACGAAAAGTTTTGAAACATTGGAAAATACAGTTCTCTCTGAATATCTAAAAGAGAAAGGACTCTCAGAAGTTACTAAGCAAAAGTGGTATCGTATAATAATAGAAAATAAGACACTTTTTAAGGGGAAAAATTATGATGAAATATGCGAATTAGTAGAGAGTCTTGCTTTTGATGGAATAGATGGAGATATTGTTAATGCAACTGCTACTACAATAGCCTCTGATAACGAAATAGAACTAAGTTTTGATAAGAGTGGAATGTGTATGTTTTTATACGGTCGCTTAAAAGCAACAAAGTAAGAAATATTTACGGTTAGTAACAATGACGAGAAATTTTCTCGTCATTGTTATTTTATCAAGCTATTCTCACAACGACACTCTAACTTTTTTATAAATTTATTTGCATTTTATTAAACAATGTTTTAACTTTGTGAAAGAAAAGGTAAATAATATTATAAAAATGGTTATGAGAACGGAGAGGTTTCGGTTTAGTGGTGGCGTGAAACTGACGAGTGCGGTGGTGAGCGGAGTGCTGGTGTTTGTGGTGGTGGATATGTGGAGTGTTGGGGTAGTGCAGGGGTTGGTAGCCAGTGCTGTGGCGGTGGCGATGGTGGCGAGTGTGTTGCTCTGTATGCCGTGGCGGTTGGTTGTGGATGCGCAGGAGATTAGGGTGGTGCATCCGATAGGGCAGACAAAGATTTTGCGCAGCGAGATAGTTGAGATTAGGGCTATAGGTCGTGAGGATATTATGGGTTCGTTGCGGGTATTTGGCAGTGGCGGTTACTTTGGCTGGTATGGGATATTTGAGAGTTTCAAGATTGGGCGTTACAGGATGTACAGTGGCGACAGGGAGTCGTTATATCTTGTTCGCACGGAGCAGAGGAGTTATGTAATAAGTAGCAGAAACGGATTAGAAATATAGCTATGAAAAAGAGGAATTTTCCAACCATTTGTCCATCGTGTGGCGGTGAGCTCAAGGTGATTGGGTTGCACTGCGGTGAGTGCGATACGCAGATTTCGGGGCAGTACGATGTGCATCCGATACTTCGTCTCTCGGCGGAGGAGCAGCAGTTTGTTATGGCGTTTGTCAGCTGCAGCGGCTCGCTAAAGCAGATGGCTGCGGATATGGGTCTGAGCTATCCGACGGTACGAAATATGCTTGACCAGATAATTGATAACCTTAAAAAATACGACGACAATGAACAGACTCTTTAACCCATTTCGTTACATCGCGGGGCTGAAGTCCCTCGCCTTTGGTGCAATATTTATCATCGCCGCGGCGCTGATGCTCTACAGCGGCGGTATGATTCAGGATAGCTACATCCATGTCGGCTATGCAGATGCCTCGTTCTGGTATGTGCTCGCTATGCAGGTGGTCTGGTGGCTATTCCCCGCGCTGCTGCTCTACCTCTGCGGTCTGCTGCTGACAAAATCTAAGATTAGACTTATTGACATCCTCGGCACTACCGCCTTCGCACAGCTCATTATGCTGCTGCTTATCGCCCCTATGCTCCTGCCCGTCGTGGCTGATAGCACCGCCGAGATGATGGCTGCTCTGCAGAGCGGCGAACACCCTCAAAATGGCGATATGATACCCCTGCTGATTTATGGCATCTGGACCCTTGCTTGCCTCGCCCTATATTACCTCTGGAACTATAACGCCTTCGCTGTCAGCTGCAATGTTAGTGGTTGGAAGGCGGTAGTAGCATTCATTGTAGTTCAAATAGCCGTGACTTTGGCGTGATAAGGTGGTATTAGCTGCACATCCCTCAAATCCCTGAATGGGAAATACGCTTTAGTATGTCCCATCCAGGGATTTTTCACGATGCACACCTACTACCACCTTCTGACGCCAAAGGGGGCGGTGCAGAGAGTAGGCAGTGGTGGGCGATATATTAAAGGCTGCTAAGAGAGGCGCAAGCGTCGCGGAACGCTGCCATTGAAAAGACAACAGCCAACAACAAAAACAACCCGTCTAAAGCATAGACGGGTTGTTTTTGTTGTAACGGCAAAGACTACTTGCTCTGCAGTGCCTCGGAGATGTTGATCATATAGTCGCCCATACGCTCAATCTCGTTGATGAGGTCGATATAGTATACGCTGCTCTGGTACTCGGCGTTGTTGCTCTCAATCTTGAGAATCTCAGCCTCGCGCAGGGTGTTGCGCATATCGTTAATCTCAATCTCGCAATCTACGGCGCGGCGGAGTTCTGCCTGACCGTTATTCTGGCAGTTGAGGTTGTCAATCATAATACCGTATGCCTTATCAATAAGGCCGAGCATAGTGTCAATCTTCTCAATATGCTGCTCGGTGAAGCTCTTATTGTGGACATTGCGGCGTGAGAGGATGCGACTGATAGACTCACCAGAGTCGCCGAGGCTCTCAAGCTCGCCGATAATCTTATACATAGCCTTCACCTGAGTACGGGTATCTTCGCTGATGCTCTCCTGAGGTACAGCGTTGAGGAATGTTGTAATCTCGTACTCAATACGGTCGGCAATCTCCTCGTACTTAACCAGCTTCTTGCGGAAGTTCTCAAACTCATCCTCCTTAGTTGCGTGAACAGCCGAGCGGATATAACCCAGACCGTTGCGGCAGATCTGTGCGAAGTGGATAATCTCGTTCTTAGCCTCGCCAAGTGCAAGCTCGGCAGTGCCGATAGGACCTGCGCTGATGAACTTGAGGCGTACATTCTGCTCCTCGTCCTCTGGCTTGCTCTTGATAGCCCAAGTTACAATCCTAGAGATTGTAGGGATGAACCAAATCAGGATGCAGGTGTTGAATGTATTGAAGAGGGTGTGGAGCATAGAGACACCATACAGAGCGGCTGTAGACTCGTCAGAACCTGCTGTGAAGGTTGAAGAGTAGTCCAGAAGAGCAGGGTTTGGATAGCCCATCCACGAGATAATAACGCCGATAAGCGAGAGGAATGGACGGAAGAGAATCAATGCCCAGCATACACCGAACACATTAAAGAGGGTGTGTGCCAATGCTGCACGGCGAGCGTTTGGATTACCTACAGCAGCAGCGAGGTTCGCGGTGATAGTTGTACCGATATTCTCACCAAGCACCATAGCGGCAGCCATATCAAATGGAATCCAACCCATGCTCATCATAATGAGTGTAAGGGCCATAGTAGCACTTGACGACTGGAGGATAAGGGTCAGTACAGTACCGAATACCAAGAAGATAAGCACAGAGCCGAAGCCGTAGCCAGTCCACTGCTGGATGAATGAGAGAATCTCTGGGGTCTCGTTCAAATCAGGCACCGAGTTCTTCATCAGCGACAGACCGAGGAAGAGCAACGAGAAACCGATAATAAACTCGCTGATGTTCTTGTACTTCTCGCTCTTAGCGATGCTCATCACAAAGCCCACAGCCATCAGAGGCACTGCGAAGATAGAGATATCAGCCTTGAAGCCGAGCAGAGAGACGAGCCAAGCGGTAACGGTGGTACCGATATTGGCACCCATAATAACACCGATAGCCTGGTTAAGGGTTAGCAACGCTGCGTTTACGAAGCCCACGACCATAACGGTTGTAGCACTTGACGACTGGATGATGGATGTGATACCCAGACCTGTCATCACGCCCTTGAATGGGCTTGAAGTCATTGCCGTAAGCAGGTTACGCATACGATTACCGGCGGTCTTCTGAAGACCCGAGCTCATCATGTTCATACCGTAGAGGAACATTCCGAGAGCTCCCAGTAGAGTAAAAATCTGTAAAAGTATAAGTTATAAGGTTTGTGTATAAATCAAATAGACATTGTATGCCACAAAGCAGCCGAGCATAGTGATGCCCTCCATTCGTGAGATACGGTTGTTGAGGCTGAAGATAAGCAACATCACTGCCGCGCCAATCATCACAGCGTAGTCTACAACTGTGATGCCACCCCCCGAGAGTGGAGTGATTTGCGAGCTGACGCCGAGAATAAAGGCGAGGTTGAAGATGCTTGAGCCAACGACATTACCCAGTGCAAGCTCGGTATTACGCTTCGCTGCAGCTGCAACAGAGGCTGCAAGCTCTGGCAGCGAAGTACCGCACGCGATAAGGGTGATGGAGATAAACGCCTCGTTTACACCCCACGCTGTAGCCACATTTACAGCGCTATCTACAAAGAAGTCGCAACCTACGATAAGCACTGCAAGACCCGCGAGGGTGCGGATAATGGCGCGTGGTAACGGAAGAATCTCTGCCTGAGGCTGCTGTGGGCTCTGTGGTGCGACACCCTTCTTGCGGTCGCGCAGGAACGATGCGTATGTGTAGGCCAAGAAGATGGCGATAAGAATCACTCCGTCCACCCTGCCGATGATAGTTGCATCGCCACAGAAGAAGTTGAAGGCGAGCAGCGTAGCAAAGAGCGAAATGCCGATGCAGAACGGAAGCTCAAAGCGGATGTTGTCCTTATGTACTGCTACGGGATGGAGCAGGGCGGTAATACCGAGGATACCGAGGATGTTGAAGATATTTGAACCTACAACATTACCAATAGCAACATCAACCTTACCCTGAATAGCACCTGTGCAGCTTACCAAAAGCTCTGGAAATGAGGTTCCTACACCTACGATAAGTGCTCCGATAACGAAGTCGGAGATTTTGAAACGGCGTGCAATGTCGGCAGAGCCACTGACCAACATATTTGCACCCAAGACTATCGCAACTAATGCAATAGCCAAAATAACATAATCCATATTAAACGAGTTAGATAATTATAAATCAAGATGAAGTGTGTGCTCCGAATCAAATTCGGATATTACACCACTTAAACACCAAACTGATCGCCGAGGTGTACTCGCAACAGTAAGAGTAGAGTAGGCTGTAGCCAGATATATGCAATAGAACGGGAGCCACAGCGGTGCTCTGAATATACGCCTTATAGCTTCTGTTGTGAGAACAGAGTCGGCGAACAGATGGCGTGTGGCTACTCTGGCGAGTGGTGTTGATATTTATAAGTGACGAAAAATCATCCTCTGAAATCTGCTCAGAGATATGCTGCGGGAAGAGTGTCTGCTCTGTGGTCAGCTGAGGCGATTGGTCGTATGAACCCAGCAGCACACCGAGTACCAAAAGTCCGAGTATGGTCAGATATCTTCTCATATCAAGGACAAAGGTACAAAATTATCTGATACAAACCTATATTATTGCCAAATTTAACGATTTGTTAACCGCGGGAAAGTGAAATTTTAGTCAATAAAATGCACGAAAAGGGTTAAAAATATACAAAAAGAGTATTTTAGTAGTAAAAAAATGCTGGTTTGTTGAAAAAAATTTGATATTAAGAAAAATAGTACTATCTTTGCAAATATAAAATGTGATAGTCAAACAAATAATAGTGTGATTTACTAACCAATACACAAACTTATGAGACAATCTTGCCCAAAATCTTGCCCATCGGCAAAGGAGCCATACTCTGGCTTTGCGCTGCAGTACCACCAGGCAGGGGACACCTTTGTCATTGGTCATGGAGAGTTTAACCACTTGATTTTTGTGGTCTCTGGAAATCTCACAGTTGATTCGGAGGAGTGCAGAGGCTATCAGGTAACGAAAGGTAAATTCTTTTTCTGTTACAACTGTGGTCACTATACCATTACTGCGCAGAGCGATTTGAAGATTATCGTAGCTCACTTTGCGCGTCCAGGTGCTGCTTGCGACATCGCTTCGCTGTTGCAGTACGCCAAGAATCAGCCTGACTTCCAGTACCATTTTGAGGCTGTGGATGTCAACGAGCCTATGCAGCAGATGTTGGATATGCTCCTGCGCTTTATTGAGGACGATGTTCCGTGTGCGCATATGCACAACTCTATGATTGAGCTGCTCTTCGTTGTCTTCCGCTTCTACTACGATGTGGAGGTGCTCTCAAATCTGTTCTTCAACCTCTTTGACCACGCCGTGTCGTTCCGCACGATGGTTGAGGGTAACCGTATCAAGGCTCGCAATCTGAACCATCTGGCAGAGCTCTGCGGCTACGATATCAATACATTCAATGTTGTCTTCCGCCGCCACTATCCGGGCTATACTCCGGGCGTGTGGATGCAGATTCAGCGTAAGGATGAGATTCTGGCAGACTTGATAAATACCGACGCACCTATATATTATATATCTAAGAAGTACGGCTTCTCAAGTTCCAGCCATCTGGGTGAGTACTGCAAGAAGTATCTGGGCGATACGCCAACAAAGGTGCGTGCCCGTCATCGCAAGAAGAAGATGGAATAGTCTTTAATTATTTGATATTTGTATGTTTAGCGGCTGTCCAAGGGGAATTTTCTCCTTGGACAGCACATTTTTTTTGATACGCTATAAAATAAGTCTGAAAATTTTTTATCAAAAAAATGTAATAAATTGTCTAAAATGTTTGGAGGTAACAAATTTTTATTATACTTTTGTACAAGAAAAACAGAAAGTGATACAATATTAAATAATTGTAGTATCAAAAAAACAGTATATTACCTATAACAGAAGAAACATTTACATATATGAAGCTAAAATTTTACATCCCACTATTTTTAGGTCTGCTTGCCTCGCTTAATGTGAGTGCGCAGGATGATGTAGCCATCAAGACTAACATCTTGTATGACCTTACAGCTACTGTCAATGCGGGTGTTGAGGTTGGTCTTGCACCTCGTTGGACGATTGATGTCTCCGGAAACTTCAATGCGTGGAATATGTCGGAGCAGAAGAGGTGGAAGCACTACCTTGTGCAGCCAGAGGCGCGCTACTGGTTCTGTAATCGCTTTATAGGTCACTTCCTCGGCATTCACGCCCACGGAGGACAGTACAACTTTGGTGGTATAAAGAACAACATCAACTTCCTTGGCTCAAACCTCTCAAATCTTACCAACAACCGCTATCAGGGATGGTTTGTCGGCGCGGGTGTGGCATACGGTTACGCCTTTGTGCTGGGTCGCCACTGGAACTTGGAGCTTGAGCTGGGTGTGGGTTATGCCTACACTGTCTACGACACCTTTGAGTGTGCGGGTTGCGGTCGCAAGGTGGAGACTGGCTTGGAGCACCACTATGTGGGCCCTACAAAGCTCGCCCTTAATCTGGTATATTTGTTCTAACCTATTATAAGATAAAAGTATGAAACGATTTATATTTTCACTCCTCGCCCTCTCTCTCGCAGCCATGGCTTATGCGGATGTTGAGGGTGTAAAGACCCAGAATGTTCGTCTGGAGCGCAATGGCGACTATATGGTTGTTGATATGAACCTTGATATGAGCGAGCTTAATGTCAGGTCTAACCGCGCGGTGATTCTTACCCCTGCCATTGTCAATGGTGCAGACTCTGTGAACTTCTCTTCTGTTGGCGTCTATGGTCGCAAGCGTTATTACTACTATGTGCGCGATGGTCGTAGCACCCTTACTGGCAAGAGCGAGCAGAGCTATCGCAAGGCTAAGAAGCCTGACACGCTGCTCTACCACTCTATCATCCCTTATCAGAAGTGGATGGAGGGGTCACAGCTTGTGCTCAACCGCTCGGTATATGGCTGTTGCAACGCTAAGGTTGGCGAGCAGAGCACTGCGCTGGTAGATGACTACAAGAGCCCAGTGGCTGAGAAGCTCTACTACAAGCCTACCTTTGTATATATGCGTCCTGTGGCTGAGGGCGAGAAGGTGCGCGAGATTAAGGGCTCGGCATTCATCGACTTCCCGGTAAATCAGGTTGAAATCTATCCTGAGTATCGCAGCAACACTGCCGAGTTGGATAAGATTCAGCAGACCATCAACTCTGTTCGCAACGATAAGGATGTGACCATCCGCTCACTCTCTATCAAGGGTTTTGCGTCGCCAGAGGGTACTTTTGACCACAACACCTACTTGGCAAAGGAGCGTACAGCGGCACTGAAGCGCTATGTGCAGAACCTCTACCACTTTGACCCGTCAATCATCTCTACCGACTATGAGGCTGAGGATTGGGATGGCCTGCGCCGTGTGGTTGAGAGCTCTAACCTTGAGAATAGAGAGGCGATACTTGAGATTATCAACTCCTCTCGCGAGCCAGATCGCAAGGATTGGAAGATTAGAACTACATATCCAGAGCAGTACGCACACCTGCTCAAGCATGTATACCCAGCTCTGCGCCACTCAGACTATAAGGTTGAGTACTCTGTTCGCAGCTATAGCGATGTTGAGGAGATTAAGCGCGTGCTTGCCGTATCGCCGCAGAAGCTGAGCCTTGAGGAGCTCTACTTGGTAGCAAATAGCTACGAGCAGGGTAGCGAGGAGCACAACGAGGTATTTGAGGTGGCTGTGCGTATGTTCCCAGAGGATGAGATTGCAAACCTCAATGCTGCAAACTCGGCTATGGAGAAGCGCGATATGGAGTCTGCAAAGCGTTACCTGCAGCGCGCGGGCAATTCGGCAGAGGCGGTATATGCGCGAGGTATATATGCAGCGATGGCGGAGGATTACGACACTGCTCGTACCCTGCTCCGTAAGGCAGAGAGTGGTGGTATCGCTCAGGCAACGGTAGCTCTGCAGGAGATTGAGACATTTATTGAGAACAACAAGTAATACAAATAATCAATTAACTATTAACAAACATTACAACTATGAAAACCGCAAGAATTTTGATGGGCGTATTCGCTCTGGCAGCTCTGGTTGGTTGCGCAACAAATGACGAGGGTCAGCAGAATGTTCCTGGTTTGCCATCGGGTCTTGAGACCTCTTATCTGGCAATTAACCTCCAGTCTGCAGACAACATCACTCGCGTAGAGTATGAGGATGGTACTGCTGCAGAGCAGCTTATCTCTGAGGCTACATTCTACTTCTTTGATGCAGCGGGCAATCCGTTCAGTGTGAACGCAAATGGTAACTACTACAATGTTGCTGTGACAGACAATGGCGGCACTCAGGCTCCAAATATTGAGTCTATGACCGACCCAGTTCTGGTTATTGAGAAGTATAAGGGTCAGTTCCCTGCAAAGGTTGTAGCTGTTGTGAACTACAAGGGCACTGCAAGCCTCTCGCTCAGCGACCTGAAGAACACCCTTACATCTGTAGGCCATACAGACGGTGCAAGTTTCGTTATGTCAAACTCTGTATATGTTGATGCTGCTGGCGAGGTTGTAGATGCTACAGCACTCACTATTGACAACTTCCAGACCACATCTGCTGATGCACTTGCTAACCCTGCAACTATCTATGTTGAGCGTCTGGTTGCAAAGGTATCTCTCACAGCAGGTACTGCAGCCTTCAACACTGGCGTAAAGGCTGGCGAGAAGGAGGTTTATGCAAAGATTACTGGTTGGGATTTGATTTCAACAAACCTTGAGTCTTACATGGTTAAGAGTGTAGACGCTACATGGGTAGATACCGATCTGGGCTTTGTGTGGAACGACCCTGCATACAACCGCTCTTACTGGACTGCAAAGTGCGTGGCAGCTGCTGCATCTAACGCATTTGTTCCTGCAGAGGTTGTAAATGCTGACGGCGCTATTGAGTATATCGGCGAGCAGGTAGGAGTTGCAAATACAGACCGCGCGAAGTATGTTGTTGCTGCACAGCTTCAGGATGCTGATGGCAACCCAATGGAGATTGCTCAGTGGTATGGTTATGACTACATCGGCGAGGAGGCTCTGCTGGCAGCTGTTGCTCCAACACTCAAGAGTAAGCTGATGCTCCGCACTGGTGCTGATGGTAGCTACACATATACCAATATTGACGACTCACAGCTTGCTCTGGTAGCAGGTCTTGCAGGTGCAGAGAGCTACGAGGTTAGCTTCCAGCTTGCCGAGGGCGTTCCAACTGCAGACTGGTACTCATTTGACGGTACTACCTACACCGCAGTTGCAGACCCTAACGCAGTGCTTGCAGCTATTCAGCCAGCGAAGATATACAAGGATGGCGTAACCTACTACTACGGCGACATCAAGCACCTCGGCGCAGAGGGTAAGAGTGGCGAGTTCGGTATTGTTCGTAACCACAGCTACAAGATCAATGTTACTGGCGTGAGCGGCTGGGGTACTCCGGTTTACGACCCAACATCGCAGGTTGAGAA
Organism: Alistipes sp.; assembly: GCA_017463615.1. GTDB lineage: Bacteria > Bacteroidota > Bacteroidia > Bacteroidales > Rikenellaceae > Alistipes. The sequence continues at coordinate 43,442 of JAFTOU010000027.1, read as the reverse complement.
CCCTGAGAAGCCATCTGATAAGGAGTCTTACATTGCAGCTCAGATCAATGTTCTCTCTTGGGCAATAGTTACTAACGATGTAATCCTATAATTTACCTATAACAAAACCCCAAAGCAGTGGGGGTGGGATATCTCCCACTGCTTTCTAAACGACAAGAAGTACGCACTGCTGCATCGGTGCAAAGAGAGGTGCAGACCCCGGAGCAACGCTCCCACCAAAGTTGAAAATAATACCCGCAAGGGACAAGATATAACAAATAGCTAACTTAAAACTTTTAAGGTTATGAATATAACTGCTCAGATCGCAAAATTTAAGACTTTCGCTGCCGCTATGGCGTTGGTGCTCTCGGCTACCTCGTGTGATGGCGTGATTTATGACGGCGAGGGCGACTGCTCGGTAAAGTATCGCATCGAGTTTGAGTATGAGCGCAATATGGAGTTTGCCGACGCCTTTGCCTCAAAGGTGGGCTCTGTGGCTCTCTATGTGTTTGATGCTTCGGGCGTGCTGGTACATCAGGCGGCAGAGAGTGGCGCTGCACTTGCGGCAGATGACTATGCGATGACGCTGGAGATGGAGCCGGGCGAGTACGACCTGCTGGCGTGGTGCGGCGTAGATGGTAGCAGCTTCTCGGTCCCTGAGGCTACAGTGGGCAAGACCACTCTGGAGCAGATGCAGTGCACTATGGCTCGCAAGAGCGACGATACGGGCGCCTATGTAGATAGCGACCTTGATGCCCTCTTCCACGGTCTGAAGCGTATCAACTACACCTCCGAGCCGGGCGTGCATACCGAGGTGATATCGCTTACCAAGAATACCAATAACTTCCGCATCATCCTGCAGCAGACTTGGTCCGATAGCTCGTTGGTTAGCGATGTGGAGATTGAGAACTTTGAGTTTACTATCGTGGACGACAACGGCAAGATGGACTACGACAATAGTGTTATCCTGGAGCAGACTATCAACTATCGTCCTTGGGATATTACAACGGGTTATGTGGATGTAGATGCCGATGTTAGCTCTACCCGCGCATCACAGGTGGCTGTCTCTGTGGCAGAGCTTACTACTGCTCGCCTTATGACCGACCACAACCCAGTGCTTATTGTCAATAATAAGGTTACGGGCGAGAGGGTACTCTCAGTGCCAATCGTAGACTACGCTCTGCTTGTGAAGGGCAACTACAACCGCCAGATGGACGACCAGGAGTACCTTGACCGCCAGGACGAGTACAATATGACCTTCTTCCTCCACAACGGCCAGTGGCTCTCAAGCTCTATCGTTATCAACTCCTGGAGAGTAGTACTTACAAACGAAAACCTATAATTAACGGAACTATGCACAACAGATTTACATACTTGCTATTAGGGCTATGGGCGACTCTGTCTGTTGCGTGTGGCACTATATACGACCAGGGGGAGTGTGTTGATAGTCAGAATAGGATAACATTCCGACTCTCGATGGAGAACGAGCGCACACGAACAACCTGGGGCGATGACTACCTCTCGGCTGTGGGCAGCACATTTGACAATATGATTCTGCTGGATGCGCTGCGCGTGGCGATTGTAGATGCGGCGACTGGTGCGCATATTGGCGATGTGGAGAACTTAGTTCACTGGAGCGTAGGGGAGAGTACCTATCAGTTTGTGGGCGAGGTTACATCGTTAGCACTTACGGCAGGTGGTAACTACAAGGTGGTGGTATATGCAAATTGCGACACTACGGAGGATAGCCAGATCTTCTTTACCCTTGAGAGTCTTGACCCAACAACGGGAGCGATACCTATGTGGGGTGTAAAGCAGGTGACCCTAACACTTGCTCCATATCAGGACATCGGCACTATCTCACTGTTGCGTGCAGCGGCAAAGGTAGAGGTTGCCCTTGGCGATGCTATGGCAGACTACTCGCTCACGGGTGTTACGATGGATGTTGTAAACCGCTACGGATATAGCCTGCCGAATGGTTGGGATAGCGTGGCAAATACTACAGATATTGTTCGCAGCGACTCTATGCGCGAGTACCGCTCGCTCTACACCCCTGCTACGGGCGTAGCCTTCTACGAGATAAGCCCAAAGAGCTATGTGCTCTACATCCCTGAGTACAGCAACACCGATGCACTTGTGCCTATGGCGAAGCTCTCGGTTACGATGAAGGATAGCCAGGGTGGTATTCACAACTTTGAGGATGCCATAACCTTCGGAACATATCAGGGCGGAAAGTTGGTGGATGGCTCGGCGTACAATATTGTGCGCAACAACCACTATCGCTTTAATATTGCAGGCATAGCAGGCGGTCTTGCTATTGAGTACAAGGTTGCCGATTGGGACGAGGGCGGCGAGTGGGCGTATGGCGAGTTTGCATACCCTACATACCACAATCCGGTGCTGCCAGACGAGATTTACAACCTTGGCTCCATTCCGAGTGACTACACAATCACTACCGAGCCTACGATGAGCTACAACGCTACCGACGCTGAGGCGGGTGCATTCTCCGTATGGTTCAGCATGACAGCCCCTATAGGTCAGGAGTGGACTCCGTCGCTGATAAATCAGTCGGAGAGCGACTACGAGATTAGAGTATACAAGAATGGCACGCTGATTACCGAGCAGGCAGATATGGTTGCAGGTGCAGAGTGGTACAATATAAAGATTATTCCGCTCAAGCCGGAGCTTACGGGTACGGTGGTAAAGTTTGGTATCTCGCACAACTCGTCGTGGATGCACGAGGGTACGCGCCTCTACCTGCTTATCAACGGCAAATCGGACGCTATAGCGTGGCCAAATAGCGGAAATGACCCTAAGATTATTGAGATTTTACAGAAATAACCTATAGAACATCCCTTAATACCATCTAACTATGAAGAGATTACGATATACAATATACCTCCTGGCGGTGTCGCTCTTTGTGGGCTGTAATACAGAGCCACAGATGGAGCTTCCGCAGCAGGGTAGTATAGCTATCAACCTCAATAGAGCAGCGCTGACAACCCGCGCGGTGGCATCTACAGAGAGTGAGGCTGCAGTATCGCACATAGATATCCTCTTCTTTGATGCACAGGATGCCCTCTACTACCACGAGCGCGTGTCGGGACTTACTCCATATCAGGGTATGGTATACCTCAGCCGCGGTCGCGAGCAGTTCCCCGTAGGTGGTGCTTATAACATCTATATGGTGGCAAATAGTACCCACGAGGCGACGGTATTTGCAACACTGGATAGCCGCAATGCTCTTCTGACCCTCACCCAGCAGGACGAGAATATACATCTTACAGCTATCACTGGCGTAGATGGCGCACCTACACACTTTCTGATGGATGGTCAGGCCTACCTCACATCGCTGGGCGCAGAGCCTGCAGTGAAGGATGCCATTGTGATTAACGACGGCACTATGGGTGGCACAACGGAGATTAGCTGCACCCTGCGTCGCGCAGCCGTGAAGGTTGTTGTGACTCTGAACAAGGGCTCGCAGGTGAACTTTGACAATAGCCAGCATGCAGGCTACTACTTCCGCAATATGCCGTACAGCACCCTTGTGGTAGATCAGTACGAGATGAAGGCTGAGCTGCGCACCCCTGCAAAGTCTGCCAGCCCGCAGTTCTTCTACTGGGCTGAGGATAATAGCTCGGTGACTGTTGTCGGCTACTTCTACAGCCACGACCGTAAGAATGACAACTTCTTTGAGCGCGGAACATCGCTCATCGTAAATATTCCGCTTACCTACACCCGCTACGACGAGGCTACGGCTCAGGAGGTGGTAGATACCTACGAGAACTGCTACTATCAGCTGCAGCTCAGCCGCACGGGAGCCTTTGAACGCAACCATATCTACTATGTCTCGGCAACTATCAATGCGCCGGGAGCAGAGGAGATATCTGAGCCAGTGATTATCTCCGATATGCACTACTACGAGCGCGAGTGGGTAGAGACAGAGATAAATGTTGGTGGCGAGGCTGGCCCTAAGTATTTGAAGGTCAATCGCGAGAAGATGGAGATGCACAATGTGGCAGTGGACTCTCAGACGCTGGTGTTCGCATCCTCCGACCCTATTACTATCGATATTACCAATGTCTACTACATTGACAAGTTCGGTCAGACGCAGAATATAACCTCTGAGTTGTCGGACTACAATATCGGCGCAGACCCTCTGTCAGAGCTTGCAGGAAATATTGAGGTGCGCAGCGATGTGCCTACAAACAACACTATCCGCTACATTGAGATGCGCGTGTTCCAGGACGATAATGGCAACGGCGTTCACGACCAGGGCGAGCTGTACAAGGATGTGCTGGTGCTTCAGTATCCACTTATATATGTGACAAACATTGTGGGTTGGTACTCCTACCGCGACGACTTTAAGACCACCGATAGCAACCCTACAACATATCAGTATAAGGGTAACAATATCGTCAGAGTTGGTCTGCAGGAGAGTAACGATAACTGGACTGGAAACTATGTCTACAACAGTAGCAACTACTACTTCTGGCGCTCTAAGGTTGCCGATGACCCTGCAACAAGCGGAGATAACGCAGGTAAGTCTGTACTCTACTACTACAGCTGGGATGGTAATGAGATATCTACATCAAGATATGGCTATCAGAACTGCCGTATGTACCATGTCCGCGTAACGGCAACATCTGGGGACTATACCGTAGGTCGTCCTCGTATTACAAACAATATTACCGATGCTGGCGAGGACAATGCCAAGCTCGTATCGCCATCCTTTATGATTGCATCGCGTCTGGGCTTCGTAACTACAGGTGACAATATCGGTATGGTGGTGAGCGATAACGAGGACCGCCACACCGTATTTGCCGACCACTGCCGCGAGTATGTAGAGGTGTGCAAGGATAGCGACGGTAATGCTATTGTCTACGACGACTGGCGACTGCCAACAGATGCCGAGCTGCGTATCATTATGGACCTGCAGGGTACATCTTCGCAGAATGCCGATGCTATTGACTACCTGCTCAATGCAGTATTCTACGAGTCTGCAAGTGGTAGAACATTCAATACCAAGAATGATAAAAGCGTGACAAATATAAACAACTACACAGGTAACTCCTACTCTGTTCGCTGCGTGCGTGATGCCTACTAAAAAACAACTAACGATATGAAAAGGTTTATATATACTCTAACAGCTATCTTGTCGGTTCTTGCCTTTACAACCTCTTGCACCCAAGGGATTGATATGGAGCAGAGCGTAAATACCCCGGAGGGCTTTGTTCGCATCAGCTTCAAGGCTCAGGCGGATGGTTTTGATACTGTCGCAGTGCGTGCTGTAGACCCTGATGGTCTGGATATTCAGAACTTGACTCTGTTCTGCTTTAGCGAGTATGGCCTCTTTGTGGCGACGGTAAATGCGACTATCATCCCATCTTCGGATACGGCGGGAGTTTTTGAGGCTATAGTTCCGGAGGAGACCCATATCATCCACTTTGTTGCCAACCAAAACCCTAACCTCTACGACGATGTAGACTTTAGGGGTAAGAGCGAGGTAGAGGTTATTGCCGATATGGAGGGTGCTTCGGGTATGATGATCTACTGGGCGCGCTTTGAGAAGGATGCAACCCTTACAACCACTATTGCCGAGCAGATTGCAGCCCTGCCAGATGGTATTGAGCTGCTGCGAAATCAGGCGAAGGTTACCATCGCAAATTGGAATAACGACTATCTCAATGTCTCGGGCTTTGTTACTACAAACCGTATGGCGTTTGGTACGGTGGCTCCATTTAGCCCTGCCGAGGGTTTTGTGTGGCCAGGCGCTACTCCGTATGTCACTATGCCTCGTAATACGGCTCTGATGTCCGATATTACCGACATCAACACCAAGGCAGAGGACTACATCTTTGAGAGTGAGAATAGCGACGAGAATCCAATCTCTGTAATTATCAAGGGTAGCGTTCCAGGCTCTACGGAGCAGCTCTACTACCGCGTTGTGCTGGTAGACGAGAATGGCGACCGTATCCTTGTGCGCCGCAACCACTCCTATGTAATCAATATCGTGGGCAAGCTGACCTACGGACAGAAGAGCTTTGAGGAGGCACTTACCGCCCCTGCATCAAACAATGTGTGGGTATCTGTGGCTTCGTGGGTAAATGAGATTGAGGACGAGCAGTATGGCCTCTATGTAGAGCATACCTATGTCGTTCTGAACGATAGTCAGGCGGGCACACAGCTGACGCTCAACTATAAGGTTACGCCGAAGAATGGCTCAGCGCTCTCGGATGCCGAGATTTCGTGGGTGGGCGAGAATACAGTTGCCAACCACACCTTCGCCGACCGCACCTTTGATGCCGATGGTAACGGTACGGTGACGCTACAGCTGCTGCCGATGACCGACCCTACACGCCAGCAGGGTACTCTGCTTGTGAAGAAGGGCAAGCTGCAGCGCACTATAGATATTATCGTCATCAAGACCCAGTCGTTTGTCCCTTCGTGGGTGGGTACGCAGATTTTCGGCGGTACTACGGGCGAGTTTGTAACCCTCAAGTTCACTATCCCTGAGACCTGCCCAGAGGAGCTCTATCCGTTTAGCGTGCTTGTTAGTGTCAATAGCCTTGATGTGCGTGCAGCGTCGGGTATGAACCTGCCAGTTATCCGCAAGGGCGACGAGGGCTACGGTGCCGATAATGAGTATGGATATAAGTATGTCTATACCGTGGAGAAGCCAGGTCCACAGCGCCTCTACTTCCACACCATCCTCACCCAGACCGATGGCCAGACGCAGGAGGTGACCATCGAGGCGGACTACTTTGAGACTCTGACCAAGCAGTTTACCTTCACCGACCATAATAACGCAATTACCATTCAGGGCCTTAACTACTACAACTTTGAGACCGATAGCACCAGCTCTGACCCTGGCTTTGCGAAGGACGAGGATGTGCTCTATCGCCTTGTGCCTCAGAAGCGCAACGCTCCGATAACCTTTGATATCAAACTTATTGATAAGGCAACCTCTACAGCTATCAACGCTGGTGCTGATGACGAGTTTATGGTCTACTCAAAGACTCTGGAATACTACGCTGAGGGTCACGATGGCCACGACGCTGTATTCTATCCTGTTAGCGAGGAGTACTGGTCGCAATCTACCAATGGCCGCGTGTTTATGTTTATGTTCTCTGAGCCTGAGAAGTCGGGCGAGGATACGGGTCGCTATACTATCCACCTTAAGACCAACTGTCCGGTGAGCGAGGATATCGTCCGCGTGGCTTCAAATCAGAGCTCCAGCTACTCGGCTCTGCCTGTGGCTGATGGTGGCTCGCCACAACCTTATGTGGGCAACTCATACCGCTCGGTAATCTTTGAGCTGGCAAACTACCATCCATTCCACTTTGCCGCGCAGGTAAATGGTCAGGGCGAGTATGTGAGCGGTCAGAATAGCGAGGCTGTTAGCAATGTAGAGTGGACATACGAGCCAAATCAGGCGGTGGATATCTCGTTTGAGATTACCTCTTTCCGCGGCTCTGACGATAAGAGTGTAGACCCATTTGGCGAGTCGTTTGAGGTATATATTGACGCCCCTATGCTTGAGTTGGACGAGGCTCGTCTGGCGGCTTATAACCTCAATAGCAGCAAGATTCGCAAGGACGACGACGGCAGGTTTGTCTATACCGTAGATGCCTCTCGCGAGGCGGAGCGCGCCTTTGGATATGGCACGGTGCTCAATGTAGACGCTATGGGCGTAGACCAGAGTGGCGAGCGTAAGACCATCCCGTTCCGCACTACAACGGTAACCAGCGCGGGTACTATCACAATCTCGGCAGATAAGGAGAAGGTTATCTTCCACGACAAGCAGTTCAAGGTCTCTAACACCCTTATCTCGGGCTCTATACAGTATAACGACGGCTCTGGCGTGAAGGATGTTCCGCAGTACGACTTCGTCTCCTTCGCCCTCACATCCGACGGCACCCGTATCGGTAGCGTCAATGTCGGCTCAGATGGCAGCTATACCCTCAACCTGCGTAAGGAGTACGCCTTTAATTGGTATACCGACGAGATTGAGTTTACCTATATCCACCCAACTACCGAGCTTGTCTACTACGCAAAGCTAGCATCGCTCAATGCCCTCTACAGCTCTCCAAATGTAGTTCTTGCTGCTGTAGAGTAGAATAAGAGAAAAGTAAAGGCAAAAGTTAATAGGAGTTTCCCCGTACCGATAGGCACAAAGGCTTGTCGGTACTTTTTTATTGATAAGCAGGGTAGTGTTTGAATATTGCAGGAGTTTTTGTATATTTGTGGTCACAGCGGCAGTTGATGTCGGAAAAAAGAGTTGGTATGAAGAATATTTTGGTTATTGTAGACGCTCAGAACGATTTTGTTGATGGAGCGCTGGGGTCAAAGGAGGCAGTTGCTTGCATTCCTGGTATTTGTAAGATGGTTAGTCAGTTTACCGACGGACTTATTATCACCACGCAGGATACTCACGCGCAGGACTACCTCCAGACCAAGGAGGGTGCAGCTCTGCCCGTTGAGCACTGCATAGAGGGCACTGCGGGTTGGCAGGTTAATGCCGAGATTGTTGCAGCCATAGAGGCGAAAATTAGCGCAGATAGCAGTGTGAAGTCGTGCGCCGTAACCAAGCCTACATTCGGCAGTGTGGAGCTAACACAGGCGATTTTTGACTATGTGGACGACGAGGAGTTCAACATCACCTTCGTAGGCTTCTGTACAGACATCTGCGTAGTCTCAAACGCCCTGCTTGTCAAGGCCACCTTCTACGAGCAGGCAAATATCTTCGTCGCCGCCTCCTGCTGTGCCGGCACCTGCCCACAAAACCACAACGCCGCCCTTGCGGTTATGCAGTCGTGTCAGATTAAGGTGCAGTAAAAAGCTTTTGTTTCGCTTAAAATACGGGGATGACTATTTTTAGCCATCCCCATTTTTCTTCGTATAGTATTTGGTTATTAAAAATAATCTTACTACTTTTGTATGGGCGTGTTACGCTTCGGGCGGCTCGCACAAGCCTCACCCTCCTTGCTATTGCAGGGAGGGTGTTGAGGTTTACCCCCCCCGCAGATGTCTAAAGGTTGTTTACTCGCACGGCGCTAAATCACTTATCTTCATCGTGTTGCGTTTTGATAAATTGTATTACAAAATTGAGGAAAAACCACCCAAGAACAATTGTAGTCTCTATATTATTGCTCTCTACATCTAACCTCGGTAAAAAGTGTAGTATCCTTGGGTTCCATACAAAGGTAAATACAATCCACGGCTTGTCATCTTTGGCTATGCCAAAGCCACATTTAATAATTTCGTTCATTTTTTGAGATTAAAAATAGTCTTACTACTTTTTTGTGTCTGTGTTACGCTTCGGGCGGCTCGGGCAGCCCTCACCCTTCTTGCTGTTGCAGGGAGGGTGTTGATTTTTTATGATATTACAATTATAGCGCTAAATACTATCGTGAAGCGATACCTCTGAAAAAGCTAATAGTCAAGAATGTATACCTTCTCATCGGGGCGTTGCATATTGTAGTGCTCGCGGGCGAAGCGCTCAAGGTGCTCGTCATACTTGAGTTGCTCTACAAGGGTGCTGTCGGCGGTGATTTGGCGTTGGAGTTGCTCGGCGCGGGCGTTGAGGCGGTGGATATTGCGGTAGGAGCCGACGATAGACCACGCGGAGCGGAGGATGATAAAGAGGGTGAGAACGGAGATAACGATAGTGAAGATGCGCCAAAAGAGTAGTGACGCATCGCCCAAAATCTTGCTGAAAAAGCCGCTCTTCTTCCCCTTTGCCATTATGGGATGTGCATATATTTGTGACTCTGTATAGAGATGTTCCACTGCGGGTTGCTCTTGGCGTACTCCACAATAAGAGGCATCATCTGCTCGCGGCGACTCCACTCGGGCTGTAGGTAGAGCAGGCAATCGTTGCCCACCTTTGCGGCGTTGAGCTCCGCCCACTCAAAGTCCTGCTCGGTCTCAATGATAACCTTGAGCTCGTGTGCACGAGCAAAAGCCTCCTCCAAAGGTGGCTGCTTACGCTTCGGGCTGAGGCATACCCAGTCAAAAGTTCCGCTGAAGGGGTGCGAGCCCGAGGTCTCAAGAAATATCTTCAGCCCCAGCTCCTTAAGGCGCGAGGTGAGTGGCTGAAGAGGGTAGAGCAGTGGCTCTCCGCCAGTGATGACGATAGATTTGGCCTTGCACTCCACGGCGCGAGCGATGACCGTATCAATGCCCGTCGGAGGGTAGAGCTTGGGGTTCCAGGTGTACTTTGCATCGCACCACTTGCAACCCACATCGCAACCGCCGAGGCGTATAAAATAGGCGGGCTTGCCACTATGGAAGCCCTCGCCCTGGATGGTGTAGAAGTCCTCTACCAAGGGCAGTAACTCTCCGCCCTGAAGAAGCTCCAGATTACTCATTTTCAACGACATAGATATCCTTCAGTCCGCGACCCAACTGGTCGTAGTCCAGTCCGTAGCCCACGATAAACTCGTTGCCAATCTCCATGGCTACATACTTAATCTCGCGGTCGTACTGGTGCTTCTCAGGCTTGTAGAACAGGGTGCAGACCTCCACGCTATTTGGCTTGAGAGACTCAAGGTATGTAATCATGTGCTCAATGCTGTGACCTGTCTCAACAATATCCTCTACAAGGATAATATCGCGGCCGGTGATGTCAAAGTCAATGCCCAACTTGCGCTGTACACTACCTGTAGACTGCGTTCCCTGATAGGATGATACCTGCATAAAGGTCATCTCGTTTGCGAAATTTAGCTTGCGCAGCAGGTCTGAGAGAAATACCACTGCGCCACAGAGTACGCCCACGAAGATAGGAGGCTTTGCTGCTGAGGCGTAGTCGCTATTCAGACGCTCTGCCACTTTTGCTACGGCGCGGTCAATCTCCTCTGCCGGAATCATCACCTTGAAGGTGCGGTCGTTGAGTTTAATCTTTTCCATTTATTCAGTTATGGTTATGATTGTGGTTTTATTCGTATCTGCCTGACTTTAGGCGGTTTACCTCGTCTACGGTGAGGAAACGCCAAGCACCACGCTTGAGGTTCTTCTTTGTAAGACCTGCGTAGTATACGCGGTCCAGCTTTGTTACCTGATAGCCCAGGTGCTCAAACATACGGCGCACGATGCGGTTCTTGCCCGAGTGAATCTCTACACCTACAGAGCGCTTGTCGTCCTTGAGCCACGAAATCTCGTCAAAGTAAGCCTCGCCATCCTCCAGGGTAACGCCCTCTGCCAGGGTGTCAAAGTCGGCGCGGGTGAGTGGCTGGTCAAGGGTCACCTCGTAGATCTTCTTCTTCTTAAGTGACGGGTGTGTCAGGGTGCGGGTAATGTCGCCATCGTTTGTGAAGAGCAACAGACCGAGTGAGTTCTTGTCCAGACGACCTACAGGGTAGATACGCTCTGTGCAAGCACCTGCAACAAGCTCCATAACGGTCTTGGCAGCGTGGTCGTCCTCAATGGTTGTAACATAACCCTTTGGCTTGTTGAGGATAAGGTATACATGCTTCTCGCCCTGAATCTTCTCGCCATTGAAGCGCACCTCGTCGCCTGGCTTAACCTTTGTACCCATCTCGGTTACAATAACGCCGTTGATGCTCACCAAACCTGCAGCAATCAGCTCGTCAGCCTCACGACGCGAGCAGATGCCCGACTGCGCAACATAACGGTTCAGACGAACCTCGCCAGTCTGCTTGTTAGGGTCAAACTTAGGGTAGCTGCGACGCTCTGTGGTGCGTGGCTTGCCCTTGTAGCCGCCCTCGCCTCTGCTGTACGGCTTGCTGCCGCCCTCGGTGCGTGGCTTGCCTTTGTAGCCACCCTCGCCCCTGCCGTAAGGCTTGCTACCACCCTCTGTGCGCTTGCCGTATGGCTTCGCTGCTGGACGTGATGAGTATGGACGGGCAGGGCGTGCAGGACGCTCGCTGCGCTCTGTGCGCTCAGGGTCCTGATTGGTGTACTGACTACGCAGACGGTTGTCCTCGGTAAAGTGAGGATTGTATGATGCACGCTTTGGGCGAGACTGTGTACGCTCGCCGCGCTCTGGACGCTCTGTTCTTACGCGCTTGTCCTTAGCAAAGCGCGACAGAGTAGATGAATTTTCAGTATTAAATTTTGCCATAACTTCTATTTTGCCGCAAAGGTAATGAAAAAAACCGACAGCCACACCTTAATTGTGTAAAAAAGACACCTTGTCCCATAATTAAGGCCGCTTGTAACATATTACCGCTGCATGATATCATACAAAATTATAAATTTTGTTTTGCTTTTCCAAATTTTCGGTATTTTTGCAGAAAAATAGCTGTTAGCCATTGGCCGTTGGCCATTAGCTATATCAAGGTATCCGCTACGCGGATGATATTTATAGGGTGCAATCAGAGCCCAACGGTACCAACTGCACCTTATAAAACTATCGCGTAGCGATACCTTAGAAAAGCCAATAGCTAACAGCCAATAGCCAATAGCCAACTATGAACAGAGAAATTTTTAGAATTGCCATACCGAATATCATCTCCAGTATTACGGTGCCGCTGATGGGAATATTCTCAACCGCGATTGCCGGGCATGCGGGGGATAGTGCCGCGACGATTGGTGCGCTGGCTATCGGCGTATCTATCTTCAACTTCATCTACTGGAACTGCTCGTTTATCCGTATGGGAACGAGTGGAATGACGGCGCAGGCGTTTGGTGCGGGGGACTTTCGTACCACCACGGCGATGCTTGTGCGTGCCGTAGGAATCTCGGCGGTGCTGGGCGTGGCGATGTTGTTGCTGCAGTATCCGCTGGGGGAGCTGTCGCTATGGATGATGAATGGCTCGCAGATGGTGTCGGACTACTTCTATGCACGCATCTGGGCAGTGCCTGCGGGTATTATGCTCTTTGGCCTAAATGGCTGGTTTACAGGTATGCAGAACGCTGTGATACCGATGTGCACATCTATATTTATCAATATTCTGCATGTGCTGCTCAGCCTATGGTTTGTCTTTGGCTACGATATGGGCATTGTGGGTATAGCCTACGCCTCGGTGGTGGCGCAGTGGAGCGGTATGCTGCTCTCGCTGGCGCTGCTGCTGATATATTTCAGGGGTACTCTGCAGCGGGTGGATATAGCTCAAGTGCTTGATATGAGGGAGCTGAAGGAGTTTTTTGCCGTCAATGGCGACATTATCGTCCGCACCTTCTGCATCGTTGCTGTCTATACATTCTTCACTGCCGCTTCGGCGCGCATGGAGAGCGATATTGTGCTGGCTGTCAATACTATGCTGCTGCAGCTCTTTACGCTGTTCTCCTATATGAACGACGGCTTTGCATACGCCGCTGAGGCTCTGACGGGTCGCTTTATCGGCGCAAAGGACGAGAGCTCGCTGCGCCACTGCATAAAACTCTGCGTGGTGTGGAGCTTAGGTACGGCATTCGTTGCCATTGCCCTCTATGTGGGTTGGTGGGAGAATCTTATCGGGATGTTCGTCGGTGATAAGACACAACTTCCTCAGATACTGGATGTTGCGCGACAGTATATCGGCTGGGTTATAGCCATACCTATGGCTGCCGCACTGCCATTCTTGATGGATGGTATTATGGTCGGAGCAACCCTTACACGCATCCTGCGTAACTCCATGCTGCTCTCTACCGCCGCCTACTTTGCTATCTACTACGCCCTGCAACCGATTATCGGAAATGATGCCTTGTGGCTCGCCTTTACAGCCTATATGGCACTGCGCGGTGTGGCGCAATACTTTATGTCGTCGCGGCTGGGGATGGTGTACGCAAAAAGCAGGTAGATTATAGGCTGTAAGTGGCATAAATGCCACTTTATATCCGCAGAAGCGGCTATAGCTTCGCCTTCACTGCTTCGCCTCGGCATAGCTCAAACGAGTTTGACTCTGCCCTCGGCTTAATCGCAGCGTTGGCTCGCATTCACGATGTATATGGCACTTCGCGGCGTGGCGCAATACTTTATGTCGTCGCGACTGGGGATGGTGTACGCTAAGAGTAGGGGTTAGTTGGGCTGAGTCTTGCGCTCCTGCGGGGTTGCCTGCTCTGCCATAGAGCTTTGGAGCTGTACCATCTTTACAACGGCATCGCACTCAAGGGCTGGGGCGGTGGTGTAGTCTATAGGCATATTCCACTGCAGCTGCAGGTTGATAAGCGCCGAGGCGATGGTCTGGTTATACTCGCGGCTGATGACAATGGTGCAATCCACATCGGTATACTCGGCAAAGAATAGCGCACCGAGGGCGAGCTGAAACGGGGGGACATACTTAACGATTATATTCTCCTCCGTGCAGCCAAACTGCTTCAGACAGGTGAGTGACGACCATATATCAAGTCCCTGCTCGGCAACAATGCCTACCTTTATTTCTGCTGGTGATACCATATTAGGGTTGTGATTGTATTTGCGTGATTATGCGTGTGAAAAAATAGAGAGTTGAGAGTAGCACTCCCAACTCTCGTCTTTTGTGATGTGTTGATTAGAGTGTACCCAGTACCTTCTCAGCATCGCGAGCCTCTACTGACATAGGGTAAGAGGCCTGCAGTGCGTCAAGGCACTTCTGAGCCTCAGCCTTATTGTCAAGAGCTGCGTAAGCCAAAACCTGCTTGTAGAGGTAGAGTGGAGCGGTGTAGATGTTCTCAGAAGCGGCAACTGCCTTCTTGTAGAGAGCTACAGCAGCCTCATACTCGCCCTTCTCAACAGCGATATCGCCACGCAGACCGAGGTTCTGTGCATTTACAACCTCTGCAGCCAGCTCGTTTACAGCGTCGTACATAGCCAGATACTTCTCTGCATTCTCCAAATCGCCAAGGCGAAGGTAGCAGATACCTGCGTAGTGCTTTGCAATGTTACCTGCAGCGGTAGAGCCATACTGCTCAACAACATCCAGGAAGCCGGCGCCATTCTCGTCGCCATTGAGTGCAAGTGCGAAGTCTGGGTTCTCGCCAGCGAAGCGGTCCTGAGCCTCAACCATCATCTCTGATGCCTTCTCTGCGTTAGCGTCTACAATGAAGTTCTTGTAGAGGTAACCACCAACTACTGCGAGTACTACTACAGCCAGAGCGATAACAACCTTCTTACCGTTCTGCTGGAAAAACTGTTCTGTCTTGCTTACAGCCTCGACAACTGCTGCCTCCTGCTGATCCTTAATTTTTGCCATAATGTCTATCTTTTTTATAAATTATTGTCTTCAAACTGCAAAAATAGGATTTTTTAATCAATTATCCACAATTTGCCTACTTTTTTTTGAAAAATATAGTTTGTTCGCTACTTTTTAGTACCTTTGAGACGCAAAAGCGTTGGATTATGTATATAAAGAGACTCTCTTTGATAAATTTCAAGAATCTTCAGCAGCAGCAGATAGATTTCCACTCGGGCATCAACTGCTTTGTTGGGGATAATGGTACTTGTAAAACCAATATCGTAGATGCGCTCTACTACCTCTCTATGTGTAAGTCGGCGGTGGGTATGAGCGACAGCCAGTGCGTACTTAAGGGGGAGGATTTCTTTGTCATTGACGGCACCTACTGCACCGACGATGAGCGCCGCGAGCAGATTGTCTGCACCTACAACCGCGGCTCGCAGAAGATTATAAAGCGCGGAGGCAAGACATACGAGCGCCTCTCCGACCATATCGGTTTTGTCCCTGCCGTTATCGTCTCGCCTGCCGACTCTATGCTTATCAGCGAGAGTGCCGAGGAGCGCCGCCGATATCTCAACGCCTTTATCTCGCAGTTTGACCACGAGTATCTCGCGGCAATGATTCGCTACAATACAGCCCTTGCCGAGCGAAATAAGTACCTAAAAATTGGCTCGGACGAGCAGATGTTGCAGATATACGATATGCAGTTGGTTGCTGCTGCCGAGCGTATCTTTGAGCGTCGCAAGCAGATGGTGGAGCAGTTGCAACCTATTGTTGCTCAGTACTATAAGATGCTCTCTGGCGACCGCGAGCAGGTGTGGCTTGAGTATCGCTCCGAGCTGCTTGAGACTCCACTTGCCGAGCTGCTTATCGCCTCGCGCGAGAAGGATATAATTCTGGGCTATACCTCGGTGGGTATCCAGCGCGACGATATACGATTTGCCATTGCCGATATGCCACTGCGCCGATATGGCTCGCAGGGTCAGCAGAAGTCCTTTATTATCGCCCTCAAACTGGCTCAGTATCAGATTATTGCCGAGCAGACTGGCAAGCAGCCGATACTGCTTCTTGACGATGTGTTTGATAAGCTGGACGAGAGCCGCGTGGCGGAGCTTATCTCGCTGGTTGCGGGCAACTCCTTCGGGCAGATTGTCATCACCGACTGTAGCCACGAGCGTATGGAGCGCCTGCTCTCAAGTAGTGGCGCAGAGTATAAACTCTTTGATGTAACCTACGGAAAAGTACTGGAATAATGAGACGCACAGACCCAAAACCTGTTGGCGAGCTGCTTGACCAGCTCTTCAAAAGTCCCGATATCGCACGCAAGATTGCCGAGGGAGGACTCCCCGATACTTGGCGTAGGGTCGTCGGCCCCGTCGCTGCCGAGCATACCCGCCATGTGCGCTATGTCAAGGGCACCCTCTATGTCCATGTCACCTCCGCCGTCATTCGCACCGAGCTTATGATGCGCCGCGATGCACTTGCTCGCGCTATAAATGCCGAATCAGGTGTGGAGGGATTAGTTCGCCAGATTATCGTTCAGTAGTTTGCCGTGAAAATACGGCATTAGCTGCACATCCCTTAAAAAGCAACATCGGCTGTACGCTTTAGTACTATCCGATGTTGCTTTTTTGCACGATGCGCACCTACTGCCGCATTTTGACGACAAATGGTGCAAAGAATAACCGACGGTGGTGCCCGTGGCGCGAATATACTGCGTAGCGTCGCGGAATGCGACCATTAGTAACCCTTAATTCTCTTTAATGCCCCTTAATAAAAATCATCTAAAAAGCTAATAGCTACCCATTAACTGCTCTTGCAGTTGGCTAACCTCCTCAGCGGTAAGTGGTTGCAGGGTCTTGCATGGGGTGTCGCGGGCGATGGTGTAGCACATAATCTGCTTTGGGCGGATGCGCTGCAGGGCTTTGCGCATAGCGGCGATATGGGCAGGGGAGGTGTTGTCTACCATCTGGCCGTTATACTCGCCGCGCAGGAACATAATCTGCACAATAAGCTCGCCCTCAAAGGCGGTCAGCTGCTCAATAACTCGCTCCACGGAGTAGTTGCAGCAGGGTTTATTCATTAGCTGCGCCGTAGCGTCGTCGGCAGCGTCTAACTTGAGGATATTATTATCCACCCTCTTCAGCGCGCGCACAACATCGGGGCGGCGGAGTTGCGTAGCGTTGCTCAGCACCGAAATCTTGGCATTGGGCGCATACTTATCTCTCAGTGCAATAGTCTGCTCTATAACCTGCTCAAAATCAGGGTGGAGCGTAGGCTCGCCATTACCCGCAAAGGTGATTACATCGGGCAGCTCGCCATCCTCCTGCATCTGCATCAAGCGACTCTCAAGGGCTGCAGCAACCTCGTGCACAGGGGCAAAGGCTTCGCCCCCCTGAAATCTATTCTCGTCGTTCCAGCCACACTCGCAGTAGATGCAGTCAAAGGTACATAGCTTCGCATGCAGTGGCAAAAGATTTACGCCAAGCGAAAGACCAAGCCTGCGCGAGCGCACAGGACCATAGACGATATGTGGATACAATGTAGTCATATAGAGAGTTACGATTTTAGTGTAATTATTTCCCCACAAAAGTAGTAATTTTTTGGAGAATTGATTACCTTTGTAGACGAACTAACCAAATAAAACCATGAAAAGAGTATATACAACCATTCTGGCGGTGATTGCGGCCGCATTTGTTGCTGTGGCGGCTGAGCCTGTGAAGATTATCTTTGACACCGATATGGGTAACGATGTGGATGATGTCGTTGCGCTGGATATGCTATATAAATATATGGATGAGGGTACGATTGACCTGCTGGGCATACTCTCAAGCAAGCGCGAGGTGGGAAGTATCAAATTTATTGATGCGATGAATACCCTCTATGGCTATCCGAATATCCCGATTGGTATTGTGAAGACATATCCCGAGGAGAGTTATCTCTGCGAGGACAAGCGACTCAACTATGCCGACTATACGGTGGATACCTATAATTATAAGCACACCATTACGGACTGGGATAGTGTTGAGGATGGTTACAAGCTACTGCGTCGTCTGCTCAGTAAGCAGCCGGATAAGAGCGTTGTGCTTGTGATGGTCGGCTTCTCAACAAATTTGGATAGAATGCTTACCTCCGCTGCCGACGACTATTCGCCATTAGATGGCAAGGCTCTTTTGGCGCAGAAGGTGGAGAAGGTGGTTATTATGGCGGGTAACTTCCACGAGAAGAAGAAGGAGTATAATGTCTATAAGGACCACTTCGCCGCTGTCCGCTTCTATGCCGAGTGCCCAGTGCCTATGTACTTTAGCGACTACGCCCTCGGAAAGAGTACTCTCTACCCATATCAGACTGTATATCAGGGCTTTAAGTATGCAGAAAATCATCCGCTTGTAGTCTCTTTTGAGTACTATGCCCAGATGCCGTACAACCGTCCGCTGTGGGACCCAACGGCTGTTCTCTTTGCTGCCGAGGGTCATAAGGGCTACGCCTCGCTCTCCAAGCGCGGCTATGTGACGGTGGACCAGAAGTCTATTACAGATTTTACGGTGGACAAGGCCTCAAACCGTCAGTACTACGAGGTGAACGACGCCCAGCGAGCTGCTATTGTTCGTCGCGTTGTGGAGCTTACTCTCCGCACTCCAAAAAATCTTTCTCAGCAGAAATAGCGTTGCAGATAGCTGGGGCGGGGCTTTTAGGTTTTTGTTAATAACTTGTCAAAAATTATCCCCAAAAAAATTTGGAGAATTGATTGTTCTGTCCCTAAATTTGTACAACGAAATATCAGAATTAAGTAGTCTCTCTCGGGAGACTATTTTCGCCTAAATACAAAAACAATTAAATAAAACTGATATATTATGAATAAAACACCTAAAAAGGTAGATTATGCCGCTGCGGTAGCCGCTTCCAAGGAGTATTTTGGTGGTGACGAGCTTGCTGCAACAGTATGGGTGAGCAAGTATGCGCTCAAGGACTCATACGGCAATATCTACGAGTCTTCGCCGGTGCAGATGCACGAGCGTATCGCTGCGGAGTTGGAGCGTATTGAGAACAACTATCCAAATCCGCTCACCAAGGCTCAGATTTTTGAGCTGCTTGACCACTTCCGCTATGTTATTCCGCAGGGTGGTCCGATGACCGGTATTGGAAACAACTTCCAGGTAGCCTCTCTGTCAAACTGCTTCGTTATCGGCCACAAGAACCCTGCCGACTCTTACGGCGGTATCTTCCGTATGGACGAGGAACAGGTGCAGCTGATGAAGCGTCGTGGTGGTGTGGGTCACGACCTGTCGCACATCCGTCCTACAGGTAGCCCAGTGCTCAACTCGGCACTCACCTCTACAGGTATCGTTCCATTTATGGAGCGCTACTCAAACTCTACTCGCGAGGTTGCTCAGGATGGTCGTCGTGGTGCGCTGATGCTCTCGCTCTCTATCAAGCACCCAGATGCAGAGCGCTTTATTGATGCTAAGCTCGATACCAACAAGGTTACCGGCGCAAATGTATCTATCAAGATTGACGACGAGTTTATGCGTGCCGTAATTGACGGTCGCAGCTACACTCAGCAGTTCCCTATCGGTGCTGCAGAGCCTAAGTATGTACAGCATATTGACGCTCGCCAGCTCTGGTCTAAGATTATCCACAACGCGTGGAAGTCTGCCGAGCCAGGTGTTCTGTTCTGGGATACCATCATTCGCGAGTCTGTGCCTGACTGCTACGCCGACCAGGGCTTTACAACTGTATCTACAAACCCTTGTGGCGAGATTCCGCTCTGTCCTTACGACAGCTGCCGTCTGCTGGCAATCAACCTCTTCAGCTATGTGGAGAATCCATTTACCCCAGAGGCTACATTCAACTTTGACCTCTTCAAGGAGCATATCCACAAGGCTATGCACCTGATGGATGATATCATTGACCTTGAGCTTGAGAAGGTAGAGCTTATCATCAACAAGATTGAGTCTGACCCAGAGGATTTGGATGTCCGTCAGGTGGAGATTAACCTCTGGAAGAAGATTAAGGATATGGCTCTGAAGGGTCGTCGTACAGGCCTGGGTATCACCGCTGAGGGCGATATGCTTGCAGCACTCGGTCTGCGCTATGGCTCAGATAAGGCTCTCAAGTTCGCCGTAGAGGTACATAAGACTCTGGCTGTGGAGGCTTACCGCGCATCTGTGATGATGGCTCGCGATCGTGGCGCATTCGGTGTCTTTGATGCTGAGAAGGAGCGCAACAACCCTATGATTGCTCGCCTGCGCGAGGCTGATAAGAGCCTGTACGAGGATATGCTCAAGTATGGCCGTCGTAATATCGCTATGCTTACCATCGCCCCTACGGGTACTACATCGCTCATGTCGCAGACAACATCTGGTATTGAGCCAGTGTTCCGCCCAGTATACAAGCGCCGTCGTAAGATTAACCCATCGGACAAGAATGTCGTTGCTACATTCGTAGACGAGCAGGGTCAGGCATTTGAGGAGTACAATGTATACCACCACAAGTTTATTGACTGGCTGCGCATCAATGGCTACGACACCACCCGCCTGCAGACTATCTCTGACGAGGAGTTGGATAAGTGGGTAGCTGCATCGCCTTACCACCGCGCAACAGCCAACGATATTGACTGGGTAGCAAAGGTGCGTATGCAGGGTGCTATTCAGAAGTGGGTAGACCACTCTATCTCTGTGACCGTAAACCTTCCAAATAATGTCTCTGAGGAGCTTGTTGCCGATGTATATCGCGCAGCTTGGGAGAGCGGCTGTAAGGGTATTACCGTATATCGTGACGGTTGCCGCGCAGGTGTGCTCGTGGATAAGAAGTCTAAGAAGGAGGCTCCAAAGTGCGAGACCCCTACACAGACCAACCGCCGCCCTAAGTCTCTGCCTGCAGAGGTTGTTCGCTTCAAGAACGGCAAGGAGGATTGGATTGCATTTATCGGTCTGCACGAGGGTCACCCTTATGAGATCTTCACCGGTAAGATTGAGGACGATGCTATGTATATCCCGCCAAAGATTACTAAGGGAAATATCCTCAAGGTCCGCGAGGAGGATGGCACTAAGCGCTACGACTTCCAGTATACCGACCGATATGGCTATACCAACACTATCGGTGGTATCTCCCGCCTCTTTAACGAGAGCTTCTGGAACTACGCGAAGCTCATCTCGGGTGTTCTGCGCTACAATATGCCTATTGATAAGGTCGTATCCCTCATTGACGGTCTGCACCTTGACGACGAGAATATCAACACCTGGAAGAACGGCGTTAAGCGCGCCCTCAAGCAGTTCATTGAGGACGGTACCCGCTCAAAGGGCAAGTGCCCTCAGTGCGGTCAGGAGAATATGGCATACCAGAATGGTTGTTTGACCTGTATGAGCTGTGGTTATTCAAAATGCGGTTAGTCTTTTAGCGTGATAACGCGGTACCTACTTCCGCTATCAAAAAATCCGACAATGGCTGTACGTTTTTAGTACTATCCATCGTCGGATTTTTTTGCCGAGCGTTGTATCTACCGCGTTCTGACGCTAAAAGGGTGACCGCATTTTGACGACAAAAATGGAGACCGCGTTCTGACGCTAAAATGGTGCAAGGGGGGTAGTAACGGTGTAAGCCACTGTACTGCGTAGCGTCGCGGAACGCGACCATTAGTAACCCTTAATACTCTGTAATGACCTTTAATAAAAAAATCTTCTAAAAAAGCCAATAGCCAATGGCTAATAGCCAACAGCTAATTTGCGATTCTGCAAATTATTACTACCTTTGTATCTATTATGGATAGAATTGCACTTTTTCCGGGTTCGTTTGACCCCTTTACCAGGGGGCACGAGTCGCTTGTTGAGGGGGCGTTGAGGCTCTTTGACAAGGTGGTTATTGCTGTGGGCGAGAATATCTCAAAGCGCGGGTTGCTCTCCACCGAGCAGCGCATCCGCCTGATACGCGACCGATACAAGGATGATAGTCGCATAGAGGTGCGCTCCTACAGCTGTCTTACGGGCGACTTTGCCCGTCAGTGTGGCGCGGTGGCGATGATTCGTGGCATACGAAACACCACGGACTTCAACTTTGAGCGCTCCATAGAGGCTACAAACCGTCGTCTATTCCCCGAGATTACAACCGTAATGCTCGTAACACCAGACGAGTATGCCCATATCTCCTCCAGCATCGTCAGGGAGCTGATGAGCTTCAACCACGATGTGTCGGAGTTTATGCCTGAGGGTATAGATATAGACAACTACATTAACAAATAGAAAAAATAGGAATAAAGACATAAAGGTATAAAATTATGCAGTTTACAGCAGAAATGATTGCCGGGTTGATATCCGGCGAGGTTGTGGGCGACAAGAACGCCGCCGTACACACAGTATCTTCTATTGAGGATGGTAAGGCTGGCGGTCTTGCCTATCTCTCAAATCCGAAATATGAGCAGTATCTCTACACCACCAAGTGTTCTATCGTGTTGGTAGACAAGAACTTTGAGCCATCGCAGCCAGTAGCTGCAACCCTTATCAAGGTTGAGAATGTGGGTGCTTGCGTGCTCCAGCTGCTGCAGATGTATCAGGCTATGAAGCCGCAGAAGAGTGGTGTTTCGCCTCGCGCCTCAATATCCGAGAAGGCGACCATTGGCGAGGGTTGTTACATTGGCGACTTTGCCGTAATTGAGGCGGGTGCTGTAATTGGTGACGGCGCGAAAATCTACCCTCACTGCTATGTGGGCGACAATGTGAAGGTGGGCGCTGCAACGACGCTCTATCCTCGCGTATCTATCTACGAGGGTTGCGTTATTGGTAGCCGTTGTATTATCCACGCTGGCGCAGTTATTGGTGCTGACGGTTTCGGCTTTGCTCCAAATGCAGCGGGTGGCTTTGACAAGATTCCGCAGCTGGGAAATGTTATCATTGAGGATGATGTAGAGATTGGCGCAAATACATGTATTGACCGCGCAAAGACCGACTCAACCATCATCCGTCGCGGTGTGAAGTTGGACAACCTTATCCAGGTGGGACACAATGTCCAGATTGGCGAGAACACCGTCTCCTCGGCTCAGATGGGTATCGCGGGTACCTCTAAGGTGGGTAAAAACTGCTTCCTCGCGGGTCAGGTGGGCATTGCCGACCATATCACTATTGGCGACCGCGTGAAGATTGGCTCGCAGAGTGGTATTGACCGCGATGTGCCAGATGGGGAGGTGCGCTTCGGCTCACCAGCACTCAAGGGTATGGGCTACTACCGCAGCTTCGCCGTATTCAAGGAGCTGCCAGATATGGCTCGCAAGCTCAAGGCTCTGGAGCGTAAGGTTGAGGAACTGACAGCAGAGGAGTAATGAGAGCATTGGTCATGGCACTTGCCCTGCTGCTCTGTAGCTGTAGCAGCAATGGCAACAGATATGTTATTGAGGGCACAACCGCTCAGAGTGGACCCTACTACCTCTATCGTGGGTACGAGATTGTGGACTCGGCAGAGGTTGTGAACGGCCACTACCGCTTTGAGGGCGAGGTGGACTCGCTTGTTCCCGTGCGAAATATCAGCAGCGGCAATATCCGCAAGATGGAGGGTACAGCTCGCTTTGCTCCGCTGATTCTTGAGGCGGGAACTATCACCGTCGCCGAGGACGACAATAGCCCTACGGGTGGTCTTACGGTCGGTGGTACGCGGGCAAATAAGGCAATACACAACTTCGCCATCAAGGGTATGGAGATTCAGCAGGCGAGCGATTTTGTCTTCTCACGCGAGGAGCGCGAGCAGCTTATGGAGCGTTATAATAAGCTGGTTGTAAATACTATAGAGCGCAACCTGAACAACTTTGCAAGCCTCTATATGTTGATTATCAGCGAAGACCGCTTCACTGCAGAGCAGAAGGCTGCCTACTTCAACCGTATGCCTAAGCATATACAGCAGACCGAGGCGGGGCAGAGTATTAAGAACGAGTTACAAACAAATAATTAGGAACAATGAGAAAGATTTTTGCAATTTTGGCAGTTGCAGCCGTGGCTGTAAGCTGCAACAACCACCGAGCAGTTATCAGTGGTGATGTTCTTGGCGTTGAGGATGGAACTATCTACCTTGCCGAGCCTGGTCGCAATGGCGCATTGGTAGACAGCACCGAGATTAAGAGCGGTAAGTTCGTATTCAACATTGACACCCCAACGGCTGGTTACTACGCTCTGCGCACAGCAGACGAGGTACTGACAGCCGTATTTACCGAGGATGGTACTATTACCGTATCTGGAAATGTTGCAGATAGCTCTGTACTTGCTACAGGTACCCCTGCAAACGAGGCTTTCAACCAGTACAATGCCGATATGACCGCCTTCAACCAGCGCTATGCTATGGCTGCGAGCGATGAGGAGCGCGAGACTATGGTAGAGGAGTACTACGCATTTATTGACAAGGCTATTGAGGACAATATGGATAATATCTTCGGTGTTATCCTCTTTATTGAGCAGAAGGGCTACGAGCTCTCTGCAGCTCAGATGACCGAGAAGCTTAACGCACTCTCTGAGCCTATGAAGGCGCTGCCAGTAGTTACTAAGGCGCTGGATAAGGCCGCTCGCAAGATGCGCACCGAGCCTCGCGCTGAGGGTAGCGACTTCGTGCCTACCTATATAAATATAGAGCAGCCAAACCCAGAGGGCGAGATGGTATCTCTCAAGAGCGTTGTAGAGAAGGCTGGCAATAAGTATGTCCTTCTGGACTTCTGGGCATCATGGTGCGGCCCTTGCATGGGCGAGATGCCACACCTCAAGGAGGCTTACGCAAAGTACCATAGCAAGGGCTTTGAGATTTATGGTGTCTCTTTTGACCGTAGCGCTGACGCTTGGAAGGGTGCAATCAAGAAGCAGAATATGAAGTGGGTAAATGTTAGCATCCTCCAGAGCTTCAACAACCCAGCAGCCGAGGAGTATGTCGTTGAGAGCATTCCAACCAACTTCCTCATTGACTGCGCGACAGGAGAGATTGTTGCCAAAAACCTCCGTGGCGAGGCTGTTCTTGAGAAGCTATCAACTTTGTTGTAATTTGCCGTGAAAATACGGCATTAGCCGCACATCCCTTAAAAAGTAGCATCGGCTGTACGCTTTAGTACTATCCGATGCTACTTTTTTGCACGATGTACGCCTACTACCGCATTTTGACGACAAATTGGGTGCACGGAATGAGCAACGGTTTATGCACCCCTAAACACTGTCGCTTTAGCGACACCTCTGAAAAGCTAACGGCTAACGGCTAACAGCCAAAAAAAGAGAGATACATCGTATCTCTCTTTTCTGTTACTTATACTCAAACTCTACGCCGGAGGTGAGTGAGGCCGTCTTGACGGCGTTGGTGATTTGGTATTGGTTGTACTGCGTGGTTGATACGAAGAGTACCAAGTGGCAGTTCTCAACCTTCCACTCTGGGTCAAGCTCCATAACGAAGAGGTGGTCGGCAGTCTCGCCCTTATTGACATAGCCCACAGGGTGGCCCAAGAAGTCTATGCCCGAAGGGTTACTATCGGCAATGCGGACAACATTCTCGTGGATGTCAATATAGTCCTCCTTGACAGAGGTAGAGTTGCTCTGCTTTGCATAGAGGCCGCTCTCCACAAGCCAAGCACCAATGGAGTAGTCACCGCTATATGACACCTTGATAGATGTGCGCACCAGCAGCATATTATCCTTCAGCTCTGTGCGGGCAGCGATACCTGCGCGAGCAGGGGTCTTGAGTCTATTCTCAATAGCACCCATAATAGCTCCGATGTTATTCTCCACGCTATTGTTAGTATTAAGACCGCTACTGAGGTTTACAATAGTGTAAGGGTAGCTGCCAGAGGTGTTGAGGATAGATGCCAAATCGCGTCCGTCAGGGAGCGTTGTGGCGAACTGGTCGCTACCGTGTACTGCGGTGTGTACGAACTTATCCTTGTAGTTCTCCTCCTCAAACATATAGTGGAATGCCTCAATCATATTAGGGCAGTATCCACACCAAGTACCTGTCAGCTGTGTAAAGAGTACGCGCTGCACAAACTCTGTATTTGCTGGCTGAGGATCTACAGGACGCGATGGGATATCTGTAGCCACAGCGGTGACAGATACCGGAGTCTCGCGGGTATTCTTGGTCTTATAGCCGAACCAGAAGCTCCTTACGCCCGCCTCGTTTGGAGAGAAGGCGAGAAGCGTATGCTCAGCATCATTCTCGTCAACTACAATCACATAGTTAAACTCGCTACCGATACTGTTCTCGGTATCAATCACAACCTTAGTGTCGTCTGCAGCGTTGTAGACGCTCACCTTTGCAAGCTCGTCGGCAGTAAGCACCTTGCCGTTGTAGCGGATGATAAATGCAGCATAGCCCTTGCCCACCTGCACAAGGTTGGTAGAGAGCGTTACGGTGATACCCTGCTCATCCTTATCGGTAAGGTCAATGTCAAGTACCGCCTTCACATCAATAACCTCGCTACGATACTCGCCATAGACAACATAGAATGAGTAGCTGCCCATGGTAAGGGTAGAGAAGCTCATGCTCTCCAATGCCTCGTTGGTCTGGGCGTCGTAGAGCGTAGCCTCGGCGGTAACATCCTCGCCATTGAAGAAGGCGCGGAAGGCTGCGCTATCCTCGCCATTAGCAGAGATAACATTGGTAGAGACCTCAGCCTTGAAGCCAGAGGTGTTTTCCACATCTGTACCCTCGTCTGTGCCTAAGCCATAGAGGCAAGAGGTTGCTGTAAGAGCCGCAAGCAGGGCTACTATAGTATATAAAAACTTTCTCATAAGGCGTTAGAATGAAGTGGTTACAGCAATGTTAATTCCGTTATACTCTGGAGAGTAGCGACACACACCGCCCGAGCAGATATAACCTGCGCGGTTGCGACCGTAGCTCAGCTGTATGCGGGTACGCTTGATGGTGCAGCTTGCGCCCACAGAGTAGTAGTTCTTCTCAGTGCCCTTGTACACGCCATACTTGTCCGTGCGGCCGATGTTGTACATATCGCTGATGTAGAAGCTCCACATAGGAGCAAAGCTATACTCCACAAGTCCTGCTACCCAGTCGCCCTCGTACTCGCCCGAAAGCAGGTACTGAGCCTCGGCACGCAGTGAGTGCTTGCGGTTGAACTTGTACTGCACATCGGCAACGAAGATATTTGACACATAGGTGCGGTGGTGAGCACCGTGGTATGGGTTCCACTCCTGGAACGAGTAGAGGAAGGTTGTCTTGAGACGCTTTGACCACTGGCGGGTTACATCAAAGTTGATGTCCTGCCACAGACGCTCGCGGTTACCACTCTTGCTCTGCGCCTTGTGCAGGGTGTAGTAGGTGGAGTAGTTGAGGTGGAAGTTCCAGTAGCGGTAGCGGTTAGACTTGCTACGGTAGGAGTAGTAGAAGTCTGCCTGACCACCAATCTCGCCCTCGGCATTTACCTGATAAGGGTTGAGGTTGGCAAGCATATAGGTGTACTGGCGGGTCATCGCCGGCAGATAGTTGAGCGTGTTGCCCGTACCTGCGCCACCTATGGTCAGCGGCGTTGCCATAGCCTCCAGTGCGCGCACAGAGCCTGTGAAGCTGAAGCCACTGCCTGCCCAGCCAATCTCGCCATAACCTGCCCAGCCGTTTACATTTGCGCCAGTGGCAGAGGAGTGGTCCTTGCCCTTGCCGACATACTCGCTGCGGAAGGTGAAGCCTGCGTAGTCAAAGTTGAGGCGTGCAGAGTACATATTGAGCATATTCTCTGCAGTCACTGCGCTGATATTCTCGTAACGGTTTACATAGCTACCCTCAACAAAGAGTGCGCCCTTGCTCATGCCGAAAATATCGCCCAGCGAGACGCTCAGATCGGCACCACCAGCCCAGCCGGTCTGATAGTTGGTGTAGAGGCGTGGGCGACCATAGAGAGCCTTGATGGCGAAGTAGTTACCCAGGTTGTAGGTTGCACGCAGACCGAGCAGCGAGTTGTTGAAGCCCAGCTGACGGTCCTCAAAGCTGCGGAAGATAAGTCCGTTACCAAACTGGTCGTAGAGGTTACCAATGGTTACAGAGTAGCTCTTGTCCTGCCACTGCGCATAGACCATAGGGATAAGCACCTTGAACTTATCTCCATAGCTACCAATCTCGTAGCCCTGCAGTGCTGGCAGATAGGTCTCCACCTGCACGCCAGCCGAGAAGCGGTCAATGGCGTAGTCCACCTTGATGTAGTCGTTAGAGCCGAAGTGTGTGTCGGGTGCGGGTGTTGAGAGGGCGCTATCGTTGAAGTAGACGATGTTGTTGCTCTCCACGCTGCCGGATATCACTCCG
Source organism: Alistipes sp. (assembly GCA_017463615.1). GTDB lineage: Bacteria > Bacteroidota > Bacteroidia > Bacteroidales > Rikenellaceae > Alistipes. The sequence continues at coordinate 15,111 of JAFTOU010000027.1, read as the reverse complement.
CCCTTGCCATCCTTGCCAAGGTTTATCTGAGCCCAGGCGCAAGTAGTTACGGCTGCGGCTACGATAAAGCATAGTAGTTTCTTCATATCTGTTCTGTTCTGATAAGACCAGAAACTCCCCGTGTGGAGAGTTTCTGACCTATAGAGTTATAATTAGTTGCGACCAAAACGCTTCTCAGCATACTCCTGGCTGCGCTGCTTGAACTCGTCTGCCGAGATGATGCGGTAGTCTACACGGTTTGTAGGAGCTACAACAGCATTTGTTGGCAGAGCAGTACGGCTCTTGTAGATAGCCTTCTTAGGAGCAACCTTGTATACAGACTTAAGCTCTGTGTCTACAATCTTGCCAATCTTACCACTACCAGTAGATGCAGTAGCAGCCTTAGCAGCAGGTGCGGTGTAGCCACGGGTCAGCACGATAGGTGCGATGATGCGGCTGTGTACCTGGTAGCCTGAGATGAAGCCTGAAGATGCCTCACGAACGATGTTTGGATAGAACAGGTCGGTCTCAGAACCATTTACATTACCCATATCGTCGGTAGTTACATATGTAAGCTCGATAGGGTTGATGGTAATTGTGTTCTTATCCTCAGATACAACTACTGGGAAGTGACCCATCATAGAGTTGCCGTTTACATCGCTCAGGTTAGGGAGTGTGTACTTAGAGCTTGCACCCATGAAGTGGTATACATACTTGTACCACTGCGACATAGGCGAGAAGTAGTTTGTATCAAATGGAGCGGTTACAGAGCCGTCAGAGTGAATCTGCAGATACCACTTTGGACCGAAGTCAAATACTGGTGACTCGTAGTTGTATGCCGAGTATGTATCAGCGTCAGCGATAAAGAGCTCGTATGGAGATGCAAACTGAGTATCAATTACGCCATTTGGCTTATCGGTATGCTCTGGGTTAGCACAAGGCAACAGGTCAAGGTCGTGCTCAAGAGAGAAGCCCTGGCAGAGCAGACGGTTCTGGTTGCGTACATGAGCGTTGAAGTCGTCTACAGAGGTCTTGAACTGAGCGTAAACGGCATCAACCTCCTCCTTAGTCTTGAGGTTAGAAGAGTCGAAGAAGAGCTGGTATACAGACTCTGGCAGGGTCTGCTCGTAGCCAACCTCGCCGATAACTACCTTACAAGAGATAGGCTCCTCAATACGCTCCTGATAGTTGTGCTCCTGACCCTCAGCAGGGTTCTGACGGTAGTGGTAGTGGAGGTAGCTGATAGTTGTAGATGCTGTCCACTCGCCCTTAAGGTCGTCAAACAGAGTAGATGTTACAGGGGTAGCTGCAGGCTCCTTGATAGAGCGCATAGCTGCCGAAGTAACGGTAACAACACCCTCGCTGTTACGCATACGGATACCGCAAACGGTAGAGGCATCTGCGCGTGAAGAGTAGTAGATGTTCAGACCCTCATCGGTCTTGATAGCAGCAATCTCCTCGTCAGAGAATGCAACACCGTAGGTGTCAATAATCATATTGAGAGCCTCCTCGTCAGAGTAGCCACTCTTCTTGTAGCTGTTGAGCAGTGCTGCCCAGTCGCGCTCGTAGTTAGCGATAACCTTACCGTCAAGCAGTGTACCCTCGGTGAGCTTGATGTTGAACCAAACCTTGTCGCAGGTATCCTCGCCATCTGGGTTGCTTACACCCTGGAGAGAGAACTTAGCTGCTGGCTCGGTTGGATCTGGCAACTTGAAGGTGTGCTTTGCAAAGCTCTGCTTAGAACCGTTCTCATCGCCCAGGGAGGTGATGTAGAGGGTGTAGCTGATACCTGGGTAGAGGTTGAAGTACTTTGTCAGGTTGATAGTGGTCTTGCCAAAGCCGGTAAGACCCATACCCGATGCAAATGCGTGCATAGAGGTGATGTACCACTGAACATACTTAGACTCGTTGTTCAGCAGTGGGAGCAGCTCCATATAGGTGGTTGGGTCCATAATACCGCAGCAGAAGCCGTAGATGCCATCTGTAGGGGTGATGGTGATTGTACCACCGATAGGGGTGAGGTTCATGCTAACCTCTGGCTTTGCGCTCATCTTTGATGGAGCCTTGCTCTCAAAGAACTCGCGACGGTAGTAGCCAGTCCAGTAGTCAGCCTCGTTCTCAAATGCGCCGCTGCGCTTGTCGGTAAGATACTTTGCAAAGTCAAACTGAGCAGCGTAGTAGCCGTCGCCCCAACCTGCATAGTCGGTAGTATCCCACGCATACTCACCAAGCATCAGATACATTGGCTGACCAGGAACGATTGCGTCGTACATAGGTACTGCCTCAGGGTCCTCCTCCTTGCCCATGTAGCTCTCCAGCTCGCTGAATGTCCAAGTAGTGTCGTCGGTGATGTAGTTGTGCCAAGCGTTGTCGTTCAAGTTCAGCGCCTCAGCTGCTGGACGAGCCTGCATATTCTCGTAGTATACAGGGAACTCAGCAATAGCCCACTTAAGTACATTACCCTCCTTAACCTTGTCGTGTGGGTAGTTGAGGTGAGCCTTCACAGACATGTAGTCTACATCAAAGAATGTAAGCTCCTCGGTAAATGAGCCGGTCTTGAGGGTAACCTTTGCAAGGTTCTCGTAGTACTCCTCCTCAACAGTTGCAGCTGCAAAGAGCACAACATAGTCGGTGTTAGGATTGAGAGAGGTTACAGTTACGATGTTTTCGCCATCCTTGCAGTCGCCAACAGTACCAGTTGCAAAGATAAGGTCTGGAGCGATGTTAGCATCGGCAGTCTCTACAACATAGGCATACTGCGCAATGTTCTCGGTTGTGAGCTTAACCTCTGCAGAAGAGGTGCTTGCGGATACGAGCTCAGCCTCAAACTTGAAGGTCAGCGGCTCTGGTTCTGGCTCTGGTTCTGGTTTTGGCTCCGGCTTCTCGTTGGGTTCGTCCTCAACGCCCTCGCTATTGCCACAAGCCACCATCGTTGTTGCTACAAAGAACATTGCAACAAGCGATAGAATAAAAGTTAATTTTTTCATAAAAATGCAATTTGTTTATTTAATATAAGTTGTTTGCTAGTTAGCGGTGCAAGATACGACAAAAAATTCATTTTATGGGGATAAATTTTATAAAAAATAATGTCTTATTTCACGCGCGAAGATTAAGACGCTGATAATTAGTATCTTACGCGCAAAATTGAAAAAACCTCTTTGATATTCAAAAAAAGTTTGCTAACTTTGGTAGATAAAACAAAAAACTATCTATGAAACGAATTATAGAGTGTGTGCCCAACTTCAGCGAGGGGCGCGATATGGGTGTTATAGACCAAATTACGGCGGCTATTACGGCGGCTGCAGATGTGCGACTACTGGATGTTGATCCGGGCGAGGCGACAAACCGTACGGTTGTGACCTTTGCGGGCGAGCCTGAGGCGGTTGTTGAGGCTGCCTTTGCGGGTGTTAAGCGTGCTGCGGAGCTGATAGATATGCGCAAGCACAAGGGTGCTCATCCGCGTATGGGTGCTACCGATGTGTTGCCACTTGTGCCGGTGTCGGGCATCACGCTTGAGGAGTGTGCCGAGTTGGCGCGAGAGCTTGGAAAGCGCATAGCTACGGAGCTTGATATTCCAGTCTACTGCTACGAGGCGGCAGCTTTTACTCCAGAGCGAAAGAATCTTGCCGTATGTCGTGAGGGGGAGTATGAGGGTCTGTCAAAGCGTTTCGGTACTGCCGACGCACCCGATTTTGGCGGGGAGCAGTGGACTGAGCGAGCAGCGCAGAGTGGCGCTACGGCGGTAGGTGCACGCGACTTCCTTATTGCAGTGAATTTCAACCTCAATACCACCTCTACCCGTCGTGCAAATGCCATCGCCTTTGATGTGCGCGAGAAGGGTCGCCCCGTGCGCGAGGGAAATCCGATAGTTGGCAAGATTGTGACCGACGAAAATGGCGAGCCGCTGATGCGCCCTGGAACACTCAAGGGTACAAAGGCAATCGGCTGGTACATAGATGAGTACGGCATTGCGCAGGTGTCGATGAATATCACCGATATTGCAACCACTCCGCTCCATATAGCCTTTGACGAGGTGTGCCGTGCAGCCGATGCGAGGGGTGTGCGCGTAACGGGTACGGAGATTGTCGGTCTTGTGCCTAAGCGAACACTTGTTGAGGCTGGAAAGTACTTCCTTCGCAAGCAGCACCGCTCTGTAGGTATTGCCGAGAGTGATATTATCCGCATAGCTGTCAAGAGTATGGGCTTGGACGAGCTCAAGCCATTCAATCCAGAGGAGAAGATTATAGAGTATATGCTTCAGAGTAAGGGTGTTAGTCGCTTGGTAGATATGACCTGCGAGGCGTTTGCCCTTGAGACTGCAAGCGAGTCCCCAGCACCAGGTGGCGGCTCAATATCTGCATATATGGGTGCTCTGTCGGCAGCATTGGGAACGATGGTTGCCAATCTCTCGTCGCACAAGGCGGGCTGGGATGACCGCTGGGAGGAGTTTTCGGACTATGCCGAGCGCGGTCAGGAGCTTGTGGCACGACTGCTTGCCCTTGTAGACGAGGATACCGAGGCGTTCAACCGCATTATGGCGGTCTTTGCTATGCCTAAGGCTACGGCGGAGGAGAAGGCTGCTCGCAGTGCCGCGCTACAGCAGGCTACGCTCTATGCTACGCAGGTGCCACTTAAGACTATGCAGACATCGCTGGAGTGCTTTGAGATTGTCAAGGCTATGGCAGAGACTGGAAATCCAAACTCCGTATCGGATGCTGGTGTAGGAGCACTGGCGGCGCGTAGTGCAGTGCTTGGCGCACAGCTCAATGTGAAGATTAACGCCGCAGGTCTCAAGGATAGGGCAGTGGCAGAGGAGTTGGTCGCTCAGGCAGATGTTATAGCTCAGAGGGCGGTGGCTCTGGAGGCAGAGGTGCTACAGATGGTAAATCAGAAAATAAGATAACGCTATGACAATCAGTGAGTTTCAGGCGCAAATTTGCGCGGGTATTCCAGATGAATTACCGCAGCCAAAACCATACGACACAACGATAAATCACGCCCCGAAGCGCAAGGATATCCTTACGCCCGAGCAGAAGGAGCTTGCCCTGCATAATGCTCTGCGATATTTTGACCCTAAGCACCACGCTGTGCTTGCGCCAGAGTTTGCCGAGGAGCTTCGCCAGTATGGGCGTATATATATGTATCGCTTCCGCCCTGAGTATGAGATGTATGCCCGCCCGATAGAGCACTATCCGGCGCGTAGTCGTCAGGCGGCGGCGATAATGCTGATGATTCAGAATAACCTTGATAAGGCGGTGGCTCAGCATCCGCACGAGTTGATAACATACGGCGGCAATGGTGCGGTGTTCCAGAACTGGGCGCAGTATCGCCTTGTGATGCAGTACCTGAGCCAGATGACCGACACCCAGACCCTTGTGATGTATTCTGGACATCCACTCGGACTGTTCCCATCGCATAAGGATGCTCCGCGTGTGGTTGTGACAAATGGTATGGTTATTCCAAACTACTCTAAGCCAGACGATTGGGAGCGCCTCAACGCTATGGGCGTGTCGCAGTATGGACAGATGACCGCAGGCTCGTATATGTACATCGGCCCGCAGGGTATTGTCCACGGTACGACCATCACCGTTATGAATGCAGCCCGCAAACGCTTTAAGGCTGGGCAGACAGATGCCCGCGGAATGTTGTTCGTATCGTCGGGACTGGGCGGTATGTCGGGCGCACAGCCAAAGGCGGGAAATATCTCGCAGGTTGTAAGCGTTGTTGCCGAGATAAACCCAAAGGCGGCGGAGAAGCGCCACAGTCAGGGGTGGGTGGATGAGCTCCACTACGACCTTGACGAGTTGGTGGCCCGTATTGAGAAGGCGGTGGCGGCAAAGGAGGTTGTAAGCCTCGCCTATGTGGGCAATGTTGTAGATTTGTGGGAGCGCCTTGCTGCGGAGGGGGTGAATGTAGATTTGGGCTCAGACCAGACCTCGCTCCACAACCCGTGGGCAGGAGGCTACTACCCTGTGGGGTATAGCTATGAGGAGTCTAACCGTATGATGGCAGAGGAGCCAGAGCGTTTCCGCGAGGCTGTGCAGGCATCACTGCGTCGTCAGGCGGCGGCTATCAATGCCCTTACCGCTCGTGGTATGTACTTCTTTGACTATGGCAACGCCTTTCTGCTTGAGTGCTCAAGGGCGGGTGCAGATATTATGGATAAGGATGGGGTGCGTTTCCGCTATCCATCTTATGTTCAGGATATTATGGGCCCTATGTTCTTTGACTACGGCTTCGGACCTTTCCGCTGGGTGTGTACCTCGGGCAAGGCTGAGGATTTGGCGACGACAGACCGTATTGCAGCCGATGTGCTGCGCCAGATAGCCCTCACAGCACCGGAGGATATCAAGGGTCAGCTGGAGGATAATATCCACTGGATTGTAGAGGCTGGTAAGAATCGCCTTGTTGTCGGCTCTCAGGCGCGCATACTCTATGCCGACTGTCAGGGACGAATGCTTATTGCCGAGGCGTTTAACCGCGCTATCGCTTCGGGCGAGATTTCAGCCCCTGTGGTGCTGGGTCGTGACCACCACGATGTTTCGGGCACAGACTCGCCATACCGCGAGACCTCAAATATCTACGACGGCTCTAACCTTACTGCCGATATGGCGGTGCATAATGTCATCGGCGATAGCTTCCGCGGTGCTACATGGGTATCTATCCACAACGGCGGCGGTGTCGGCTGGGGCGAGGTTATCAATGGTGGCTTCGGTATGGTTATAGATGGCAGCAAGGAGTCTGCGCGCCATATCCGCGAGATGTTGCTCTGGGATGTCAATAATGGCATTGCTCGCCGTAGCTGGGCTCGCAATAAGGGGGCTGTAGAGGCTATTCGCCGCCAGATGGAGCGCACACCAGAGCTCGTTGTTACACTCCCTAACTTCGCAGACGAAAACCTAATTAAAAATGTGTTAAAATAATGGAAATACACTATATATCTGCCGAGCGCCTGACTATTGAGCGCGTGGGCGAAATTATTGAGAATCAGATACCTATAGCGCTGAGTAAGGATGCGGAGGCGAAGATTGTCCGCTGCCGCGAGTACCTTGATAGCAAGATGGAGAGTCAGAGCGAGCCTATCTACGGCATCACTACGGGCTTCGGCTCGCTGTGCAATATCAGCATCAGCGCCGACGAGCTGGGTACGCTGCAGAAGAACCTCGTTATGTCGCACGCCTGTGGTACGGGCGATAGAGTGCCGAGCGAGGTTGTGAGGCTTATGTTGCTGCTCAAGGTGCAGTCGCTCAGTTATGGTCATTCGGGTGTGCAACTTGTTACGGTACAGCGACTTATAGACTTCTATAACAACAATGTGTTGCCTGTTGTCTACCAGCAGGGCTCACTGGGTGCTTCGGGCGACCTTGCACCGCTGGCGCACCTCTGCCTGCCACTTCTCGGACTGGGTGCTGTGGAGGTTGAGGGTATTGCTATGGATGCCTCGGAGGCGTTAGAGCAGTTTGGTTGGGAGCCTATCAACCTGCAGTCTAAGGAGGGTCTGGCGCTGCTCAATGGTACGCAGTTTATGAGTGCCTACGGCGTGTGGTCGCTGCTTAAGTCTATGCGTCTGAGCCGTCAGGCGGATAAGATTGCTGCACTCTCGCTTGATGCCTTTGATGGTCGCATTGAGCCATTCTGCGACGAGGTGCATATCGTGCGTAGCCACCGCGGGCAGATTGATACAGCCAGAAATATGCGCCGCCTGCTTGAGGGTAGCCAGATTATCTGCCGCCAGAAGGCGCATGTGCAGGACCCATATTCGTTCCGCTGTATCCCGCAGGTGCACGGCGCAACGAAGGATACAATAGCCTATGTATCAATCGTTTTGGAGAATGAGATAAATAGCGTTACGGACAACCCTACGGTCTTCCCAGAGCAGGATATGGTCGTAAGCGCTGGTAACTTCCACGGTCAGCCTATCGCCCTTGTTATGGACTTTTTAGCCATCGCCGTTGCGGAGCTGGCGAATATCTCGGAGCGCAGAACTTATCGTCTAATTTCGGGCAGTCGCGGCTTGCCATCGTTCCTTGTGGCAAATCCGGGACTCAATAGCGGATTTATGATTCCGCAGTATACGGCAGCCTCTATCGTTAGTCAGAATAAGGGACTCTGTATGCCAGCCTCGGTGGACTCTATACCTTCGTCGCAGAGTCAAGAGGACCATGTAAGTATGGGCTCAAACGCCGCAACCAAGCTCGCCCGCGTGGTGGATAATACCGAGCGTGTGCTGGCTATTGAGCTCTTCAATGCTGCTCAGGCGCTGGAGTTCCGTCGCCCTCTGCGCTCGTCGGAGTGTATTGAGAAGATGGTTACCAAGTATCGCACCGTTGTACCTTATATAGATAATGATAGATTGATGTACCCTCTTATTGAGGCATCTATAAACTTCTTGCAAAAGGAATTTTAATGGCTTTGCTGGTAAAAAATATTGGCACTATAGTCGGTATTGACACCGCACGCCGCAACCGTATCTGTGGCGCAGATATGGATAGCATGGAGCGGATAGATAACGCTTGGCTCACCACCGATGGCGACCGCATAACTGGCTTCGGCAGCGCGGATAGTATGCCTTCGGAGGTTGGCTATGAGGTGCTTGACGCGGGTGGGGGAGTGCTCTTCCCGTCCTACTGCGACTCGCACACACATATTGTCTATGCAGGTAGCCGCGAGCAGGAGTTTCTGGATAAGATTCACGGCCTTAGCTACGAGCAGATTGCCGCTCGTGGTGGCGGTATACTCAACTCTGCCGACCGACTGCACAACACCTCGGAGGATGAGCTCTACAGCCAAGCTATGGAGCGCGTGCGGGAGGTTATGGCTATGGGTACGGGCGCTATAGAGATAAAGTCGGGCTATGGCCTTACCACTGAGGACGAGCTGAAGATGCTGCGCGTTATCCGCCGCATTGCTCAGAGTACCCCTATGGCTGTGCGTGCAACATTTCTGGGGGCACACGCCTTTCCACGCGGATATAAGGGGCGCGAGCAGGAGTATGTAGACCTTATCTGCAACACGATGTTGCCAGCTGTGGCGGCTGAAGGACTGGCGGAGTTTGTGGATGTATTCTGCGATAGGGGCTTCTTTACGCTGGAGCATACGGAGCAGATTCTCCTTTGCGCGGCGAAGTATGGTCTGCGGGCGAAGATTCACGCCAACGAGCTTGACTTCTCGGACGGTGTGCAGCTCGGTGTTCGTATGGGTGCACTCTCGGTAGACCACCTTGAGAGTAGTGGCGCGGCGGAGATTGAGGCTCTGAAGGGTAGCGGCACTATGCCTACGCTGCTGCCAGGTGCAGCCTTCTTCCTCGGTATGAGCTACCCGCCAGCAAGGGATATGATTGCTGCGGGACTGCCTGTGACTCTGGCTTCAGACTATAACCCAGGCTCGTCACCATCGGGCAATATGCGCTTTGTCACCTCGCTCGCCTCTATTCGTATGCGTATGACGCCAACCGAGGCGTTGTGGGCAGCTACGCTCAATGGCGCAGCGGCTATGGGTATTGCGGATGATTACGGCTCAATTACCGTCGGCAAGGTGGCTAACTTCTTCATTACCAAGCCTCTGCCGTCGTTTGAGTTCTTTAACTACGCCTATAATACACCGCTGATAGATAGGGTGGTGCTTGCAGGAGAGATTATTAACTAAAACCTTAACCTAAACAGAATAACCTATGGTAGGAATTGACTACATTGTAATCGTACTCTACTTTTTGGGGCTTATAGCAGTCAGCGTGCTTGTCTCGCGTAGCATTAAGTCCTCTGCCGATATGTTTATCGCGGGCAGAAACTCGTCGTGGTGGCTCTCGGGAATGTCTACCTATATGACACTCTTCTCCGCCAGCACATTTGTAATTTGGGGTGGCGTGGCATATCGTAGCGGTATTGTTGCGGTGCTTATCGGTAATATCCTCGGCTTTGCCAGCTTCTTGGTGGGTAGATACCTGTCGGGCAAGTGGCGCGAGATGAAGATAAAGTCGCCAGGCGAGTACCTTACCATCCGCTTCGGTAAGCGCTCGTTGGACTTCTATACTCTGCTGGGCATTATCGGGCGTGGCTTCCATACTGCTGTGGCACTCTATGCTATCGCCGTTGTTATGTCTACGCTTATGACCCTGCCAGAGGGACACTTTATGGCAGATGCTACGGGACACCTTGCCGTAGGCTGGGGTATTGTTATTCTGGGTATCATCACGCTGATTTACACCGTTATGGGTGGCTTCTTGGCGGTGCTTATGACAGATGTTATTCAGTTCGGTGTGCTTATCGCAGTGGTTATCTTTATGATTCCGCTCTCGCTCAATGCCGTGGGTGGTCTGGATAACTTTATCGCCTCAGCACCAGAGGGTTACTTTGTTCCGTTTAGTGCCGAGTATCCGTGGTTCTGGATGATACTCTGGTTCTTTGTCAATAGCTTTACCATCGGTGGCGACTGGCCATTTGTGCAGCGATATATCAGCGTGCCGACCGTCAGCGATGCACGCAAGAGTACCTACCTTGTGGGCGTTCTCTACCTGCTCACTCCGCTGATTTGGTACCTGCCCGCTATGGCTTTCCGCCAGATTAACCCCGATGCAAACCCCGAGCAAGCGTATATCCTTATGTCCGACCATGTGCTGATGAAGGGTATGCTGGGCGTTATGCTTGCCGCTATGGTCTCGGCTACGCTCTCTACCGTTTCTGGTACGCTCAATGTCTTTGCAAATGTCTTTACATACGATATTTATGGACATAAGCACCCAGAGGTGGGCGAGAAGCGACTTATCCGTATCGGCCGTATCTTCACCTTCGCCTTCGGTGGCGCTATAACCCTGCTGGCGCTGCTTATCCCTTATGCTGGCGGTGCTGAGAAGGTGGTCGTTACGGTGCTTACGATGATTATCGGTCCACTCTATATCCCATCTGTGTGGGGCGTATTCTCCAAGCGACTCAGACAGAAACACCTGCTCTGGGCTATGGCTATAACCTACGCTTGCGGCATCTTCGGTCTGGCGTTTAAGTTCAGCCCTACGGTGCGTGCATCCTTTGAGTGGATAAACCCTAATGTGCTGGAGTCCGTTATCGGTACCGTTGTGCCAGTTGTCCTGCTTACGATTATGGAGCTTTGGGAGCGTCATAAGGGTCGCACGGACGAGGGCTACGAGCGCATACAGGCTATCATAGACCCCGAGGCTGACCTTGAGCCTTCGGCAGAGATGAAGCGTGCCACTAAGCACTATTCGCACATGGCAGTCACCTGCTTTGTTGTCACTCTGCTCGCTATTGCTCTGCTGCTTGTAGTGCAGCTCTGTCGCGAGAGCTATGATGCTGCTGTAGAGCGTATTATGGTGGGCGCTGTGGGCGTTATGGTTGGTATCGCAGTTATTTACGCAATTTATAGATACATAGATGCAAGAAAGAATTAACTACTCAAAGCAGTTGGAGGTTCGCGCCTCTTACGATGTCATTGTTGCAGGCTCAGGCCCTGCAGGAATATGCGCTGCTGTGGCTGCTGCCCGCGAGGGTGCTAAGGTGGCCCTTGTGGAGCGCTATGGCGTTGTGGGTGGCAACCTTACGGCTGGCTATGTCGGACCGATACTGGGTATGGTCGGGCGTGGTACTATGCGCGACGAGTTGGTAGAGCTGCTCGGCGTGCCTGAGAATGATATGATAGGCGAGACGGGTCGTGCTCACGACTTTGAGATGGCGAAGATACGCCTTGCTCAGTTTGTCTCGCACCCAAATATAGATGTCTACCTCCAGACCACCGTTACCGATGTTGTTAAGGAGGGAAGCGCTGTTCGCGGTCTTGTCGTTACCTCTGGCGAGGGCGCTTTTGCCCTGCTGGGTGGCGTTACGGTAGATGCTACGGGCGACGGCCTTGTCAGCTACCTTGCAGGTGCTCAGACCGAGAAGGGACGCGACGATGGACTTATGCAGCCTGTGACTCTGGAGTTTACCATTGCGGGCGTGGACGAGAATCGTGGCGTTATCTGCATTGGAGATGTGGACGATGTGAAGCTGGGTGACGAGCGATTTTTGGACTACTGCAAGCGCCTCTCGTTGGCTGGCGAGCTGCCTGAGCGCCTTGCTGCCGTGCGTCTGCATCCTACAACACACAGTGGCGAGCGTCAGGTTAATACCACGCAGGTGAATGGGGTAGATATGACCCGCGTAGACCATATCTTCAGGGCAGACCTTGAGCTGCGCGAGCAGATTTGTACCCTTATGGATTTCTTCCATAAGCACCTGCCTGGCTATGAGAATTGCCGCCTTATCTCCAGCGGTACTACTACGGGTGTGCGCGAGACTCGCCGCGTTATTGGCGACTATGTTATTACGGCGGAGGAGATGGCTGCGGGCTGTCGCTTTGACGATGTTATTGTCCACCGCGCCGAGTTTATCGTTGATATTCACAACCCAGCGGGGTCGGGTCAGGCGGAGGACCATATCCAGTACTGCGACCCTTACGACTTGCCATATCGCTGCTTTACCCCTAAAGGCGTTGAGAACCTCTATACGGCTGGTCGCTGTATATCGGGCACCCACCGCGCCCACGCCTCTTATCGCGTGATGAGCATCTGTATGGCTATGGGCGAGGCTGTGGGTACGGCTGCCGCTATGTGCGCAGAGTGTGGTTGCACCCCGCGCGAGTTGGATGTCAAGAAGTTACAGAATCGTTTAACAAATAAAGGTATTGAGTTGTATGGATAGTATTATGCTCAATGGCAGATTTCGCCCGCTGAAGCGAGTGCTCTGCTACGATGTTTTTGATAGGGGCTTCAACGGCTGGATGGTGTTGTTGCCAAACTTTACCGAGCACCCCGACTTTGATGTTCCGCCAACAAAGGTTAATAAGGACCAGTGGCCGCCGGTGATGCTTAGCTCGGCAACCTTCCGCTTCCCGGGCACTCATGGCTCAATGTCGGGAACCTATAGCCTCAAGCTCTCCACGCGCCCTGTGGCAAACCCTTACTCTATGCCACCCGCTCCGGGCTCTATGGGTCACGCTATCAAGCGCCTTGCAAATATGGACCCTGATGCAAGATACCTGCAGTATGAGTGCTGGTTCGCATATACGGGCGAGCAGAACGAGGTAGACGGCACGGGCGAGCAGCCGGGTCTGCACGAGGACTCTATCCGCGCCTTCGGTATCGGCTCAGATACGCAGGACGATAACAACCGCTTCTTCTGGGGCGTGCGCTACCTCAATACTGTGGACGGCAAGCCTATGCGCAAGTGGCAGTATATCCAGGCGACACCTGGTACGGATAAGGATTGGGCATTCGGTCAGGATGGCGACTGGTGTAAGTGGGGCGTAGACTGCTGGTGGTTCGGCGAGCGTCGTCCAGATGGCTATCACGCTGGTTATAAGGATGTTCCAGGCGGTCAGCAGAACCTTATCTATAACGAGACCGACTGCAAGATTAACTGGCAGTACCTGCGCTTGAAGGTTGATATCAAGGACCGCGAGTATGTGGAGATGCAGTGCCAGAATAAGGTCTACGATATGCGCGGTATCAAGATTACTACCGTGGATAAATATCGCCGCATTGACGGCCTTATCAACCCAGTCATCTGGCTTGAGACCGACACCAACCGCCGCGTTTTCCTCTATATTGATTCATTTGTCGTATCACAAGAGTAGTCAGACGCTAATTACTAATTTATAGAATATACTGGTATGAAACAGTTTAATGCAGCACATCTTGAGATAAAAAAGTCTTTCTCGGAGTACTTTGAGACCCATCCCTACGAGGTTGGCTGGGCAGACGAGGTCATCTTCTTCATCTTCGTTGAGGATGTTATCGGCACAGGTACCTTAGACGCTCGCGTGGAGATATCCCACGACGGCATCCACTGGGCATACGAGGGCACCTCCTTTGAGACCATCACCGAGGAGGGACTCTATTTCGTCAAAGTCTCCCACTTCGGCAACTACATTCGTCTTGCCGTAGATATTGAAGGGGCGGAGTTCAAATTACAAATTCAGATCGCCTCCAAAGGATAATTTTGTTGTGATAGTGTGTCATCTATGGCACATCCCTCATATCCCCGAATGGGAAATACGCCTTAGTATGTCCCATCCGAGGATATTTCACGATGCACCATACCTAACACACTCTGACAACAAAATGACTGTTAGCCGTTAGATTTTTAGCGGTGTCGGCAAACTGACAGTGTTTATAGGGTGCGAAGAACAACTGATAGTGCCGACTGCACCCCTAAACACTCATCCGCATAGCGGATACCTTAGAAAAGCCAATAGCTAATAGCCAACCGACGCTGCGGAGCGAGAGCAGAGCAAACTCGTTTGCTATGCCGAGCCGCGAGGAGGAAGGGTCGTCGTAGACGAGCCAACAGTTAAAATCTAATTTGTCATTACGGATAAATATCTGTATATTTGTACTCCGAGCGCGTAGACACGAATGGCGGAAAAGATGATATTGAGAACAATAACAACAACGGCGGTGAAAACACCCCTGGCGATGACACCCCACAGCTGTCCTGTTTATGCGTTTTAACAGACTATGAAAAAAACAACGATATATCGCATCCTTGGCATTGATCCCGGAACAAACTATATGGGTTACGGGGTGTTAGAGGTTGAGGGTAAGCAACTTAGGGCGATAGTGCTGGGGGATATTGACCTGCACAAGATTGCCGATCCGTACGACAAGCTGCGCTATATATTTGAGCGTGTGCGTGGGCTGATAGCCGAGTATGAGCCGCGAGAGGTGGCGCTGGAGTCGCCATTCTTCGGGCAGAATGTGCAGAGTATGCTCAAGCTCGGACGCGCGCAGGGAGTGGCTATGGCTGCAGCCCTGAGTGCCAACAAGCCCGTTGCTGAGTATGCCCCTACGCGCATAAAGCAGGCAATAACAGGTACGGGAGCAGCGTCAAAACAGCAGGTGGCAGCCATAGTCACCAGAACACTCAAGATAGAGGACACACCGCGCCGCCTTGACGCTACAGACGGTATGGCAGTGGCGCTATGTCACTACTACTCAACAACTTCGCCACTCAACAACCTGCTCGGAACATCCCGCGTCAAAGGCTTAGGCGGCGAAAAAACCGCCCGCAAACGCGGCAGCAAGTCCTGGTCACAATTCATCAGCGAACACCCCGACAAGGTGATTGAGTAGGGCTACGCAGT
>JAFTOU010000003.1 GCA_017463615.1 Alistipes sp. | reverse complement strand
ACGGGGCGAGGATGATTTTTCCACGACACCCGCAGGGCTTGACCTTGCTTGGACGAAAAGAACACGAATTACCTTTGCCTGTGGTTTGGTGAACTCGGCTTCGAATCTGTTATGTCATTTTTTGCAGGATAGTAAGATTACTGCTGTCAGATGCTTCGATTTGAAAAATAATTCGTACTTTTGTACTCAGATTTTAAAAGAGTTATTTGAAAAGCATGAGGAATATAGTGTAACAAAACAAGTTAGCAATTTCTTATCCATTGCCCATTCTCATGCAAGTTCTTCTTAATGGTTTGATACTCAAAGAATCTTAATCAAACTACATCAAATATACTCAATATAATCCATTTAATACACTTTTGCCTATTCTTTAATAAAACTATGTCCGCAGATAAGTCACATCAAATAGTCATTCGTGAGGCGATTCGCAAGATTGCGTTGGGTCGCAGCATGGAGCGTGTCAATATGGCACCGGGCGGCATGTCGGGTGTGGGTACTGCTCGTATGATTCACGGCTATGTGGCAAAGGTACACGATGACCCTGCGGACTCGGAGTTCAAGGAGTATGGTGGCACTGTCGATGTGGGCGAATATCCCGATGAGACAGCCTCCACAGAGCCTATAATCCACAAGGGAGTTCTGCTCTCTGCTGCCACCAACAATGAGGGCGGTTTTCTGATTGTGCCGATACTCTTTTCCGATGTTACCATCTTTATGGATGCGGCAACGAAGTATGCCTACATTGTAAACTTCTCGCACGTCAACATCATCAACCTCACAGCTCATACGGAGACATCTATCGGTGTTACAGAGACCGAGGAGTTAGACCCCGATAGCGACTCTTCGCCTGATTATGATGAGTTGGAGCCGACAGGAAATGAGACATCGACAAAGTACACAGCAACTACCGTTACCACCACTGTCAAGAACGACAAGGACAAGGAGGCTACGGTTGTAATGGATGCGGAGACAATCACTCAAACCGTCGATAAATCAGAGGTTAAGCAGACCGCAGATAAAGTTGTTCAGAAGGTCAATTCGACCACCATTGCATTGGCGGATAATAAGGTGACACTTGGTGATGAGAACGCCACAGAGCCTCTTGTTTTGGGTAATGAACTTGCTCAGCTGATGCTCGACTTTATGACCGAGTGTAGTAAGATTATGACACCAACGCTGATGGGAACGATGACTCCCGTAAACTTTCCGAACTTTATCTCACTCTCATCGAAGATTCAGAAATTTCTCTCTAAAACCAGCTTTACGAAGTAATGAGCGTACAACTACATCCCGATATAGAGCAACTTGATAGGTCGAGTCTCTGTTACTCGATCTACTCGCAGTTGTACCATAACTTCTTCAATGCCCAGCAGAAGAAGGATGCCGAACATCCTTATGGCGTTGAAGAGGGCGATGAGACGAGTGTACGCCTCAAGAACACCGCCTACGGATTTGCCTCTGCCATTGCCGGTGCTGTTACGGGCGAAGGTGGTGAGTCCGGCGGTGGTCTGCTTATCGACTACCTCAAGAAGACGGGCGGAGATATGACGGGTATCTTCCGTGCCAACTATGGTTTTGAGGCGGGTGTCGCCAATACCCGAATCATTGAAACCTACTCGGAAGATATTACCGATGCTGATGGTGTTGTCTCGGCCATTGAGTATGGCGTAATGATTACAGGCAACCTCAAACTTGGAGGCGATGCTCTCTATCTTGGCGGTAGGAATCTATTACGCTACGACCCCTACAAGGCTACTGTAACGATAGATGCATCGAACATCGACTTCCTCAGTGGCTCGGTTCACTCCATAGGTGAATGGACCATTGGAGATAAGGAGAGCGGTATCTTCATTTCGCCAACATCATTGCAGGTGGGTGGCAAAGATGTCTACCATAAGGGCAATGCCAACCTTGCAACCGTTGATTGGGCAATGCAGAACGGAACAATTAACAAAGATCTTACCGTTCAAGGAGCAACAACGCTTGGTGGCGCATTGTCAGCGAAGTATGGCGTTCAGTTGGGTGATAAGGGTAACACGCTACTCTCGTTCTCGGGCGAAGATGTGGCACTCAGTGGCTACCTCTCGTTCCTGGATGGCTTCGGTGTTCGCATTGCAGGCAAATCAGTGCTCACTCGCGAGGGTGAGAGTATCCGTTTAGGTAGTATCGGCGGGGATTTGCTTTTGGGTAGCGATGACACTCCGAAGATCCGTCTATTCTCTGGTATCTCGGATATCGATGGCGATTGCCTGATGCTCTCGCCATATGGTAAGGCTTGCTTTCCCGGTTCACTCACCGTAAGGCATAACTACGGCGCCGACCTTCTTTCGTCATATCGTGTAGATAGCAATGATGAGGGAATAATTATCCATAAGAACCTACGATTTGGTTCTGCTGATGGCATACTTATCAAAGGTGATAAGGAGCAGATCTCTCTATTATCTGATGTGGTCTATGAGAATGATGGCGTGCAGACTATCATTCCTCACGATACCTCGTTCAGTCATCGTGCTTCCACCAGCAAGTATGCTCCGCAGAACAGATACAGCGAAACATTCTTTGTCAGCACCGATGCCGATTTTGTGGCGGCAAATGTTCCTATTGAAGCAGTTGGGCATATCGGAATTGATGATTCTTACACCCGTTTGACCGATGGAGTCCTATTCTTAACAGAGGCTCTTCGCTTGCAGGCTGTGAGTGATGGCATCAAACACTATGGCAACGGCTACTTTGGCGGAACACTCTCTTCGGAGTTCTTCTCGGCAGGCTTTGCCGGCAGTGGTTGGGCGATACAGGCAAACCGTACCACAGGCAATGTAACAGCCACCTTTGATGAGGTTGTGGCCCGCAAGAAGTTTAGAGCCTACGAGTTTGAGGTAAAGAAACTCTCGGCAACCAATGGCTCGCTCTGGATTAGCGATAGTTGTTCGGGCGACAGTGTAGAGAAAATAGCATAACAATGGCGGTATATAACTACTCGAAATATAAGATTCGCATAGACTCCGACTCGCAGAAGACGCAAGGTCTGCAGGTCGGAGATGTTGTGCGCCGTCAGTATGCAGAGCGAAACCAAAGCATCTACTCGCTGATGGTTGTTGTGGAGACGGGTGTTGATGCCATTGATGGTAAGGAGTCGCCATACTTTATCGGTGCTCTGCTCGATGGTGATGAGCCAAAGAGTGGCGAGCTGCTCGACTTTGTACGCATCACCAGCCTTACGAACACCGACCGTAGCGGAGCGATGTACCTCACCGCCTCGGATAGTGATGCTCCCTATATGGATATCATTGACGGTATGGCAACTGAACGCTCCCTATGCTATCCTACAATGGCGGGAGGAACTATAGATATTCCCAACAAGGCGAAGTATGCCGTCTATGGAAACGCCGCCACAGAGTACCGCAGTGAGGATAGCGAGGCTAATCGTATTGTCCGCATCACAGGCAGCAGCCCCTACGGTATAAAGCAGACTTTGGAGGAGTCTGTTGCTCATCCGGAGAGGTTGTTGGTATCGTTCAAGGCTCGCGCCTCACAAAATGCAGTGGCGGCAATATCCTTTGGTTATACCAATGGAGAAAAGATTGATGCCGAGGATACCATCTCGCTATCTACCGAATGGGAGTACAAACTGTGGGTGATTACAGTTGAGTATCCCAAGCAATATAGTCGCAGTCTGACGATAGACCTTACCAATACCGGGGAATGGTGCGAGGTGGCTGACCTCAATATCATTCGCCTATCATCAGTGGCAGTCTTTACAGATGCAACAAAGGCGCGTGTTGGTAAAGTATCGGGCGTTATTGACCCTGTGTTCGGAGTATTGGAGGGCTATGGAGCATACTTCCAAAATCTCTATGCCACACGCAATGTCAATATCGCAGGAACGCTTACCGCCGGTGATGAGAATGGTTTCGGTGCGACATTCTATGTGGGCAAAATCCACAAGAATGTACTTCTGGATAGCCTCTCTTGTGGCTTTGCTGGAGCAAATAAGGTTGCAGCATCTTCACCGGTTGGTATTGGCAAGTGTGTACGCCTCACCACAGATAGTTATATCCACGCCCAGAGTGCAAATTGGAGAAAAGAGCGTATCGGCAACTACTACTGTTTCTCTGTATGGATCTATGCCGAAGAGGTTGGCTCTGTGCGTTTCTATCAAGATGAGCACCTAATTAGCGATATTGTCATAGACCAGGCAGAGCGATGGCTGCGTCATAAGGTATCATTCCCGGTACGCCAATCCGATGCGCCGAATATGAGCATTGGTATATCATCCGAAATATCGCTAATTGTTACCGCTCCACAGTTGGAGGCAGGCAAGCAGCTGACTCCTTATCAGGCAACAGATGGCACACTTAACTATACCGAGGAGTATGGTGCCTGGTTTAATCGAGGTGGCGTGGGCGGCACGATGCAGAATCCTCTGCTTAGGTTTAACGATGACGGCTCGATATCCTCGCGCGATGGCTCTTTTGTTATCAATCAGGATGGCACGGGACACTTTGCCTCGGGGCGTTTCAAGTGGTCAAAGGATACCATTGAGCTGCGAGAGGTAACAATTCACTGGGAAGATCTCGATGAGGAGGCGCAAGAACAACTGAAACCTCGCTCGGTATCACTTACGGGTGGCACGACATTCCATTATGCCAATGCCCTAACAGGTGAGTGTGAGCCGCAAAGCATCTCTATCATTGCCACAGAATATAATTTTGAACCCGAAACACGCCGATGGGAATACCTTGCGGCAGATGGTGCTTGGAGAGATGCTAACATCAACTCCTCACTTTTCGAGTTGCCCGCCAACTATCACGGTTGGGAGGGGCGCGATGTGCTGACTCTGCGATATACAGCAACGCTAAATGGTGAAGAATTTACTGCAACTCACACCATCTTCAAACTTTATGATGGCGAACCATCCTATACTGTATATGTAGAATCGAAGAATGGCACAACATTCCGTAACGGCATAGTCTCAACAACGCTTGTAGCGAGAGTTTATAGAGGTGGCGAAGAGATTACCGCTCTTATTCCAGAGGGCAACTTCTTATGGCGAAGAACAAGCAAAGACACCGCCTCGGATGATATTTGGAACTCTGCAAACCACTACGGCAAGGAACTGGAGATTACCGAAGAGGATGTGTGGTATAA
>JAFTOU010000026.1 GCA_017463615.1 Alistipes sp. | reverse complement strand
AGGAAAGAGCGTAACACCTGTCTGATGGTTGGTTCCAGCACCTCATACGCCTGCATAAAACTCTCGGTAAGCTGTGATGTTACCTGGGCCCAGAGTCCTTTGGTCGTGTTCTGCTTGACAAGGGCCAACTCTGCCGAGATACCCTGTGAACCTCGGTTATGGGCGGTAAGGTTACGCAACTGGTCGTAGTTGTTCACCAGCATCATCGCCGCATTACCACCAATCTTACCGAAGATGGCCTGCATATCGGCCATTGACGCTCCCTTCTTATTCAGATCCTCGAAGATGTCGGCCAATGGTCGTAGTTTCTCGACCATCACACCCTCGATATTGCGCATCTCGGTAAACTTCACGCCCAAGCGGTCAAGCACCCTCTGCGACTCCTTTGTAGGCTTGGCAAAGCGTGTGGCCATAGCACGGAGCGAAGTACCGGCAAGTGTTCCTTTAAGACCCATGTTACCGAGCAAACCAATGGCGGCGGTACTCTCCGTGAAGTCCACACCCGCAGTACGCAGATAACCTGCTGCCATCTTGTATGACTCGGCAACCTCTACGATATTGACATTCGAGCGAGAGATGGTCGAGGCGATAATATCCGCCACGCTATCCATACTGTCGTTGTTGATATCGTAGCCCGCCATAATGTTGGTGGCAAGGTCGGCGATATAGCTGACATCGTTGTCACCAATAAGGGCAAGGTTGGTAATAGGTCGGATAGACTTATTGATAGTATCGATATTCATACCCGCCATAGAGAGGTACTTCACAGCACCTGCAATCTCCACAGCAGTAAACTTCGTGTCGATACCAATCTTTCGCACATGGCGAGCCATATTGTCGAAGCGAGTCTCGAAGGTACTCAAGTCAGTGTCTGCCACACGCAAGATAGAGTGTGCCGACTGCATAATGTTTGAGTACTCGATAGCCTTAGTAAGCTCGTTACGCACCAGACTGTAACCCATATAGGCGTTAATCATCGATGCGAACGGAAGGTTACGCAACGAAGGAGCTTGGGAGTATTGAATACGGTTGATAGCCGCACGACGCTTACTGCGGTAGAGCGTGCCTGCGGCGGTATTCTGTCTCTGCATAGCACGCACAGACTGCATCGCGTTTCGCTGCTGTTGCTGGCGTGCTGCCTTATCGGCTCTGCGTCGCTCCTGCTCGGCTTGTCTACGCTGACGCTCAGCCTCGCGCTGTGCTCGGCGGCGTTCCTGCTCACGGGCTCGTGCCTCTGCCTGACGACGCTTCTCGGCGGCAGCACTCTCTGCTACCTGTGCCTTACGGCGTTGCTCGGCATTGAACTTCTCATCATCATGAGCCATGCGCTGGCGGTGCAACTGCTGAGAGGTGTAGAGACGCTGCATAAGTCTCTGCTGCTCCTTCTCGGGCATAGCAAAGGCTGTCGGAGCATAAGGCACAGGAGCCTGCATACCTGGAGAGTATGCAAACGGCATCACGGCAGAGGCTCCCGATGTGGCAGCACCGGCCATACCTGCGGGTAGTCCGCCAGAGATATTCAGCGTGATAGTCGAGGAACTCTTTATTCGATTTAGAATAGAGAGTATGCTACGCAATCTCTGCTCGGCAACATCTGTCTTAATGGTCAGCTCTCGGCCACGCTCCATATGAGAGAGAGCAGAGTTGATCTTGCCCATAGCCTTGGTGATACGCTTCTGGGCATCTGCCATCGTCGTTACTGACGAGGATGCATTACGCTCAATCTCTGCCTTGCGAGCCTCGGCAGCCTTCTTCTCATAGAGGCTCTTGGCATTTGCCTTGATTCTCTTGGTGTCGAGTGCCGGTGCTGCGATGGTGAGGTTTATACCTTTGGCAAGAGTAGAAATCTCGGTGAGCAGTGTCTTAACGCGCTCCAACTTCGCCTCGCTGTTCTTTGTGTCGATGGTAAGGCGGTAATCAAAACTACGCTTCTTGCCATTCTTGGTGCGGAACACACGGTCAATCTCATCCATCATATGCTTGATGTTGGTAACCGCAGGGGTCAGT
>JAFTOU010000023.1 GCA_017463615.1 Alistipes sp. | reverse complement strand
TATATCTTCCTGATTGTATGTGTACTTGATACAGATGCTGTACACCAGATTTTTATGCGGCATCACATACTTTTGCAGTAGTTGAGCGCGTCTTTTGGCGGACTCATCATCAGGGATTGCCGCCACTCTTTTTAACACATCTTTCTTGTCCACTCTTCTAACTGAAAAGGGGTTCAACTCAATCTGAAATGTCCTAATCTGTCAGCTTCGAAGAGCGTCAATTAAAAGTGGGCGGCTTGTCACCGCCCGAATCTATGCGGTCATTTTACAATCTGTGTTTGCGTATGTAATAAAAGAATAGGTGGCAAGCATCGGCAGCGTTGTCGTCCGTTGGCACATAACCATACTTTTTGCAGGTTTCTACCATCTTTGACTTTGTGGCGTGCCCATCACCCGTTGCCCACTTCTTGAGTGCAGCAGGGTTTACAAACTCCGGCTCGGGCAGGTTCAGCTCATCGCAGACCTCCAACAGCACACCTCGCAACTCCGAGAGTCGTCTGAGGTCGTAGAAGTGGCGGTTGATGCTCACATCCTCGGCGACTATCTGCTTTATGTCGTACTTACGGATAAAGTCAATAAGGAGCGTGCGGAATGAGCCGTGCATCTTGTTGTCGTTGCGCCGTCGGCTCTCGGTGAGATTCCAAGTACCTGCCCCGTGCTTTGAGAAGTAACCACAGTGAGTTGCCACATCCAAGGCGAGGATATCGTCGTGTTTCAGTGTCTTATTCTCCGATGTGTGATTCTCCATTCTCCTTCGTTATTACAAGTTTGTGCGGATAACCTTCGGCTACATTGCCGTGCGAGACTACGAGGACAGTGCCTCCCAGAGCATTCAGAGCATTGAACATCGATGATAGTCCTGCCTCATCTACTGCTTCGAGAATCTCGTCAAGCACCAACAGGTCCAGTCCCTTCTCATCATCGCAGTTGGCGTTCACAAGCTTCTGCATCGCAAGGATTGTTGCGAGATTTACTCGTGCCGCTTCACCTGCCGAGAACTTTCCGAATGAACCACAGTCAACGCCATCTCGCAACAGTGAGATAGAGATCTTCTCTCTTACCTTACCGCTTTTGAGCACCGTGTAACCATCAAAGCGAATACGGATATCGCTGCCGATGCCAATCAGGAACTCGTTTGTGATACGGCTAAGAGCCTCAATCTTAGTGTTGGCAAGGTAGGTCTTGAACTGTACAAAGCGCTCACGCTGTACCTCCAAGGCTCGTACCTTATCATCAACCTCAAACTTACGCTTGGCAGTCTCCATCGAGCGTTGCTTCTCCTGCTCCAATGTTTTGCGTAGCGATAGCGTGAGGTCCTCGGCTGCCATTTCGTTTACCTCACGGATTGTCTCCTGTAAGGTCTCTATGGCACACTCTGCGGAGCGTATATCCTCTACGATTTTGCGACGCTCACGGCTGAGTGCTGCATTGCGCTCATCGATGTTGCCGAAGAACTCGTCAAAGGCTTTGCGGCGTATGCTGTCTATCTCGTCTTGCATCGCTGCGACCTCAGCCTTGGTGCGTTTGCGGTTATGCTCTGCACGCTCCACCTCGCTTGTAGCACTGCATACTGCTCGCTCGTGATCCGAGAGCTCCTGCTCCCAGCGTGAACGGTCACTATCCAATGTGCGACGCTCGCTGTTGAGTTTGCTTTGCTGCATCTCTGCCTCCTCCGAAGAGTTCTGTTCAGCCTCGATATTGCCGTTAATCTCTGATAACTGCTGTTGGCGGAGACGGAGTTCCTTTGTCCCAGCCTCGATATCGAAGTTAGGCTGTGCCACCAAAAACTCGTGGCCACACTTCGGACAGGTGATAGAGCCTGCCAACTTATTCGATAGTTCGTCAATACCCGCAGAGATTACTCGGCGTTTACGGCGCAACTCTTCAAGGCGTGAAGCGAGGCTGCGGAGAGTCTTATCAATCTCCTGCAAGCGGGTGCTGTACTCCACGCACTTGTCACCATACTGCGTAACGAAGTCAGTGTATTGAACCTTAAACTTCTCAAAGGCGTCATACTTCTCCTTCAATACCGCCTCGGCATGGTTTACCGAGGCATCGAGGTTTTCGAGCGAAGACTGAGCAAGCAATAAATCCTCCTTCTTGAGTTTTAGCGTGTGATTCCAATCTGTTCGGCGAGCATTAGGAAGCTGTGTCATCATAGCATCGATAGCCTTCAAGCACTCCTCCAATGAGGTGTCCGATGACTCCAATGCCTGCAACTCTTTGTCAGCTGTATCTACCTCTGCAATAGTAGCGTCAATAGTGCTCAGAGTCTCCTTGTGGGTGCGGATATACTCACGCTTTGAGGCTATTGCCTCCTCCAATTCGGCGATGCGTGTCTCACGGCTGCGGCCACGCTCTTCACCTGCTGCAACCTCTTTGGCAATCTGCTCCTGCAACATCTCGATGCGTCCATCGATGCCGGCCAATTCGAGGTCTATCTTCTGCTGCTCACTGCTGAGCGGCTCGAGATCCTCTTCAACACGGGCTATGGCCTCATCTACCAAGATGCCGTTGGAGAAGCGGTTGATAATCTCCTTCTTCTCCTTATCCGACGAGGACAGGAAATCCTCGTAGCGATATTTAGAGAGGATAAAGTTGTTGAGCAGTTCTTCGCGTGTGATGCCCAACTTCTCCAAGATATACTTGTTGTAGGCATCTACAGAGTGCTGTACAGCCTCGTCAGTTGTTACGAGTTCGCCTCCTCGATAGAGTTTGCAGGCGACTGTCGATGCACCCTTGCGAGGTATCGAGCGAGCAATGATGAGTTCCTCATTCGATGCGTCATTTGCAAGGTGTAGAGTGATGCGGCACTGCTCGGCGGCATCGTTGATAATCTCCTCGGTGCGTATCTTACGCAGCGGGCTACCTGTGAGTCCCACGGCTATACACTCCAAGAGAGCCGACTTCCCGGCACCGTTCGATTGCTGGGAGTCGTTGTCCTTATTGTTGCCAAAAATCAGTGTTGTTACTCCCTGTTGCAGCGTATAAGCCAGCGAACGGAAGGCACACAGATTTTCGGCCTCTATACTCTTTAATTTCCACATTGTCCTTCGATTTTAGATAAATACTCCAATCCGATTGCTACATCGTCTATCTGTTTCTCGCGGCAGAACTCCTCGTAGGTCTCGCGGATGCGGTGGCTGTCGAACTTCTCAAAGAGCGAAGAGGCTGCAACCTCTAACATCTCCTCATCATCGGCGATAAGTTCCACCTTTGTGGCTCCTGCATCAAGCAGAGCAGCCTTATCCACCGACTTCATAGCAGCCTGCGGTGCGTGGACACGAACCTTGACTTTGTAGCGACCATCAGCATCAATCTCACGCAGCTCGTCCATAAGATGAAGACCGGCATGCTCCGCCGAGACATCAATCACTCGGTAGCGTGTGTTCGCCTGGTTCTTGATAAACTCGTGAGAACCATCAGTATAGATTACAGTGTAGCCCTTCTCCTCGTCCTCGCCGAAGTTGTGCTGACGCGAGGACCCGATATATTCGATGCGGGTCTTGTCGATGATCGTGCGGTTGTGATAGTGTCCTACGAATACCTTGTCGAAATCCTCGAATATCTTTGCGGGCAACTCCTTGTCGTTGGGCTGTGCCAATGCTCCGTTGATACCCTCATGGATATAGAGGAAGTTGAGTCGCTTTGGGTCGAGAGCCTCCTCCTTAAGACGGTCAAGGCGGGTGCAGAATGAGCCATCTTCGGGAAAGTAGCCCATTATATGGAGTACAAAGCGACAGTCATCACCCAATGGCAACGACACATACTCATCGCACACCAAGACATTCGAGTGCTGGTCGAAGACATGGCAATAGCCACGCTCGTTCTCCTGATTTACCTTGTCGTGGTTTCCCTCGGCAATGGTTACATGGATACCGTGCTCGGCAGCTGTGAGCAGTGCATCGTGAACTGCCAGCAGCACATCGAGCGTCTGTGCGGCACGCGAGAAGAAGAGGTCGCCACCGATGGCAATCTCCTTGACATCCATCTTCCTGCATATATCGACAGCCTCCTGCCAGTTGGCCTTGAATGCAGGGATGTTATCTTTCGATATGTGTATATC
>JAFTOU010000022.1 GCA_017463615.1 Alistipes sp. | reverse complement strand
TAATGAGGAGTTGTCTGCTTGGAACACTGAACGTAATGCCGCTCAGAGAGGGGTAAACTGGCAGTTCACGACTGCAGATGCACGAATCAAGCTGAAGCACCTCTATCCTATATTGAACTTTTAAGTGTTACAAAGTACTAGTATTGACTTAGCTATTAATGAACCTATACATGGTATTATAGGTGGACCACCCTGCCAATCTTGGAGTGAAGCGGGCTCTTTGCGAGGAATAGATGATGCACGAGGGCAGTTGTTTTATGAATATATACGAATCTTGCGAGAAATAAAACCTCTGTTCTTTGTAGCGGAGAATGTTTCAGGTATGATGGCTCAACGACATTCAAAAGCTGTCCAGGGTTTTATGCGATTGTTTGATGAGTCAGGATATAATGTGTCTGTCAAAATGTTGAATGCAAATGATTATGATGTTGCGGAAGATAGAGATAGAGTGTTTTATATTGGTTTTAGAAAGGATTTAAATATAACAGATTATCAATATCCAGTCAAACAATTTCATAAACCAACATTAAGAGAGTGCATATGGGATTTGAAAGAATCTGCGATACCAGCATTGAATAAAAATAAAACGAATGGCGATAAATGTATCGTTTCTAATCACGAATACTTCATCGGCTCTTTTTCAACGATATTTATGTCAAGGAATAGAGTTAGAGGTTGGGATGAGCCTGGGTTCACTGTGCAAGCAAGTGGTCGTCAGTGTCAGTTACACCCACAAGCGCCCAAGATGATTAAACTTGAAGCAAATAAGCAGATATTTGTTCCAGGTCAAGAACATTTGTATAGACGAATGACGGTTAGAGAGGTTGCTCGTGTTCAGAGTTTTCCAGATGATTTTCAATTCTTGTATGATGATGTGGACTATGGTTACAAGATGATTGGTAATGCTGTACCTGTAAATTTGGCATATCATGTTGCAATGAGTATAAAAAATACACTCAATAAACATGGTATAAAATAGATATGTTCTGCGAGATGGGAGGCGTGGTTGTACTGAGTCAAATACATTACAGCTTTAAGGGTGGCAAAAGTAGCCTATAGACATCTGTAGGCTACTTTGCTGTTTTATTTGTACAATGTTTGTGCAGCAACAGTAATCAAATGACAATCACTGGTATATTACGCCTGTTTTTTGTAGGTTAGGGTGGCGAGGGTGTTGAAAACTATTGCGAAGATGCCCAGGGCGGCGAAGTTTTGCCACATGTCTACGAGGGTTGTGCCTTTTAGGTAGACCGAGCGGAGGATATCTATAAAGTAGCGCGGAGGGAGGATGATTGTGAAGTGTTGTGCCCACAGGGGCATAGAGTCCACGGGGGTGAGCAGTCCGCTCATCAGCATAAAGAGCATGATGAAGAAGAACATCACAAACATTGACTGTTGCATCGTCTCCGAGAAGTTGGCTATTGTGAGGCTGAATCCCGAAATGACGAGGATAAAGAGAGCTGCGCCGAGGTAGATAAGTCCTACGGAACCGAGTGGTGCAAGGCCATAGACAAGGCGGGCGACAATCATTGCCACAGTAAGCACAAAGAGTCCGATAAGCCAATAAGGGGAGAGTTTGCCGAGGGTAAATGTCAGTCGCGATACGGGCGTAACATTTATCTGCTCAATAGTGCCGACCTCCTTCTCGCCCACGATGCTGAGTGCTGGCAGAAATCCACAGACAAGGATAAAGAGGATAATCATCAGTGCGGGAATCATATAGTGGCGGTAGTTGAGCGTCGGGTTATAGCGATTCTCAATGGTCACCAGCTCCGAGATTTCAATAGGCGATTTCTCGCCTCGCAGCTCCACAAGTGTGCGGGCGATGGTTTGGACTACATACTGCATACCCATACCGCCTTTGGTGGCATTTACGGCATTGGCGCTGATGCTGATACGCTTGGCTGTGCTACTTATCATATCGCGCTCAAAGTGGTCGGGAATCTGCACAATAACATCCACATCGCCTTGCTCCAGCGCCTGCATAGCAAGCGGGAACTCTGCCGTTGTGGTGGCAAGTGTCAGATACTCAGATGCCTCAATATGCGATGCGATGCGGCGCGAGGTGGTTGAGCGGTCAAGGTCTACCACTGCCACATTGACATTCTTCACATCCATCGTCATAACCAATGGCATAAGAAGCATAATCATAATTGGGAATATGATTATCAGCTTAGGCATAAATGGGTTACGCCGTATCTGCAAAAACTCTTTCTGGAATAGTACAAGGAATGTTCTCATACGCTACTCAAGTCTATCGTTAAACTTCTTAAGCGACACGCCCAGCAGCGCCACAGTCATACCGAGCAGTATCACACAATTTTCCCATACAGCCACAATCGGCACGCCCTGAATCATCATCTTTCGTACTGCATCTATATACCAGCGGGCCGGTACGATGTTGGACACCACCCTAAAGAATGTCGGCAGGTTCTCAATAGGAAAGAGTAGACCCGAGAGCATCAGGATAGGCATCATCATAACCATCGCCGAGACGAGCAGCGCTGCCACCTGCGTAGAGGCGATAGTGGAGACCAGCAGTCCGAGGGCGAGCGAGAGCACAAGGTAGAGGAGCGAGAGGGAGAATATACCCCAAACGCCTCCCGACATAGGTACGCCAAGTAGATAGCGAGCCAATAGCAGGATGGTAATCAGCACGATGCACGAGATGGCAAAGTATGGAATCATCTTGGCAAAGATAATCTTAAATGGGCGCACTGGCGAGACGAGCAGCACCTCCATAGTCCCCACCTCCTTCTCGCGCACGATAGATACCGAGGTCATCATCGCGCAGACAAGGATGAAGATAAGTCCCATAATGCCAGGTACGAAGTTGTAGGCGCTCTTCATCTGAGGGTTAAACAACATTCGGGTCTCAAACATTGATTGAGCCGAAGCCGAGCCGAGCAGTATATTCTGCAGATACATCGTTGCCGAGCCTGCGGTATTGACATTTGAGGCATCAACAATAACCTGAATAATAGGCTTTGTAGCCACGCCCGCCGCTGCTTGCGCTGCACGACGGTCGTAGTCCGAAGCGAATACCACCACGGCCACAACCTTGCCCGAGCGGAGATATTCGTCTATCTGGTCGTTGTTGATGTAGCCCTTGAATGTAAAGTAGTCGTTGCGCGAGATACGCTCAACAGCGTCGCGTACGCCATCGGTACGCTCGGGTGCAACCACCGCCACATTGACATTGTTTACCTCCGTGGATATTGCAAAGCCGAAGAGTATCATCAGCACAACGGGGATAAGCATCACCACAAGCATTGTGCGGCTATCGCGCAGGATATGCAACGACTCCTTCTTTACAAATGATAAAAAATTTCCCTTCATCACTCTGCTCGTTTAGCGCCGCGAGCCAATGTGCGAAATACCTCGTCCATAGACTGTGCGGCAAATTGTTGTTTTAGTTTAGCGGGTGTATCAAGAGCCCGCACCTGACCATCTACCATAATAGATACGCGCGAGCAGTACTCCGCCTCGTCCATATAGTGGGTCGTTACAAATATCGTCGTACCACCCTCGGCAGCCTCGTAGATAAGCTCCCAGAACTGTCGGCGTGTCATCGGGTCTACGCCACCTGTCGGCTCGTCCAGAAAAACCACCTCTGGGCGATGTATCGTGGCTATGGCAAAGGAGAGCTTCTGCTTCCAGCCCAGTGGCAACGAGCCAACAATCGTATTGCGCTCCGAGGCGAAGTTCAGGCGCTCCAAAAGCTCGGCTGCACGCTCTTTGGTTTCACTCTTTGATAGGCCATAAATGCCGGCAAAGAGGTTTATGTTCTCCCACACTGTAAGGTCGTTGTAGAGTGAGAATCGCTGGCTCATATAGCCGATATGGCGTTTTATCTCCTCGCCCTGGTGCATCACATCGTAGCCCGCAACCGTGCCACTACCCGAGGTGGGAAAGCTCAGCCCGCAGAGCATACGCATAGCCGTAGTCTTCCCCGCGCCATTAGCTCCGAGGAAGCCGAAAATCTCGCCTCGGTGAACATCAAACGAGATGCTATCTACCGCCGTAAAGTCGCCAAAACGCTTAGTTAGTTCGCGTACCGATATTACTACTTCACTCATCGCTTCATCAATTTTATAAACATATCCTCAATGGTGGGCTCAACTTGTTTTATCACAAGGTCGTTAAAGTCGCTCAGTGAGGCTGTAAATTGCGCCACATCAAACTGCTCGTCTACAACCAAGTGGTGGCACTCGCCAAATGGGTAGCACTCCACAACGCCACGCTGTGCTCGTGCCGCCTCCAGTAGGGCAAAGGTGCGCTCGGAGCTTATGCCATAGAGCCTTGAATTAAAGTTGCTGACAATATCCGCTGGGGTATCTATGCCCAATATGCGCCCCTCATTACAGAGGGCTATGCGGTCACATCGCGACGCCTCGTCCATGTAGGGCGTTGATACCAAAATAGTTATACCTCGCTGTTTGAGTCCTGCAAGCATATCCCAAAACTCGCTGCGCGATACGGCATCTACACCCGTAGTTGGCTCGTCAAGAAACAAGACGCTTGGACGATGAATCAACGCGCACGAAAGGGCAAGTTTCTGCTTCATACCGCCCGACAGCTTTCCTGCTCGGCGTGTGCGGAATGGCTCTATCTGCTTGTAGATGGGCTCAATAAGGTCGTAAGACTCCTCTGCCTTGACGCCAAACAGCGCAGCAAAGAAGCTCAGATTCTCCTCCACCGACAGGTCGGGGTAGAGTGAGAATCGCCCGGGCATATAACCCACACGCGAGCGTATGGCAAGATAATCTTTTACAATATCCAGCCCATCAACCTTGGCCTCTCCGCCGTCGGGGCGCAGTAGGGTTGTCAGTAGGCGGAATAGGGTACTCTTACCCGCGCCATCGGGACCGATAAGTCCAAATAGCTCGCCTCGGCGCACTGCAAACGATACGCCATCTAACGCCCTTACCTCTCCGTAGCTCTTGGTAAGATTATTTACTTCAATAGCGTACATACTACAATCGCACCTCTCCTGCAAGACCAATCTTCAATCTTCCGTCATTCTTTACGGCAATCTTTACCGCATAGACCAAATTTGCGCGTGAGTCGCGGGTCTGTATGGTCTTTGGCGTAAACTCGCTCTCGGATGATATCCAGGCAATGCGACCCTGATAGTCGTAACGCTCGTCACCACCAAAGTCAGCCGTAACGGTAACCGTATCGCCCAGCTTGATTTTGGAGAGCTGGTCGGATGTGAAATAGGCGCGAAGATAGATGTTCTCAAGGTCGGCAACCTTCATCAGCGGTTTACCTGCTGTTGCCAACTCGCCCGCCTCGGCATACTTAACCAGCACCGTGCCGCTTACAGGCGAGAGGATGCTACACTTGGCTATGCGGTCGTTCAACAGCTCAATCTGCGCCTCCATAGCGGCAGCATTTTCGTTGATAGTAGCCGTGTTTTTATCTAATGTAGAGAGCGTTGCCGAGAGCTGGCTCTCCAGCACGCGAATCTGCGCCTGAATGTCGTCACGCTGCTTTGTTGTCGCCGCGCCACCGCTCAGCATACGCTCTACGCGCTGTAGCTCCGAGCGCTGCTTGGCAATCTGCTCCTTCAGCGATGCAACCTGCGCCTTGATGTCGGGACGAGAAGCGAGCAGCGCCGCCTGCTGTGCCTGCAGCTGCTTGCGCTGCAGATGAAGTTGCACGCTATCAATCGCGCCAATAACCTCTCCAGCAGCGACCGCAGTTCCCTCCTCGGCTGCAAAATTGAGTATCCTACCCATAGCCTCAGACGAAACGACAACCTCCGTAGCCTCAAATGTTCCCTGTGCATCTGCCTCAGCCTCCTTGCCACATGATACGGCGAGTGCGGCAAAGATGATATATATAATCTTCTTCATAACTTATTGATTTAATGTGTTTTTTAATCTGTATACTGCTTGTAATAGTTCAATTTCGTGCGTTGAACGGTTGAGTGTTGCCGTTGTCTCGTCGGCAATCTTGTGTAGCAGGTCGGTGGAGTCTATCACTCCATTCTCAAGGCGCGACTCTGCCGCCATGCGCACCGAGCGACGAAGCTCCACTATGCGGCTATCATCCTCTACAGCTCGTTTCAGACGCTCAATCTCGCCACTCTGCTGCGTGGTCTGCATGTCGGAGTTGAAGAGGAAAATATCGCGCTGGAGGGCTATCTGCTGCTCTGCAGTGTTGAGCTTGTCAAGGTTGTTCTTCTTGGTGTAGAACGCCCCGATGTTCCACTGCATACGCACGCCGACAATGGCATTGAGTGTCCACTCCGTTGTCATCATACTCTTGAACATATCTAACCCAGGATAGCCGTAGTAGCCCTGCGCAAAGAGGCTGAAGCGTGGCATAACCGAGCTATTTATCGCCTTGCGCTGCGCTGCAATCTTGTTCTGCTGTGCGGTGAACATATTTAACTCAGGGCGAGCCGAGGTGTTGCTTGCAATGCTCTGCATCTGTGGGCGCTGCAGGGTCTTGTCCTTCAGTGGCTGACCGATAAAGAGCTCTAACATACGGCGGTAACTTGCACGCGAGGACTCTATCTGCCCCAGCGTCTGTTGCGCTGTGAGGAGCTCCGCCTCAATAGCATCCACATCCGCCTGCATCGCCACACCATTATTATAATAGGTACGCATACGCTTAAGGTTGCCATCCAGCACGCCAATCATCGCCTCGGTCTGCGCCATGCGCTCGTCAAGGAGTAGAATGCCGAAGTAGAGATTATCTACCCTTGACTGCAGCTCGTAGAGCGAGACATCTAAGCGGCTACGCTGCTCGGCAGCCTCAGCCTCGGCAATAACTTTGTTTGCCTTTGATAGTCCGCCATCCCAGATATTCTGCTGAATATCCAAGGCAACCTTGTACTGGTCGCGACGAATGCCCGCCATATCTATGCCGTTGGCGGTAAGCATCTGCTGAAAGACCTCTGGGTAGGTAGGTGTTGCCGACTGATAGGTTGCCTGACCAGAGAGTACCACCTGCGGAATCCATGCTCGCGCGGCATTGGAGAGGTTGTACTGCTCGGTCTTTGTCACCAGGTCGTACTGCTTGATTTCGGGGTAGTGCTCGCGTGCCAAGCTACGACACTGCTCAAGCGTCTGCGCCCTGCCCGAAATCATCACTCCTGAAAGGATGATAAGTGTTAAAATTCGTCTCATAACTATTCTTTCGCTTTGATTCTGCACATTATGGTTGCTATATTCTCCGCCTTGCGAGCCTCAAGGAACGCCTCGCGGTCTGCCATCAGCTCTCCCATTATCGGCTCCATAAACGGATAGGCAATAAAGGTGAAAATGTTGAGCGACATGATGCTGATAAATAACATTCGCGCATCAATCCGCTCTATCTCGCCACGCTCGGCCGCAAGGTCTATATCGCGCTGCAGGTTGGCATATACGCTATCAACTATGCCTCGCATTCGGCTGTATAATATATCGTATCGCTCAGGACGAGAGATAATCTCGTTTATCACAAATAGCGGCAGCTGCGGATTGTCGGCAATAAAGTCAAAATGTAACCCTATGCCACCACGAATACGCTCAACGATGGAGTGATTCGGATTGCCAAAAGCCGATATCATTGATTGCGCCATCAGACTAAATTTGCTATCTACGATGCGCTCAAAAAGTTGCTCCTTCGTGCGAAAGTAGTAGTGCAACATCGCGTGCGTCACACCCGCCGCCTTGGCTATAGATGTCGTCCTCGCACCATCATAACCCTTGGCCAGAAACTCCTGCTCCGCCGCCGTAAGTATCTGTTGCTCTTTGTTTTGCTTCTCTTTATTCTCCATATTTTTGCTATTCAACAAAGTTGTTTAACAATTCTGTTAATGCAAAGGTATATATTATTTTTAAGAAACAAAATTTTTTGAGATGTTTTTTGAAAGCAAATCATTGCAAGCGCCCTATCTCTTACGCTGCGATTGCCTGATAGTTGGGTGTGCTCCGATGATAACAACAAAAAAGGCGAGTAACCAAGTTACTCGCCTCACTTCTGCTGACGCAAAAGGCTATTTAACTGCGTTTACAATTGCCTCAAATGCTTTCGGCTCGTTCATCGCCAGGTCTGCCATAACCTTACGGTTGAGGGCGATACCCTTAGCGTTTACTTTACCGATGAACTCCGAATAGGTCATACCGTAAGCACGGACTGCCGCATTGATACGGGTGATCCACAGCGAACGGAATGTACGCTTCTTAAGGCGGCGGTGTGCATATGCATACTGCAGACCCTTCTCGACAGTATTTTTGGCTACTGTCCAAACATTTCCCCTTGAACCAAAGTTACCCTTGGCAAGCTTCAAAACCTTT
>JAFTOU010000021.1 GCA_017463615.1 Alistipes sp. | reverse complement strand
GGTGCGTACCATTTAGCACCTCTTTTTTGCACCACCCATTTTGTTGTCAGAGTGGTGCAGTTACCACGCTCGGCAAAAAATTCCAGCGATGGATAGTACTAAAACGGTACAGCCATTGCTGGGATTTTTTGTTAGCGGAAGCAGGTATGCCCCTTTTCACGCCAAAATTAGTAGCTCTTGGCGAAGAGAACTCGACAGTGCGAAGGCTTGCCGGTAAAGATACACTTACCCTCCTCTGGCTCGGCGTCTACTGGGATGCAGCGGATGGTTGCCTTGGTGGCATCCTTGATAGCCTGCTCGGTCTCTGGAGTGCCGTCCCAGTGAGCAGAGATAAAGCCGCCCTTAGTGTTAAGCACCTCAACGAACTCGTCCCAGGTATCTACCTTGGTAATCATTGAGTTACGATAGTCCAGAGCCTTGCGGAAGATATTTGCCTGAATCTCGTCCAGCAGGGCTGCGATACGCTCTACCAGACCCTCCTGAGGTACGGTCTCCTTGGTGAGTGTGTCGCGGCGAGCGAGCTCAATAGTGCCATTCTGCAGGTCGCGCTGACCGAGGGCGAGGCGTACAGGTACGCCCTTAAGCTCATACTCAGCGAACTTGAAGCCTGGGCGGAGGTTATCGCGGTCGTCCACCTTCACGCGGATGCCCAGAGCCTTAAGGCCGTCGGCAATCTCGTTCATCTTAGCGCGTGCAGCAGCGAGCTGCTCCTCGCCCTTATAGATAGGCACGATAACAACCTGGATAGGTGCGAGCTTCGGAGGCAGAACAAGGCCGTTATTATCCGAGTGAGCCATAATAAGCGCTCCCATAAGGCGTGTAGATACGCCCCAAGATGTTGCCCAGACATACTCCAGCTTACCCTCGCGGTTAGCGTACTTAACATCAAAAGCCTTAGCGAAGTTCTGACCCAGGAAGTGCGAAGTACCGCTCTGCAGAGCCTTACCGTCCTGCATCAGCGCCTCAATGGTCATTGTATCCTCAGCACCTGCGAAGCGCTCGTTTGGAGACTTGTGACCCACAACAACTGGCAGACACATCCACTCCTCGGCAAACTTCTGGTATACGCGAATCATTCGCTCGGTCTCGGCAATAGCCTCCTCGCGGGTCTCGTGCGCAGTGTGGCCCTCCTGCCAGAGGAACTCGGCGGTACGCAGGAAGAGGCGGGTACGCATCTCCCAACGGACAACATTTGCCCACTGGTTGCACAGAATTGGAAGGTCGCGGTAGGATGTAATCCAGTTCTTGTATGTGTTCCAGATGATGGTCTCCGAAGTTGGGCGCACGATAAGCTCCTCCTCCAGACGAGCATCTGGGTCTACAACGATACCCTTACCCTCGGGGTCGTTCATCAGACGGTAGTGAGTCACCACAGCGCACTCCTTAGCAAAACCCTCCACATGGTTAGCCTCCTTAGAGAAGAACGACTTAGGGATAAAGAGCGGGAAGTAGGCATTCTGCACGCCCGTCTCCTTGAACATACCGTCCAGCACACGCTGCATATTCTCCCAAATTGCATAGCCGTAAGGCTTGATAACCATACATCCGCGAACTGCTGAGTTCTCAGCCAGTCCCGCCTTGACAACCAGGTCGTTATACCACTGCGAGTAGTTATCCTCCGACTTGGTCAAATCCTTTAATTCTACTGCCATATATTTGTTTATTTAGTTTCTAACCGACAAAGATACAACATTTTTGGTTACAAAATATAAAAACCACAAAATTGTTACTCTTTGGGCACGGTTAGCTCGCCTGCGGCAATCATCTGCTTGATGGCGGTCATCACTGTGCTCTGACCGAAAGGCTTAACAAGCTCCTCTTTGCTGTGGATGCTGTCGTAGTAGCTCTCCAAAACCAAGAGCGCCGAGGTCATATTGTGGAAGTTGAGCCTATTGATGCTGTTGAACTTTCGCCACTGATTCTCTGTCAGACTCTGCTGCAGGAGCTGCTCAACATTGCGACCCTTCAGCAGCAGAGGGATAGTGTCGCGCTCCAAGAGTACTCGCTTGTTGTACAAAATATTACCCGCCTGACGGTCAGCATCTTGCGGAGCGGAAGAGTTCTCTATATGCGCCAACAGTTTGTCCTGCAACTCTTTGAGCTCTGCCGTTGCCAAGCCTAACACCTCGGCTATGTAACCCACCAATCGCGCCGTTGCAGCCTCGTTACCCTCATCTTTGACATAACTATAGAAGGCTACATCGCCATAGAGCATAGCCAACGCCTTATCCGCAGCGACCCTCTGCTCAGCTTTGTTTGCCGCCCCTGCATACTGCTGCCATATAGCCGCTCTTTGTGGCACTCTACGGCTTCGCTCCTCAATCTGGCGGGTCTTAATCTTACGCTCCCCAGTAGGCATCTTGCCCACAAAATCCTGCCCAAAAGCGGTATTGGCTACAGTAGCCAATACCACGAAAATCAATGTACAAATAGTTTTCATTACTCTTTCAACATATAGTTTCTATGCTTATCACAGCTGGTTGGTCTGCTTTAGATACCAGATAATGTTGTCTATCTCTGGGAAGCCGTACGCTGTAACTACGATGCCGGGATTAACGGCGCAGTTGTATCTGTTATAATCCTGCTCCAGATGGCGTAGAACCACAATCATAGAGTTGTAGTAGTGCTCGTATTTCTGACGCAGCTCGCTTAACTCTTTGTGGGATAGATGTTTAGCAATTTCGCTATCAACAACCCTCCCCTTTAGAATCATATAGTAGTCGCCAGTTACAACTTTTGAATATATCATAGCACAGTGCGCCGACCACTCTGAAGCACTGCGCTCAGCAGGGTGTAAAGCTATGTATTTGCACAGCGCTCGCATCAGTCGCTGCTCTTTTGCAGGTTTTAACGCGACCATTGTACCGATAAATCCACCATACGCT
Organism: Alistipes sp.; assembly: GCA_017463615.1. GTDB lineage: Bacteria > Bacteroidota > Bacteroidia > Bacteroidales > Rikenellaceae > Alistipes. Next base: position 1,349 of record JAFTOU010000021.1, on the reverse strand, counting down.
CTGCTGCAACTGCGTCTGTTGCACCCTCAACATAACTCTGAAAGGCATGGTCACTCTTGAGCTTAGATAGTGCCTCAGCACTACTTTGAGCGGATGCCTCTGCAACCGTAAATACCGCTATTGCAAAGACGAAAATCTTAAAAAGCAAATTGTTAGTTTTCATCATATAATATTGATAGCAGCAATATAATTGCTTAGATTCAGCGTAAAGTTAGTGATTTATATCGTTTTTTCAAAAAATATTGATTAACTTTGTGTTACTAACACTCATAAAACTATGAAGAGACTTTTTATACTTTTTGCTATGATGATGCCATCGGCGATGGCTTTTGCACAGGAGGCGGTAGCCGAGGCGCAGGGCAGTGGCGTGGGGGTGATGGAGACGATAGGGGCAGTGCTTAGCGGCATAGCTGTGCTGGCGGTAGTGGTAGCCATTATCGGCCACATGATCTACGACAACTTCATCCGCAAGGACTTCCGCATTGACTACACCGCCAACGAGTTCCACCAGCAGCGCAAGGATGAGGCTCTGGGCGATATGACCTCGCAGCAGGCGCAGGCTATAGATAACAACTTAGACCAGATGCTCTCGCTCTGGGGCGAGCTGCCAGCAGAGGATGGCGAGATGGTGCCCTACCCGCTTAGCCACTCGGCAGTGAAGAAGTCTATAGCAATCATCACCGAGGCGGTGGCGCAAAAGCCTACCGACAGACGAATTGTAGAGCGCATAAATGGCGCAAACGAGATTCTCAACCACGCCCTCAAGCGCCAGTTCAACGGCTCTAAGACGATGATTATCACCGCAGTAATTATCGGCGTAATCATGTCGGCAATCTCGGGCACACCTATGGCAATGGTATCTATCATCATCGGCGTGGCACTCTATATCCTCGCCAGCCGCTCCACAAACTTCTTCATCGGCGCCAAGCAGGCTAAGGGCGGCGGTGGCAAGAGCAGCTTCCTGTCGGGCATCATCGGCGGACTGTTTATGGGCGTGGCTGCCGCAAAGAGCTACAAAGTGGTAACCACCTACAGCGACGGCAGCACCAGCACCGATACGGACCACTCCGAGACCTGGTTTTCGCTTATCTTCGCCCTCGTGGTGATGGTCACCCTCTCGTTTATGCTCTCGCTAATCGCACTGATAAACTACCTGAGGAACTATATTATTTACTATTAGCTTTTGGCCATTAGCTATTAGCCATTGGCTTTTCAGAGGTGTCGCTACGCGACGAGAGTTGATTTCTACTCGTATTTAGGGCTACTGCCGAAGGCAGTGAAATGAAAAATATCACTCAAAGGTCAAGCGTGCTTGAAACCAAAGAGTGATATTTTTTGTTTCAATAACT
>JAFTOU010000002.1 GCA_017463615.1 Alistipes sp. | reverse complement strand
AAGTTCTTATCAAGAACTTGCGGGAATTTGCTAATAAAGAATTAAAAAACGATAAAAAAGATGAAAAAGACTCTATTTTTTGCACTTGCGGCACTTCTGTTTGCCTCATGCGCCAAGAACGAGGTCGTAGAGCTCAACCGCGAGGCTATCTCCTTCGGCGACGCCTTCGTTGAGAACTCAACTCGTGCAGAGGACAAGACTTACGGTGCAGTGGATCTTGAGGCTTTTAATGTGTATGGCGCTGTAACAGGTACTAAAGGCACTATTACTATCTATAATGGTGATAATGTTACTGGCGAGGTTGGTAATGATGTTTGGTCTTGTACTGGCAATCAGCAGTACTGGATTGCTGGTGCAACTTATGACTTTGCTGCTGTTGTTGATGCTACTGTCGCTCCTGCAACCGGTATGCCAACGACACTTACTACTGTAGCTGATACAGATATGCACTTCAAGGATATGCTTTATGCACAGAAACTTGATTATCTTGGTAAGGCATCAGAGAATGACAAGGTAAACTTCATTTTTGAGCACCTCCTTGCAAAGGCATTCTTTACAGTAAAGTCTAATACTGAGGGTGGTTACTACTACAGCGTTAAGAAAATCACGGTTAATAACTTTGCTACTGGTACTTACACTATCGCTTATGCAGATGCAAACGCAGATGGTAAGGATGATGGTACTTGGGCTGGCACTACTGCTCAGGATGTAGAGTTCGGTAATATTGAGAATGTTCGCAAGTCTGATGCAGATGGTAAGACAAATGCTACTCAGCAGTTGCTTGTGCCTACAACTGGAGACTTTGATGTTACTTTCACTGTAGAGCTTTGGAATGACAATGGTGACGCTGAGGATGTTCTCCTTAGCACTAAGAACGAGACTATTCCTGTTTCTCAGGACCTTTTGAAAGGCTGTGTCTACAATTTCGGTATTAGCCTCTCTGTTGGCGAGCTTATCCAGTTTACTGTTACTACCGATCCTGCTTGGGCTGGTACAACACCTGTTACTGTATTGTAAACTATTCTTGAACTATGAAGAAAATTTTTATTGCAATGCTTGCTCTTGCAGCAGCATCTTGTGCAAAGAATGAGGTTGTGGAGCTTAACCGCGAGGCTATCGGCTTCGGCGATGTATTTGTTGAGAACGCAACCCGTGCAACAGACCCATCATACAGCGGCACAGCTGATTTTACCTCTTTCCAGGTTTGGGGTACTGTGAATGGCGGTGCTGGTCTTGTTGCTATCTATGCTGATGACTCTGTTTCAGGTGCAGTTGGCGCAAATAGCGTTTGGACTTGTACCTCTCAGAAGCAGTACTGGGTAAAGGACGCTGAGTATTATTTCGCAGCTCTTGCAAATGCTGATAATGTTGCTCTTGGTGATGACAAGTTGCCTAAGACTGTGACTTATACTGCAGATCAGACCGACCTTGTTTATGCGAAGTCGGCAAAATATGTGGGTCTTGAGTCTGACAACCCTCTTGTAGCGTTCACTTTCAACCACCTCTTGTCGTTGGTTAATTTCACTGTTGAGAATGGTTCGCAGGAAGCAGAGGGCTACTCTTTTGAGGTTAATGGTATCACTATCGCTGGTACTACTGGTGGTACTTGCGATGTTACCGCAAGCCCTGTAGCTTGGACTCAGACAACAGCTGGCAACTACTCTATTGATGCTATCACTGTTGATAACAGCACTGCATCTAAGGACTGTGGTACTGCTCTGCTTGTTATCCCTGGTACTGTGTCAGTATCGTTCAATGTTGATATCCTCTGCGACGGTACTAAGATCGCTACTAAGGCTTACTCAAAGGCTGACATCACCCTTGCTGCGGGCAACAGCTACAACTTTGTAGTTACACCTAAGGTTGGCGAGGAGATTAAGTTCAATGTAGAGAATGACCCTACTTGGACTTCTGCAGACGATACAACCATCCAGTAACCCCATAGGCCATAAGGGTTTGATCGCCCTTATGGTCACGAATAACATAAAAAAGAGAAAACTATGAAGAGAATTTTTATTGCGGCGGCGCTTTTGGGGCTCTTCGCGTGTAATCGGGAGGATGTGGTCTCGGAAAACGACCTCACCCCCACCGCAATTAGCTTTAATAATGTTGCCACCCGCGCAGGCCTGACCGACCTCCAAACGAACGGCTTCGGCGTGTGGGCGACTACGAGCAGCACAGCGAACAACTCGGCGGCAATTCTCACCAACGAGAAGGTTTATATGGATGGCGGCTTGTGGACCTACGACAACACCCGCTACTGGGTTGAGAACTGCAAGTTCTATTTCCTTGCCGTGTGGCCATACAGCGAGGATAATTCGCCAGTTACGCAGCATGATATTGTTCAGGATGGCGTTAATTACACCGGCTACACTATGGCGGTGACGACCCCTGCGGCTGCAGATTATGACCCGTTGGTGGCGACAAATGTGACGGACACAACAGTAGAAGGCTATGCTACCACTGTGCCTTTGACCTTTGAGCACCTGATGTGCAAGGTAAACCTCAAGATTGAGCAGGACTTTGACAAGACTCCCGATTTTGACTACTATGTCTCTAAGGTCACCGTTACAGGTATCAAGGGTAGTGGTACTCTCTTCGCAATGCCTTATGGAGATACCGTTTACAGAGGTTGGGACTTTACTGATGCGACAAATATCAACTTTGAGAAGAGCTACACAACCCCAGTTCGCCTTCGTGACCTAGATGCCGAGGATAAGAGTATAACCCTTACCGTCTTTGGCGATGGTCTGCTGCTAATTCCGCAAGAGATTACAGCAAGCGCAGTGCGAGTAACGGTTGAGTATTACTACGATGTAAATAAAGACGATAGTGATTATGGCGATGCGAAGTCGGTAGATGTATTTATCCCTGCTTCTGCAGACCTTTGGCAGTCTAACAAGTCTATTGCGTACAAACTTGCAATTGCAGAGTCTAACGAAATTAAGTTCCTTGCCCCTACAATTGAGTCGTGGGGTGCTCCGCAGACTGGTGGTACTATTATTATTAAATAGCGAGAAAGATGAAGATTTTTAGCAAAATATTAGCAATTATGTTTGTTGCAGCGGCTGTAAGTTGCGACAAGGATAACCAGTTTACAGGTGGTGATATTCAGCTTGACCCAAACAAGAAGTATATCCACTTTGAGTCGGATGTCTATACTCGCGGTGCGCTTGTAGAGGGTAATGTGCTGGAGGATAACTTCAATGTGCTGGGCTACCAGTATCGTGGTGACTGGGAGACCGCAAAGGTACTGGCTACGCCAAATGTGTTTGACACTACCCCTGAGTTGGTAACTTATAATGCGGGCATCTACACTTATGAGACTATCCAGCAGTGGTCGGGTAATAAGTACTCATTCTTTGGCTACTACCCGTCAAATAGCACAAATATCACACTTTTTGACAATGGTACAGTAAAGGAGGGCGAGCCGTATATTGTGTACACCTTCCCGCAGGATGCTGATCCGCGAGTTCATATTGATGTTATGACCGCTGACTATATTGATACGGGCGTGGCATCTTCGGCTTCGGTACAGATGCACTTCCGCCACCGCCTTTGCGCCGTGGATGTTGGTGCGCGTAACTACTACACTCTGGACCACGACAACGACACATCTACAGATGATAAACTTGTAACTATTGAGATTACTGGACTTTATGTCTCTGTGACGAATATTGTAAACACGGTAGCAAAGATATATCTTGACCATACAAAGCCTACAGAGTATCCAAATGCGCAGACAAAGGCGAGCCTTAACTACGAGATAGTAGGTGCGTCTGAATGGGCGCCAGACACATTTGATGTCATGCCAAATACAGCCTCTGACCGCGCTATCCGCCTTGTAACCCATGCTACGGGCGAGAATGCCTCGTCGCTGATGTTTATCCCGCAGGAGGAGTTGCTTAGTGGCGTGGTTACTTTGTACTACCGCAAGAAGTATGTGGACGATGACGGCAAAACTCTCTATCAGCGAATCAATTTCGGTGAGAATAACGAGACCTACTACACTTGGACCGAGTTGCCAACCGAACCAAATGCGTTGACATACTACACATTCACACCAGCGTTGGATATTGACTTTGACAAAAAGTTGATTGAGGGTCGTCGTTACTATATTGAGCTGACCTTTACCTCGGATGCTGTATCGGTAAATATCGTTGCTGCGGACGAGTGGGATACAAAGAAGGATGTTGATTACGAATTTGAGTAAAAAGTATTAAGATATGAGATACACACGATATATTGCAGCATTTGTGGCGCTGATTGTAGCCACTGCTTGTACTGTTGATGATGTAGACCGTACTATTAGCGGCAGCTGTGGCGATAAGGTCACCGTTATTGGTCGTATGACCCGCTTTGAGGATAAGGAGGTTGCTACCCGCGGCGTGAAGAACGAGGCCGAGGCAACGCTGACCTCTATGGCGCTGGCTATCTTCCCAGTTAATGGTGACGGCTCGGGTCTTGCGGGCAACTGCGTATACTACCAGTACTCTGCCAACCAGCAGGAGCTGCTCTTTACCATTGAGCGCGGTACGAACTATACATACAACACGCCGTATGTAATGTATGTCTTCGTGAATATGCCGGGTATGGAGGATTTCGGTCAGGGCTCTACGCTGGAGGATATGATGGCGGCATACTATGATGTAACAAACCTCAATATCCCAGAGAACGGTTTTCCTATGATGGGCTCGCTGGGTGATACATTCTCTACCACCTTTGATAGGGACGACCAGCGATTTATCCTCTCGCCAACCGATGCAGATAACCACCTTATTGCGCCTACCACTGCGCAGCGCAAAGAGGATGGTACATGGGACGAGGCTAAGACCCAGAACCTGCTTACTATCCCTATGAAGGCGATGTTTGCCAAGGTGAACTTCCAAATCAAGGTTACCCCTGACCAGCAGATAGAGGGTAACTACTCGCCTCAGTTTGCTATGGAGGGTTATACTATAAACAATGTCCCTTCTACTGTTGATTTTACCAATGCGACAAATAGCGATACAGCGGTGCTGGACGGCGGTTACAACCTGCCTGTTAGCGGTAATATGGTTGCGTCGGCGGCAAATACTATCAACTTCTCGTTCTACCTTCCAGAGCGACTGCTGACCCCTGCGACCTCTGCCGAGGAGTATAAATATCCATTTGGTACAAATGGCGCAGAGGTAGCGGGCTATAGCAAAATTCGTGAGGAGGATAAGAAGTACGCACAGCGCTATAAGGGTAAGCTGCTGGGCGATACACAGAAGGCTACCAATATCGTAATCTCTGGTACATTCCGCGACCACCAGAACCACTACTGGGATGTAGACTATACTATCTACCTGGGCGAGGATAACTACTCAAACTTTAATATCGTGCGCAATAGCGAGTACAACAACTATGTAACTATCCGCGGTATTCAGTCCTCAAACGATATGTCGGACAATGCTACGGGTATCGCTATTGACCACCGCGTGAATGTAGAGCGTACTCAGCCGGCTATTATCTCGCTGCGTCGCGAGACCCTGCTTGACTCCCACTTTGAGGTGCGCCCACTGCGTATCCGCAAGAGTGAAGTGGGGAATGTCGGCGACATCAACGCCGTAAAGGTTGAGGTCGTAAACCCAGAGACCACAGACTGGATGCGCCTTGAGCGTAGCTTTGGCGATGGTACTCTGGAAACAGCAAATAACCGTAAAAACTCTAATGGAGAGTCGTTCTATATTACCGATAGCAATAGCCCATCATACGGCAAGCGCCGCTATTTTACCAATGATTTGATTGACGGTACAGTAGCAACTAACTATCCATTGACAGGGAGCACCAGCGTTGTTGTCCCTATCAGCGAGGCAGACGAGTGCGTTTGGATATATGTGGACGAGTGTACCGAGGTGGGCGACGATGTACGCGCAGGTATTATCCGCGTAACATACGGTAACCTCGCCGGCTCAACCTTCACTGCTACTACCGACTCCGCCTTCCCAGTTGTAAACTACGCCATCAACCAGCGCAAGCTCTTTAAGGTTACTAACGGTACTCGCACCTACTATATTGAGTACGAGGAGGAGTATCTCCACAACTTTGACGCCGACGATAACTACGGTTCTACCGAGTATGAAGGTATGGAATGGGGACTGGATGGTATTCAGCTCTCTTATGCTGATAACGCTGACGGTGATGGACACTTTTCTGTCGTTGTTAATTCTGGAGATAATTTCTTTTCAGATGTGATTGATGGATTTATGAACTATTTTATCAACAGCCTTAATTCATACTACGATTTCTATATTAAAAAGCATGATTCTACCGTTATGACCACTGAAAGCAATCTACACGAGTATGCTGGTCATGATTTTTGTAGTGAGATTATCAATATTACAAATGGCTATGGATATAATATCCCAGATGCAGCCAAGAAAGATCCTATTGATGTGCTAAATCTAACCGAACAACCTAGTTCGGCAATAGAGTACTGCTACAATAAAAATAAGCGTACAGCAAATGGTCAGGTGGTATTTCAGAATCAGGATGGTACATTTGATGTTGATAACTACAATTGGTATCTACCTGCGGTGGATGAGATTGAGGATATTGTAACAAGTGATTATTTGGATCCTGATAATTTAACAAAGAAAACCTATGCTAGATTTAAGGATTTTCAGGATCAGTACTACTGGTCCTCGCAACCATCATACAATAAAAATCTCTTACACTACAATGTAAGCTTGATGTTCAGAATTTCAGCTGATTATGATTATTATACAGATGATGTGTGGCGTGCTCGCGCAACTAGAGTGGTTTACGATACTACTTATCATGAGGAATCTAGTTCGGTTGAGGGCTATTATATGGTTAAACACCTGTACTCAACTAACGATATTAGATCATATAATTTGGAGGAATTACTTAAAACGCAGACATCAGTATCTTATAGTTATTCAACTTCTTTTGGAGGTTCACAAACAAGAACATTTGATAAGTCGGACTTGATTACAAGAAAGCCTGCTAGTAAGTTGCGTACATCCAAGGCGCGCGTGCGTTGCGTGCGAGTTGCGCCGCCGACAACTACTACCGAATAGCAAAAAAGAAGGTTGCCCGATGGGCAACCTTCGCTTTTGTTTGCAGGGCCGGGGTTTATGCCTCGGTCTTTGCAACGCGACGCTCCTTGATACGAGCCTTCTTACCGGTAAGATCGCGGAAGTAGTAGATACGAGCGCGGCGAACTACACCTCGCTTGTTTACCTCGATCTTATCAAGGTGTGGTGAGTAGAGTGGGAAGATACGCTCAACGCCCACGCCGTTAGAGATCTTACGGATGGTGAACATCTTGGTCTTGCCTGTACCCTTAATCTGGATAACAACACCGCGGAAGCTCTGGAGACGCTCCTTGCTACCCTCTACAATACGGTAAGTTACGGTGATAGTATCACCGGCATTAAACTGTGGGATATCCGCATCGGTCTTCTCCCACATCTGCTCGTTCACGAGCTTAATCAACGAATCCTTGTTCATTGTTGCAACAAAAATTTAATAGTTTCCGCTCAACATTATCGCTGTGTTTGGCATACCATAGAGGGGTCACTGCCCAATAATCCCGAGCGATTTGCGTCGCCCATTTTGCCGCCCACCCATTATAAGAGGTTGATACGCAGGCGCAAAGGTAGAAAAAATTTTGGATACCGCCAAAATTTTTTCACTATTGGCCATTGGCTTTTCAGAGGTATCCGCTAAGCGGATGATTTTTATACTCTAAAAAAAGGGTTATCTGCGGTGGGAGCCGTAGATAACCCTTAAGCCAATAGCTAATGGCTAATAGCCAAAAGCCAATAAAATTACAGTGCGTCGAAAGCGAAGATGTGAGCTTCCTTCGCGCCCCAAGTCTCGGTAACGACCAGGCGGAGCTGAGTAGTCTGAACAGGCTCAAAAGCGACCTTACGCAGGCGGAGGTAGTTGTCGTCGTCCTCATAGAGGGTCTTCCACTCGCCGTCCACCAGAGCCTCAACCTTGAAGCCCTTAGCCATCATCTTAGGAATCTCCACGCGCTCGGTAGTAGCCTCCAGCTTACGCATACGCTTGCTACGCACCTTAAGGTCGGAGTCAAAGATGATACGGCTACCGCTAACGGTTACAGGGTTCTCCCAGCTATAAGTGATAGTATTCTCATTTGGAGCTACCCAAACGCCGTTATCGTTGCCCTCCCACTTACGGTCAATACCGTTACGCAGAATCTCAACATCCTCAGCGACCTTAGCGGCAGCGGTAAGCTCAGAGACCTTACGCCAGCGATAAGGGAGCATAACATCGTCATCCTCAAGCATAGCCTGCACCAGTGCGATATGCTCCTTATGTACCTGAGCAGGGTCAATGCCCTTCTCAATAGCCACTGCAGCGCCAGTACCTGCAGCCTGACCGAGCAGTGCGCAAGTAGCCATAACGCGTGTAGCCGACAGACCCATGTGTGTAGCCGAGATATCACGACCCGCGAACATCAGGTTAGGGACATTCACAGAGTAGAGGCAGCCGAATGGGATACCGAAGCCCTGAGGTACTTTATACTCTACAGAGATACGGCCCTTTCTGTGGAATGCATCTGGGTGGTGGTCATCCAGCGTCCAGCCGCCATAAGCGACAACATCTGGGAAGTGACCGCCATTGAGCACATCGTGCTGAGTGAGGATATGTGGACCCACGAAGCGGGTGCTCTCGCGCTTACCAGGCAGAGAGCCTACCCAGTCAAGCTCGTAGCCCTTACCGCGGCCATCTGGGTGGTTCTTCATATACTCCCAGATACCGTAGACAATCTTCTTAAGCTCAAACTGAATATCGTTTGCATCGGCGATAGTGTCAAAGTTACCACCGAACTCGCACCACCAGAAGTTATTGTCGTGTGGGTGGTTGATACGCTTGTAGTTGAACTTCAGGCCAGGGATAGTAGACTTCGGAGTGTCGTAGTTGAAGTCGTCGTCAGTGAAGTGGTAAGCCCACTCTGGAGCCTTGAAAGGAACATCCTTGTCGGTCTTGCGCAGCTGAAGCAGGATAGAGTTACCCATAGTCTTAGCGTCGCCACCCTCAGCCTGGCAGTACTCGTTGAACTCAGCCGGCAGCTCACGACCGCGGCGGAACTTAGCACCCGAGAGGCGGAGAATACCGTCACCGGTACAGTCAAGGAAGAGCTTACCAGCGATGGTGTAGTTGGTGTAGGCGTTGATGTTCCAAGCCTTGACAGCAGCGATACGCTCACCCTTCATCACAACATCATTCACAGAGGTGTTGAGCAGCAGCTTGATGTTAGGCTCAGAGACCACAGTTGTGTAGATAGCGTCGTCCCACATGGTGTAACGCTGCAGAGGGTTGTAGTAGAAGTTGCGCAGCTGCATCTCCTCCAGGATACCTGTCTCCTGATGGTCATCGGTCTTCACGCCGACAATACCCATACGCATCTCACTTGACGCATTGCCACCCAGCATAGGGCGATCCTGCACAAGGATAACTTTTGCACCGTGACGCGCTGCCGATACTGCAGCACATACACCAGCCAGACCGCCACCGCAGACAACAACATCGGCAGAGAGCTCAACATCGGTCTTCACCTCAGAGTTCTGCTCGGTAAGCATCTGCGAGCCATCGTTGCTCTTTGACTGCTGACGGCACGCTGTTAGCGGCATAATACAAACCAGTATTGCCGCAATAATTTTTGAGATAGATTTCATATAAAAGGTTTTTGGTAAAATATTCTATGACAAAGTTATATATTCTCTGCGAAAAAAACAAAATTTTGTCGTGATAGTGACGCATTTACGGCTCATCCCTTAAAAAATCAACCGCGGCCTAAATACTGTCTTGAAGAAGATGTCTGTTGCGCCCTGGTGCTTGGAGGTGTACTCCTTGGATATTTGGCTCACGGTGGTCAGGTGCTGCTCGTCGTCGCGCAGTGGGGTAAACCACGCCTTGATCTGGTCGTAGTCCGAAATGCTTGTTGCGGCGCCGAGGGTAATCATATCGCGCGCCTCCTTGAACTTGTGGTAGTTAGGGCCAAAGGCGATAGGCAGGCCGAAGGTTGCCGCCTCAAGGGTGTTGTGAATACCCACGCCGAAGCCACCGCCGATATACGAAAACTCTGCATAGCCGTAGACCGACGAGAGCATACCCATAGTATCAAGGATAAGTATCTGATTATCAGCGGAATTTTTGTTATACTGAGTATACTTCACAGCGCCGTGCTTAGCCTGCGAGATAATCTTTGCCATACGGCTCTGCTCCATCTCGTGCGGAGCGATGATGAACTTTATCTGCGGGTTGTCGTTTGCAAGCTGTAGCAGCAGCTCCTCGTCCTCGCCCCAAGTAGAGCCCGCGACAAAGAGGCGGCTACTGCCCTTAAACTGCTCAACGATGTCAATCTTCTTCGCCGCAGCGGCAATCTGCGCCACGCGGTCAAAGCGTGTATCGCCCGCGATGATTACATTGTCGCAACCAAGGTTGCAGAGCAACTTCTTAGAGTTCTCGTCCTGCACAAAGATGGTCTCAAAGGTATCTAAGGCTGTGCGCCACATCTCGCCATAGCTGCGGAAGAATACCGAATTTTGGCGGAAGATTGCCGAGACAACAAAGGTGCGAATAGAGCGCGCACGCAGCTCCGAGAGCATATTTAGCCAGTACTCATACTTGACAAAGATAGCCATCTGCGGCTTTACGATGTCAAGAAACTGCTTCGCATTTGCCTCGGTGTCAAGCGGTAGGTAGAAGATGTAGTCTGCCCCCTCGTAGTTCTTGCGAATCTCATATCCCGAAGGGGAGAAGAATGTAAGGAGAATCTTGTACTCAGGCCTCTCGGCCTTGATGCGCTCAATGATAGGTCGCCCCTGCTCAAACTCGCCTAACGAGGCTACATGTACCCAGATAGTAGGTGCCGTCGGGTCAATGCTCTGACGCATTCGCTCGAAAAGGTCCTTGCGACCACTCCTCCAGAGCCTCGCCTTGCCGTTCCATAACGCCGCACAGGCAACCGCAGCTCCGTAACATTTCATTGCTATGTTGTAGAGGCACCTCATACAAAATGCAAAGATAATTATATTTTTCAATAATGCAAAACTGGCTATTAGCTTTTGGCCATTAGCCTTTAGCCATTAGCCATTGGCTATATCAAGGTATCGCTGCGCGATAGTGTTTATGAACGCAGTTGGCACTGTTGGTTGTTTTCCGCACCCTATAAACACCGTCGGCTTGCCGACACCTCTAAAAAGCAAATGGCCAATGGCTAACAGCTAACAGCTAACAGCTAACAGCTATCCGTCCTACAGCATCACCCCCTCCTTGTAGTGCATGATGAATGTTCCGTCCATGCAAGCCTCTACGGCGGCGAGGTCTACCTGCACATCGCTTGCCCAGCGGGTGCGGCGGGTGTAGGCGCGCATAGCGTGAAGCAGAGCGGTGCGCTTGGTGGTGTTGATGGCCTCAAAGGCACTCTCTATAGAGCCCAAGGCACGCGTTTTAACCTCCACGAAGTGCATCACGCCGCGGCGCGTGGCGATAATATCCACCTCATAGTGTTCATACCGCCAGTTGCGCTCAACGATATAGAAGCCATTTGCCCGCAGCCAATCTACGGTAAAAGCCTCTCCCGCCGCTCCGCGTTCCTGCTTGTCAATCATACCTATATATATAATAAGATGGTTCGTGCTGCATCAACTTTCAGACAGTGTTGCTGTTGTTGCTACAGATAATTCTGCCTTGCAAGTAGACTTGCAGTCATATTATCGGCAGCAACACCTCCTGTGGAGGCTCTGAAAGTTGAGGGTTAGGGCTGCCCTCCTAATTTTTACAAAAATATTTACATTCCCCCTAAATCCCCCTTTGACAAAGGGGGACTTGGTCGCAGATATGGTCAGAGAAATCTGGCCATATCTGCTCCGAGGTGCGAGAATAGAGGACGGTGCCTTGCTAACGCAGTACAGCGAAGTCTATTTTACAACAAGAAGCTCAGGTCGTCGCCGCTGTGGAGTTCGTAGGCTGCTTGGCCGCGCTTGAAGATGCGCATAGGGCGAGAGCCGATAAGCTCCAGCTTGCCACCCTTGAGGCGGAGCATGCAACCCTCGCGCAGACCGACCACATAGCGGCGTGGGTTGGCCTCGATATACTCCTCGATACGCTGCTCGCGGGTCTCGCCTGCGTGGCCCTCTGGGTTGGCGTCAAGGTAGTGTGGGTTGATTTGGAACTTCACAGCGCCGATAGCCTTGAAAGACTCTGGCTCTACGATAGGCATATCATTTGTGGTGCAGATGGTAGGGCAGCAGACATTGCTACCTGCGCTCCAGCCGACATAAGGGGTGCCGCTCTTAACCTTGCGAAGGATAGCCGACATAAGTCCCTGCTGCTGCATCTTGCGTGTCAGGGCGAAGGTGTTACCGCCACCCACGCAGATAGCCTGGGCTTCGCGGATAGCCTTTGCGGGGTTTTTCTCGCGGTGGATAGAGCGTACTTTGATACCAATCTCATCAAAGCGGCTCTGCACCTTGCGCTCATACTCGGCATAGGAGAAGGTTACGGCGGCATAAGGGACGAAAATCACCTCTGTAACGCCCTGCAGATGCTCTGCAATGTTGGCAATTGGGTACTTGAGATACTCCTCTCCGGCGTTGGTGGAGTTGGAGATAAGCAAAAGGTTCATATTTTCCATATAAAATACTGATTATTAGCGAGTTTTGGGCATTTGCCCGCCACCCTGATGTTAATTTTTTCCCTATTTTATGCCAAAGATAATAAAAAAGTGTTATCTTTGCACCGATTTGCTTAGCAAACTATAACATATTGCTACGATTTTTCGTAACCGAAAGGTGGTAGAAATAGTGAGAGTTTACAAGCAAGATATTTTAATTGTTTAACTAAAAAGAGAAAGTTATGTCAAACATTCAGGAGAGAGTCGTTAAGACTATCGTAAACAAGCTCGGCGTTAAGGAGTCAGAGGTAGTACCAGAGGCTTCATTTACCGGTCACCTCGGCGCAGATTCACTCGACAGCGTAGAGTTGATGATGGATTTCGAGAACGAGTTTGGTGTTGAGATTCCACAGGAGGTTGCTGAGTCTATGCAGACCGTAGGCGATGTTCTCAACTATCTTGAGGAGCACAAGGACGAGCTTAAGTAATCGCCCGCATTAAATTTGAATTTTAAGTAATAGACAGTCTGTGTGTGAGTATGGAGAGTAAGAGAGTTGTTATTACTGGTATAGGTACCATAAATCCTATCGGAAACAATATTGAGGAGTATTTCCATAATTTGGAGAACGGAGTGAGTGGTGCCGACACCATCACAGCTTTTGACGCTACCAAATTCCCATCGCGTATCGCCTGCGAGGTTAAGAATTTTGACCCTGCAGCGGTTTTTGATCGCAAGGAGCTTCGCAAGTATGATCGCTATTCACAGTTTGCCTTGGTTGCTGCAACCGAGGCTGTTGAGGATGCGGCTATAGACCTTGAGAAGATAGACCTTGAGCGCGTAGGCGTTGTTTGGGCTTCTGGCGTAGGTGGTATGCAGACTTTCTATGATGAGGTTATGGGCTGGGCAGGTGGCAATGGTACACCTCGCTTCAGCCCATTCTTTGTACCTAAGATGATTTCGGACCTGGCGGCAGGTCATATCTCGCTAAAGTATGGATTTATGGGTCCTAACTACAGCGTAACTTCTGCCTGCGCCTCCTCTAACCACGCAATGTTAGACGCCTTCAACCTCATCCGCTGGGGTAAGGCCGATATGATTGTTACAGGTGGTTCGGAGGCTCCGATTATCGTCCCTGCTGTTGGCGGTTTCTCGTCAATGAGGGCACTCTCTACTCGTAACGACGACCCTAAGCACGCCTCTCGTCCATTTGATAAGGACCGCGATGGCTTTGTGATTGCTGAGGGCGCCGGCGCACTTATCTTTGAGGAGTACGAGCACGCTGTGGCTCGTGGCGCAAAGATATACTGCGAGGTTGCTGGCTGTGGTATGTCTGCCGATGCTTACCACATGACCGCTCCACACCCAGAGGGTAAGGGCGCGAAGCTCTCTATGCGACTGGCTCTTGAGGATGCCGGCATATCTACCTCTGAGGTGGACTATCTGAACACCCACGGAACAAGTACTCCACTGGGCGACTTGGCTGAGCTGAGCGCCGTACAGGACTTGTTCGGTGAGGATGCCTACAAGATGAATATATCATCTACAAAGTCTATGACTGGTCACCTGCTCGGTGCTACTGCTGCGGTAGAGGCACTGGCGTGTGTATTCGCTATAACAAAGGGTATCGTCCCTCCAACAATCAATGTGGAGGAGGTAGACCCAGCCATTGACCCTAAGCTCAACCTGACCATCGGAACTGCGCAGAAGCGCGAGGTTAAGGTGGCGATGAGCAACACCTTCGGCTTCGGTGGTCATAACTCCACCGTCATCCTCCGTAAACTGTAGTTGATGTCTGCATAGTATAGACACAACTACCAAAATTGATATATACTGTGCTTGATTTTATACTCCGCCCGATAAAGAGAAACTTCGGGCAAGATAAGGAGTACTACCGAATGGTTGATGATATCTTCGGTTTTATTCCAAACAATATAGAACTCTATAAACTGGCGCTGATTCACAAATCAGCGTCAATTATTATAGATGGTCACCCTATAAACAACGAGCGACTGGAGTTCCTCGGCGATGCAGTTATTGAGAGCGTAACCTCCGACTACCTCTTTATTGAATACCCCGAGTACGACGAGGGTCGCCTGACGCAGTTGCGCTCTAAAATCGTATCACGACAGTCCCTAAACGGCATAGCCAAAAAACTCGGACTGGACCAGTGCGTAATATGCAACCACTCCGTATCCTCCAGCCAGAAGCATATCTTCGGCGATGCCTTTGAGGCTATGATGGGCGCAATATACCTTGACCAGGGCTACGACTTCGTAAACCGCCTGCTAATCAATAGTATATACGCCACAGCACTCTCCTTAGAGCAGGTGGATGAGGAGGAGACCGACTTTAAGAGCCGCCTGATTGAGTGGGGACAGAAACACCACCACTCAATAATCTTCAAAACTAAAGGCGTGGGCAAAGCAAACTCCGCAGGCGCACATTCGTTCCGTAGCGTCGTGATGATTGATAACCTTGAGGTCGGACACGGCCTCGGTGAATCTAAAAAAGAGGCAGAACAGGCCGCAGCACAGTCCGTGGCACAAGAGATGAACGACGAAATCTGCGCCCGCCTGCTCGATAAACTCGACCGCCTGGAGGCAAAGGCTTAGGCTACGCAGTAAGCGTGTACCGTCCCTTTTCTGAAGAAAAGTGACCCAAAAGACTTTATGCAAAACTTCGTTTTGCTTTCGCGCGTTGCGGATTTAGGATAGCCTACGGCTATTACAATAAAAAAGAGAGAATCACTTTGCTCAAGTAAACTTGGCGCGTGACTCTCTTTTTTCTTGTACCATCTGCGATGGTTATTCCTAAATCCGAGTAGAAATCAACTCTCGTCGCGTAGCGACACCGCTGAAAAGCCAATAGCCAATGGCCAACAGCTAACGGCTAATACTTCAGCCACTGGTAGAGGTCTTTGAAGGTTGGTTTTTTGCCGTGCATAAAGATTCCGACCTTATAGATTTTACCTGCGAGGTAGACCATAGCCACGAATGTGGCGTAGAGCACTGCCAGAGAGGTTACAATCTCCCACGTAGGGATGCCGCTTGGGATGCGACCCATCATAACGATAGGGGATGTGAACGGTATCATTGAGCACCAGAAGATTAGCGGGCTATTTGGGTCGTTCATAACCATCGTAAGGATGATAAATCCGAAGATGATAGGTATAGTGATAGGTGTTGTGAGCTGCTGTGCATCCTGTGCGTTATCCACGCTGGCACCAACGGCGGCGTACATAGCGGCATAGAGCAGGAAGCCTCCGACCATAAAGAGGAGCAGCAGAACGATAATCTGCGTGATATATCCCGTATCCGTAACAGACGCCAGTGCGGTAATCATATCTGCATCCACATCTGCCGAGAGGGCAGAGATATCTGCACCTGCCTTTACGGCCTCCACGCCAGATAGTACATCCTCAGGCATAATTGCCGGCACGACAAGTGCGCTTATGCCGATAATTAGCACGCCCCAGATAACAATCTGAGTAGCGGCAACGGCGGCAACGCCCAGAATTTTGCCCATCATCATATCAAAAGGTCGCACGGTAGATACCAGCACCTCAAGGATGCGTGAGCTCTTTTCTTCAATAATGCTCTGCATAACGATAGAGCCGTAGATTACGAGGAAGAAGTAGAGCACAAAGCCCAGAATAATACCCACGAGGCTGGAGGCTGCGGATGATGATGCGGCGCTATCCTCCTTGTCGTTGCGGTAGGTGGTAAGGGATATATTCACCTCCACCTTGTCCAGTATCTCGCGCAGGTTCTCAATATTGTACTCCTTGAGTCGCACCTGCTCAATAATATCCTCCACTTGGCCCGCGATAGACTCCTCAATGGTCATAGAGGAGGATGTGTTTGTATAGAGCTGGATATTATTCGTGTTGGTGACAATATCCTCGCCGATATAGAGCACGCCGAACTCCTCCTTGTCAAGGGTGTTCTTAAGCTCCTGCTGCAGGTCGCCATTTGGGATGATTATAAACTCCACCTCCTCGTTGCTCTCAAGACGCTCGGCGATAATGCCACTGTTGTCAATGACCGAAATCTGCTTTGTCTCGCCCTTGGAGTAGAACATTATAAGTGTTGGCGCTACGCTTATCAGGGCAAAGAGCAGCGGCATAAGCAGGGTGGTGATGATAAACGACTTCTTGTATACGCGCTCCTTGAACTCGCGCATAACTATTAGACCTATATTTCTCATAACCAATATTTTAACTATTTACACTCCGCTACGGTGCGGATAAATATATCGTTCATACTTGGGATAATCTCTGTAAAGCTACGCAGCTCCACAGCCTGATTTACTGCGGCGATAATATTGCGCACATCGCTGTCTGCGGCAATGTGAATCTTGGCAGTTGAGAGCCCCGTTATCGGGTCGTGGTTGTACTCTAATAGCTCGGCAGCGGTAGTGCTCTGGCGGAAAGAGTCCTCCTCGCCGCGGAACTGGATGTCAAAGATATTGTT
Source organism: Alistipes sp. (assembly GCA_017463615.1). GTDB lineage: Bacteria > Bacteroidota > Bacteroidia > Bacteroidales > Rikenellaceae > Alistipes. Next base: position 19,827 of record JAFTOU010000002.1, on the reverse strand, counting down.
TCCGTGGCTGCGGCGAATATCCTCCACGCGGCCTGAGAGGATGTTCTTGGCCTTGTTTATCAGTGTGATATGGTCGCAAATCTCCTCCACGCTCGCCATATTGTGGGTAGAGAAGATTACCGTTGCACCCTCCTCCTTGAGTCGCAGAATCTCCTGCTTGAGCAGGTTGGCGTTTATAGGGTCAAAGCCCGAGAATGGCTCGTCAAAAATCAACAGTTTAGGCTGGTGCAGCACCGTTACGATAAACTGTATCTTCTGCGCCATACCCTTTGACAGGTCCTCCACCTTCTTGTCCCACCAATCCTCAATGCCGAAGCGGATAAACCACTGTTTGAGGCGCACCAACGCCTCGTGACGCGACAGACCCTTCAGACGGGCAAGGAAGAGCGCCTGCTCGCCCACCTTCATCTTCTTGTACAGACCGCGCTCCTCGGGCAGATAGCCGATGCGGTATATATCCTGCTGCGAGATAGGCTTGCCGTCAAACAGCACACTTCCCTGGTCAGGAATAGTTATGCGATTGATTACGCGAATTAGGGTAGTCTTTCCAGCTCCATTCGGACCGAGCAACCCATAGACCGACCCCTCTGGAATAGCAACCGACACATCATCCAGCGCCGTATGGTTCGTAAAACGCTTGGTAATGTGCTCAGCGGAGATAATATTGCTCATAACTACTAACAATTAGATTTATATTGCAAATATATTGACTTTTTTTGTATAATACAATTTTGTAAAACGCAAATTGTTGCTAACTTTGTGTATAGAAAATTATATATAGGTATGAAAAAGTTTATTTTTGTAGCCATTGTTTCGTTTTTTACGACCTCTTGTGAGTTAATAGGCTCAATATGGGATGAGATAATGAACCCTGACCAGGACAAGGAGATATACCTCTCATTTGAGCAGCTCTCCGATACCCGCGTTGAGGTGGACGACGAGGGACAGATGGTCTGGACGGAGTCTGATAAGGTCTCGGTATTCTACAACAATAGCGGAAACTCCTGCTGGGCATTTTTGGGTCAGACAGGCGAGCGTGTAGGTGCTTTTGCCGAGCAGATACCGATAGATGGAGAGGAGCTTGACCTTAGGGTCGTCCTCTATCCATATAGCGATGAGTATACCCTCTCGGCAGTAGAGGAGGTTGTCTATGCAACCATCCCGCCACTGCAGAACAATACGGAGCTCTATCGCCTAATGATTGCCTCGGGTGTGGAGGATGAGTTTACTCTGAAAAACCTCTGTGGAGTGCTCCACCTGCAGATTACGGGCGATAAGAGGGTGACAAAGATAGTTGTCAATGGTAATAACGACGAGATTCTTGCCGGTCAAATTGCCGTAAACTATCTGGACTACTCTGTTTCATTTGTCTCTGGTGAGCGCGAGGTTACGCTTGATTTGGGCGATGGCGTTCAGCTCTCAGCCGAGCCTACGGACTTCTATGTTGCAATAGCTTCACAGACCCTTGAGCAGGGCGTGAGTGTTACGGCTGTATATAGCGATGATACCTCTGCGGAGCAGGAGCTAAAGCAGGAAATAAAGTTGCCAGTACATCTTATATACCCCGTAGCCATTGATTTGGGAGGTGGTAATAGCGACGCTGGCGATGATGACGGTGGCGAGGGCGACGATAGTGGTAATGATGATGGTACTGGCGACGATGAGGAGGGAGGAGATTTGATAGCTCCAAAGTATGTGCCGCAAACGGAGATATGGTACATATCCTCTGATGAGCAGATAATAGAGCCAGATAACGACGACTTTGGCGCTAAGATACTCTCTAATACATACGAGAATGGCAAGGGCGTTATAAAGTTTGACGATATAGTTACCCGGGTAGGAGATAGCGCATTCTCCTACTCTAAGAGGCTGGTGAGGATTGCCGTTCCGGAGTCTGTGACAAAGATTGGCGATAGCGCATTTAGTGGCTGCGAGGCGCTTGTGAAGTTCTCTATCCCTAAAAATGTCACAGAACTTGGCTATGGTATATTTAGCACCTGCACCTCATTGGAGCAGGTTATTATAAGGGATGGCATTCAGAAAATTACTAGGACAATGTTCTCCGAGTGTTTTAAGCTGACAAGCGTATATATCCCAGATACCGTTACAACTATTGAGATGCACGCCTTTGATTGCTGCTACCGACTTACAGATGTGCAGTTGGGCTCTCATATTACTACTATTGAGCCCTACGCATTCTACAAGAATGTCCGTCTGCAGAGTATCTTTATCCCGCTTAGGGTTACAACCATAGGCGAGGGAGTATTCTCGGAGTGTACGGCACTGGAGAGCGTTACACTTTGCGACCGCGTTCAGAGCATCGGCGCAAAGGCCTTCTATGGCTGTACTAAGCTAAGGGAGTTTAATGGCGAGTTTGCCTCTGCTGATAAGCGTTGTGTGGTTATAGACGACCAGCTGTGCGCTTTTGCTCCTGCGGGCCTTACGGAGTATACAATTCCGAACTATGTTAAGGTTATTGGAGGTAGCGTGTTCTTTGAGTGTAAGAGCCTTAAGACGGTGACTATCCCAGATGATGCGACAACAATTGGCGACAAGGCGTTTGCAGGTAGTGGAATTACAAATATTGTTATTCCTAATAGGGTTACAACAATTGGTAACTCGGCATTTTCGGGTTGCAACTATCTGGATGATATAACTATTGGCTGTAGAGTGGAGAGTATTGGCGAGGATGCCTTTAGTGCAGGAGGTATTACTGATGTTCGTATCGTTGATTTGGAGGTGTGGAGCAAAATATCGTTTGCAGACGATAAGTCCAACCCGCTCAATGGAGCGACAAATATCCATGTGGCAGGAATTCAGCTGACAGAGCTTGTTCTGCCTACAGATGTCTCGCCATACGCATTCTATGGCTGTAGTTTGGAGCGCGTTGTGGCAGGTCCAAAGGTAGGGCAGATTGGCGACTACGCATTTGGAAAGTGCCGTAAACTCAAGAGTGTAGAGCTTGACCCTGTGACCCACATTAAGCAATATGCCTTTACTGAATGTGAAGCTCTTGAGGAGCTGACCCTTGGCGGTGGCCTGACAACTATTGATATGTATGCCTTTAGCTCTTGCACGAGCCTTGCAAAGGTTACTATCCCAAGGCTTGTGACAGCAATAGGCGCCAGCGCATTCCGTTCCTGCTATGCGCTCAAGGAGGTCTATTGCCAGCCAGAGACCCCTCCAACGGCAGGTGTGTATTATGGGTGGAAGGCATTTGATGGCAATGCTGCCGACCGTAAGATTTATGTCGGCGCACTCTATCTTGACAGCTATAAAACAGCAGCCTACTGGAGCAGTTATGCAGATTATATCGTTAGTTATAGCGACTAAGAGTGTGGCAGGGGTGATATTGTGAAGAAATTTTTTGTATATTTGTACCGAACTACCAAAAATTTGCAAAAAATGAATAAAAAATCAGTACTTGTGTCGGGCGGAGCTGGATATATCGGCTCGCATACGGCTGTGGAGCTTATAGCGGCGGGATACGATGTGGTTATTGCCGACAATCTCTCTAACTCCGATATGTCGGGTGTGGAGGGTGTGCGTGCCATTACGGGCGTAGATGTCCCTTTTGTCAATGTGGATTGTTGCGACCGCGAGGCCTTTGCAGAGCTGTTTGCTAAGTACGACTTTGACTCTGTAATCCACTTTGCCGCCTTCAAGGCTGTTGGTGAGTCTGTTGCTGACCCGATGAAGTACTACCACAACAACCTGCTCTCGTTTATCAATATCGTGGAGCTGATGCTCGCCTCGGGCAAGCATAATATCGTCTTCTCATCCTCGGCAACGGTCTATGGCGAGGCGGATGAGCTTCCGGTAACGGAGGCTACGGAGCGCAAGCCAGCAACCAGTGCCTATGGAAATACTAAGCAGATGTGCGAGGATATTCTGCGCGACTCTGTGGCTGCATACCCTCAGCTGAAGGGTATCGCCCTGCGCTACTTTAACCCTATCGGTGCACATCCGTCGGCTCTTATTGGCGAGCTTCCGCGTGGTGTGCCGCAGAACCTTGTCCCTTATATCACCCAGACTGCTGCGGGTGTGCGCGAGTGCCTCTCTATCTTCGGTGACGACTACCCAACTCCGGACGGTAGCTGCCTGAGAGACTATATCGACATCGTGGACCTTGCTAAGGCTCATGTGGCGGCTATTGACCGTATGGTGGAGGATAAGAACAAGGAGCGCTACGAGATTTTCAATGTCGGCACGGGTCGTGCAGTGTCGGTCTTTGAGCTGGTGAATACCTTTGAGCGTGTGAATAACCTGAAGCTCAACTATAAGGTTGCCCCTCGCCGTGCGGGCGATGTGGTTGCCGTATGGGCAGATACCACCCTGGCAAATAACGAGCTTGGCTGGCACGCCGAGCGCTCGTTGGACGAGACACTTAAGTCCGCTTGGGAGTGGGAGAAGCGTGTGAGAAATATAAAATAACACTATAAAACTATGGAGTATAGCAACATCCTTAACGATTACGCTGCGGCGATGAGCGCAGAGCAGGTGGCACAGGTGGTGGCAGAGGCAAAGGCTGCAGCCACAAAGAACGAGAATGCGGAGGTATATAAGTTCTGCCTCTCTGCCGTGGACCTTACTACGCTTACCTGCAACGACTCTGTGGAGTCGGTTACCGAGTTTGCGCAGCGCACCGTAACCTTCGCTCAGAAGTATCCGGATATCCCAAATGTGGCCTCTATCTGCGTCTACCCATCGTTTGTGGAGACCGTGGGCCTTGCTATTGACGGCACACCTATGCGTATTACCAGCGTGGGTGGCGGCTTCCCTTCGTCGCAGACCTTCCTGGAGGTTAAGATGCTTGAGGTGGCTATGGCTGTGGAGAATGGTGCTGACGAGGTGGATATCGTCCTCAATGTGGGCAAGATGCTTACGGGCGCATACGACGAGGCAGCTGCTGAGGTGGAGATGATTCGCTCTGAGATGGATTCGGATGTTGTCCTGAAGGTTATCCTTGAGACAGGCGCTCTGAAGACTCCGGAGCTTATCCGTCGCGCTTCGCTGCTCTCTATGGCTGCCGGCGCAGACTTTATCAAGACCTCTACCGGTAAGATTGATGTCGCTGCAACCCCTGAGGCTGCTGTGGTTATGTGCCAGGCTATCAAGGACTTCTACGCTAAAACGGGCCGTAAGGTCGGCTTCAAGGCGGCTGGTGGCGTCAAAACCCCACAAGACGCAGCCCTCTACTACACCATCGTAGAGCAGATTCTGGGCGCCGAGTGGCTCACCACCGACCTCTTCCGTATCGGAGCTTCGTCTGCTGCAAACAACTTGTTGAGCGGAATTCTTGGTACTGCTGTTTCCCACTTCTAATTTTCGCGTAATAGCGGCACATTTACCGTGAAAATACGGCATTAGCTGCATATTCATTAAAAAGTAGCATCGGCTGTACGCTTTAGTACTATCCGATGCTACTTTTTTGCGCTAAACTCTATCGCGCAGCGATACCGCTATAAGGCCAATGGCCAACGGCTAACGGCCAATGGTTAAATAAAAAAGCACCCTGCGGGGTGCTTTTTTATTTACTCAACATCAATGTCCGTATTTACATTCTTTGAGCCGACGAGTGCGTAGTAGAGCATATAGAGCAGGCCGGCGATGATTACCCAGTAGCTGCCGATGAAGCCAACCTTATCTGCAACCCAGCCCTGGATGAATGGGAGGATACCGCCACCGCAAACGAGGGTCATAAAGATACCTGATGCAACTGGGGTATACTTGCCCAGTCCCTCAGCTGCGAGGTTGAAGATTGCACCCCACATAACCGATGTACACAGACCGCAGAGGAACATAAATACCATGCTTACAGGTACCTGTGCGTTGATAACAGGAATTGTAACGGTCACAGACTCAGGGATATACATCAGCAGCAGCACGAATGCCAGAGCAACGGTACATACGGTAGTGAGCATACTCTTAGACGATACCTTACCGCCGATAGCGCCACCGATAAGACGGCCGCACATCATCAGGAACCAGTAGAAGCCCACCAGAGTACCTGCAACAGCAGGGCCTACGCCCTCAAGGCCTGACATATAGAGGTTTGCGGTATTTGGAATACCCACCTCAACGCCTACATAGAAGAAGATTGCGATAGCGCCCAGAACGAAGTGGCGGAAAGACATTGGGCCGTGTGGGTCCTTAGCCACCTTGCCAGCCTTACGAGCAGCCTTCTCCTCAGCGGTCTCCATGTGAGGCTCTGGGATTGCAGAGAGTGCGATGATAACAAATGCCAGCGCGAAGATAGCCATAGCGGCAATCATTGCAGGGGCAGCGTCGCCAACGCTTGCAGTTGCAGCCTGACCGCCAATCATATAGCCGAGGAATATAGGCGCCAGAGTACCACCGATAGAGTTGCAAGAGCCACCGAGCTGGATGAGCTGGTTTCCGCGGTTACCACCACCACCGAGGGTGTTGAGCATAGGGTTTACAACAAGGTTGAGCAGACACATAGAGAAACCTGCCACAAAAGCACCCAGCACATACACAGCAAAGGACTCAACATAGCCCGATGCGAACTGGATACCAACACCTGCAAAACCTACTGCAGCAGCGAGCAGCGAGGTGAACTTATAGCCCTTGCGCTTGAGGATAAGTCCGCCAGGGATACCCATACAAGCATAGGCGATAAAGTTTGCCAATGTGCCCAGCTGAGCCATTGCATTGGATGCGCCAAACTGGTTCTTCACAATAACGCCCATAGAGCCTGCGAAGTTGGTTACAAATGCGATCATAAAGAAGAGTAAGAACATCACTCCAATCGCAAAAACATTTCCGTTTTTCTTTGTCATAATTGTATGATTTTAGGTTAATTACTATCTATCTCGTTCCGCCACGAATGTGCACAGGTCAATCATCGCCTGGCGGTAAGGTGTCTGCTCAAGGCATGAGAGCTCCGAGAGGGCACGCTGCAAAAATCGCTGCAGCACCTCGCGAGCAGCCTCCACGCCACCATTCTCTGCCACCTGCTTGTGGATAAACTCCACCGCCGAGCTATCTGTTGCCGAGCGCTCTACGGCAGAGAGTATCTGGCTACGCACCTCGGGCGTTACGCGCTCCATAGTCTCCAGCAGCGGCAGGGTAATCTTTCGCTCCTGAAGGTCGTTAGCGGCGGGCTTGCCGGTGTTGTTATTTGGCGTGTAGTCCAAAATATCGTCTACAATCTGGAACGCCATACCCACCATCTCGCCAAAGCGGTGCATGCTCTCAATAGTCCTGCGCGGAGCACCTACAGACATAGCACCTGCCGAGGCGCAAGAGGCAAAGAGCGAGGCGGTCTTCTTGTAGATGATGTCAAAGTAGTCCTGCTTGGAGATATCTAACTTGCCGGCGTGGTCGGACTGCAAAATCTCGCCCTCGCAGAGCACAGCCATATTGCCGATGATGTGTGTTAGCAGGTCGTACTGTCCGCTACGCAGACCTATATCCATATTTCGTGCAAGGATATAGTCGCCCACAATAACGGCGTTGCGTGACTGCCAGCGGGCATTCACCGAGGCCTTGCCGCGACGCAGGTTGGACTCGTCAATAACATCGTCGTGCACCAGCGAGGCGGTGTGAATCATCTCTATAAGCATTGCTGCAAGCATCGTGCGCTTTCCGAAGCTGCCCGATTGTGATGTGGCAGCGGCGCAGAGCATCGTAAGGGTAGGGCGCAGACCCTTGCCGCGCGAGTTGAGGATATAGTCCACCATATCGGCAAGTAATGTTCCCTCCTGCTCGCAGAAGGACGAGCGGACAAATGCCTCAAACTCCTCAATTCTATCGGCTATAGGTCGGCGAATATCATCAAGTGTTACCATGCAGTATGTTCTAAAAATAGTACAAACAGTCTTATATTTTAGCAAAGATAAGCAATTTTTGCGACAGAGACCCGAAATATGAATGTTTTTTTGTATTTTTGTGTGGTTTGTAGAGAAAAGATATGATAAACTGGAAGAATATACTATCTGCCGCTACGCCAACGATTGTTGCCGTGGTGACCTTTTTTGCTGTTTGTGCCGTATGTTTCGCCCCGCAGTTTGAGGGTCGCAAGATTGCTATGCACGACATCCAGCAGTTTGACGGTATGAGTAGCGACATCCGCGCACACCGTGCCGCTACGGGCGAGGACCCTCAGTGGACGGGCGCGATGTTTGGCGGTATGCCGGCATACCTTATAAATATACGCTACCCCGCGCAGTTTATCAAGGGCGTGACGGACAAGGTTATGAACCTTATGGGCGAACCTATAGTGCTCATCTTCTTCGCCATGCTCTCTATGTGGCTTATGGTGGTGATGATGGGGCTCAGCCCGTGGATAGGCATCGTGGCGGGATTGGCATACGGACTGTCTACCTACTTTTTCCTAATCATCGGTGCGGGACATATCACCAAGATGTGGGCGGCAGCATACGCCCCAGCAATGATGGGTGCGATATATATGACCCTGCGTGGCAATATGGCTTTAGGAGGCGCTCTGGCGGCACTTTTTGCTGCCCTGGAGATTGGCGCAAACCATCCGCAGATAACCTACTACTTCCTGCTTGCAGCCCTTGCCCTGTGGGTGAACGACCTGATTTTCGCCATCAAGGATAAGGCGCTCGCCTCGTTTGGTAAGCGCACGGCGGTACTTGCGGCTGCGGCGATGCTCTCTGTGGGTGCTAACTTCTCGTCGCTCTTCTACACCATGCAGCACAGCAAGGATACTATCCGCGGAGGTAGCGAGGCTGTGGCGGCTGTTGAGGGTCAGAGCGATGGCCTGGACTTGGACTACGCTACGGCGTGGAGCTACGGCATAACTGAGAGCTGGACGATGATAGTTCCCGATTTTATGGGTGGCGAGAGTGGCTTTGACGGCTTCTCCGAGGAGCGCACAGCTCCGCTCAATAGCGTGCTCAAGGAATGGGACTACTTTGACTTTATCGGTCTGCCGAAGCAGTATGTGGTGCCATACCTTACCGATACAACCTACTGGGGCACACAGCCTTATACAGCGGGCCCTACATATCTGGGCGCTGTGGCGGTATTCCTCGCCCTGCTGGGTATTATGCTCTGTAGCAATAGAAATCGTTGGTGGATTGTCGCTGTGAGCCTCTTTGCGCTGCTGCTCAGTTGGGGTAGCAACGCTATGTGGTTTACAAAGCTGTGCTACGACATACTGCCGATGTACAATAAGTTCCGCACCGTCTCTATGGCACTTGTGGTGCTGCAGTGGAGCGTGCCTCTGCTCGCAGCCTTCGCTCTGTGGCAGCTCTTCAGGGAGCAGAACAGAGAGCGACTGCACAAGGCTCTGCTCTGGAGTGGAGGTGTTACAGCAGGCATACTGCTGATATTCAGCATCTTTGGCAAAAATATCTTTGAGTTTGGCGAGGAGCGTACAGCTATGCGTATCAGCAGCCGCTTTGAGCAGATTTTCAACAACGGAGGCGCTGAGGATTTGGTTAAGCAGGGTCTGCACGACGAGATTGGCTGGTCTGTGGCGGGAGCTATCGCTCAGGAGCGCGAGCAGATGATGAGTGCCGACTCGCTCCGCTCACTTATCTTCGTGCTGCTTGCCGTGGCAGTTGTGGCGCTGGTGGTCTATGGTAAGTTGGGCAAGAGCTACGCTATCGCCCTGCTTGCGACTTTGGTTATTGCCGATATGGTCCCTGTGGCGTTTAGATACCTCAGTCACGACGACTTTGTCGCTCCGCGCAAGACGCAGATTACAGCCACCGAGGCGGATAAGCAGATTATGGCGGATAAGGAGCTGGGCTACCGCGTGTTCAACCTCTCCGTCTCGCCGTTCAACGATGCAACAACATCTATGTTCCACCGCTCTGTGGGTGGTTATCATGGCGCGAAACTCTCTCGTTATCAGGATATTATAGACTACTACCTGCCTGTAGAGCTTCCGCACGAGGGTATCCTTGATATGCTCAACACCAAGTATATCATCTCCTCAGAGGGTGAGGTTGTCCTGCGTGATAGCGCATTGGGGGCAGCGTGGTTTGTGGACTCTGTGCTCGGTGTTCGTGGTGCTGATGAGGAGATTGAGGCTCTGGGTATTGTAGACCTTGCCTCTACCGCTGTGGTTGCCGAGCGCGATGTGCCGGAGCAGACCGCCTACTCTACGGCGGGAGATATTGCCCTTGTGGAGTATGCACCAAACCGCCTGAAGTACCACTACACTGCCGAGGAGGAGGTCTTTGCCGTATTCTCCGAGATATTTTATGATAAGGGTTGGAGCGTCACCGTTGATGGCGTCCCTGCCGATGCCATTCGTGTGGATTATATCCTGCGCGGTATGAGCCTGCCTGCGGGCGAGCATACGGTAGAGTGGAGTTTCCGTGCGCCATATTGGACTGCTACAGAGGCTGTTACGGCAGTAAGCTCGCTGCTCCTGCTGCTCTCACTCGCTGGGGCTGTGTGGTATAGAAGAAAAAATGTTCAGAAAGATGAAAAATAGTTCAACAAGCAGAAAAATATTGCGTTCCTACACCGTCTCTACGGTTAGCATTGCGCTGGTGCTCTTTATCTTGGGCAGCATAGGCTACGCCATGCACAACATCTTCCGCTCGGCGGAGGGTGTTCGCGAGGGCGTTGTTATGCTCGTGGAGCTTAAGGATGGCCTCTCGGAGTCTGAGCGTGATAGCCTTAGCAGCGCTATTGCTGCCGATAGCATCGTCGCCAATATCGCCTTTGTCTCTAAGGAGGATAAGCTCGCCGACGAGCAGTTCCGCCGCGCCTTTGATGTGGATATCAAGGAGGTGCTGGGCACAAATCCGCTCCCCGATAGCTTTGATGTGACCCTCTCTGCCGCTGCTGCCGACTCGCTCGCCCTGGCAACTTTCGTGGATAAAACCCGAGCTATGGCGGAGGTGACCAATATATCCTACCCTCAGAGTACTCTGGAGCAGGTGCACTCGGTGCTGGATACTATGCAACTGCTGCTGATTCTCTTCGGTGGCGCTATGGTCGTAATCTCTGTGGTGCTACTCAATAACACCCTCCGACTGACTATCTATAGCCGCCGCGAGGCTATAAATACGATGAAGCTCGTTGGCGCTACACGCTGGTTTATCATAAAACCTTTCCTTAGCCGTAGTGCCCTGCAGGGCCTTGTCGCAGGTATTTTCGCTACGCTGCTCTTTGTCGGCGCGCTCTTCGGCCTGGACCACACCCTGCCGCAGCTCGCCCTGCTTGAGCAGGTGGAGATTGTCGCCATAACTACCGCCGCTATGGTCATCGCTGGCGTGGTGGTCTCGGTGCTCTTTACCCTCTTTGCGGTAAATAAATTTGTAAATATGAGGTCTAATAATATACATTTGTACTAAAATGAAGTGGTTTAAGAATCTGAAAAACGAGAACGACGATAAGATGCCCCTAACACTCAAAAACTACGCCCTCATCCTCCTCGGCGCAGTCATTATCCTGCTGGGCTTCATCCTTATGTCTGGTGGCGATGCCTCCACCCCCGAGCAGTTCAACGAAAACATCTTCTCCTTCCGTCGCATCACCTTAGCCCCAATCATAGTCGTCGCTGGCTTTACCTTCGAAATATACGCCATCCTCAAGCGATTTTAGCGTGATAAGGCGGATACCTACTTCCGCTAACAAAAAGTACCCGCAATGGGTAGTACGCTTTAGTACAACCCATCGCGGGTATTTTTGCCGAGCGTTGTATCTACCGCCTTATCACGCTAAAATTGGTGCAGTGAGGGGCGTCAGTGGTATTTCAATCCATAAACATCATCGCCTTGGCGATACCTTAGAAAAGCCAACAGCTAACAGCCAAAAAATGAAAACCAGAATAATACTTTTTACAATACTAAGCATCTTTGTGACATCTTTTGCCGTTGCACAGGGCAAGGGCATAGATGTCTCGCGCTACCAGAAGAGCATCAACTGGCAGAAGGTCAAGGGCGCGGGGATGAAGTTCGTATACATCAAGGCGACGGAGGGGGCGACATACACCGACCCATACTTTGTGCGCAACTACAAGGGTGCTCGTGCAGCGGGTATTCCCGTGGGTGTATACCACTTTTTCCGAATGACCAGCAGCGCGCAGGAACAGTTTGCCCACTTCAAGCGCACCGTGGCAGGGCGGAAGATGGACCTTATTCCGATGATTGACATTGAGGTTACCGACTCCCGCTCCAAGGCTGCCATTCAGGCGCGGTTAGACGAGCTGATAGCTCTATTCAAAAAGGAGTATGGCTGTCTGCCGATGATATACAGTTCGCAGGTATTCTACAACAAATATTTAGCGCCCAAGTACAACCGCTATCACCTCTACTTGGGTCGTTATGGCGGCAAGCGACCCGTAATTGACGGCAAGGGAATGTACACCATATGGCAGTATACCCGTCGTGGTCGCGTGGCGGGAATTGTGGGCGATGTAGATGTATGCAGATTCAATCCAAAGTATAGCGTAAACAATATAAAAATGGTGAAAGTTGCTAAGTAGATGCAGATTTTTTGTAAAACGCTTGGCGGTTCAAAAAAAAGTGCTTAATTTTATAGACTGAAAACGGACTTTGAACTAAAAGTTAGTAAAAACCTTAAAATTATAGAACTAAAATGAAAAACTATTCACCAAAAGAGATTAAGAACATCGTTCTGATAGGTGCTCCAGGCTCGGGTAAGACTACCCTTGCAGAGGCTATGGCTTACGAAGGTAAGGTTATTGACCGTAGGGGTAGTATTGAAAACAACAACACTCTGTCGGATAACACCGACATTGAGCATGAGTACAAGCGCTCTATCTACGCGACTACACTCTTTACTGAGTTTATGGGTCGCAAGCTCAATATTATTGACTGTCCAGGTTCTGACGACTTCTGCGGCAACCTCTTCTCTGCCTTCAAGGTGGGTGATGTGGGCGTTATGCTTGTAAATGCTCAGACCGGCTGGGAGGTAGGTAACGAGATTCAGGCTCGCTATGCAAGCATCCTCAATAAGCCACTTATCGGTGTTATCAACCAGCTGGATGCCGACAAGGCTAACTACGAGTCTACACTGGAGAGCATCAAGGCTGACTCTATCGTAAAGCCTGTAGTTGTTCAGTATCCTGTAAACCAGGGCGTAGGCTTCAACTCTTTCGTGGATGTTCTGATGATGAAGATGTATCGCTTCACTGACGAGAACGGTACTCGCGAGGAGCTTGAGATTCCAGAGTCTGAGATGGAGCGTGCAAAGGCTCTCAATCAGGAGCTGGTAGAGACCGCTGCAGAGTATGACGACGCTCTTATGGAGCTCTACTTTGACAAGGGTACCCTTACTCAGGACGATATCCGCTCAGGTCTGAAGCTCGGTGTTGCTAACCGTAAGGTTATGCCTATCTTCGTTACCAGCGGTAAGCGCGACATCGGTACTAAGCGTCTGATGGAGTTCATCATCAATGTTGCTCCAGGTCCTACTAAGGCACCAGACTTCCTCACCGTTGAGGGCGAGGCTATGCCTGCAGACGAGACCGCACCAGTGGCTCTGTTCGTATTCAAGAGCCAGATGGAGCACCACATCGGCGAGATCAACTACTTCCGCGTAGTTCGTGGTACTGTAACCGAGGGTATGGAGCTTGTAAACTCTCGCACTGGCAATAAGGAGAAGCTCTCTCAGCTCTTCGCTGTTGCAGGTAAGAACCGTATCAAGGTTACCCAGCTTGAGGCTGGTGATATCGGTTGCACCGTGAAGCTGAAGGGCACTCGTACAAACGACACCCTCGCAGCTCCAAGTGCACCTGTTGCTGTTGAGCCTATCGTATTCCCTGAGCCACGCTACCGCGCTGCTGTTAAGGCTAAGGATCAGGCTAACGAGGAGAAACTCGGCAAGTTGCTTCTGGACGCTCGCTTTGAGGACCCAACTATCCTTGTAGAGTACTCTAAGGAGCTTAAGCAGACCATTATCCAGGGTCAGGGTGAGCACCACCTCAATATCCTGCGTGCTCGCATCCTTGCAGATAGTAAGGTGGAGATGGAGTTCTTCGCTCCTCGTATCCCATACCGTGAGACTATTACTAAGGTCGCTATGGCAGACTACCGCCACAAGAAGCAGTCTGGTGGTGCAGGTCAGTTTGGTGAGGTACATATCGTTATTGAGCCTTACTACGAGGGTATCGGCGAGCCTTCAAAGTATAAGTCTGGCGGCAAGGAGGTTACCGTGAATATCAAGGGTAAGGAGGAGTATGACCTTCCTTGGGGCGGTAAGCTGCAGTACTACAACTCTATCGTTGGTGGTGCTATTGATGCTCGCTTTATGCCAGCTATCCTTAAGGGTATTATGGAGAAGATGGACGAGGGCCCACTCACAGGTTCTTACGCTCGTGATATCCGCGTGATTGTTTATGATGGTAAGATGCACCCAGTAGATTCAAATGAGCTCTCATTTAAGCTCGCTGCTCGTAACGCCTTCAAGGAGGCATTCCGCAACGCAGGTCCGAAGATTATGGAGCCTATCTATAGCGTAGAGGTGCTCACACCATCAGAGTATATGGGCTCTGTTATGAGTGATCTGCAGAACCGCCGCGCAATGATTATGGGTATGGACCACGATAAGGGCTTTGACCGCCTCCAGGCTCGCGTGCCTCTGGCTGAGCTCTATCGCTACTCAACCACCCTCTCATCCCTCACCTCCGGCGCTGCTACCTACACCATGCGCTTTGAGGCATACGAGCAGGTTCCATCGGATGTGCAGGATAAGTTGTTGAAGGCTTATACTGATACCGACGAGGAGTAAACCATTTTGTTGTGATAGCGTGCCACCTACGGCACATCCCTTAAATAGCAGTCGCGGCTGTACGCTTTAGTACTATCCGCGACTGCTCTTTTTCACGATGCACCGTATCTGACACACTCTGACAACCGACGCTGCGGAGCGAGAGCAGAGGCTGCTTGCAGACTATGCCGAGCCGCGAGGAGGAAGGGTCGTCGTAGACGAGCCAACAAAATATGGCTTAATCTGAGTCGGTGTCAGTGTCTGCGGTTGATTTTTTTGCCGAGCGTTGTAAATCCACACCTAAAATTAGATTTCTTTTTTTACTCCGAGGAGGTGCCACTCTGACAACCGACGCTGCGGAGCGAGAGCAGAGGCTGCTTGCAGACTATGCCGAGCCGCGAGGAGGAAGGGTCGTCGTAGACGAGCCAACAAAATATGGCTTACTCCGAGTCGGTATCAGTATCAGTATATCTGAAAGTAGTGCCCCTTACACTGTCGCGCAGCGACACCTCTGAAAAGCTAATGGCCAATGGCCAATGGCTAATAGCCAATAGCCAACAGCAAAAAAAAGCACCCCGCAGGGTGCTTTTTTATTGGGTGTCGTTGTTGTTACTTAACCACGATAGTTGTACCAACGGCGTAGACAAGGTTTGCAACATTTGCCTCCTCGGTAACGCCTACGATAGGAGTAGTTGCAAGGCTCTCGGCTGTAACAGCTGTACCATTGAGAGTTACGCCCTCAATAGAGATTGGAGACTCTGCAGTACCAAAGGTAGTAGTCTTTGCATTATTAACCTGCGATGCAGCGATAAGCGCAGTGGTGAGGTTAGAGGCAACATTACACTTCAGAGTAGCGCCAGTGTGGCTCTGCTCAGTGTTACCTACATTACCCAACATCGCTGTAGCTACGCAAACGCCAGTTGCATTTGTAACCTCTACATCGCCATAGTTAGCGCAATTTACAGAGCTACCGCCACCGAAGCCAGCGAAACCTGTAACTGCTGTTGGCTTACCTGAGATATCGCCATAGTTGCCGTTGCTTGTAACCTTGCCGTAGTTTACGCAGTTCTCTGCAGTACCACGCAGGCTACCATATACACCACCAATCAGAACTGGTAGACGGCAGTCAGACTTAACAGCACCCTTATTTACACAGTTGATAGCCTTGAAATTAGTATACGAATTGTAAGAACCTACAATACCACCAACATACTGGTAAGCAGCTTCTGAGATATCCTTGCTTGCTGCTGCATAGTAGTAAGTACCCTCACGAAGGATAATCTCGCCCTCGTTTGTACAATTCTCCATAACCTTCTCATTTGCTGTATAGTGGAAACCTACAACACCTCCGAGGTATGCCTGAGAACCACCAGTAACATCAACCTTAGCATAGTTGTGGCAGTTCTTAACATTACCGCAAGGCTCACCAACAACACCTGCAGCACCGAAGCGGCAGCTACCATTAGGGTTGATAACCAGCACCTCGCCGTAGTTGTTACAATCCTCAATATCAGCAGTGCCATTCTTTGCAACACTACCTACGCAGCCGAAGCAACCACCGAATACAGGCCACTGCTCACCACCAGCACCAGATGCATCTGCAGAGTTAGCCTTTGCAAACTTTACACCCTCAGCCTTAATCTTACCGTAGTTCTCACAACCCTTAACGGTCTTAGATACATAACCTGCGATACCTGCTACTGCTGGACGAGTTACAGACTCACCCTCAGTATAGAATGTTACATCGCCATAGTTCTTACAGTAGTTGATTGTACAAGCTGTGTAGCCTACAATACCACCCTGGTTAGGGTAAGCACCGCCACCACCACCGATGAAGTTGTAAGTTACAGCGCCATTGTTGATACAGTCGTTAATAACTCCCTTGTTGTTGCAAGCACCGCTAATACCACCGATATAGACATTCTTACCACCGCCCTGAACGGTCAAGGTGATGTCGCCATTGTTGATACAGTTCTCAACGGCTACATTTGCAGCATCGCTCATAGATGTGTTACCAACAACACCACCGATATAGTCAGAAGCTGCAGTAATTGCAGGGAAGTAGATGGTAATATCGCCATTGTTGATACAGTTAGATACCTTACCAGCCTCTGAAGAGTAACCAACGATAGCACCCACCTTATACTGGAAGGCAAGATCCGCCTCAAGGGTGAGGTTGATGTCTGCATTGTTTACACAACCGTATACAAGACCTGTGTTCTGGTCGGTAACGAAGCCAATCATAGCCGCCTCAGTGATTACTGGAAGGGTCAGCACGCAAGACTCGTCAATAACGAGGTTCTTGATAGTACCGTTGTTCATAGTAAACAGACCCTCAGAAGATGTCCAGTTCTTCAGAGCGTAGCCCTGACCGTCAAGAGTACCGTTGAACTCAGCCACTGGAGTGATAGTAACACCAGTCATATCAATATCTGCACCCAGAACAACAGTGCCAGTGAACTCGGCAGTAGCCTGAGCCATTACAGCCTGAAGCTCTGCTGCGTTGTTGATAGTCACCACGCTCTGCTCAGCACCTGCGTAGGTGATAGCTGGCATATTGAGCAGCACACCTGCAGGAGCAGTGAGGCCTGTAGCGGTGTATGCGCTCTTCTCCATAGCCTTACCGGCGTTATCAACAATCTTCAGACCGAAGCCCTGAGCGTACTCGCCAGCAGGAACAGCAATGATAACCTCAGCCTTGCCGTCTACATAAGGGATACCCTCAGCAGCAGATACGCGGATAAGGTCCTTACCAGCCAGTGGGCTGATAGTTGCGTTCTGATAGTCTACAGCGAAAGTACCAGAGATAGCCTCGCCGCCCTTAGCAATCAGGGTTACAGACTTCAGGGTCTCATCGCCGCCCTTGTTGATAGTAATCTTCACGAAGCTGTAGAGGTTGTGCAGCATCACATTCTCAGTGTTAGAGTAGCCCACCAGCACAGCCGAGCCACTTGCAAATGAGCCAGCGGTGTAGCTCTGCTCAGTAGCAACGGTGATGTTACCATCAGCGCCCAGAATATTAGCAGGGTAGAGCACTGAGTAAGGAGCGCTAACGCCACTTACAGTAAACTCTGCGGTTGTCTTGCCTGCAGCAGCTGCAGCCAAAGCCTCAGAAGCCACGCCGTTTACAGCTACAGCGTCATTCTCAGACCATACAACATCATACTTCGCACCATTAAGCTCGCCCAGAGCGGTACGGGTATCCACGATACCTACGCCCAGAACAACTTTGCCGCCTACAGCGACATCCTCGGTTGCATCCTTTGCGCAACCTGCGGTCAGCATAGCCAATGCCAGACCGAAAATAGCATAAATCTTCTTCATAATTTTAGTCTGTTTATTGGTTATTACTCGTCCCATACGCCATCCTCAGGGGTGACGCCGTCAATGCCTACGCTGGTGGCGAAACCTGCCTCGCAGCGAACATTCAGCTCTCGGAGCTGCGGTGTAGTGTATACACCAAGATTAGTTCTTTTCATAGATAGAGTTTTAGGTAAATATTAAAATTATTAAATAAATATAATGCAATATTTGCTCAAAGTTAATAATTTTTCAGAACATTTCAAAGGTTTAGGCATAAAAAAATAAAGACACCTCCGCAGAGATGTCTTTGTAACACAATATCTTGCCCTACTTGAAGAACTTGTACTGGAATATCAGCAGGTAGACCACCGCCACCGATATATATGCATCGGCAAGGTTGAATATCGCACCGAAGAAGTAGTTGCGCGAATCTACCAGGAAGCTCAGCCAGCTCGGACAGCTGTTCCACTGGAAGAGCGGGAAGTAGAACATATCCACCACGCGACCCATCATAAATGGGGCATAGCTGCCACCAAACTCCGCCACCGTCGCAGGTGTTGAGGCTGAGAAGATAAGTCCGTAGAAGGCGCTGTCAATAATATTACCTATTGCACCGGCAGCGATGAGCACCAATCCGACAATAACTCCCGTCGGCGCCTTCTGCTTGAGCAGGTAGTTGATGTAGTAGAACATCGCACCCACCAGACCTACACGAAAGAGGCTGAGCAGCAACTTTCCCCAGTCAAAACCTCCGCCACTTGCAATCTGCATACCGAAGGCTGCGCCGTTGTTCTCCACAAAGCGAAGCTGAAACCAGTCGGGGAATACCACTATCGCCTCGTCAAGGTGCATGTGGGTCTTGATCCAAATTTTCAACAATTGGTCGGCAATTATTAACACCGCAAATATTAAAGATATCTTTTTCCAATTCATAACTAAGGTATGTTCTATAAATTAGTAAATATTATTTTCGCTTTTGAGTAGATTCTATTGCGGTTGCTTTTTGGTCTATTTTGACATCTTTCTCACCTTTTCTCAGTTGTAATAGGCTATTGCGCCTTCAAAAGAGCTGAGAAACCTGCTCAAAATATACTCAAAAATCAACTCGCCCTAATTTATAGAACCTACCTTTAGTTTTGTTTGGTACAAAGATAGTAAAAATTTCTTACATACACCCTTTTCCGTCGCAATACCCCTGAAAAGTCAATCGCCCCTTATATATATTATATACATAGGTATAAACGCCCATTTTTAAGAAATATTAAAATTTTTTCAAAAAATACGCAAAAAAGTTTGCAAAACATTTGCACAGTAAATTTTTTGTCTCTATCTTTGCACCCGCAATCAGGAAATAACACTGGTTGCAACGGTTCTGAAAAAGGTTTTCAACATCGTGTGAATAAAATGTTGAAAAGTTTTTCAAAAAAAGTTTCAAAAACATTTGGTGGTTTCAAAAATATGCTTTACCTTTGCAACCGCTTTCCATCCTAAAACGGGAAGGAAATTTTTGAAAACGGTTCTTTGATTTACTGGTTATAAATTGAGAGAAAGTGTAGTATTTATCTGTCAATTTCCTTTAAGGAAAAAGAAGTAGTCAGGACTCTAACGATACATTATAATTTTTTACAATGGAGAGTTTGATCCTGGCTCAGGATGAACGCTAGCGGCAGGCTTAACACATGAAAGTCGAGGGGCAGCGGAGATTGTGCTTGCACAATTTGCCGGCGACCGGCGCACGGGTGCGTAACGCGTATGCAACCTACCCATAACAGGGGGATAACACTGAGAAATTGGTACTAATACCCCGTAATATTATGAAAGGCATCTTTCATAGTT
>JAFTOU010000020.1 GCA_017463615.1 Alistipes sp. | reverse complement strand
TTGGTAAGTTGCTTGCGCTCGGTCGCAGACAAACTTATCTCGTACTTCTGGATAGGCATATTCGTATCGTGTTGAGTTGGGCTCAACAAAGTTACGAAAATATTTGCTCTTATACAACATTTAGATGTTACAAGATACTAGTAATATT
The DNA here is from genome assembly GCA_017463615.1 of Alistipes sp. Taxonomy (GTDB): domain Bacteria; phylum Bacteroidota; class Bacteroidia; order Bacteroidales; family Rikenellaceae; genus Alistipes. The sequence continues at coordinate 138,289 of JAFTOU010000020.1, read as the reverse complement.
GCGAACATCTCCCTCTATCAGCCTAACATTAGGGAAGTTAGCGCGATATGTCGGACAAATCTTTTTATCAAACTCATTAGCTATAACTGTTGTAAAGCCAGCTCTATGGAACCCTAAATCTAAGCCACCGGCTCCACTAAATAAACTAATTAGATTCATTATTCCACTTGCAATTAAATTTCATATTAACATCTGATGGCATGCCTTCAATTTGAATGTCAAATTTTAATGACGAGACTACTTTTGATTCCGCATTATGTATTCTGAAAGAAAACTGCCATCCATTATCAAAAGTCATCAACACGGTTGTCTTCTTTTTGGGTTTAAAACCAATATGCAGTAATGTTGTAGGCAGTAACAATCTTGGGATTTTTATTTGTGGCAAACAGTGCTCTCCTGCAATATTTAATGTTCCATACATATTGAAAGATTGAATTGTCGTCAATTTTAAATGATCAATGCTGATAATTTTGTAGAAATCAAATTTACTCAAAAGATATTCTATTAATTTACGAGGAATATTTTTATGAGATGTAACTTGTTTGGAAATTTCTGCCATAAATGCATTCAATAAAGGAATATAAACATCATTGTCCTTATCTGGCAAATCTCTAAATTTTGTATTTTTATCTTTTTCATCTCTCAAATACTTGAATGTAGGAGCAACACTATTCCAATACTCATCACTACACTCTATACCATACCAACTTTTTCCAAAATCAAGATGCTCTGAAATACGACTATGTTTAACAGCCATATGATTGTGCTTAATACTTAGCCCTATTTCCCATTTTAAACTAGAACGCTCAATTATAATATCTCTAACATCTCCTAATTTACCTTTATCATCTGTTTGAATATATAGATTCAGTATATCGTTACAATTCTCCAATATTCTAGGTTCTAATGCGAATATTGTTACAACAATTGACTCTGCGCTCATTCTATACAAAGATTGAGCACCACTCTGCAATGTATCCCACGCTCTTTTCGCAGCATGTAAGCTGCTGTTATCAACTATCCGAACATTTCTAACCTTCTTTATTGAGCTATATAATGTCGTTAAACATGCATACTCATAGCCCTACCATTGTTATTACTTTGTGCGCTCATAATACTACTACATATTTTAATATTGCAAAGATATATTTTTTATTCTTGTACACCACCAAAATTTTATAAATTTGAGTTCTACAGTTGATCAAAATGTAACAACCACATAAACGCGATAAGGACCAAGTGTATCTATACGCAAAAAAGACGAAAATCATTCGATTTTCGTCCTTCGTACCCCCTCAGGGGCTCGAACCCTGGACCCCAACATTAAGAGTGTCGTGCTCTACCAACTGAGCTAAAGAGGCATCACATATCAGCTTTATTACCTGATTGCGAGTGCAAAGATAGGGCAAAAAAATCTTTTGTGCAAACTTTTTGCGAAAAAAAATTGAGAAAAATTTTACTATTTTTTGGCGTTATTTGCAAAAGTGCAGTAAATCAGCAACTTACCTAATAGCCACCGCATCGCTACACCACTCGCCTGCAGCGCCCTGATAGATGATTGGCAGGCGTGTTTCAAGGCCTTTGAGCAGCAGGTAGCTCTCGTAGACATTGATTCCCGTAGTCTTTCCTGCGGCGATAGCGTATCCGACAACGGCTGGGTGGTGGCGCGTAGAGTAGTAAGCTGCGCGGTTAAAGGCCAGGTAGCTCTCAAGCCAGAAGGGGTCGTTGCTCGGGTTACCGCCTATACGGATATGGTCGCCCAGGGCGAGGGTGTTTATCGCACTCTGAACAAAGACCAGCACTCCTGCCCTATCGCACTGGCTCAGCAGCTGCTCTGTTGCGTAGTAAGCGGGCACGACAAGGCCGTTATATCCCTCTGTAACCTGTTCCGTAATGCTCTGCGCGGGGTTATAGTCCCTCAGGCGGAGCGTTTGAGGAGCGGAGTTGATACACAGTTTATTCTCCACAACATCGGCAGCGCGTGCGCCCACGCTACGGCGGATATACTCCGACGGGCGATTATCAATGCGGTTCTCAAGTTCTACGGTAATAAGGTGTGGATTCGTGGGGCTCCAGAGGCTATTCTTCGGCACGCGAGCCATAAAGCGGACGGTATCCTCGCGGCGCATATCAAGCGATATGTCGCGGTAGCCCTTAGTGAGCACGGTGCTATCGTTCAGGTGCACGGTATAGCTGATACGCGAGCGCTTAGCATTCAGCGCATCGCACTTGATAGCCACAGAGAACTGAACGATACCCTCGCCACTGTCGTTAAGGGTCGTAGAGGTGATAATATCGCGCACGCGAATAGTTGGCTGACAGATAACCGCCACATCCGTAACAGATGGCTTGAGGGTGCTAAAGAGTCCATTTACGCGATTCTGCTCGGCATCTATCTGGCGGATAGTGAGCGTGCGGCGCCCCTCCTTGGCATACTTGGTGACATTGAACTCTACGGGAGTTGCGCCCGAAGTTGCCACGCCTACCCTACGACCATCAACCAGCACCTCGTAAGCCGAGCTACTACGGCCTACGCGGACAATAACCTGACGGTTGAGCCACCACACCGGAACGGCGAAAGAGCTATCGTACTGGCGACCATCCTCCGAGATACTCCACTCGGCGAGCTTAGCCACATAGTTTGACTGCGCAGGGTTATCCGCCACAGCGTCAGAGAGTCTACCATAAGGGGTAACAGCTCCGCGAGCAGGCTCTGCCCCCTCAAACGGAAGGGCAAGACTCTGTGCCGAGGCAGTTGCAAAGGCGAATATTGATGCAAGGAGTAGGATAATCTTCATAAAATATATATCTTTGCCACAAAGATAATAAATTTCTGACAGATGGCAAATAGGCGTCAAATCAATTTCCCTGCCATAGAGATGGTGACAAAGGTAGTGAATGGGGAGCGTTTCGTGTGGGATGCTCTGCGTGGTCGCTACCTGCTGCTTACGCCCGAGGAGGAGGTTCGTCGCCACGCCATAGCCTTCCTAATCTCGCACTGCGGGGCGCTGCCTCAATCTATTGCGCAGGAGTACCCCGTGAAGATTAACGGCACAGCTCAGCGAGCAGATATTGTGGTCGTAGGCAACGACCTTAAGCCCGCAATACTTGTGGAGTGCAAGGCGACAGATGTGAAGATTACACAAGAGGTATTTGCGCAAGCGGTGCGCTACAACGCAGTGCTCGGTGCGCGATACATTATCCTCACGAATGGGCATAAGCACCTATGCGCCGAACTTGTGGACGGGCAGTACCGAAAGCTGAGCGCATTTCCAGTGATGGAGTATTAAATCTACCCCAACTTTTCGACGATGGAGGCGAAGCTCTCCTTATAGTTTTCGCCGATGGGGGCATATTCGTCGCTAGTGAGAAAGACGCGGCCCTTGGTGTAGCCCGTGACATGCTCCAGGTTGACGATAAAGGAGCGGTGGACGCGGACAAAGCGCTCGGAAGGCAGGGCGCTCTCCATATTCTTGAGTCTAAAGAGTGTTACCAGTTTGCTACCATCAGCAAGGTGCAGGCGGATATACTCGCCCGCGGACTCAAGGTAGACGATATTTGAGTAGCGAACAAGCGAGGTCTTATGGTCGGCGCGGATGCTGATACACTCGCGCTCGGCGCTCTGCTCGCTGACAGCCTCCGCCTCGGGAATAGCTGCGTTATCGCGCAGGGAGAGTAGCTCGGCAATGGAGTGAGCCTTACCAGCTGCGCGAGAGAAGGCCTCAAAGCTAAATGGCTTGAGCAGGTAGTCCACAGCGTCCAACTTAAAGCCCTCAATGGCGTACTCCGAGTAGGCAGTAGTGAAGATAATCATCGGAGGGTTCTCCAACCCACGCACGAAATCTACACCGCTAAGTTCCGGCATATTGATATCCACAAAGATAAGATCCACAGCACCACCCTGCTGCAGCCAGCTACGGGCCTCAACGGCGCTATCAAAGCTCTCCACAAGTTCCAGATACGGAACGCGAGAGACATAGACACCCATCTGTCTGAGCGCAAGGGGTTCGTCGTCAATAACGATACATCTAAGATTCATAGGAAACCGGAATTTTCAGAGTTACACAATACTTATCATCATCCTCAGCAATAAGCAGCAGGTGCTTATCCCCATAGAGGTGCTCCAGACGGCGGCGGACATTCTCCAGCCCGATACCCGTCTTACCATCGCTGCTCTTAGGGCTTACGGAGTTACTAAAGCGTGCCACAACATAGTTCTCCTCAAGCGAGATATTGATATGGATAAACGACGCTCTACTACGGCTGACACCGTGCTTAAAGGCATTCTCCACAAAGACAATAAGCACCAGCGGAGAGATGGTTAGCGAGGCGGGGATATCCTTCGGATAGTCAAACACAAGGTCTATCTTCTGCGAATAGCGGATGCGCATCAGCTCTATATAGCTATGCAGGAACTGGATATCCTTATGGAGCGGAATAGAGTCGGCAGTAGACTCATAGACCACATGGCGCATCATATCCGACAACTCAATAACACAGCGCTTTGCACTATCGGCGTCAATATCTATCAGCGCGTGGATATTATTGAGTGTATTCATCAGAAAGTGAGGGTTTATCTGATACTTAAGATAGTACATCTCTGCCTCAACATTCTCGCGGGCAAGGCGAGCATTATCCTCGTCCTTCTGCATAGACTCGTAGAACTTCTTAATACCCAGATTGGCGGCAAACATAAATACCGAGAGCACTATGTTCCAGTACCACGCCAAATCTGCCAGCGTTGCCTGATGTGGCAGAACGCCAAAGCCCGTATGGCCGTCGGAGATAAAGTGTATGCGCTCCAGATACTCAATAATGCCGAAGGTAGCAGTACTTAACGCCAGCGCCACAACTATATACCAGAAGATATGCCCACGATTGAGCAAAAATCGCAGCAGGATATAGTTATTGATAAGGAATAGTACTAAGTATGGAGTGATGATACTCCACGCCAGAAAGACCTTATTATAGAAGTCTACATACTCCTCCGCCATCAAGAACGAGTTGAAAATCGGAATGAGGTATATAGCTATAAAGACAAGGCCATAGAGGACATTCTCGCCTATGGTCTGCTTACGGATAAATGGGGCCCTGCGCTTCACTGCAATAAGTATTAAGAATCTATTGTAAAAATCCCCTTGGACGGGCTGTACTACACCACCTAATTTGGCGTCAGAGTGGTATAGTTACAACGCTCGCCACAAGCAACAGCGAAGGGCTGTACTAAATCGTACTGCCCTTTGCTGGTGTGAGTGGTAGCGGCAGTAAATATGCCGCTATCACGCCAAATTACTCTATGCCGAGCTTAGCTACATTGTAGAGGTAACGCTTGATACTCTTCTTCGGAGTCTTCTCAAACTCTGAAGGGTAGATGGTGATTGATACCAAGCGCTCGTAGGCTGCAATCTGAGAGTTGAGCTGCTTGAGGTTCTCCTGCATAGTAGCCTCAAGGGTTGCGCGGTCAATATTCTCGCGCTCGCAGGTCTCAAAATCAGGCACTACAAGGCCATAGAGCTTACCGTCATTCTCCAGGACGAGTGACTCAAGGACAAGTGGCATATTATTGAGCTTATCCTCAATCTCCTCTGGGTAGATATTCTGACCCGAAGAGGTGAGAATCATAGTCTTGCAACGACCGCGGATATAGAGTGTACCGTCAATATCCATAGTACCCATATCGCCAGTGTGCAACCAGCCGTCAGCATCAATAGAGGCTACTGTATCCTTCTCGTTCTTATAGTAGCCGAGCATAACATGCTCACCCTTAACCAAAATCTCACCAGGGATATTCTGTGGGTCGGTAGAGTCGATACGGACGGTCAGGTAGTCCTTCAGATACATACCGCAAGATGTCGCCTTGAACTGGGTAGTATCAGGGGTAACGCTGATAAGCGGACCGCACTCGGTCATACCGTAACCAACGGTGAATGGGAAGTGAATCTTCTGCAGGAACGCCTCGGTCTCCTTATTTACTGGAGCACCACCTGCAACGAAGATACGCAGGTTACCACCGAATGAGTCAAGCAGCTTCTTCTTAATCTGAGCAAATACAACCTCGTTTACAAGAGGCAGCTTCATAGCGATGCTCAGAGGGCCCTTCTCCAGCAGTGGCATAATCTGCTTACGATAGATCTTCTCCAGAATCATAGGCACGGCGCAGATAACCTCTGGCTGAACCTTCTGAATAGCAGAGAGCAGAATCTTCGGTGCAGGGATACGACCCAGCAGTGAAATATGACCACCAACAGCCAGTGGAGTGAGGAAGTCTACAAGGCAACCAAATGCGTGAGCAAGTGGCAGGAACGAGAGTGTACGACCGCCCTTGTGGAAGTATGGCTCGCCATTGTGGTCGCCAATAGTAGAGGCGTACATAACATTACCAGTAAGGTTGTTTACGGTAAGCATAACACCCTTAGAGTAGCCGGTAGTACCCGATGTGTAGTTGAGCAGGATGAGCTGATCGTTTGGCACATCTGCATACTTGATATCGTCAGATGTAAAGCCGCGTGGGTAGCGCTTGCGGTAGTTCTCGGTCATCTGATCAATACACTTGGTCATCTTATCGCCACCACGCTCAAAGATTACATGGTAGTCGGTAAGCGACATCACAGCCTCCACATTTGGCATAGCCTCCTCGTCCAGACCATCCCAGTAGGAGTCTGTAAGGAAGAGCAGGCGGCTCTCAGAGTGGTTTACAATGTGCTGAATATCATTTGGCGTAAAGTCCTGAAGAATAGGAACGATAACCGCGCCATAAGTGATGGTTGCGATATAGACAACGCACCAGCGTGGAGTATTACGACCAACGAGAGAAATCTTATCCTTTGGCTTGATACCTGCCTCGTCAAACATGATGTGGAGCTTAGCAATCTCCTTTGCGAAACCGTAGTAAGAGTAGGTCTCGCCCGTAAAATAGTCTGTCACAGCACTCATCTCGCGGTTTGCGCGGAACGACTGCTCATACATCTTAATTAAGTTCTGTTCTAGCATAAATTATATAAGTTAAGTGTTATTATTGTCTCTTCTTCCAAAGGTGCATCTTAGGCTCTGTCCCCGCACGCAAGCGCGCGATATTCTTACGGTGTGTCCAGAGCAGCAGAGCAGCAACGACAACCGAAAATAGGATAAAGAGCCATGAAGCCTCACCATAGCGTTTATATAGCGTACCCGAAAAGAGTAGTACAAATATCGGAAAACTTACCCCCGCAACTATAGAGGATAGCGACACATAATGGGTAAAAATGAACACCAACATCCACACCGCAAAGCAGAGCAGTGCCAAGGCTGGCTGTATGCCCGTAACCGCACCAATAAGAGTAGACACCCCCTTACCACCCCTAAACGAGGCGAAAATAGGAAATATATGGCCCAGCACAACTGGGGCAACGGCACATATCTTAAAGTCGATTATCCATGCAGCGGAAATTGTAGGGTCAAGACGCAGTAAAGACATCGCACTGACGGCGATAAAACCCTTGAGAAAATCTATTACAAAGACGGGGAGAGCTGCCCTGAGGCCCAATACACGAAGCATATTTGTTGCACCGGCATTCTTACTGCCATGCTCGCGAATATCTACACCAAAGTAGTGCCTGCCAATCCAGACAGCACTCGGAATAGAACCCAACAGATAAGCTACAATAAGTAGCACAAATACCGCGCAACAAGTCATAATAAGTCCATAAACTCTGCGTGTGTCAGTGCAAAGATAGCAAAAAAAATTGGGTTTCCAAATTTTACACCTTTTAGACACCCTGCAACAAAAAAAGAGAACCGAGCATTTGCTCAGTTCTCTGTCCTAACTCTTAGTTTGCAGGTCTACCCTCTGGACGCGGACCTCGCTCCCCATCGGGGCGTGGACCTCTGCCACCCTCTGGACGAGGAGGGCGACTTGCCTTCTTCTCCACCAAGAATATCTTTGAGAGCTGCTCTGGGGTCAGATAGTCCTTAAAGACGCGCATATACTCCTTCTTGCAAGCGATAACATCCGCATCAGAGTTGAGCTGATCCATAACCATACGGAAGGCGAGCTTCTCGTCAATCTCCTTGCCCTGATAGCCATCCATAAGGGTTTTGAGATCCTTCTTAATCTTACGAATCTCGTTCTGATAGTTCAGATATACAGGTGCGAACTTCTCTGCCTGCTCGGGCGTGAGCTTAAGCTCCTCTACAAGACCAGCGATACGCTCTACTGGGGTTTTACGAGGACCCTGCTCGCCACGCTGTCCGCCCATACCCATACCTGGAGGAGGACCCATTGGAGGTTGTGCTGTTGCTACGCCCACGGCGAGAACGGCAACGATAAGTGCAAAAATCTTCTTCATACGCTATAGTTTATAGTTTTAAGTCTCTTGTTACTGCAAAGATAATAAAAATTTCATAACATCCACATCATCTGCATAATCATTTAATGCAGGAATTTGCGCTTGACCAAATTTTACGCTATTTGGAACAGATTTTCCATCCGAGACCACACACTGGATGCGATTTCGGTTATCCGCTATCCAAGAGTACACCTGCTGCAGGTCGCTGTATCGGCAGATGTTTATGCAGCTGATACTACGCGGAAACTCCGCCCCACTCTCTACTATCAGCGCACCGCCACAGTCCGTAAATGTGCGTCCCTGCAGACTCATCAGTGCACGAGCGTGGCGATAGTTATTCTTGTATCCCTGCGGCATATCCGGCACGCGAAGGTTAAGCTCAAAATCGTGCGGAGCAAAGATAAGCGACACATTGCGACAACCCAGACCGCAGTGGGTAAATATATCGGCACTCAGAGCCGCCATATCCTGCTCGCTCTCCGACCCCGTAAGCACCGCCACAGAGTGGCGCGAGCCACGAATAAGGGCAGGTATATCCCCAAAGATTGATCTAAAGTGCAGAGTCGCACTATCGCTACCCGTAGCAATTACGGCATCCACCTGCGAGTGCTCGTTGTACTGTTCTATAACCAACTGAGGCTCAATAGATTGCAGTTGCTCTACGATATAGTTCATCAACACCCTATCCTTTGCCGAGTACTTGACAACGGGGATATTTCCGCTCGCCACAACATAGAGCAAATCGGCAAAACCCACAGCAGGGATATTTCCCGCCATGATAATCGCCACGCGCTTAGGTGTGTGCGGCAGAATATCGTACGCCGAGAGCCACTGCTCCAACTTCGCGCGGTCAAGCATCTGCGAACAGAGCGCCTCCATGGCGGTATCAACATGGCAAAACCAGCCATTCTGCTCCACCGCCTGACGGACAACACCCTGCGGAATCTGCCCGAGCCGAGCTCCGAGTTCTGTGAATATATCTACAATACTTTTCATATTAGATGTCATGAGAAAGTGGTGGGCGTATGTGACTGTCTTGCGAGGTGCAGACAAGGCAGCAAATGCGCCGCTATCACAACAAAATCATATATCGTGAGATAGTGGCGGTGGCACTACCCCACCAAACTCATAATCTCCCCAGCGGTCGGCAATAGAGGAGATGGTATCCTGCAGTTCATCCACATCGGTGAGGGTAACGAGCTTCATACGGGTCTGTTTGAAGTCGGGCAGACCCTTGAAGTAGTTGGATAGGTGGCGGCGCATCTCAAATACGCCCACCTTATCGCCCTTAATCTCCACGGACTTTGCAAGGTGCTCCTTTGCGATTGCAATACGCTCAATAACAGATGGTTGCGGCAGCAGCTCACCAGTCTCAAGGTAGTGTCTTATCTCGCGAAAAATCCACGGGCGTCCGTATGTTGCACGGCCAATCATAATGGCATCCACGCCGTAGCGGTCAAACATCTGCTTCGCCTTCTGTGCCGAGTCCACATCGCCATTACCGATAATCGGGATATGCACGGCGGGGTTATTCTTAATCTTGCCAATCAGAGTCCAGTCCGCCTCGCCCGTATACATCTGGCAGCGGGTACGACCGTGAATAGTAAGCGCGGCGATACCCACATCCTGCAGTCGGAGGGCTATCTCCTCAATATTCTTACTCTCATCGTCCCAACCCAAGCGGGTCTTTACGGTCACAGGTTTATTTACTGCCTGCACAATCTGGCGAGTCATCTCAACCATAAGAGGCACATCACGCATCATACCAGAGCCTGCGCCACGACCTGCAATCTTCTTCATCGGGCAGCCGAAGTTTATATCTATAACATCGGGATTTGCGCCCTCGGCAATCTTTGCAGCCGCCACCATAGGTTCTATCTGGTTGCCATATATCTGGATGCCCACAGGGCGTTCAAAGTCCGAAATATTGAGCTTTGCCAACGACTTACGCGCATCGCGAATAAGCCCGTCGGAGGAGATGAACTCCGTAGTGACCATATCCGCCCCAAATCGCTTACACATATAGCGAAACGACGGGTCGGTGACATCCTCCATAGGGGCGAGAAAGAGCGCACGGTCGCGTAGCTCTACATCTGCAATCTTCATCAATCCTTCTTCTTATATATTTGGTACGAATTTACTATATTTTGCCATACGATATATGCTGTAGGGGCGACAGAGCTGAGTGGATTGAGAAACGACTGTGCCATCCACACAGCCAGCACCGTATTCTTCTGCCCTAACGACTGTCCGCCGGCAATCTTATCGCCATACTTAGCACCAATCTTTCGTCCCAGAGCAAACTGAGCAACGCATACTACAGCAGCCACAGCGGCAAGGATAATCTCCGTAGTCATCTCCGTAGCGCTATGGTCAATAACAAAAGCCGTAGTGCGCCCAACGACAACGATAAGCGAGACGAGCCATATATAGAACGACACAAGGCTATGTCCCGCCACCCAAGAGGCGACCTTAGGCAGGGCAAAACGGCACAGCTGACCCGCCAGAAAAGGGGCTACGAGCAGTGGAGCTACCTTCGTAAGTATCTGAGTGAGTGTACACTCGCCATTACCTACCCACGAGAGTATAAACGGAGCAACAAAGGCTGTAGCCACATTGCAGAGCAGGCTATAGGTTGTCATATTCTCTATATTTGCACCCAGCATACCGCCGATAACAACCGCCGCCATAGCGATAGGTGCAAGCGAGCATATCATAGCTCCCTGAGCAACTGTCTCGCCCAATGGCAAGCAGAGGGTATAGAGTGCCATAGAGCCCACTATCTGCGCCGCGAATAGCCAGAAGTGCATCATCGTCACACGCATCTTTGTGATATCTACCCTACAGTATGTAAAAAATAGCATCGCAAAGATTAGCACAGGCGTCAGCCACCCATCACTCCAGTTATCCAGCAGGACAATCTGGCGACAGAGCAGCGCCCCGACAATCATACCGAGGGGCATAGAGGCTGTGCGAAGTGTATGTGACGAGAGTCCCTTCATTACTCAATACCGTTAAAGAAGTATGGTGCATAGACAAAACCCTGCTTATCGTAGAGCTTGCGAAGTATGTGCATACGGCGCGAGAAGTCTGCATAGTCCTTATTTCCATACGACCAGCCCGTCTCAGCAAGCGCGGCAAGGCGTGGCAGGAGCATGTGCTGCACATGGTCAAAGGTAGAGACATACTCCGTCCAGAGGTTTACCTGAACGCCCTTGATAAACTTCTGCTGGTGCTCATCAAGACCTGCATAAGGGTCAAGCGAGTAGTTCTTTGCCAGCGTCACTGGGCGACGACCATTTGCCAACGGCTCGCCATTTGCTGCCGGGTCGGAGGTCTGGTAGTAGTCAATGTAGCAGTAGGTATTTGGCGCCATAATAACATCGTTACCCAACTTTGCAGCTGCAATACCGCCCTTTGTTCCGCGCCACGACATAACGGTAGCGCTCTTGGAGATACCGCCCTGCAGAATCTCGTCCCAGCCGATAATTGAACGACCACGCTCGTTGAGCCAACGCTCCACACGCTCCATAAAGTAGCTCTGCAGCTGGTGTTCGTCCCTCAGACCCTCATCCTTGATGCGCTTCTGACAGTGAGGGCACTGCTTCCACATAGCTCGCGGAGCCTCGTCGCCACCGATGTGGATATACTTGTATGGAAAGAGCTCCAGCACCTCAGTGAGTACATTCTCAATAAACTCAAAGGTGCTCTCCTTGCCCGCACAAAAGATATTCTCGCTAATACCCCAACGAGTCCACACCTCATAAGGACCGCCCGTGCAACCCAGATGCGGATAGGTGGTAAGCGCTGCAACGGCGTGACCAGGCATCTCAATCTCAGGGATAATATCTATATATCGCGCAGATGCGTAAGCCACAACCTCGCGCACCTCATCCTGAGTAAACACACCACCATAGCGAGTGCCATCGTAGAGCTTAGACTTGCGATTACGGCCGATAAGCGTCTGGTTGCGATAAGCTCCAACCTCAGAGAGTTCTGGGTAGCGCTTAATCTCAATTCGCCAGCCCTGATCCTCGGTCAAGTGCCAATGGAACTTATTGATTTTGTGGAGAGCAAGGATATCTATATAACGCTTTACTTCATCTACCGTGAAGATGTGACGGCAGACATCAAGCATACCTCCGCGATATGCAAAATGGGGCTTGTCGGCAATATTAACAGCCGAAATTTTTGTACCCGCTGCAGTGATATCCGAAGCGGCAACAATCTGGCGCAGGCTCTGCAATCCGTAGAATACGGCGCGCTCCGAGCCGCCAGTAATCCATACGCCGTCGGCAGTAATCTTGAGGGTATACTCCTCCGATGCAAGCGCGCTATTCAAGGCGAGATTTATAGCACCTTTCTTTGCAGATGACTTCTTGACTACCAGCTTATTACCAAGCACTACCTCAAGGTCTGCTGCAAATACCTCGCCCGTAGGAACAAGCGATGGCAAAGTTGCACGAATAGTGGTCTTCGGAGTGAGAGCAAAACTACCCTCTATAGCTTCACAGCTAAGCGGGCGAGGTACAATCACATTTGCATACTCAACAGCATAAGCCGTTGCAGCACAAGCGATTGCAAAGATTACTAAAAGTAGTCGTTTCATAGGTTCAGGTTTAATCTATTAGGTATTTAATTATATCATTCATCAACTTATCGCGCTGCGCACCATCAGTAATGGACTCAAACGGGAATCCCATAACAAATGTAGCACCACTACCCTCCTCGCGGTAGCCTACAGCAGCTGCAAGGTTGCTATCTGGGTAGCGCATCAGAGCCTTCGCCCCAGCCGTAGCAGCAAAGCCATCTACCGAATTAACTGCGTAGTAATCAGGGCGATAGTCGCGGCAGTAGCTATACTCACCATCCGTCAATCGCACAGCTGCACGACTCTTTGTAGTCACATAGTTCTGCTTGGTCACACTCGCACCACTACCCATATAGGATATGCGCAACACATCGCGCGCAAAAGCGGTATCAAACTCGCTCTGACTGAGGTCATTTCCGATATATGCACCCGAAACAAACAGAGCTCCATTTGACTTTAAGTAATCAGTGATAACTCTCTGTAAATCAAGTGAGAAGCACTTGTATTTACTCTCCACCACTCCTCGGCCCACGGTCGTTGTGCGCTGCTTGCCAAGGATAAGGTCTACAACATTAAATCCCGACAAATCTATAGCCCCGCTCTCCACCGCAGCCACGCTTGTAGAGTAGAACGAACACCCCGCAGAGGCAAGGCTCACGCCGTGCATATATGGATAATCAAAGGTATTTCCGCCAACAATCTCGCCCGCGCGGTCGCTAAAGGAGACGCCCAACGCCTTAGCCTCCACCTTCTCACGGCGCTTGGAGATATCGTGCACGCGCTGCTCGCCAATAAACGCCACATCGCGGATATAGGCAACACCGCTATCAAACTCATTGTGAAAACCATCCTCGCGGCACTCAGGAGCAGAGAGTCTATCAAAACCATTGACAATCATCGCCGTAGCCTTTGCATCGCTACGCTGGCAGACCGCCAATGTTTGACTCGGAAAGCTCTCCCCACCCGCATTTATCGCAGTTACACGATAGCTGTAAATAACATCCGCATCTTGGCTGACAATCAGCGAGTTATCTGTAACCACCCTGCCACCATCAAAGCCCCCATCGCCCTTGCGAGTATAGAGCACATAGGCCGTTGGGCGAGCCGTAGCCTCAAGGCTATCAATCGTAGGCAGCCAGCTCAGAGCCACCTTACCATCCCCTGCAGGAGCGGTAGCAAAGCTATGCACCGGCAGTGGCGATACGCAGTACTCCGTGCCATACTGAGCCGAGATATGTTTCAGAATAGCCTTATAGATAGCGCGCGAGACCACAAACTTAAAGTTAGGGTCGTGACCCAATCGCATATCGGCGAGGTTTTGGTGCGAGAGCAACTCCAGCAACATCGTCGGCGTAGATGGCACGCGAGCCTCAAAGTAGGACTTGTTCCACATACCGCGACGACGCCACTCAGGCTCATAGGTAGCGCGTATATCGCCCACAATCTGCGACATAACAAGGTCGGTAACATCGCGCGAGAGGAAGCGACTTGAGCCACCCTCAAACTTACCCTTTTTATATTTAGTATAGTATATACCCAGCGTACCAATAGTCGCATCGTCGTTTGTAATACCAGCATCGGAGTGGAAGGCGAGGGTCAAATCCACAGGAATACCCAGCCCCTTCTCCTCCTTAAGGCGCTCAGAGCCACCCATAAGGGCATTTACCCACTCACCACGACACTTGTAGTCGTCGTTGTAGTCGTTACAGTCGTCGTGCTTAATATATACACTACTATCAAAGCCCGCCCACTGTAACCAGTAGCGTGCAGCCTCGCAATAGCGCGGCATACCACTGGTTATCGGCGTATAATCTGCACCCTCAACGCGCAGCGAGTCGCAAACCGTGCGGGCAACATTTCCATAGCCTCCGCCAATCTTCACAGCATCTGCCGTAACGACATAATCGCTTGACGAGCAAGCATTTGAGAGGGTCAGCACCACTCTACTATCGCCCTTCGCAAAGCGGTAAGTGCCGATATAAATCCATGTACCGCCACCCATTCGCTGATTGACACGCACGCGCGACTGACCACCAGCGTGGTAGACCGTATAGAGTGCGCCATCAAGGCTGTTTGGCAACGATTTGTAGCTCACATAGAGGGCGTAGTCGTCGCTCTTATCAAACGACGCAGACCACTTGGCAAGGCTCTGCTGTCTGCTATCCGCAACCGTCTGCGCCATACGGCAGGTGCCATCCATAAATGGGTTTTCGCCCGAAAGATATTGCTCCTTCTTATGCGCAAAACCACCCTCAAGGCTCTGCCAGCCATTTGCACCTACGCTCTCAGCATAGCCATTGCCGTCGTTGTCGGCAATAATCTCAATGGTCTGGAAATCGCGCTCACGAGGCAGCAAAACCGTAGCGCCCGCCGACTCCAACATCGGCACAACATAGGGCAGCACATAGCTCTGCGTATACAAATCCTCAACCGTCTGCCAGAGCAGCGAGCGTTGCCAACTCCACTCGTTAGCCTTAACATCAAAGTATCGCCCGTGACTCTGCCACATAGCTATATGCTTACCAGTCAAGCCTTTAGTAATTTTATACGGACGCTCGGCACGCACCAGCTGACCGCCATCTGCACTATTGACAAATGGGGTAATCTTCTTGGTTGAGCTGCGATATGCGTATGGAATATAGTCCGCCAACGAGCGGGAGTCGGAGAATATCTCTATCTGCTTACCCCGCAGCTTCGCGGGCAGATGACGGCGCACAGAGTCGCACATAGCGCGCAGATTATCCTCCCTGACGGGGTAATAAGAGAGCCCTACAGAGGTTACAACGCGCACCTTGCCGCCCTTGAGATAGACGGAGGTGACATTTGCCTTAACACCCTTAACCTCGCGCTGAAGAATACGGGTCAGGGTCTGCGAAATCTCGCTCTTCGTCTGCTCGCTGACAGCACTACGCGGAGCTGCCGAAGCTGCAGAGACCAAAAAGAGCGCGAAAATATATAGTATAATTGACCTAAGCTGTTTCATCAGTGCAAAGGTATAAAAATTATACTATCCCAACAAGAAAAAAAAAGGGAAGATATCTTGATATCTCCCCTTCTTTGCTATTTTACTCGCTTGAGCAACTCAAGCAGCAGCCTCCAGAACTTATCCACCGTATCAATCTCAAGGCGCTCGTCTGGCGAGTGGACACCGCGGAGGGTTGGTCCAAATGAGACCATCTCAAGGTGTGGATACTTCTCAAGGAACAGACCGCACTCCAGACCTGCGTGGATAGCGCGCACCTTAGGCTCAGAGCCAAACAGCTCCTTATAGCTCTCCACACTCCAGCGCAGAAGGTCTGAATCTGGGTTTGGGGTCCAGCCTGGGTAACCGTCTGAGTGTTCAACAGTTGCACCCGCCAATGCAAGCACTGCTTCAATAGAGTGCATAGTGTCGCGCTTAGCACGCTCAACGCTTGAACGCTGCGAGGTGGTAACAACAATTTTACCATCTGCAAACTTCACAGAGGCAAGGTTTGTAGAGGTCTCAACAAGCCCCTTCATAGTCTGCGACATAGCCATAACACCATTTGGCAAACCGACCAAAGCTGAGAGCAGAGCCGACTGCGTATCTTCATCAATAACAGGCTGTAAAGCCGCCTGACCTAAAGTAATTTTGAGGTTTGGCTCGGTAGGTGCATAGAGCGCCTTTACTGCCGAGACATACTGCGCCAGCGAGGTCTCAAAGAGCAGTGCTGTATGCTCTGGCACAGCGACTACGGCGTAAGCCTCGCGAGGGATTGCATTGCGCAGATTTCCGCCATCAAAGATTCCGAGGCGAATACCGAAGCGGGCAGCGTCGTAGAGAAACGAAGCCAAAATCTTATTGGCATTGCCCAGCCCCTTATCAATATCGTCGCCCGAGTGGCCACCCTTAAGACCAGAGATGCCGATGCGGTAGTACTCATAACCCGCAGGAAGGGTCTCAACGGCATAGTCAAAATAGCCGAGCGTATCCACGCCACCAGCGCAACCGATAAAGAGCTCGCCCTCATCCTCAGAGTCAAGGTTTACCAAGTATTTACCCGTAAGCATACCCTCGCCGAGGTTGAAAGCGCCCGTAAGACCTGTCTCCTCGTCCACGGTAAAGAGCGCCTCAATAGCACCGTGCTCCACCGTAGGGTCTACAAGCAGAGCCAGCGCTGCAGCCATACCGATACCGCAGTCTGCACCGAGCGTGGTACCCTCTGCCTTTACCCAGCCATCCACAATCTTTGTGCGGATAGGGTCTGTATCAAAGTTGTGAGCCACATCGGAGTTCTTCTCGCACACCATATCCATGTGCGACTGCAGAATAACGGTTGGCAGAGCCTCATAGCCAGCAGTTGCGCCCTTGCGAATAACCACATTACCAATCTCATCGCGCTGATAATCAAGGCTGTAGCTCTTAGCGAACTCTATCAGATACTCAATAATCTTCTCCTCGTGTTTAGATGGACGAGGCACGGCTGTAATCTGGTCAAAAATCTCCCAGATAAGTTTTGGTTGTAAATCCTTAATAGTCATATTGTTATATTTTAGTTACTTCTTATAAATCAGCGCCACAGCGGTAGCCGACACGCCACGCTCCTCGCCCTCAAAGCCGAGGTGCTCGGTGGTAGTCGCCTTGACCGAAACGCAATCTACATCTATGCCGATACAGGAGGCAATACGCTCGCGCATGGTATCAATATATGGCCTTAGCTTTGGGCGCTGCATAGCGATGGTAACATCCACATTACCAACGCTATAACCCTGCTCCGCAAGCAGTGCCACAACGCGCTCTAACAGCAGCAGCGAGCTAATACCCTTGAACTCAGCCGAGCTATCGGGAAAGTGCTTGCCAATATCCCCCAGCGCCGCCGCGCCAAGCAGTGCATCGCAAAGGGCGTGCAGCAGCACATCGCCATCCGAATGGGCAATGCAACCCTTTGTATGCTCAATCTCCACACCGCCAAGCACAAGTTTCAGCCCCTCGCCCAGCGCGTGAACATCATATCCGTGTCCAATTCTAAAGTTCATACCACTCTATTTTTTTGACAAAGATAACAAATATTGAGCACAAAATGGAGCAAATCGCACCAATTTTCCATAAAAATTCTTAACTTTGCCCAGATAATACCCTAAAAACCTAACAAAATGAAAAAGAGTATACTCTTTTTAACTATTCTTTCGCTTCTTTTTATCGCCTGCTCACCCACGCCAGACGACGGTACGGGTAATAACGAGCAACCCATTGTCCCATCCGGGGCGATAAATTCGGTCACAGTCACCATAGACAACTCTACCCGCGTAAGTGCGGTGGTGGATAACAACGACAATCTATCGGCATACTGGAGCGGTGGCGACCAGATTATAGTTACCGACCGCAACAGCTTTGCAACCTTCACGCTTGATAGTGGCGAGGGTAGCAATCGCGGAGCGTTCACAGGCTCGTTAGAGGTTGCTGAGGGTGCACTCTATGCCCTCTACCCTGCCTCGTCGTTCAACCCTGCGCAGAGCCGCAACTCTCTATCGGTAACAATTCCTACCGAACAGAGCCACAGCAACGGCATAGGCAAGGATATCAAGGATAAGGTTATCCTCTTTGGCGGTGGCGATGCGAAGCACAACTTCACCCTTACACCAGCCATTGCAGCGGTACGATTCAACCTAACCGTTGCCCCTACCGAGAGTATCCAGAGCATTACTATGAAGGCTGAGCAGTGCAAGATTTCGGGCGCAGCGTCGCTAAACCCTCAGACGGCAGCTCTGACAGCCACAGGTTGCGACAGCGTGGTGCTCAACTTTGCAAGTGCTCCTAAGGGCAAGACCGCCGAGGGGTGGGTAGCCATAGCACCAACGGCCTTCAGCAAGTCATCTGCTCGTGTACTCTACAACATCACAACCACAGATGCTCAGTACAGTTTCTGCTACACCCCCGACAGAGATTTAGCCGCAGGTGAGGTATACACCGCAACGCTTGACATCAACACCTTTGTGCAGGTTGAGAGCCGAGAGTCACTCTCTCAGGGCGAGTTCTACAGCAGCAAGGGTATACCAGAGGTTATCCCAGAGCCTGGAACGGTTGCGCGAGGTACTGTAACCTACGACGACGGCACTCCAGCCACTGGCGTAAGTATCTCCGACGGTTTCTCGGTGGTACAGACAGACCAGAATGGTCGCTACTCACTCACCCCGCACACCGATGCGTGGTACATATACTACTCGCTGCCTGCCGACTGTCAGACGGTGACAAACAGCTACGGACAGCCAGAGTTCTTTATCAAGTACGAGCCAGAGCGATATATCTACAACTTTACCCTAACGAAGCTCGCCGGGGGAAAGGAGAGCCGCTTTGCACTCTTCTGTCTTGCCGACCCGCAGTGTAGCAACTCTACTGGTCGTTCACGCTTCCAGAAAGAGTCTGTGCCTCATATCAAGGCACTGGCAGAGAGCAAGGGAGTACCTTGCTACGGCGTAACGCTGGGAGATATTGTAAGTTCGGGCGATAGTAGCGACACTACCCCTCAGATGCCATATATGCGTGACCACATGTCAAAGAGCAAGACGGGAATTGCCATCTACCAGACCATGGGCAACCACGACTACCTCTACTTCAACAGCTCTGCACCGATTGAGGCGGACGAGACCTCGTCTACATACAACATCAAGGCTCAGCGACTCTTTGAGGATATTTTCGGCCCTGTAAACCACTCGTGGAATCGTAGCGATACGCATATTGTCTGTATGCGCGATATGCTATGGAACAGCAATAGCTCGGGTGGCGACTACTCACTCGGCTTTAGCGACGAGCAGTATGAGTGGCTGCGCCAAGACCTCAGCTATGTACCTAAGGATAAGTTGGTTATCCTCTGCGTGCACATCCCGTTAGTAAACTCAACGAAGAAGAATGTTCAGAATGTTATCGCCCTGCTGGCATCCTACAACGAGGCTCATATTATGGCAGGACATACCCACTATATGCGCAACGAGCCTACACTCTCAAGTGGCGTCTACGAGCATGTACACGCTGCCGTATGTGGCGCTTGGTGGCACTCAAATACCAATGGCGATGGCTGTCCTAACGGCTACGGAGTCTACGACATTGAGGGCAACACCATAACCAACTGGTACTACCAGGGCGTAAATACGGGTCAGAACGACCGCGACTATCAGATGCGCCTCTATCGTGGCGACCACAAGAGTGGTGGTCAGTATGAGTACTTCGCCCAGCAGCATGGCGACGGGGTTATCCTTGCCAATGTATTCAATGCCGACCCAAGCTGGAGCGTCAAGGTATACGAGAATGGCGTCTACAGCGGCGATATGACCATGATTAAGAACAAGAAGGAGACCCCAACAAAGGGCACGGGCATAGACAACCCAACAAAGCCATCAACGGCCTCAAGTCAAGACTGGTGGGCTATCGGCTACCATGTGGGTGTGAAGAAGCGCTCAAGAACAAGCTACAACACCAACGGTTTCCACCTATATAAATACACGCTCAAGGACAAAAATGCCTCTGTGCGCGTGGAGGCAACCGACCGCTTTGGCAGAACATACAGCTGCTCTACCATTACGGCCGACTACGACTACTCGCTGATGAAATAATTGACAAACTAATAATACCTAAAAAGATGAAAAAATTTATTCCAATTTCAATCATCCTCGCCCTCTTTGCCGGATGTAAAGGTGGCGACGAGGGAATTGACGACGAGCCAGTGACACCTCCGCAGACGGAGATTACACAGGTAACGGCAACCATTAACAACACTACCCGCGCAAGCGGACTGATTGACAGCAACGACGATATGTCAATCTTCTGGAGCAGTAGCGACAAGATTATGCTCACAGACCTTACAAAGAGTGCTGTATTTAGCATCAAGCGCGGCCAGGGCACCACCACAGGTACATTTGCGGGTACATTTGCCCCATCTAAGGAGGTGGTATACTCTGTATATCCATCTTCAGCCTCTTCGCTCGCATCGGGCAAGGTTAGTGTAACCATCCCTACAGAGCAGAGCTACGCCCCTGCTCGCGGTGCAGACCTAAAGGATAAGCTGCTGATGTTCGGCACAAGTCAGGACAACAGCGAGTTTAGCTTCACCCCTGCTACGGCGTATATCCGCTTTGACATCACACTGCCTGAGGAGCGCTCAATCAACGCTGTAACCATCAACGCTGAGCAGGTGGCTATCGCAGGTACTGGCGTGGCAGACTTTGAGCAGGGCGCAATCACCAACCCTGCAAGCAAGACGCTGACACTCAACTACACCTCTCCTGCACAGGGCACATCTAAGGACGGCTGGGCATCTATCGCCGCTGTGGACTTCAAGAGTGCAACGGGTAAGGTTAATTTTGAGGTGCTGACCGACATGGGCGTCTACACCTTCTGCTACAAGCCGGAGGAGAAGTTCGTAGCAGGCGAGGTATATACCGTAAAGCTCGCTATTGGCGACTTCAACGAGGTGCACGACCTTGAGGCTATCAAGCAGGGCGAGTACTACTACAACCTCGGCAACCACGGTCCAGAGGTTGAGCCAGACCCAGAGCCAGAGGTAGACAGCAAGCTCAATGTGCGCGCTGTTCGCGTAACCGACTCTACAATCGCTATCGGCTGGACAATCACCGAGGCTAACATCCCATACATTAGCGAGATTATCCCTAACAGCGCAGCTGACTACACCACCGATATTACTAAGGAGTACAAGGTTGCCCTCTATCGCGACGAGGCTTGCACCGACCTTGTTGTAAGCGTAAGCCCAGTGAAGATGAACTTGTATGATAACAAGGCACTGTTTGAGAGCCCTGTATGCCCTCCACGCTTCGTATTCAGCGGTCTGGAGTCTGCAACCCCATACTTCGCTAAGGTTACAAATATCACCGACAACTACTCTAACACCAAGCCAGTACAGATTACCACCACTGCGCCTCTTGCAAACAAGGCGAATGTGGTTACCACAAATGCTAAGGCGGGCGATATGATTGTATACGAGAACTTCGCAGGTCTTGTATATGCGGGTGAGGGTGCTGCTCGCGCAGCGGGTATCTCGCGTACCGACCGCAACAAGCTCACCTCTTTTGACGGCGTAGATGTCAAGGGCGAGATTACTGCAAGCAGCGAAGGCTACTACCTCGTAGATGGCGGCACTGAGATTGGTCTATTCAACACTCTGGCAGGTCTTATTGACGAGATGGGCGTTAATGATTGGGGCTGGATTGGCGGTAAGAGCGGTGCTAATGGCGGCTCTATCTGCGCACGCTCGGGCTTCCTGAAGATTGGAACATCCAACAACCGCTCATTTATCTGTACTCCAGTGCTCAACTCTATCCCTAAGGGTAAGTTGGCAACGCTTAAGGTTGTCTTCAATGCTGCCCCTTATGGTGCGAATAATAAGCTGACAAATGTAGACTACGACGCTGAGCGTTATATGGCAGTCAAGGCACTTGCAGGCGCTACACTTGCGGGCGACAACTCTATCTCCTACAAGGAGGTTGTAGACGAGCAGCAGCTGACCCTTGAGGGCGACTATGTATCCGACTGGAAGGAGTACTCTGTAACCCTTACGGGCGTACCTTCAGGCTCATCTATCGCACTGGGTGGTGCTCTGAGTGCAACCACTACAAACCGTATGTTCCTTGACGACATCCGCGTATACATCACCGCACTGGAGGATGGTCCAGAGGAGCCTATCGCAACGGGTACTATTACCTACTCCGACGGTACTCCTGCTGCTGGCGTAAGCGTATCTGACGGCTTTACCGTAGTGCAGACCGACACTCAGGGTAAGTACACCATCTACCCTCATCAGGATGCGTGGTACATCTACTACACCACCCCTGCTGACTGCGAGGTAAATATCAACGATTACGGTCAGCCTGCATTCTTCACAAAGTATAGCACAACTAAGACCACCTACAACTTTACACTCAAGAAGCTGGCAGGTGGTAAGGAGAGCAACTTTGCCCTCTTCTGCCTTGCTGACCCACAGTGTAAGGATGCTACACACCGCAACCGCTTCAACAACGAGGCAGTGCCTGACATCAAGGCTCACGCTGCAACTAAGGGCGTTCCTTGCTATGGTGTAACGCTGGGTGATGTGGCATACTCTGAGGGTAACCGCAACTGCGAGGCTCAGATGCCTTATCTGCGTGGCCACATGGCAAAGGATAATATCGGTATGCCTATCTTCCAGACCATGGGTAACCACGACTACACCTTCTTCTCAAGCAGTGTAACTATCTCTGCCGACGAGACCTCTTCTACCTACAATATGAAGGCTCAGCGTGTATTTGAGGATATATTTGGCCCTATTGATCACTCTTGGGATCGTGGCGATGCGCACATCGTTTGTATGCGAAATATACAGTGGAATGCAAACAACAATGCCGCAAACTACTCCCTCGCCTTTACCGACGAGCAGTACAACTGGCTCAAGCAGGACCTCTCATTCGTTCCGAAGAACAAGCTGATTATCTTCTGCGTGCATATCCCACTTGTAAACTCAAACAACAAGAATGTTCAGAATGTAATCAACCTGCTCAAGCAGTACGACGAGGCCCACATCATGTCGGGTCACACCCACTACAACCGTAACGAGCCTACACTCTCGGGTGGCGTATTTGAGCATGTACACGCAGCCGTGTGCGGTACTTGGTGGTACTCTCGCGTAAATGGCGACGGCTGTCCTAACGGCTATGGCGTATACGACATTGAGGGCAATACTATCAAAAACTGGTACTACAAGGGTCAGAATACAGGTCAGAACGACCGCGACTACCAGATTCGCCTCTATCGTGGTGACCTTAAGTGCGGTGGTACACACGAGTATATCGCCCTGCAGCACGGCTCAGGCGTACTGCTTGCCAATGTATTCAACGCCGACCCTACTTGGACCATCAAGGTATACGAGGACAACACCTACACTGGTAATATGTCGCTCATGTCGTTCAAGAAGGAGAATCCTACTGCGGGCTCAAGCGAGAGCAGCCCTACAAAGCCATCTACCGCATCCAACCAGGATTGGTGGGCTATCGGCTACCATATCGGTGTTGTAGGTCGTGGCCATGTGGGTGGTACACGCGCAAACTACCTTACAAGTTGTTTCCACATGTACAAGTACACCCTCAAGAACCCTAACGCATCGGCTATCCGCGTAGAGGCAACCGACCGCTTCGGCAAAACCTACACCTCGTCGGAGATTATCGGCAACTACGACTATACGTTAATGACAAAATAATTATAGACTTTCGCAATGAGACGCTTTAGTACTTTTTTGTTATCAGTTTTGATGTTCGCGGTGGGATGTACACCGGATGATGGCGGGATGGAGAACAACCCATCTACACTGGAGATTGACCCCAATGTGAATGTGCGGCAGGTGAGCGCTACGGATACCACCATATCTATCGCCTGGACCGTAAAGGAGGAGAATGTTCCATATCTTGCCGAGGTTGTGCCAAACAGTGCGGCAGACTACACTACAGATATTACAAAGAAGTACAAAGCTACCCTCTATCGCGATAAGTCTTGTATGAACATCGTCACAAGTGTAAGTCCGATAAAGGAGAATATGGCAGATGGGGCGTTGTTATTCAACAGTAACACCACGCCGCCACGCTTCATATTCAGCGGGCTTACACCTTCAACCACCTACTATGTCAGGGTCAGCAACCTGACAAACTCTACGGTCAATGCCAAGGCTGTTGCTGTAAGGACAACAGCCTCTGTGGCCGACAAGCGTGCTGTTGTTACGAGCGATGCCAAGGAGGGCGACCTTATTCTGTTTGAGAACTTCTCGGGCATAATCTATGGTGGTGACCTTACCAGCCACAGCGCAGGTATATCGCGCACCGACTGTGCATCGCTAACATCGCTTAGCGGCGCAGGTGCTACGGGCGAGATTGAGCTTACAGACAAGGGTTACTATGGCGTAGGCGCAGGCACGGAGATTGGCCTATTCTCTACCCTTGCGGGTCTGCTGGACGATATGGGCATAGAGAAGTGGGGCTGGATAGGCGGCAAGAGCAACGCTACGGGAAGTTCCGTATGCGCACGCCCAGGCTATGTCAAGATTGGCACGACTGCAAACCGCTCATTCATCTGCACCCCTATCCTTTCGGCTATTCCAGAGGGCAAGATGGCGACAGTCAAGGTGGTATTCAGGGCTGCCCCTTATGGCGATCAGAACGCCATTGACAGCGAGCGATTTATGGCTGTTGCGGCACTCTCAAGGGCTGCACTTGGTAGCGACAACAAGATGAACTACCTGAGCCAGACCGACCGCGTAACGCTAACCCTTGAGGGCGACTACCCTTCCGACTGGAAGGAGTACACCGTAACGCTCCGCAATGTTCCGCACAATGGTAGCATCGCCATCGGTGGTGCGTTGGGCGAGACGGAGAATAACCGTATGTTTGTAGACGACATTCGCGTATACATCACCTCACTCTCAGACTCCACGCAGAGCGACTATGTCAAGGGTACTATCCGCTACTCCGACGGCACACCAGCTGCGGGTGTAAGCGTATCGGATGGCTTCAGCGTGGTGCAGACCGACGCCGAGGGTAACTACAAGCTCTATCCGCACCTTGACTGCTGGTATATCTACTACTCCACCCCTGCCGACTGCGAGGTGGCGATAAACGAGCATGGCCAGCCAGCCTTCTTTACCCGCTACGACCCTGTGAAGGATACCTACGACTTTACGCTGACAAAGCTCCCAGGTGGTAAGGAGAGCAAGTTCAGCCTCTTCTGCCTTGCCGACCCGCAGTGTAAGGATAACCGCGAGACCGACAACAAGGGCAGACGCCACGGCGACCGCTTCGCCACAGAGTCTGTGCCGCAGATTCGTGCACACGCCCAGACCAAGGGCGCTCCTTGCTATGGCGTAACGCTGGGCGATATTGTCTACTCGGAGGGTAGCCGCAACAACGAGGCGTTTATGGACGATATGCGCGACTTTATGGCCGCAGATAAGATTGGTATGCCGGTGTTCCAGACCATGGGCAACCACGACTACACCTACTTCCACACCAATCAGCCAATAGAGGCGGATGCCACATCATCTACCTACAACATCAAGGCTCAGCGCGCATTTGAGACCGTATTTGGACCTATCAACTACTCGTGGAACCGCAGCGATGCGCACATTATCTCTATGCGCACAATGCAGTGGAACACAAACACCTCGTGGAGCAACTACACCCTCTGCTTCACCGACGAGCAGACCGAGTGGCTGCGTCAGGACCTTGCTGCCGTACCGAAGGATAAGCTGGTAATCTTCTGCGTGCATATTCCGCTCAACAACTCAAAGAATAAGAATATCCAGAATGTTATCGGTATGCTCAAGCAGTACAACGAGGCGCATATTATGGCGGGACATACCCACTACAACCGCAACGAGCCAACACTCTCGGGTGGCGTATATGAGCACACCCACGGCGCTGTATGTGGCCAGTGGTGGTGGTCAAATATGAACGGCGACGGCGTGCCTAACGGCTACGGAGTATACGACATTGAGGGTAATACTATCAAGAATTGGTACTATATGGGCGTGAACGAGGGTATGAACGACCGCGACTATCAGCTGCGCCTCTACCGCGGAAATATCAAGGGCGGCAAGGAGAGCAAGAGCTTCAATATGCAGCTGGGCGACGATGTTATCCTGGCAAATGTGTTCAATGCCGACCCAAGCTGGAAGGTGGAAATTTTTGAGGATGGCGTATCGGCGGGCTATATGACCCTTATCCCGAGCAAGAAGTACGACGCCTCTAAGCTGGGCGACTACCCTTGCCTCATCCCTACCGACTCCAGCCAGGACTGGTGGAGCATCGGCTACCATATCGGCGTTGTAGGCCGCGGCAAGACCAACTCCTACTCCAACGCCTGCTACCATATGTATCGCCACACACTCAAGAACCCTGACGCTACAACCATCCGCGTAGAGGCTACCGACCGCTTCGACCGCACATACACCTGCGACAAAATCACCGCCGACTACGAGTACACGCTGATGGAGTAGAGTTATTAGCTATTGGCTTTTAGCCATTAGCCATTGGCTATATCAAGGTATCGCTACGCGATAGTTTTTATAGGGTGCAGTTAGAGCTGTTGGGTTCTAATTGCACCCTATAAATATTGTCGGCTTGCCGACACCGCTGAAAAGCCAACGGCCAATAGCTAATAGCCAACAGCTAAATTTATCGTCAGAGTGGTGCAGTTACAACGCTCGGCAAAAAGTGGCAACGATGGATAGTACTAAAGCGTACAGCCGATGCTGATTTTTAAGGGATGTGCGGCTAATGCCGTATTTTCACGGCAAATCCTAAAATAGAGGTTTGCGCGAAGTAGTCACAACAAAATCCTTGAGATAATACGGCTCAAAATAGGCGACATCTACGAACTCTTTGCGCTGAAACTTCTGCTCGGCGAGGGAGGCCATACCGCGGGCGGATGGGGTTACATTTATGAGAGTTGCGCCGAGGCAGTCGGCACACTTAGCAGCGCCGCTACCGAAGATGATAAAGTTCTTGCAAGAGGAGCGCATATCGGCGAAGCTATCCGCTGTAACAACCTCGGCAGCGACCTCGGTGAGAGGCTTTGCTGAGGCGTCAAAAATCTGGGTGTAGACCTCCATACGGCGGGCGTCAATCATTGGGCAGAGCAGCGACTGATCCCAGTTATCAACATCCAGAATACCAGCCTGATAGTCCTCCATAGCCACAGCCGTAAGGGCTGCGAGCGAAGATACGGCGATAAGTGGCTTGCCAGTGCCGTAGCACAGACCCTTGGCGAAGCTGACGCCTATGCGCAGACCCGTATAGGAGCCAGGCCCCTCCCCTACTGCAACGGCATCCAACTGCTCGGGCTGGATATCATTCTGCTTGAGAATCTCGTCCACGAAGACGCCAACTCTCTTGGCGTGGTCACGACCCGAGTCTGACTCGCGCAACGAGATAAGTTCGCCATTATCTACAAGTGCCACTGAACAGATATCAGTGCCCGTCTCTATACAAAGAATGAGTGCCATTATGCGGTATTAAGAGGTCTATTCAAATTACTATTTATAACGCTTCATTGCCTGGTCCATCTCGCGGCGGGCATCGTTGGCCTTCAGATACTCGCGCTTGTCGTAGCTCTTGCGGCCACGACCCAGACCGATGACAATCTTCGCCAGCCCGCGCTCGTTGAGGAACAGACGCAAGCCCACAATCGTCACGCCCTTATCCTGCGTCGCACGGCTTAGCTTCGCCAGCTCCTTGGCTGTGAGCAGCAGCTTGCGGTCGCGCTTAGGAATATGGTTGTTGCAGGTGCCCCAGCTGTACTCAGCAATATTGACACCACGAATCCACAACTCCCCCTCCGAGAAGTAGCAGTAACTATCAACCATAGATACCTTGCCCATACGGATAGACTTTATCTCCGTACCTACCAGCACCACGCCAGCGGTATACTGCTCCAGTATCTCGTAGTCAAAGGTCGCGCGCTTGTTGCGTATATTTATATTCTTATAATCTGCCATCGCCGCAAAGGTACAAAAAAAATCTCGCGAGTGCAAGATTTTTTATTGGCTGTTAGCCATTAGCTATTTGCTCGTCTACGGCAACCCTTCCTTCTCGCGGCTCGGCAGAGCAAACGAGTGTTGTGCGCGATTTACAATAACAAAGAATAACATCGGACTAACGCCAGCGCCCGACCTCTAAAGTCGGGCGCAATATTAGAAGCCTTAAGCCTAAATTAAAAAGCGGAGACGGCGCGCACATAGTCGATGCCATACTTAAGGTCGTTGTAGGTGCCGCCACTGTACATACCGACATACCACGCTCTACATCGAAGTTCCTCCGTTGACGACCAATAACGGCCTAACTCGCCTATATTACGCAACCTCACACAACCTCTTACAGAGAGTGTACGATTTACAGCATCATGAACAGCATCGTTAAGAGTAAATGTTTTAAGTTCCTCTATTGACGGCAGATACCACCCCTCGCCGAGGTCGGCACACCACTTAAAAGCAGGATATTTATCTCGCCAATTAGATCTTGCTTTGACTTTTGCCATATTATATGTACCGTCAGTCTTACTATTGGCACCAATATAGCGTAAACTATCACCTCTATCTGATGACCACTGCAATTCAGCTGACTGCTTCATACTCACAATCTTGCCGTGGCGACCGTCGGCACTAACCTCAAAGACTACGCCCTCGCGTACACCGTCGTTGTAGTAGTCGCCAACCTTGTAGGTTTTGACGGGGGCAGCAGGCTTTGGGATTACAGTTTTGCCACAGCAGTCAAGCGCCCCGAGTGCAGTAATGACTTCTGGAACAGACTCTATCCACTGAATATTGGTAAAGATAAAATCTAACTCGTCGTTATCCTCAAAGCTAAAATTTCCAATACGATATGGGATAATCTCTTTGTGGTGCTTCAAGGCAAAAAGTATCTCCTTCTGAGTCCAAGGAGACCCTGCCGAATTTGGAGAGGCTATGAACACGACCACCTTACAGTGGCGGATATTATGAGTTATCTCCGACAGAAAGTTCGCCGAGCCGTGGATATTGCGGTCTATCCAATAGTCTACACCCGCGCCATAAAGCGCCTCGCATAGAGCATTGGCTGCATCCATATCCTTGCGAGAGTAACTTATAAATACTTGGTGGCTCATAGTCTGGGTAATATTTCTACAAAGATAGTAAAAAAATATTTATAGTGCAAATTCAAGTTTATGACATAAATATTGGGGCAATGTGGCGTGAAAGTTGATTTTTTAGCAGAATATTATTAACTTTAGGTCGTGAATGTGTGTGAGTATGGAGAGTATGAAACAGCAGATGATGTCGGAGGGGCAATATAGGTTGGATAGTCGCTCGGGGCTTGTGCTTGAGGGTGGAGGTATGCGCGGGGTGTTTACCTGCGGAGTGCTGGATGCGCTGATGGATCGCGGCGTGCGCTTTCCCTACACCATAGGTGTGAGTGCGGGAGCGTGCAACGGGTTGTCGTATATGTCCGCTCAGCGAGGGAGGGCGAAGTACAGCAATATTGACCTATTGGAGAAGTATCGCTACATAGGCTTTAAGCACCTGATACTCAGGGGTAACATTATGGACTTTGACCTGCTGTTTAACAAGTTCCCCAACCAGATTATACCCTACGACTATGCGGCATATGCCGAGTGCGAGGAGCGATTTGAGATGGTTACCACAAGCTGTCGTACGGGGCAGGCGTGCTACTACGACGAGAAGCGCAACCCGCAGCGAATTATTGACATCGTCAAGGCGTCAAGCAGTCTGCCGTTTGTCTCGCCCATAAGCTATGTTGATGGCGAGCCTATGCTTGACGGTGGCATTGCCGACTCTATACCAATACTCAGGGCGCGCGCCGAGGGTTACGACAACAACTTGGTTGTCCTGACACGCAATCGGGGCTACCGCAAGCCCAACGGTCGCACGATTATACCGCCACTCTTCTACTGCCGATATCCACAGCTACGCGAGACTATCAAGTGCCGCAATCGGATATACAACGAACAGGTCGCCTATATTGAGCAGCAGGAGAGCGAGGGAAAACTTACCGTCCTCCGCCCTCTGCGCCCCATAGAGGTCGGCCGCATGGAGCGCGACACCAGCAAACTCCTACGACTCTACGACGAAGGCTACACCTTGGCCTACGATTTGAAGATTACGATGGCAAAATAGCGTCAGAGTGATATAATTTGCACCGCCTAATTTATCGTCAAGATGTACCGCCCAATTTTAGCGTCAGAGTGGTGCAGTTACAACGCTCGGCAAAAATACCCGCGATGGGCTGTACTAATGCGTACTGCTCATTGCGGGTACTTTTTGTTAGCGGAAGTAAATGCGCCGCTATCACGCTAAAATTCTATGCGCTGGCGGACTACCTCAAATAGCATAATCGCCGCAGCAGCTGAAACATTGAGTGACTCAATGGCGCCAATCATTGGGATGGCGAGTTGCTCGTCGCAGAGCTTAAGGACCTCCTTGGAGATACCCTTCTCCTCGGAGCCCATGACGATGACGGTTGGCTTGCGAAGGTCGGCATCGTACATAAGTTTACGGCTATGCTCGGTAGCGGCAACGACCTGGAAGCCCTCGGTTTGCAGTGCCTTAATGGTGTTGCGCACAGAGCCCACGCGAGCGACAGGGATACGAGCCAGAGCGCCTGCGCTGGACTTCATAGCCTCGGCATTTACGGGAGCGGAGCTCTTGAGCGAGGAGATGATACCATGAGCACCTGCGCACTCGGCACTGCGGGCGATACCGCCGAAGTTTCGCACATCGGTAACGCCATCAAAGAGCACGATGAGTGGGGTCTCGTCCTCAGGCACGCGGTCAAGGATATCCTGCACCTCAACATACTCAATCTCTGCAATCTGGGCGATGATACCCTGATGACTACCGCGAGTAAGGCGGTTGAGCTTCTCTACAGGGACCTCCTGCACACGCAGGCGGTGGCGGAAGCAGAGGTCGCGCACCTCGGTCATCAGCTGACCCTCCGCGCCCTTGCGGATAAAAATCTTCTCAATCTGCTTACCAGACTCTATCGCCTCAACCACTGGGCGAATACCGAATACGATGTTACTATTAGCCATAATTACTGTTAGCTGTTCTTATATTGGGTGCAAAGATACTAAATTATACACAAAGTTCAAAAGCGCTAATCGTAGCTACGCTTGACCTTATCGCAGATGCGCGCATAGTCGCAGTAGGTGCAAGCCTTATCATCCTCCGCCTGACAGAATGGCACCGATGGGTCAAAGATATCACTCAAGGTCTTGAGCACATAGCTCTCAAAGGCATCTGCGACATCCGAGTAGCGCTCAATACCCACCATTATATTTCTCTTCTTTCCCGGATCGGAATTTGGCACGCCGTGACAAAGCAGAGGCGAGTACTCCATATCATACATAGAGCGCAGGAAGTAGAGTGCCGGCTGTACCTCGCGCCCATATTTACGACGGGCAATCATAGCGTACATCAGGGTATTTATATGCTTACTCTCGCGCTGAGCATCTGAGCCATTAAAGAGGTTATCAAAGGAGGAGATGTTAAGATTCTGGCTTCCCGTCTTATAGTCTATAATGCGCAGTGCGCCACTATCCAAGCTATCAATTCTATCGGCACGACCCTCAAGGGTCACTGTAAGCTGCTGCCCTGCCGAGGTAAAGGTAAACGGATGGCTAAAGGTCTTCTCAACTTCTTTGACAACAAAGTTAGGGTGTGCCTTATCGTAGGCGATAAGGTTATTCTTCAGATAGCGGATAACGATATGGCGGACGATGGTCAGCTCGCCACTGAGGGTATGACCCTCAAGGCTCTCACTCTTGAAGCATATCTTGGCAATAGCCTCATCCACGCACTGATTGATGCACGCATCGGTAATTCTGCCCAGTTCGGCATCCACACCCGCCTTTCCCTTAATCTTTTGATAGAGGCGGTCGGCAGCATCGTGGAAGATATTTCCAAAGTCCTTATTATCCAGGTTCTCCTCAAGGGTATCCTGCTCCTTGACACCTACGATATAGTGGTAGTAGAAGCTCAGCGGGCACTTGACATAGGTAGATATAGCCGTAGGAGAGAGGGTGTTCTCACCATCGGTATAGCGCTGCAGCTTCTGCATCGTGTAACTATCCTTCACCACCGACAGAGCGCCCGTACGGACAACATTAGCCTCATTTACAACCTTGACCGTCTCTATCGGCAATCCCGACTCGTAGCTTATCTGGCGGATATAACGGCTTGGCTCGCCCGTACCCTTCTCGTCGGAGGTTGAGCAGTAGACCATCCATACCCTCTCCGCGCGCTCAATAAGGCGGTAGAAGTAGTAGCCAAATACGCCCTGATGGTGCTCCTGCGTAGGCAGGTTATATGCGTAGCGGAGGCTGTAAGGGATATAGGAGTTGTCGGTAATGCGCGTACCCGGGAAGTTGCTATCGCTCATAGAGAGCAGGATAACATTCTTAAAATCAAGGTTTCGCGTCTCCAGAATACCCATAACCTGCAGACCCTCCAGCGGCTCGCCCTCAAACGGTATGCGCACCTGCTGCAGATGGCGACGGATAAGCGAGGTGCAGAGCTTAATAGAGAGCTCTATAGAGCAGCCGCTAACCATATTTGCCACCTGGCGCAGCGTAGTTCGTATGCGGATGATATACTCCACGCGCAGGCGATTCTGGTCGGTCGCCTCCGTAGCCTCCAGCAGGGTGCTAAGCACCGTATCAAGGTAGCTAAGCAGTCCCTGAGCCGACTGCTGAACGGTGAATATCTGCTCCGCCATAGCCACCTCCGAGAGCATCTGAGCGGGGACATTATAGATGCGCTCATCTACAATGCGCTTCTTTATAGCGGCGATATTGCTGTTATCTGCCTGAGCGAGGTATGGGTGCGAGAGCAGACCATCCACATCGGCATAGTAGAATGTATCGCCCGTCTCGGTTGTGCGGGCGTGGCTCTGCAACTCCAGCAGTCGCTCCACAAAGGAGTAGGCGAAGGTTACCCTTAGCGGATAGCCCATAGTGATATTTATGCCCGCCTTGCCATCCTCTGTCGTACCCTTCAGCTCGTCTGGCAGTGCATAGAGCAGCGGCATAAGCAGGTTTTCGTCCGTAAGGACAATGGCGGTATTGCGGTCTAAAGGCTTTATTTCCCCATCCTTATCGCGCTCGGCAAGCTGCGTGAGCAGAGTACTCAGGTAGCTACACTGAGCAACTGCGGTGGATGTAGAGGCAACGGTAACGCCCTTCACACACTCGCGCATATCGCGGTGCGAAATGTTAAGCGTAGATGGGTAACGCTCTACATTCTGACGCATAAAACGACCCGCCTCCTGAACAGAGTTATCGTAGTAGTAGTCGCTATAGTCCCAAGCGAAAACGGCATCGTGCGCCGTCTTGAGGTAGTCAAATAGTCGCTGCTCGCAAGCACTGAGGGCATTGAAGCCGGCGACTACATACCCGCGCTGCTCCAACAGCAGGCTACTGCTCTGAGCAATACGCTCGGCAGCATCGCGATAAATCATACCCGTATAGCCAATGCCCAAGCTACGCAGGCGCTGCTTATACTGGGTGTAAATCTCTGGCAGTGAGCGCCATATCTTGAGGAAGTACTCCTTCTGCTCGCTCGGAGTGCGGTCGGTATGCACACTCTTCCAGAAGCGGGCAAGATAGTGTTGCTGCTCCTCGGTCAGGTAGCTCAAGTCGGACTCAATCTCCTTAATATCGGCGATATTTACAAACAGTTGCTCGGCATCCACCATATACTTATCCACCATATCAAAGTCGGCAATAAGCATCTGACCCCAATGATAGAAGCTGTCAAACTCCTCCTTATGGTGGAGGGAGTATACGACATATAGCTCGGAGACTAATCGTAGATTATCGGCAGAGTGCAGCTGCGAGATGCTACACATCAGCTCGTCTATAGTTGCAAAGCGTGGCGACCACACAGCACCGCCAGAGACCTCCCTCAGCGCCTCGGTAAAGAATAGGCGGGCACGCTGCGAAGGGAAGAGGACTGTAACCTGCGACATCTTACGGCCATAGCGGTCGTATAGCTGCTCGGCAAGCTCCGTAAGAAAACTCTTCATATGCTACTCTATGGCCAATATCTCGCCACCAAAGAGCGAGTTCTTATTTCTCAAAATCGTAGGTCTGCCCTTGTAGTAGAGCTTGGCTGCCGTAGCTGTCACAGCCTCCAGTCGCTCGCTGACGGCAATGCGCACCTCAGCCTCGTGCGAAGCGTCTATATTCGAGGCAACGGTCTGCAACGC
Source organism: Alistipes sp. (assembly GCA_017463615.1). GTDB lineage: Bacteria > Bacteroidota > Bacteroidia > Bacteroidales > Rikenellaceae > Alistipes. Next base: position 103,627 of record JAFTOU010000020.1, on the reverse strand, counting down.
AAGGCCATCCATTTTGGCTGTGGATATATCAACATCAAAGTAGCGCGACTGTCCGCCAATCTTCAGACGACTCTTGCCCGTACAGTTTACCATAGCATCCAGCGTGTTGATGTTCATCACCACCACAGCACCAGCCTTGACGGTAATATCCAATAACTTGGACTCCACCACACCCTCAAATGTCGCCGTAGCACGCGCAACAGATATGTTGTCCAGATTCTTGTACCACACAGTTACCTCCGTAGGCATTGTCAGCTGCTTGCTGTCGGCACGCTCTATAATCTGCAGCACGCCATTCTTATCCACACCCGTGCGGAAACGAGAGGTCAGACTGCCCTTCGTGTCGTAGACAATCTTCAGACCCTCGTCTGTATCCACATGCTTGAAAACCACATTTATGTAGCCATCTACCACCACCTTGTTGAAGGGCGATAGCCACTCGGTCTTAGGTGCCGAGATATTCCTCACCACCGTTGTAAGCGAATCAGGTCGCTCCACTATATTGCTCTGCGCCAACGCCGTAAACGACACAAACGCCAACGCCAAAAAGAGTGCTCTTCTCATAGATAAATCCACAATTTGTGGTAAAGATAGAAAAAAACTTTGAAAAAAGCAAATTTCCGTCATAATTGAAAGATATGCCTAAACGCACCTCAACCAAAAAAATTCCCATAAAAGAACCGAGATAGCCAAAAGACAATTTTTTTTCGTATCTTTGCGCTCATAAGCAAAACAAACACATTATTATATATATGGTAAAGATTGGCACACCGATGACATCGGTAGGAAAGAAGGCTCTGCTTTGCGGTTCGGGCGAGCTGGGCAAGGAGGTTGCGATTGAGTTGCAACGATTTGGTATTGAGGTAGTTGCGTGCGACAGATACGCTAATGCACCAGCGATGCAGGTGGCAAATAAGAGCTATGTGCTCTCTATGCTTGACGGCAATGCGTTGCGTGCAGTGATTGAGGCGGAGAAGCCAGACTACATCATCCCCGAGGTGGAGGCTATTGCCACCCCTACCCTTGTAGAGCTTGAGAAGGAGGGTTACAGCGTAACTCCTACGGCTAAGGCTGCGTGGCTGACGATGAACCGCGAGGGTATTCGTCGTTTGGCTGCTGAGGAGCTGGGCTTGCCAACATCTTTCTATCGCTTTGCTGAGACCCGCGAGGAGTTTGACGCTGCGATTGCAGAGGTGGGTATTCCTTGCGTCGTAAAGCCTATTATGTCGTCGTCGGGTCACGGTCAGAGCACCGTAAAGAGTCCAGCCGATGTAGACAAGGCGTGGACTATCGCTCAGGAGGGCGGTCGTGCAGGTGCAGGCCGTGTGATTGTAGAGCGTTTTGTAGACTTTGACTACGAGATTACCATGCTCACCGTGCGCCACAGCGCAGGTACTACCATCCTTGAGCCTATTGGTCACCACCAGGTGGATGGCGACTACCGCGAGTCATGGCAGCCACAGCCTATGAGCGAGGTTGCTAAGGCTAAGGCTAAGGAGATTGCGCACAAGATTACTGGTGCACTGGGAGGTTACGGCATCTTCGGCGTGGAGATGTTTATCAAGGGCGACGATGTTATCTTCAGCGAGGTATCGCCTCGTCCACACGACACAGGTATGGTTACGATGATTTCGCAGGATTTGTCGGAGTTTGCGCTTCACGCTCGCGCAGTGCTTGGTCTGCCAATTCCGAGTGTTCGTTTCTACGGCGCAAGTGCCTCTAAGGCTATTGTTGTAGAGGGTGACAGCGACAAGGTTGTCTTTGAGAATCTTGACCAGGTGGTTGCCGAGGATGGTGTTCAGATTCGCCTCTTTGGTAAGCCAGAGGTTGTGGGTCATCGCCGCTTTGGAGTCATCCTTGCAACAGACGAGACTATAGAGTTGGCGCTCGCTAAGGCAGAAAGAGCCTACGCTAAGTTAAAATATACAATTTTACCGCGCTAAAGTTTGGTTATTTGCAGAAGTTTTACTACTTTTGCACCAATAAACAGTAGACCAGCGGTGACTATTCAAAATCACATATCGTGTGCGTTTAAGCCTCAGCCTTGGGGTTGCGACTCTGCCGTTTCGGATTTACTGTCTACTTATCAAGCGACCTTATGGGTCGCTTGTTTTTTATCGTAAGGGTATGATGGAGAGCAGATTGTTGATAAAAGGTGGTCTTACAGTGGGCGCAGGGGCGTCCGCTGTGGCAGATATTCTGGTTGAAAATGGCACCATTTCGCGCATAGAGCCAGCCATTGAGGCTGAGGAGAATATGGGCGTAATTGACGCTACAGGGTGCGTAGTATGCTACGGCCTTGCCGATGTGCATGTGCATCTTCGTGAGCCGGGATTTTCGGAGAAGGAGACCATCGCCACAGGTAGCGCCGCCGCTGCAAGGGGTGGTTTTACAACGGTCTGCACCATGCCAAACCTTATGCCAGCACCCGATAGCCTTGAGAACCTCAAGCTGCAGCAGGATATTATCGACCGCGATGCAGTGATTGAGGTGCGTCCATTTGCCTGCATCACTAAGGGCAGAAGTGGCGGCGAGGTTGTAGATGTTGCTGCGCTGAAGGGCCACTGCGTAGGTTTCTCGGACGACGGTAGTGGCGTGCAGAGCCAGGAGCGTATGCTGGAGGCTATGCAGGCGATTGCAGCCGAGGGTTCTATACTTGCTGCGCACTGCGAGGATGAGAGTCTGCTCTACGGCGGCTATATCCACGATGGCGAGTACTGCAAGGCACACGGACACAAGGGCATCTGCTCCGAGAGTGAGTGGGGTCCTATCGTGCGCGATACGGAGCTGGTGGCTCAGAGTGGCTGCCGCTACCATATCTGCCACATGTCTGCAGCCGAGAGTGTTGCTGCCCTGCGCCGTGCTAAGGAGCGCGGGCTGCCTATGAGTGGCGAGACTGGTCCGCACTACCTGACGATGACCGATATGGATATCAAGGAGGAGGGTCGCTTCAAGATGAACCCACCTATCCGCTCTGCTGCCGACCGCGATGCGCTGATTGAGGGTATCAAGGATGGCACTATTGAGGTTATCGCTACCGACCACGCGCCGCATACTGCCGAGCAGAAGGGTCGCGGACTAAAGGATAGCGCCATGGGCGTTGTGGGCATTGAGACCTCGTTTGCAGTTATCTACACCCACCTTGTTCGCACGGGCATTATCACCATTGAGAAGGCTATTGAGCTGATGAGCGAGAATCCACGCCGTATATTCAACCTCGGCGGTGCACTCCGCGTGGGTGAGCGTGCAGATATTGCTATTTTTGACATCACAACCCCTTATAATGTTGATACAAGCGAGTTCCTCTCTAAGGGTAAGGCTACCCCATTTGAGGGTTGGGAGCTCTACGGTCGCTGCCTCGCAACGCTCTACGGAGGTAAGGTAGTTTGGAGTGAGAAGTAAGAAAATACAAAAAATATAAACACAATAACAATGACAACACAACCTGACAAGAAATTAGTACTTGCAGACGGTACGCAGTTTTACGGCCACGGCTTTGGTGCCAACCGTACAGCCATCTGCAACATTGTTTTCAACACCTCGGTGGTTGGCTATCAGGAGATTCTCTCCGACCCGAGCTACACCAACCAGCTGGTGGTTATGACCTACCCAGTGATTGGCAACTACGGTATTGCAGACGAGGACTTTGAGTCTCGCCAGATTGGTATCGGTGGTCTGGTGGTACGCGAGTACTGCACCACACCGAGCAACTTCCGCTTCACACAGACCATCGCTGAGATTATGGAGGAGTGCAACATCCCAGGCATCAGCGGCATTGACACCCGCGCACTTACCCGTCACCTGCGTGACAAGGGCGCTATGCGTGCAGCTATCGTTGATGCAAGCATGAGCGTAGAGGAGGCTGTTGCGCTGATTGAGAACACCCCAGCGGAGGAGAATGTCGTAGCTAAGGTTAGCTGCCGCAAGCGCTGGTACTCCCGCACACCAAACCACAAGTACGATGTAGTGGTTGTAGACTGCGGTGTTAAGCGTACAATTATTGAGGAGCTCAACCGTCGTGGTTGCAATGTTGTCATCGTTCCTTACAACACCCCTATTGAGGAGATTCGCGGCTTCAACCCGCACGGCATACTTATCTCTAACGGTCCAGGTGCTCCGACAGAGCTTCCAGAGGTTGTGTCGCTTATCCGCGAGTTCAAGGGCGAGCTGCCGATGATGGGTATCAGCCTCGGTCACCTGCTCGTTTGCTTGGCATACGGTGCTCAGTGCGATGTAAACCCTACGGGCAACCGCAGCGTAAGCCGCTCGGTGCGCAACGCAATATCTAAGCGTATTGAGACCACCGGTATGGCTCTGCAGTATGTCGTAAATCGCCAGTCGCTTGAGGGTACAGCACTTCAGGTGAGCCACACAACGGTCGTAGGCGATATGGTTGTTGGCGTAGAGTGCCGCAAGGATAGAGTATTCTCTGTCCAGTACAACCCTGAGGGTGCTCCAGGAGCAAATGACAGCACCTACCTTTTTGATAAATTCATTAAACTGATGGAGGATAGCAACAATGCCTAAGAGAACAGATATTAAGAAAGTTATGGTTATCGGCTCAGGTCCGATAGTTATTGGTCAGGCAGCAGAGTTTGACTACGCAGGTACACAGGCGTGTCTGGCACTTAAGGAGGAGGGTTACGAGGTTATCCTTGTGAACTCCAACCCTGCAACCATTATGACCGACACCTTCATTGCCGACAAGGTATATATGGAGCCTCTGAAGTTAGAGTATGTTGCAAAGATTATCCGCTACGAGCGTCCAGATGCTATCGTTCCGGGTCTGGGTGGTCAGACAGGTCTTAACCTCGCCGTGCAGCTGGCTAAGAAGGGTATTCTGGAGGAGTGCCAGGTAGAGATTCTCGGCACATCGTTCCAGAGTATTGAGCAGGCTGAGGACCGCGAGCTGTTCAAGGAGCTCTGTATCAAGCTAGGCGAGCCAGTTATCCCATCAGAGATTGTATACTCTGTAGATGAGGCTGTAGTGGTTGCTCAGAAGATTGGTTACCCAGTAGTTCTCCGCCCTGCCTTTACACTCGGTGGCTCGGGTGGTGGTTTTGCCGACAACGAGCAGCAGCTGCGCGAGATGATGCGTAATGCGCTGGCTGTATCTCCAGTACACCAGGTGCTTGTAGAGAAGAGTATCAAGGGCTACAAGGAGATTGAGTTTGAGGTTATGCGCGACAAGAACGACACGGCGATTGCAATCTGCAGCATGGAGAATGTAGACCCTGTGGGTATCCATACGGGCGATAGTATCGTTGTTGCACCTGCGCAGACCCTCTCTAACAAGGAGTTCCAGATGCTCCGCGATAGCGCACTCAAACTTATTCGCGCACTGAAGATTGAGGGTGGTTGTAATGTGCAGTTTGCCCTTGACCCACTCTCGTTCAAGTACTATATCATTGAGGTAAACCCTCGCGTATCTCGCTCTTCTGCTTTGGCATCTAAGGCCAGCGGCTTCCCTATCGCTCGCGTAACGGCTAAGGTTGCTGTGGGTATGACTCTGGACGAGATTATGATTGAGGATATGCCTGCTTGCTGCGAGCCATCTATCGACTATATCGTTACCAAGGTTGCACGCTTCCCATTTGATAAGTTCAGCGAGGCATCTAACGAGCTGGGTACTCAGATGAAGGCTACGGGCGAGGCTATGAGTATCGGTCGCACTATTGAGGAGTCGCTGCTCAAGGCGTTGCGCTCACTTGAGACCGGTGTCTGCCATATCCACAACAAGAAGTTTGACGATATGGATACTCAGGAGATGCTCCAGTATATCACCCGCGGCACTGACGACCGCATCTATGCCATTGCAGAGCTTCTGCGCCGAGGCATTGACCGCTCACTGATTTACGACCGCACGAAGGTTGATATGCTCTTCCTTGAGAAGTTCAAGAATATTGTCCGCATGGAGCGTCGCGTGGCTCAGAACAAGGGCGACAAGGCTACCCTGCTGGAGGCTAAGCGTCTGGGCTTTGGCGATAAGTATATCGGTCAGCTCTGGGGTATGACCGAGAGCGAGGTATTCACCCTGCGCGAGAGCTACGACATCAAGCCTGTATTCAAGATTATTGACTCCTGCTCTGGCGAGTTTGACCGCTACATCCCATACTTCTACTCTACCTACGAGACTGAGAATGAGTCTGTTGTATCAAACCGCAAGAAGATTGTAGTGCTCGGCTCGGGCCCTATCCGTATCGGTCAGGGTGTGGAGTTTGACTACTCTACTGTACACGCTATCTGGGCTATCCGCGAGGCTGGCTACGAGGCTATTATCATCAACAACAACCCTGAGACCGTATCTACCGACTATACTATCTCCGACAAGCTCTACTTTGAGCCGCTGACCGTTGAGAATGTGATGAATATCATCCACCACGAGCAGCCAGAGGGCGTTATCGTAACCCTCGGAGGTCAGACAGCCATCAACCTTGCTAAGCCGCTGGTGCAGATGGGTGTGAAGATTATCGGTACAGACCTTGAGGCTATTGACAAGGCTGAGGACCGTAAGCTCTTTGAGGCTATTATGCGCGAGGTGGGTATTCCGCAGCCACAGGCTAAGGCAGTAACCGAGATTGAGGATGGTGTTGCGGCAGCTGAGAATATCGGTTACCCAGTGCTTGTCCGTCCAAGTTTCGTGCTCGGTGGTCGTGCTATGCAGATTGTAGGTAACGAGCAGGCTCTGCGCCACTACCTGCACAATGCCGTAGAGATTAACGAGGACTCTCCAGTGCTTGTAGATAAGTATATCATGGGTAAGGAGGCTGAGGTAGACGCTATCTGCGACGGCACTGATGTCTTTATCCCTGGTATTATGGAGCATGTTGAGCGCACAGGTATCCACTCTGGCGATAGTATCAGTGTATACCCATCGTTCAGCCTCTCAGATGCTGTTAAGCAGAAGATGATTGACTATACTGTTCGCCTGGGTAAGGCTATCGGTATCGTTGGTCTTTACAATATTCAGTTTATCGTTGATAACGAGGACAAGGTCTATGTTATTGAGGTAAACCCACGCTCGTCGCGTACTGTACCGTTCCTCTCAAAGTCTTGCAATGTCCCTATGGCGAAGATTGCTACCCGCGTAATGCTGGGTCACTCGCTCAAGGAGCAGGGCATTACCGAGGTCTACGGTCGTGAGCGCAAGCGCTTCTTTGTCAAGACCCCTGCATTCTCGTTTGCTAAGATTAAGGGTATTGACACCTACCTCTCGCCAGAGATGAAGTCTACAGGTGAGGCTATCGGCTACGACAACTCTATGACCCGCGCACTCTACAAGTCGCTGCAGGCATCGGGTATGGATGTAGTGAACTACGGTACTATCCTCGTCACCCTTGCCGACCACGATAAGGAGAAGGCTCTGCCACTTATCCGTCGCTTCTACAACCTCGGTTTCAATATTGAGGCTACAAAGGGTACTGCCGACTTCCTGCGTACACACGGCATCCGCACCCGCAAGCTGAGCAAGCTCATTGAGGGTAGTGACGATATCTACCGTTCACTCTGCCGTGGCCATGTGAACTATGTTATCAACACCATTGACCTCAACCAGCACAGCGCACGCCTTGATGGCTACGAGATTCGCCGTGCAGCGGTTGAGAACAATGTGACTATCTTCACATCCCTTGAGACCGTAAGCGTACTGCTTCAGGTGCTTGAGGAGATTACACTCGGTGTTTCAACTATTGACGCAGATTACGACAACTAATATGAAGCAAACTATTCTTACCGTTGTTTCCAACCGTCCTCTGACCGACACGGTCTACGAGATGGTTCTTCAGGGCGACACCTCGGCAGTAACATGCCCAGGTGGCTTTGTGGAGCTCTCTATAGAGGGTCTGTTCCTGCGCCGCCCTATCTCTGTCTGCAACTACGACGAGGGTACTCTTACCCTTATATACAAGGTTGTGGGCAAGGGCACTGCCCAGATGGCAGAGCTCGGTGCTGGTGCTACGATTGACACCCTTACGGGTCTTGGCAATGGCTTTAACGACAGCGTAGAGTGCAGCCACGCCCTACTTGTGGGTGGTGGCGTAGGTGTTCCACCGCTCTACCGCCTTGCGCGTAACCTTACGGCGCAGGGTAAGCGCGTGACCGTTGTGCTTGGCTTTAATACCGCTGCGGAGATATTCTACCGCGAGCAGTTTGAGGCGTTGGGTGTTACGGTTGTTGTTGCTACGGCAGATGGCAGCTATGGCATCAAGGGTTTTGTTACCGATGCTATTGCTCAGAGTGACATTGAGACCGACTACTTCTACTCTTGCGGACCGCTGCCGATGCTCAAGGCACTCTGCTCGGCACTCACCATCCCTGGCGAGATTAGCCTTGAGGAGCGTATGGGTTGCGGATTTGGTATCTGTATGGGTTGCTCCATCCAGACCGCTTCGGGCGCAAAGAGAGTATGCAAAGAGGGACCTGTATTTAGAAAGGAGGAGATACTATGGTAAGAGATTTAACAACCACCCTCTGCGGTGTGGAGCTTGACAACCCAGTCATCCCCGCAAGTGGCACCTTCGGCTTCGGACTGGAGATGGCGGAGGTATACGATATAAATATCCTCGGTTCAATCTCTGTGAAGGGCACTACTGCTGAGCCTCGTTTTGGTAACCCAACGCCTCGCATTGCCGAGTGCAGTTCGGGTATGATTAACTCCGTAGGTCTGCAGAACCCAGGCATTGACGCCGTTATCAGCCACGAGCTGCCAGCGCTGCGCAAGTGCTTCCGCAAGCCTATCATCGCCAACATCAGCGGCTTTAGCATTGAGGAGTACACCGAGTGCTGCCGTAAGATTGACGGCGAGGAGCAGGTGGGCATTATTGAGGTTAATGTCTCTTGTCCAAATGTCCACAACGGAGGTATGGCCTTCGGCACATCGCCAGAGAGCGCTGCTGCCGTAACTGCTGCCGTTAAGGCTGTTACTACCAAGCCAGTATTTATCAAGCTCAGCCCAAATGTGACAGACATTGTCTCTATCGCCCGCGCGTGCGAAGATGCTGGTGCTGACGGACTTACACTGATAAACACAATGCTGGGTATGCGTATAGATATTGCCCGTCGTCGTCCCGTTATTGCCAACAAGATGGGTGGCTTCTCAGGTCGCGCTATCTTCCCAGTGGCTGTGCGTATGGTCTATCAGGTGACTAACGCCTGCAAGATACCAGTTATCGGCTGCGGTGGTGTAGCTACGGCTGAGGATGTGGTGGAGATGATGATGGCAGGTGCAAGTGCCGTACAGGTTGGTGCCGAGAACCTGCGCAACCCATTTGCTTGCAAGGATATTATTGAGTCTCTGCCGCAGGTTATGGAACGCCTTGGCATTGAGCGACTTAGAGATATTATTGGAATAGTAAAATAACAAATAGACATACCTAAAACTATGAGAGATGTAATTATTGCCTGCGACTTCAGTAGCAAAGAGCAGACGCTGGCTTTCCTTGACCGTTTTACTGGTCGTAAGCCATTTGTAAAGATTGGTATGGAGCTCTTCTATGCCTGCGGACCAGATATTGTACGCGAGATTAAGGCGCGTGGTCACAAGATTTTCCTTGACCTCAAGCTGCACGATATTCCAAACACCGTGCGCAAGGCTATGAGCGTACTCTCTCGCCTTGATGTAGATATGACCAATGTTCACGCTGCAGGTACTGTAGATATGATGCGCGCAGCCCTGGAGGGTCTTACCCGCCCAGATGGCACCCGCCCACTGCTTATCGCCGTAACTCAGCTCACCTCTACCAGCGAGGAGCGTATGCAGCGCGAGCTTCTTATTGGCGCAACTATCAACGACACTATTGCCAAGTATGCCGAGAATGCAAAGGAGGCGGGTCTGGATGGCGTAGTATGCTCACCACTGGAGGCTGAGCTTGTGAAGCAGCACTGCGGCGCTGAGTTTAAGACCATCACCCCAGGTATTCGCTTTGCAGATGCAGCCGCTGACGACCAGGTACGCATTACCACCCCAGCACGCGCACGCGAGATTGGCTCAGACTTCATCGTCGTAGGTCGCCCAGTAACCGCTGCTGACGACCCTGTAGCGGCTTATGAGCGTTGCTGCCGCGAGTTTATCGGCGAGTAGTAGCAGAAAACGAGTACAAAAAACCTTAAAAAATATATACTATGGAGAAAATGATTGCAAAAGAGTTGCTCTCTATCAGCGCAGTATTCTTGCGTCCAGAGCAGCCATTTACCTGGGCAAGTGGTATCAAGAGCCCTATATACTGTGACAACCGCCTGATTCTCACCGCTCCATCTGCACGCGAGAAGGTTGAGGCTGGTCTTGCAGAGCTTGTACGCAAGCACTTCCCTGAGTGCGAGTGCCTTATGGGTACATCTACTGCAGGTATCGCTCACGCAGCTATCGTGGCAACTATCCTTGATATGCCTATGGGTTATGTTCGTAGCGGCGCAAAGGACCACGGTCGTACAAACCGCATTGAGGGTAAGCTGGAGAAGGGCACTAAGGTTGTTGTCGTAGAGGACCTTATCTCTACCGGTGGCAGCTGCATTGAGGTTGTAGAGGCTCTGCGCGAGGCTGGTGCCGAGGTGTTGGGTATCGTTAGCATCTTCACCTACGGCATGAAGCGCGGTGTAGAGCGTATCGCCGCTGCAAATACCGTAAACTACTCGCTCTCAAACCTTGACGCACTTGTAGAGGTTGCTGCCGAGGAGGGTTACATCGCCCCAGAGTGGAAGGAGCGCATCCTTGCATTCCGCAACAACCCATCAGACGAGAGCTGGATTAAGTAACTAATTTGAACTTATTTACTTCGTTCTTTAATATTGTTTACGACCCTTTCTTGCCATAGTTCTCGTTACATAGGAACCCCTATGCGCCTTAAACTATAGCAAGAAATGGTCACAAAACAAATCTTAAATAATCTCGCAAACAAATTCAAATTAGTTACTATATAAAAAACTTAAAACCCTAAAACTATGAGACACCTGATTGACCCTACCGACTTGACTCGCAAGGAGACTGACGACATTGTCTCTTTAGCTCTGGATATTATCGCCAACCGCGAGGCGTACTGCGAGAAGATGAAGGGCAAAAAGCTCGCTACCCTATTCTACGAGCCAAGTACCCGCACCCGCCTGAGCTTCACCTCGGCAATGATGGAGCTCGGTGGTAATGTGCTCGGCTTCTCGGATGCAGCATCGTCCTCTGTAAGCAAGGGCGAGACCGTAGAGGATACTGTCCGCGTGGTAGGCTGCTTTGCAGATATTATCGCTATGCGCCACCATATTGAGGGTGCACAGCTTGCAGCTTCGGCTGTCTCTCCAGTGCCAATTATCAACGCTGGCGACGGTAGCCACTCGCACCCTACACAGACCCTTACAGACCTGCTGACCATAACCCGCGAGCTGGGCGGCGTAGATAATATCACTATCGGTTTCTGCGGCGATCTGCTCTATGGTCGTACCGTGCACTCGCTAATCAAGGCGCTGGTGCGCTACAATGGCGTTAAGATTGTCCTTATCTCGCCAGAGGAGCTCCGCCTGCCAGACTATATCAAGACCGACATCTGCGATAAGTACGGCATTGAGTACACCGAGGCTGAGAGCATTGAGTCTGTTATCGGCGAGCTGGATATCCTCTATATGACCCGCGTGCAGAAGGAGCGCTTCGCTTGCGAGGCTGACTACGACAAGGTTAAGGACTGCTTCGTCCTTGACGCCGAGCGTATGAAGCTGGCTAAGGAGCGTATGGCTGTTCTCCACCCACTGCCACGCGTGAACGAGATTACCCGCGAGGTAGATGCCGACCCTCGTGCTGCATACTTCCGCCAGGTTGAGAATGGTAAGTTTGTCCGTATGGCACTTATCCTCTCGCTTATGCGCTGGAAGGGCGAGCAGATGGTCGAGCGCCACGAGAAGGGCGAAGTTAAAGGTATGCGCTGCCCTAACCCTAAGTGCATCACCAACAACGAACCTATGGAACGCTACTTCTACACCGCCGACAACGGCATCCACCGCTGCTACTACTGCGACACCAAAGCAGAGTAGGAGATACTGTCAGCAATAAAAAAGTACCCTGCGGGGCTGTCCTTTTTCGGCGGTGAAATTAAATTTACCGCCGAATTTCTTTATTTACAACAAGTTGAGTTGTTTGGATATAAAACGACTTTTCTTGCAAAATTGATTCAACTCTGTTTTTATTCTTCGCATGTAGTCTTATTAAGTGTAAATAAATACACCTTTATAATTTTGCCTTTCACATTATTGTGAGAGGCATTTTTTGTATTCTCACTAAACAATGTCCCGCAAGAGTGTTGTTCGTTTCGGAAATTATTTTTAATTTTGTAGTGCTATCCGCGAGATAGCAGACATATTGAAAGTGTTTTCGATGTCCTAAAATGGAAATGTGGAAGTTTTCAAGACAGTAGGATAACGAACGGCACTCATTTCTTGTATAGCTATGTGGCCATGCACTCTCTGTGCATATACCCCATACTATCCAAGTGTGGGGCATTGTATTCGTTTATTACTGTCAGGTCTTTCCACAACCTCCATTTTGATAGGCGAAACCAACTCCACACTTTCTTTTTTATGTAAATCGTACATAGGAGTTGATGTACAAACCTAAAGTTATTATCATGAATTGGTTGGTTGTTATTATTGTTGTTGCAGTAATAGGAGGAATTATTGGCTTTTTGGGGTCCAATGATGGTGAAAAAGGAAAGGGAGCCTGGGAAGGTGCGGCTACTGGTGCTGTAGGTTGCGGAGTTATTATCTTTCATTTATTCTTAGCCGCAATAGGTATAGGACTATTTTTTTCATTAATTGGTTGGTTATTTAGTTAAATTGTACGTTATGAATACTACAATAAAAAAGAAAGAAGCTCCGCAGAGACAAGGTCTTACAGATGGAACAGATGGGTTTAGTATGTACGGTAACGTTGAAAGTTTAGTCATTTCTGTTTATTTTCCTAAAAACTCATTGCAGAACCGTGTAGTTTGGAAATTTAATACTCATGGAGATGCAGTTGAAATGATTGCATGTAATCATATGGAAGAGCAAATCAGAAAGGTTGTTTTCTTTTATGATGAAAATAACAAGCTTGTAAAGAAAATCACCTATGATAGTGAAAATTTATTATGGGACACAAGCAAATATTTATATGATAATAGAGGTCAAATATCTAGCATTCATTCCTATGGGAGAGATGGCTCTCTAAGCGGAAAGACTGTATATGACTATTTTTGCGATGGTAAAATTAAGCAAAAGAAAGAAATAGAATATTGGGGCATTAATACACCTTCGAGTACTCAAATATACGAATATGATCATAATGGTAATGAAACTAAGCACTCATATTATGATATGGATGGAACATTAGCTTGGGAGTATTCATATGTGATACTATACGATTCAAATAATAATATAACCGAAAGGATAAAGGTTGAAGATGGTGTGTATAATGGTGGATGGCTGTATAAATACGATCCATCAGGAAACGAAATAGAGATACTTTCTTATGGTTCAGATAAACTCACCACAGAGCGTGTAGTTCTAACCTATGACTCTAATGGAAATATTATAGAACGAGCAATTTATAATAGCCACAATACCCTAATAAGAAAAATCACATGTAAATATGATATTTATGGCAATATGTTGCATGAAGACGATAATGGTTGTGTGACAGAGTTCGCATATAATTATCGTTAAATAGCACGGGTTGGATTCTTTACCAGCTCGTCCAACTCGCGTACATCCTTTTGAATGTTTGCGATTCGTTCTGCATAGTAGAAGAGCGCATCTTTGATAGTTTCGAGCAACTCGGTGTTTGCGTGGAGCTTGCCGATACCGATGTAGAACTCAGCCATTGAGCGTATGGCTGTGCTCCACCCACTGCCACGCGTGAACGAGATTACCCGCGAGGTAGACGCTGACCCTCGCGCTGCATACTTCCGCCAGGTTGAGAATGGTAAGTTTGTCCGTATGGCACTTATCCTCTCGCTTATGCGTTGGAAGGGCGAGCAAATGGTTGAGCGCCACGAGAAGGGCGAGGTTGAAGGTATGCGCTGCCCTAACCCTAAGTGCATCACCAACAACGAACCTATGGAACGCTACTTCTACACCGCCGACAACGGCATCCACCGCTGCTACTACTGCGACACAAAGGCAGAGTAAGAGATAGCATTAGCAATAAAAAAAGCACCATTAGGGTGCTTTTTTTGCTATTAGGTCCTCGCCTGTTATTTCATTATAGCATCTATCTCTGTGTAGAAATCTTCAGTCTCGCCGACAAAAACTTTGTGCAGGCGACCTACTGGCGTAATGATAACCTTTGTAGGAAAATTAGTGACGGCATAGTTCATCATAATGCTATTGGCAGGTAGAGTATCATCGGGATGAAAAATATTTGTCCAACTCATCTCGTTTTTCTCTATGGCTTTACGCCACTGCTCCTGTTTATCATTGCAAGCTATGCCGACAATCTCCAAATTACTACGATAACGGTCATAATATCTCTTCATCATTGGAACACCGCGCATACAAGGACCGCACCAGCTACCCCAAAAATCCAAGACAACCCACTTACCACGAAGCGATGAAAGCGTAAACTCATTGCCGTTAATATCTTTGCTTGTGAAGTCAAAAGCCGCTCCATTTTCATCTATCATTCTTTTTGCTTTACATCGCACCGCACACATCTGTTTTGTCTTTTCATAGAGAGCATTGACATCCTCCCATTCGTGAGATAAAAGTGTAGGTTTTAGATGCTCTATATATTTAACAATATCGTCTGGCAAAAGTGTTAGGTTGAATAAAAGGAATAGCGAAGAGACTCTATCCGGATTGCTTTTGATACTCTCTATTAACGCGTTATCCATAGCATTTAGACTATTCTGTATAGCCACTCCGCGCTCTACCCTGCTTAACTGATGCCCCTTATCTCCTACAAGCAATGCAAAATAGTCTGCTGCAAGTTTGCGATATTGATTTCTCACATCTGCAATATCTCTATTGGCTCGCGAGCCGCGCTTTACTGCAACCTCAATATGCTTGTCAAATGGTGTTACCTCCATTCTGATTTTGTCGTTGGAAGTAATAAAATTTCTGATTATTCCAGCAGGTGTCGGAAGAGATACTCTACCCTCGCGCACAGATAATTGAGTTGCTATAAGCTGAAAATATTTGGCAGAATCATCTGTCTGAATATTTGTCTTTATAACACCATCTTGAGCCACAAGGGTTTGTGTCTGCATATTATCATAGTTATTTACAATATAATCTGACAATGGCATTACACCCAAAATCAGAGTATCATTGTGAAAACCTTTTAATCTGATCTCAAGATTATGCTTAGGCGTGCAACCTATAGCGGCACAAATAACAAGAACAAGAGGCAGTAGTCGTTTCATATTTTATATGTTTATTGACTTTCAACTCAATATAACCATTTTATCAACAAAAGTAAGCATAATTGATTAAGTAATTGGCAGTATTACCTAAAAAAAGCACCATAAGGTGCTTTTTTATTGTTTATTGCATTATATAAACATCGTCTATCGGTAAGTCTACCGGCCATATCTCGCACTCATGAGCTTTAAGATTATAGGGAATATTGATATCTGAACTAGAACTGCGTATATCTCGGCGATCAATTACCCAAATCTTAACTTTACCTAAAGTAAGCTCTGCAGCCCATTTGTTTATATCATCACTACTTTTAGTTGCAATAAATTTGTCAACATCCACAAGCTTACCCAACTTGGACAAATTTTGAAGAGCAATTTCAATAACTTGTAGATCTTTTCTTCCTTTAGAATACCTCTTCTTGAAATTCGCGTGACGCAATTTCAGTGTCCAGTCTTGACTTTGAGACACAATGGTATATACACACGAATTTTTCTTTGCATATTTGCTCTTGTGCTTTTTGTAGCTTAATTTATATAGTCCATCAGACAACTCGCCACCTGCTTTTGGCATATCTATTGATGTGCCAATAAATACTAAATCAGTACGAGTTTGCGCACTTAAGCAATACATTGGCGCCAATAAAAGAAGAACTAAAGTTATTCGTTTCATAACATCTTATTTTTAATGTTTTACAAAGTTAGCAAAAAATTATTAATTTCTGCAAACTATTTTACTAATTAGTGCACCGATAAAAAATATAGATTTCTATTATTACGCGTTTTACGCGAAAATCAAAAGTATTCGTGAATCTCTATCTTAAAGTCCTCATACTAATTGACAATATTGATGTTGTTGGCTTTGAATATTTCACCAATCTCTTTCAAATCCTTTCGAGGCACTAATGCAATTTCAGTTATATTTCGTTTGCCTTGTTTGTTCCAGATATGGAGAAACACACATCGGCCTACCTCTATTTTCACTCGGGTAATATCGGATAGCAATATCTCTCGGTAAGTGTGCAGATATGGATTTATAAACGATAGGCTTGTATCACTAATTGTTATATAACGACAGCCAACCACTGCTCTTATAGATAAGAAGATTGTCAATAAGATAATTAGTGCACCACACGACATTGATACAATGGTATTATTTTGTGGATTATATAATACAAATATTGCTGGCACTACGAAGATTGCCAATAAACCATATACAACTATTAGCGTGTAGAAAGAATCACTTTTTGTAAATTTTTGCCTGAATATTTTCATGATACGATAGGTGATATTGGGCTATTGACAATATATATGGAAATATTCTGTCTTAACTATATAACCTTACAATGTGGGATAAATCTCATTTCTAAAATCCTCTGGAATACTCCATATAAATACTTCTACCTGCACAACCTTAATCATATCTGGTTCAGACAAACTTTCTATGGATTTATATGCTAAACTGTAATCAGCAATCCATACTTTTGTTCTGTTTTTATGGTGATATAACATCCATCGCCATACATCCTCTTTCGTTTTATTGACAAAATATTCGTCAATATTGATTATTTGTGCATTTGGATATGTTTCAGCTGTTAAATCTGATATTTTAACATCAGAGACAAGCAAGTCTGGGCG
This sequence comes from Alistipes sp., assembly GCA_017463615.1. Lineage (GTDB taxonomy): Bacteria > Bacteroidota > Bacteroidia > Bacteroidales > Rikenellaceae > Alistipes. Next base: position 86,624 of record JAFTOU010000020.1, on the reverse strand, counting down.
CTTCTTATTGTAATAGTTCCAGTGGTAGAATGTAATTTCACACCCCAAATTGGGGAAACCTACTCGAAAGGATATTGGGTTATCTTTATGACAAGGTCGTTTTTCCATATCGTAGCGTTCAAAGCCGTCAAATATCCCAACAAAGTCTCCCGGAATAAGCGTTGAGGTTCCAACAAGAATTATATCTTGTTTTGTTTGTGAAAAACAAAGAATTGTACTGAACAAGCAAAATACAAGTAATATTATTCGTTTCATGATGTTTTATTTTTGATGTTTTACAAAGTTAGCAAATATATTTTATTAGTGCAACATCACATATACAAAACAGACCAGCCCGCTAAATTGCGGGCTGGTCTGTCTTATATCACTTTGGCTTATCTAAATACCTTTCCGAATATAAAATCTACATTCTTCAAATAGTACTCAAGAGTAAAGCAAGAGTCAAGCTCCTCGCGGGTGAGCAGTGAAGAGACCCTCTCATTCTGGGCGAGAAGTTCCTGATAATCAGCACGCTCTGCCATTGCGCGCATAGCTACAGGCTGAACGGTGTCGTAAGCCTCCTCGCGAGAAAGACCCTTATCAATCAGGGCGTTCATAACTCGCTGTGCGAAGATGACCTTGCGAGTGCGGTAGATATTCTCCATCATCACATCCTCAAAGACTACGAGGTTATCAAGGATACCCTTAAAGCGGCAGAGCATATAGTCAAGAAGCTCTGTTGCATCTGGAAGGATAATACGCTCGGTAGCAGAGTGTGAGATATCGCGCTCATGCCACAGAGCCACATTCTCGCAAGCGGTAGCCATATATCCGCGCATCACGCGAGCGCAGCCGCAGATATTCTCGCTACTGATTGGGTTACGCTTATGCGGCATAGCACTTGAGCCCTTCTGACCCTTACCAAATGACTCTTCAACCTCGTGTACCTCTGTACGCTGAAGGTTGCGCACCTCCATAGCCATCTGCTCAAGGGTTGATGCAATAACGGCGAGAGTTGCGATATAGTATGCGTGGCGGTCGCGCTGGATGACCTGTGTAGAGATATTTGCGCTATCAATGCCGAGCTTCTCGCAGACATAGTCCTGAATTACAGGTGGGATATTAGCGAAGTTACCCACAGCACCGCTCATCTTACCAACCTCAACACCGCGAGCAGCAGTGCGGAAACGCTCAAGGTTGCGGCTCATCTCCTCGTACCACAGTGCCCACTTAAGGCCAAAGCAGGTAATATCTGCGTGAATGCCGTGTGTACGACCGATGCAAGGGGTATTCTTAAACTCGTATGCACGACGCTTGAGCACCTCAAGGAAATCAATGATATCCTTCTCAAGAATCTCATTTGCCTGCTTGAGGAGGTATCCATTTGCTGTATCAACAACATCTGTAGATGTAAGACCATAGTGTACCCACTTACGCTCCTCGCCCAGTGTCTCGCTCACCGCACGAGTAAAGGCAACAACATCGTGGCGGGTCTGCTCCTCAATCTCCTTGATGCGGTCAATAGAGAAGGATGCCTTCTCCCACAACTTTGCCACATCCTCCTTTGGCACTACGCCAAGGGTACTCCACGCCTCAGAGGCCAAAATCTCAACCTTCAGGTAGGCGTTAAACTTATTCTGCTCGGTCCATACATTACGCATCACCTCGCGGCTATATCTCTCAATCATAGTTATTTATTTTGTCTGTTAAGAAAACACTCAATTGTATTCTGCATAAGCATTGTGATGGTCATAGGACCTACGCCACCAGGTACTGGAGTGATGTGCGAGGCGATATCCTTCACAGCCTCAAAGTCCACATCGCCACAGAGCTTGCCTGTAGCCTGGTCGCGGTTTACACCCACATCAATAACGATAGCACCTGGGCGTACCATATCGGCAGTAATCATACGCGCACGACCAACAGCAGCGATAAGGATATCTGCGCTGCGGGTAACCTCTGCAAGGTTCTTGGTGCGCGAGTGGGCGATAGTAACCGTTGCGTTAGCATCCAGCAGCAGCTTTGCCATTGGCTTACCAACGATATTGCTACGACCTACAACCACAGCATTTGCACCAGCGACATTAAAACCGCACTCCTCAATCATACGCATAACGCCCTTTGGAGTACAAGGCTTGATGCAAGGCTTGCCGAGCCAGAGGTTTGCCACATTATCGGGGTGGAAGCCATCCACATCCTTCTCAAGGGCGATGGCGTCAATAACCTTCTCCTCGTCAATATGCTTTGGCAGCGGCAGCTGTACAAGCACGCCATCTACCTTCTCGTCTGCGTTGAGTTTTGCAATCTCGGCGAGCAAATCAGCCTCCGAAACACTCTCTGGAAGGGTTATGAGGATACTCTCAAAGCCGCACACCTCGCAAGCCTTAATCTTTCCGCGCACATAAGACTGTGACGCAGGGTTCTCGCCAACGAGTATCACCGCCAGCGACGGCACACGGCCATACTTCGCCTTAAGCTCTACTACCTGCTCCGCCATCTGCTCCTTGAGCTTGGCTGAGAGCTGTTTTCCATCTATAATCATACTATTACCTATTTGCTACTTAAACGCTTTGTGACCAATATCTGTACGGTGGAAGAGGTTGTCGCACTTGATTTTAGCGACCTCGGCATTTGCCTTTGCGTGCGCCTCCTTAAGGGTTGCGGCCTTGCAGACAACAATCATCACGCGACCACCAGCGGTTACCGTTTTGCCATCCTTTGCGGCAGTACCCATATGGTACACCACGCCATCAACAGCCTCCAGGCCCTCAATAGCGTAGCCCTTCTCGTAGCTGCCCGGATAACCCTTAGATGCAAGCACGATACCCAGCGTAGCAAGGCTCTCCCAAGTAGGCTCAGCAGCATCAGCACCCGTTGCCACAGCCTCAAAGATATCGTAGATATCGCTTGAGATAAGCGGCAGCACAACCTCAGTTTCTGGGTCACCAAAGCGAGCGTTGAACTCAATAACCTTGATGCCATTTGGGGTCTTCATCAGTCCACCATAGAGCACACCCGTAAGTGGGCAACCCTCGGCAACCATAGCCGCAGCCGTAGGGCGCATAATGCTCTGCATAGCGTACTCCATATCCTGGTCTGTGATAAACGGCAGGCAGGTGTAAGCACCCATACCGCCCGTATTTGGACCCATATCGCCATCGTAAGCGCGCTTATGGTCCTGAGCCACAGGCATAGGATAGAGCTTATCGCCACAAACAAAGCACATAAGTGAAAACTCTGGACCCTCAAGGAACTGTTCTATCACCACGCGACCCTTGCCGAAACTCTCGTCCAGCAGCATATCGCGCAGCGCCTCGTCAGCCTCCTGCTCGGTCATAGCGACCACAACGCCCTTACCCGCAGCAAGACCGTCGTACTTGAGAACTGTAGGCACACCCGTGCGGGCAACATAAGCCTTTGCATCCTCGTAGTTATCAAAGGCCTCGTATGCAGCCGTTGGAATGTTGTACTTAACCATCAGCTGCTTTGCGAACTCCTTGCTTGACTCAATGCGTGTAGCAGCCTTAGTATGTCCGAAAATCTTGAGCCCTGCAGCGCGGAAAGCATCCACAACACCCACAGCCAGCGCAGCCTCGGGTCCTACGACGGTAAGGTCTATACCCTGCTCTACGGCAAAGGCCTTCAGACCCTCAACATCTGTATCCTTGATAGCCACGCACTGAGCCTGAGCGGCGATACCCGCATTGCCCGGAGCGCAATAAATCTTCTCTACCTGAGCCGAGCGGCTCAAGGCGTCCACGATAGCGTGCTCGCGACCACCTGAACCTACGACCAATACTCTCTTACCCATATTCACAACTATATTTTAGTGCTTGAAGTGGCGCATACCGGTAAACAACATAGTGATACCCAGCTCGTTAGCCTTGCGGATAGAGTCCTCATCGCGGATACTACCTCCTGGCTGTACGATAGCAGTAACGCCATACTGAGCAGCGAAAGCCACGGTATCGTCAAATGGCAGGAAGCCGTCTGAAGCAAGTACCAGCCCCTCGGTAAAGCCTGCAGCCTGAGCCTGCTTGAGTGCAATCTCGGCAGAGCCTACGCGGTTCATCTGACCAGCACCTACGCCCAGTGTGTGACCGTCCTTAACAACGGCAATAGCGTTAGACTTAACATGCTTAACAACTCTCCAGCCGAAGTTCATATCTACCAGCTGAGCCTCTGTAGGCTTGGTCTCGGTAACGCACATATCCTCAGTCACAGACTTAGTAACAGTGTCAAGCTGCTGAACGAGCAGACCGCCATTAACGCTGATATACTGGTTCAGTGGCTTGTCGTTCTTGGTCATATCAACCTTGAGCAGGCGGAGGTTCTTCTTCGCGCTCAGAATCTCCAGTGCCTCAGCAGTGAAGTCTGGAGCCATAACAATCTCAAGGAAGATTGGCTTCATACCCAGTGCAACCTCTGCAGTAAGCGGACGGTTTACAGCAACAATACCGCCGTAGATAGATACCTTATCTGCCTCGTAAGCGGCATTCCAAGCCTCCTCAATAGTGTTTCCGATAGCAGCACCACAAGGGTTCATATGCTTGAGTGCTACGCAGAATGGCTCGTCAAACTCGCGCACGATATTCAGTGCAGCGTTTGCATCCTGAATATTGTTGTACGACAGCTCCTTGCCACCCAGCTGCTCTGCGTATGCGAGCGAGAATGCAGTGGTCTGGTTGTCTGAGTAGAACTTTGCGCTCTGGTGTGGGTTCTCTCCGTAACGAAGTCCCTGCTTGATATCAAACTCAAGGAAGAGCTTCTCGCTAAGACCAGCCTTCTCGCGCATAAATGTTGCAATGCAGCTGTCATACTGTGCAGTATGTGTATAAGCCTTAGCTGAGAGTGCAAGGCGGGTCTCAACCTTAGTGTTACCACCCTCTGCAATCTCTGCCAGTACGGTCTGGTAGTCTGCAGGGTCGCACACCACGGTCACATCCTTGTAGTTCTTCGCAGCACTGCGGAGCATAGATGGACCACCGATGTCAATATTCTCAATCGCATCCTCCATAGTTACCTCTGGGTTTGCGATTGTCTGACGGAATGGATAGAGGTTTACGCACACAAGGTCGATAAACTCAATACCATTCTCGCGCAGAGCCTGCAGGTGGCTCTCCTCGTCACGACGCGCAAGCAGACCGCCGTGCACCTTTGGGTGGAGGGTCTTTACACGACCGTCGCAAATCTCAGGGAAACCTGTAACCTCGCTAATGCCGATAGTCTTCACGCCACTCTGCTCCAGCAGACGCTGTGTGCCGCCAGTGGCGATAATCTCCCAGCCGAAAGACTCCAGACCCTTTACAAACTCAACAAGACCGCTCTTGTCACTTACACTAACTAATGCTCGTTTCATCTCTTCTATTCTTTATTTTGTAATATCTTCTTTATTGTTTCTACATACATCCTATGCTCTATCTGCTGACCTATGCGGTGCACCTCCTCGGCATCGTCACCCTCGTAGTTAAAGGCCTGCTGGGCGATAATCTTTCCGCCATCCAGAGTCTGGTCTACCCAGTGGATAGTGATACCAAAGACCTTGACGCCATACTCTATCGCCTGCTCCACTGCCCTTGCGCCCGCAAAGGCTGGCAGTAGCGATGGGTGGATATTGATTATCCTGCCGCCATAAGCCGAGAGTAGCTTCTCGCCCACAATGCGCATATATCCCGCAAGGCAGACAAGCTCTACGCCACGACTATCAAGTAGAGCAACTATCTGCTGCTCATACTCGCTCTTTGTGGCGTAATCCTTAGGGTTAAATGCAAAGCACTCAATGCCCAATCTTTCCGCCCTCGCAACAGCCTCGGCAGCTGGTTTATCGCATACAAGCAGTGCCACGGTGGCATCCAACTGCCCACTGATGCACGCCTGAGCGATAGCCTCAAAGTTTGTCCCCGCGCCAGAAGCAAATACAGCTATACGGTGCATAGTTACTTAATTACAACACCCTCAGTGTCGGTTACGCGACCAATAACAGATGCCTTCTCGCCAGCTGCGGTAAGAATCTCTATAGCCTTCTGAGCCTCACTCTGATCAAGAACGACAACCATACCTACACCCATATTGAAGATGTTGAACATCTCGCGGTGAGGAATCTTGCCATACTTCTCCAGCAGGCGGAATACCGGAAGAATCTCCCAAGTACCCTCTGTAATCTCCAGACCCTGACCCTCGTGCAGCACGCGAGGAATATTCTCGTCAAAGCCACCACCAGTGATGTGGCAGATACCGTGAACATCGCAGTTGCGGATAACCTCAAGCACCTGACGAACATATATCTTTGTAGGCTCCAGCAGCGCCTCGCCCAGAGTCTTGCCCTCAAGTTCCTCGTATGTAGAGCCAAGGTCAAGGTTGTTGTCGGCAACCACCTTACGAACAAGGCTGAAGCCATTTGAGTGAACACCACTTGAGGCGATACCTACAAGCACATCGCCCACCTTCACCTTGCTACCGTCAATGAGCTTGCTCTTCTCAACAACACCGCAGGTAAAGCCCGCGATATCGTAGTCGCCACCCTCGTACATACCTGGCATCTCGGCAGTCTCGCCACCGATAAGTGCACAGCCAGCCTGACGGCAACCCTCGGCAACACCTGCAACGATAGCCTCAACCTTCTCAGGGATGTTGTGACCCAAAGCCACATAGTCAAGGAAGAAGAGTGGCTCTGCACCCTGCGCAAGAACATCGTTTACGCACATTGCCACAGCGTCAATACCGATAGTATCGTGCTTGTCCATAGCAAAGGCAATCTTGAGCTTTGTACCCACGCCATCGGTACCACTTACAAGCACTGGCTCCTTAACGCCTAATGATGCGAGGTCAAACATACCTCCGAAGGCACCGATATTTCCCATTGTACCTTTACGGGCAGTAGATGCCACATGTTGCTTAATGCGGCGTACCACCTCGTAGCCCGCCTCCAGGTTTACACCTGCTTTAGAATAATTTTCAGCCATATCTCTATTGTTTATTTGTTTGCATCTTCAATACTCTTGAATATAGGTGTTGGATACTTGCCATCAAAGCAAGCCAAGCACATATCCGTTCTGCCGATAGCCGACTGCAGCGTAGAGTCATAGGAGAGGAATGCCAGCGAATCTGCACCGATAGCCTTACAAGCCTGCTCCACATTCATACGGGCAAGCATCAGCTCCTCAAGGGTTGATGTATCTACGCCATAGAAGCAAGGGTGGGTCATCGTAGGGCTGGCAATACGCACATGCACCTCCGTAGCACCCGCCTCGCGGAGCATATTTACAATACGACGCGATGTTGTACCACGCACGATAGAGTCATCCACAAGCACCACGCGCTTACCACTAACGATACTACGCACTGGTGATAGCTTCATACGCACACCCTTCTCGCGCAGAGCCTGCGACGGCTGGATGAATGTACGACCCACATACTTGTTCTTTATCAGACCCATCTCGTATGGCAGACCACTCGCCTCGCTATAACCCTGTGCGGCACTGAGGCTTGAGTCTGGCACGCCGACAACAATATCGGCCTCGGCAGGAGCCTCCTGGAACAATCTACGACCCGACTCCTTGCGATATGCGTGGACATTGCACCCCTCAATATCGCTATCTGGGCGGGCAAAGTAGATATACTCCATAGCGCACATCTTGCACTGGCAGCAGTCGGAGTAGATAGACGAGCGGATACCCTTGCGGTCGATTGTAACAATCTCGCCTGGAGCCACATCGCGGATAAACTGTGCACCGATAGTATCAAAAGCACAAGTCTCGCTACTTACAACATATCCCTCGCCCAACTTACCGATAGAGAGTGGGTGGAAACCATATCTATCGCGGCAAGCATAGAGGCGATTCTTGGTCATTATCAGAAATGCGTATGCGCCCTCCATCTGCTTGAGCGCCTCAATGATTGAGTAGATACGCGGCTCGTCCGGATTATCCTTCTTGATAAGGTGAGCCAGCAACTCCGCATCGGAGTGGGAGTGGAAGAGCGAGCCCTTTCGCTCCAGCTCGTCGGTCAGCTGCTCGGCATTTACCACATTACCATTATGCGCCAAGGCAAAGTCGCCAGAGCCGTGGTGGAAGTAGAGCGGCTGCACATTATCCATACTGCGCGAAGCAGCACCAGTATAGAGCACATGCCCAACACCCATAGTCCCATCCAACGAGGCAATCTTCTGCTCGTTAAAGACCTCTGACACCAGTCCCATACCACGATGGCGGCACATCTTTCCATCCTCACCTACGCAGACCATACCGCATCCCTCCTGACCACGGTGCTGCATTGTATGCAGACCGTAGTAGATAAGCGACGAGGCGTGCTCTACGCCATAAACACCTAAAACACTCATTATACCTATATATTATATATTACTCCTCTGTAAAATATTTAACTGCGTTATCAAAGATATTCTGACACTTCTCGCCAGCGATATTCTTGAACAGGCCCTCGGTATATCGCTCTGTATGGCCCATCTTACCCAGAATCTGACCGTCGCGGCTGATGATACCCTCAATACCGTACGACGAGCCGTTAGGGTTATATGGAGCATCGGTAGTCACACGACCCTGGGCGTCTGTATACTGGAACGCCACCTGACCGTTAGCAAACAGCTCCTCGGCAAGCTCTGCACTTACGACAAACTTACCCTCGCCGTGGCTGACAGCTATAGAGTGCATATCGCCCACCTTGAATGATGACAACCATGGAGAAGCGGTTGTTCCCACGCGGGTGGTTACAATCTGCGAGATGTGACGGTGAATATCGTTATGGAAGAGGGTTGGCGATGCGGTAGTGACCATACCCAGGCGACCATAAGGCAGCAGACCCGACTTAACCAGTGCCTGGAAACCGTTGCAGATACCCAAAATCAGACCGCCACGCTCAAGCAGTGCGTGAACAGACTTGGTAACCTGTGCATTGTTGAGCACGCCTGCGATAAACTTACCACTACCATCTGGCTCGTCACCGAGCGAGAAGCCACCACTCAGTACCAGGATGTGGCTATTGTCAATAGCCTCGCACATACGGTTGATAGAGTCAAAGATAGCATCCGAGGTAAGGTTGCAGAATACGCCAATCTCGGTCTTTGCACCCGCACGCTCAAAGGCGCGAGCAGTATCGTAGTCGCAGTTAGTACCTGGGAATACTGGCAGGTAGACCTTAACGGTATCAACCTTGCCACCCTTGTACTTAGGTGCTGCGGCGGTGCAGTTTGCCTCGCGGCAAGGCTCGCCCTTCAGACCCTTAGATGGATATACGCTCTCAAAGCGGGTTGTATTTGCCTCAAGCAGGGTATCCAGAGCGATAGCAGTGCCATTTACAGTGATGCTCTTCTGCTCTACGGTCTGACCCACAAGCAGCGCTGCAGCATCCGAAATCTCCGCGGTGCTCTCAACAAGGATAGAGCCGTAGTTATAGTCAAACAGCTCGCTCTCAGAGATATTGAGCTCTGCACCAATCTCATTACCGAAGCTCATCTTTGCCACCGCCTCAGCTACGCCACCAAAGCCTACAGCGTAAGCGGCAACAACGCTACCCTGCTCCACAAGGTCGGTAACCAGTGTGAAGTTGTGACGCAGAGCGTCGCAATTAGGGGTATAGTCCGCATTTGGAGTGTGCTTTACAAGGTAGAGCTTATGTCCTGCAGCCTTGAACTCTGGGCTGATAACTGTGCGAGCATCTACAGTAGTGATACCGAATGCGATAAGGGTTGGAGGCACATTGATATCGTTGAAAGTACCACTCATAGAGTCCTTACCACCGATAGATGGCAGGCCGAGAGCCTTCTGCATACGGATTGTACCGAGCAGAGCAGCCATAGGCTTACCCCACGAGCTACGGTCGGTCATACGCTCAAAGTACTCCTGATATGAGAATCGCATCTTATCAAATCGTGCACCTGCAGCAACAACCTTTGCCACAGCCTCAACAACGGCATACTGTGCACCGTGGTATGGACTCCAGCTTGAGATATAAGGGTTGTAGCCAAATGCCATAATACTTGCAGTGTTGGTCTTACCATGGCGCACTGGTAGCGTCTGCACAGATACCTGACTCTCGGTAGCCTGTGTACGACCACCAAATGGCATAAGCACGGTAGAGGCACCGATGGTAGAGTCAAACATCTCAATAAGACCCTTCTGGCTAACCACATTCCAATCCTTGAGGTTAGCGACCATCTTCTGCTCAATATTCTCGCCCTCAACAGTGCGTGCAAATGGGTTGCACTCCGCTACTGCTGGGATAGTAATCTGTGTATAGTGCTTTGCACCTGCGCTATCAATAAACTCGCGCTTGAGGTCTACGATAAGGCGGTCGTGGAAGTACATACGCATACGCGAGGTATCTGTCACATCGGCAACATAGGTAACCTCAACATTCTCCTCTGCACACAGAGCCATCATAGTCTCCATATCCTTGCGCTCCACAACCACAGCCATACGCTCCTGCGACTCGCTAATAGCAAGCTCAGTAGAGTTCAGACCGCTATACTTCACTGGCACGCGGTCAAGGTAGATATCCAGACCATCTGTAAGCTCGCCAATAGCCACGCTCACACCACCAGCACCAAAGTCGTTAGACTTCTTAATCAGGCGGGTAACATCTGCACGACGGAACAGACGCTGAATCTTACGCTCCTCAGGAGCATTACCCTTCTGCACCTCCGAGCCGCACTCCTCAAGTGAAGCGGCAGTATGCTGCTTAGACGAACCTGTAGCACCGCCGATACCGTCACGACCTGTGCGACCACCCATAAGCAGTACAACATCGCCCGGAGCTGGAGACTCACGGCGAACATTCTCAGCCTTAACAGCACCTACAACAGCGCCCACCTCAAGGCGCTTTGCTACATAGTTATCGTGGTAAATCTCGCGTACATGTGTAGTAGCAAGACCAATCTGGTTACCATAGCTTGAGTAGCCCGCAGCAGCCTTGCGAGAGATTACGCGCTGAGGCAGCTTGCCAGCCATTGTCTGAGCAACACCTTTATATATATCGCCAGCACCTGTCACGCGCATAGCCTGATATACATAGGCACGACCTGACAGTGGGTCACGAATAGCACCACCAAGACAGGTTGATGCACCACCGAATGGTTCAATCTCGGTTGGGTGGTTGTGGGTCTCGTTCTTAAACTGGAGCAACCACTTCTCTGTCTGACCATCCACATCTACATCTACGAAGATGCTGCAAGCGTTATTCTCCTCGCTCTGCTCCATATCATCCAGCAGACCCTTGTGACGAAGGTAGCGAGCACCGATAGTAGCCAGCTCCATAAGGCAGAGGCTCTTATGCTCACGACCGAGCTCACTGCGCATCATACCGAACTCGGCAAGGGCAGCCTCAAACTCGTTCTTCATAAACGAGTCGTCAATCTTTATCTCGGTAATCTCCGTAGTGAAGGTTGTGTGGCGGCAGTGGTCTGACCAGTATGTATCAAGGATGCGAAGCTCCGTCTGCGAAGGGTTACGACCCTCGCCCTTGAAGTAGTTTACAACCTCGCGCAGGTCATCGGCATTCATAGCCAGCGAATTTGCCTTGCAGTAAGGGGCAAGCTCCTCCTCGGTCATATCGGTAAAGCCCTCAAGGATAGGCACAGGACGAATCTCTGCCTGCTCGTTATCCGAAAGGCGGCTCAAATCCTTCTCGCGAGACTCTACGGCGTTGATGTAGTAACGCTTCACAGCCTCAATATCTGCATCCGACACGCCATTATCAAAGATAAGCAACTTTGAGCTGCGGATGCGAACATCTGCCGTAGGCTCAATAAGGCGCACGCAGTCTACAGCCGAAGAGGCGCGCTGGTCAAACTGACCCGGCAGGCACTCCACAGCCAGATACTTCAGACCCTCAAGTGGGCACTGGTCGGTAACGCGGTCGGTGACAATCTCGCCAAAGACTGCATAGCGACAACGCTCAATAAGCTCCTCAGTAAAGCCGAATAGGTCGTAGACATTCAGCACGCGGAGCGACTTGATTGCAAGGCCGAGGTTCTCGTTCAGCTCGCTCTGCAGAGCGTGAGCCTCCACCTGAAACTCGGCATATTTCTCAACAAAAATTCTATAGTTTTTCATAATCTGTAGATATTACAACTCTGCTGCAAGGACAGTCTCAGTCTGCTTCTTGCGGAACTCAATAAGGCGAGCCTCAAGCTCAGGATCGGTAAGGGCAAAGATAGATGCTGCAATAAGAGCCGCATTCTTAGCACCATTGATAGCCGTTGTAGATACTGGAACGCCACCAGGCATCTGCACAATAGAGAGCAGGGAGTCCAGACCACCAAGAGCCGAGGTCTTGATTGGCACACCGATAACCGGCACGGTTGTAAGACCCGCTGTAACACCTGCAACATGTGCTGCGCCACCTGCACCGGCGATAATAGCACCAATGCCACGCTCGCGAGCTGTGGTTGCATACTCAAACATCAAATGCGGAGTACGATGTGCGCTGATTACGCGCTTCTCATACTCAATGCCTAACTGCTCAAGAGTCTCTACGGCTGCCGACATTACGCCCCAGTCGCTTGTAGAACCCATAATAACTGCTACCTTCATAGTTTTCTGTTTATTTAGTTTATTTTTTAGTTTTCACCATCCCTGTGAGCACCATCATCATACCGCACAGCCTCCAACCACGCAGCCATATCTGCCCACTTTTTTCAATGCAAAAGCCACCGCAACATATCCGTTGTAGTGGCTATCTTTTCGCACATTTACACACCCGAGCCGACTTTCGGAAAACACTTCCCGAACCCATAACAAACCCGAAATGCGCCTTAAACTCTTTCATACGGCAAAAATATAAAACTTTACGGGTACAGAAAAATTTTCCGCGCACTTTTTTCAACACTTTTTCAACGAAATGAACAAAATTTTATTTTCTCAATTTTTTCTTCAAAAAAAGTTGTTTAGTTGCAAAACAATCCCTACCTTTGCACAAATAAATTCTACCGATGAGAGCACTTAACCACATTCGTCTTAGCGGTCCGATTATTTGCAGCGTGCAGTTCGGGCTTAATGGTAAGGGCGTGTGCGGTCTGTGCGTAGCTGAGTGGGGGAGTTTGTGATTTAAGCGGGGTGCGATTGTGCCTCGCTTTTTGTAAACAATTATGCCCCGCCTTTTGGATTTAGAGTATGTTTAACAAATAAAAATAAAGTAAGTTATGTCGTTTTTAACAGAGAGAGTTCAGCAAGAGGGTTTGACCTTTGATGATGTGTTGCTTATTCCAGCCTACTCAGAGGTACTTCCACGCGAGGTTAGCGTAAAGAGTCGTTTCTCACGCAACATTGCACTTAACATTCCTATTGTTTCAGCTGCTATGGATACCGTAACCGAGGCTCCGATGGCTATTGCCATTGCTCGCGAGGGTGGTATCGGCGTAATTCACAAGAATATGTCTATTGCCGAGCAGGCTGCTCAGGTGCGTCGTGTAAAGCGCGCTGAGAACGGTATGATTTACGACCCAGTGACAATCACTGGCGAGCAGACCGTGGGCGATGCTCTGGCACTGATGCGCGAGAATAAGATTGGCGGTATTCCAGTGGTAGACGAGAACCGTATGCTGGTAGGTATCGTTACAAACCGCGACCTGCGTTTCCAGAAAGATATGAACCGTCAGATTGCCGAGGTTATGACCTCCGAGAATCTGGTAACTATCACCAACCCAGAGGCTGAGGATGTTACCGAGGTACTGCTTCGCAACAAGATTGAGAAGCTGCCAGTAGTAGACGCTGAGGGTCATCTGGTAGGTCTTATCACATACAAGGACCTTACAAAGGTTCAGGACCATCCAAATGCTTGTAAGGATAGCAAGGGTCGTCTCCGCGTAGCTGCAGGTGTGGGCGTTACTGCCGACTCTATGGAGCGTGTAGATGCACTGGTTGCCGAGTCTGTAGATGCTGTAGTGCTTGACTCTGCACACGGCCACTCTAAGAACATCGTTACCCTGCTCAAGCGCATCAAGGAGAAGTATCCACATCTGGATGTTGTCGTAGGTAATATCGCAACTGCTGAGGCTGCACGCTATCTGGCAGAGAATGGTGCTGACGGTATCAAGGTTGGTATCGGCCCTGGCTCTATCTGTACTACCCGTATCATTGCAGGTGTAGGTGTTCCACAGCTCACCGCTATCTTTGATGTATCAAATGCCGTAAAGGATATGGATGTTGCCGTAATCGCTGATGGTGGTCTGCGCTACTCTGGCGATATTGTCAAGGCTCTGGCTGCTGGTGGCGACTGCGTGATGTGTGGCTCAATGTTTGCTGGCACTGAGGAGGCTCCGGGCGAGACTATCATCTACAACGGTCGTAAGTTCAAGACCTACCGTGGTATGGGCTCTATTGACGCTATGAAGGCTGGCTCTACAGACCGTTACTTCCAGGATGGCGAGAAGAATGCCAACAAGCTCGTTCCAGAGGGTATCGTTGGTCGCGTGCCATTCAAGGGCGCACTCAACGAGACTGTATATCAGCTTATCGGTGGTATCCGCTCGGGTATGGGTTACTGCGGTGCTAAGGATTTGGCTACACTGCGCACAGCTCGCTTTATCCGCGTAACTGCAAGTGGCGTTATTGAGAACCACCCACACGACATCACCATCACCCGCGAGACCCCTAACTACACCCGCGGCGAGTAAGACTATTAGGTTACTAAATTATATTTACAGGTTGTTATGAAACAAGACATGATTGTTATTCTGGACTTGGGTAGCCACGAGAATACTGTGCTTGCCCGTGCCATCCGTGCGCTTGGTGTATACAGCGAGATATACCCACACGACATCACCGCTGCTGAGCTCAAGGCTCTGCCAAATGTTAAGGGTGTGATTATCAACGGCGGTCCGAACAATGTTATTGACGGTGTGGAGATTGATGTTCTCCCAGAGATATACGAGGCTGGCTTCCCAGTTATCGCTGCAGGTCACAGCAAGGCTCTGTGCGAGGTTAAGATGCCACAGTTTACTGACGATGTAGAGGCTATCAAGGCTGCCGTAAAGGAGTTTGTCTTTGATGTCTGCAAGGCTGAGGCAAACTGGAATATGACCAACTTCGTGAACGACCAGGTGGAGCTTATCCGCCGTCAGGTGGGTAACCGCAAGGTACTTCTTGCCCTCTCGGGTGGTGTTGATAGCTCCGTAGTGGCTGCGCTGCTGCTCAAGGCTATTGGCGAGAACTTGGTCTGTGTGCATGTAAATCACGGTCTGATGCGTAAGGGCGAGAGCGAGAATGTTGTGGAGGTGTTCCGCAACCAGCTCTGCGCAAACCTTATCTATGTAGATGCTACAGAGCGCTTCCTCACAAAACTTGAGGGCGTAGCTGACCCTGAGCAGAAGCGTAAGATTATCGGCAGCGAGTTTATCCGCGTATTTGAGGAGGAGGCTCGCAAGCTGGACGGTATTGACTTCCTCGGTCAGGGTACTATCTACCCAGATATCGTGGAGAGCGGCACCAAGACCGCTAAGATGGTAAAGTCACACCACAATGTGGGTGGTCTGCCAGAGGATCTGCAGTTTGAGCTCGTTGAGCCACTGCGCCAGCTCTTCAAGGACGAGGTTCGCGCTTGCGGTCTGGAGCTCGGTCTGCCATACGAGATGGTATACCGCCAGCCATTCCCAGGCCCAGGTCTCGGCGTGCGCGTGCTGGGGGCTATCACCCGCGAGCGTCTGGAGGCTGTACGCGAGTCTGACGCTATCCTTCGCGAGGAGTTCGCTAAGGCAGGTCTGGATAAGAAGGTTTGGCAGTACTTCACCGTGGTGCCTGACTTCAAGAGTGTAGGTGTGCGCGATAACGCTCGCTCATACGAGTACCCAGTAATCCTCCGCGCTGTAAACACCGTGGACGCTATGACAGCAACCATCGAGCGCATCGACTGGGACATCCTCTGCCGCATCACCGACCGCATCCTCGCCGAGGTGAAGAATGTAAACCGCGTCTGCTACGATATGTCTCCGAAGCCAAACGCAACAATAGAGTGGGAATAGGCACTATGCCACCCATTTGTAATACTAACTTGAGCCGATGAAAGTCGGCTCTTTTTGTAATAACACTATGAAGATTGCTCTTGTTCAGACCGACATCGTTTGGTGCGATGCGAAGGCGAATATTGCGCGGGCGGAGGAGTTGATTGCATCTTCCGAGGCGGCTGACCTATACATTCTGCCCGAGATGTGGAGCACTGGCTTTGTGATTGAGGGTCAGGATGTTGCGCAGGCAGAGGAGGAGTGTGAGGCACTACAGTGGATGGTTGCAACGGCGAAAAATCGCAGCTGCGCTCTTTCTGGCTCGCTCGTCATTCGCGAGGGTGGCAAGATTTACAATCGTCACTACTTCGTAACGCCCGAGGGTATTGCGGCGCGATACGACAAGCGTCACCTCTTTCGCATTGGTGGCGAGACCAAGCGTTACACGGCGGGCAGTGAGCGCGTAGTGGTTGAGTGGCAGGGGGTAAAGTTTCTGCTGCAGACCTGCTACGACATTCGCTTTCCGGTCTTTGCGCGCAATCGCCTTATAGGTGGCAGGTATGAGTACGATGCGATTATCTACATCGCCTCCTTCCCTACTCCGCGGGCTGCTGCGTGGCGGACACTCTCGGCATCGCGAGCGATAGAGAACGAAGCCTTTGTTGTGGCGGTAAACCGCACGGGGAAAGATATCTACTGCGACTACAACGGCGGCTCGGTCATCTGGGACAGCTTTGGGCAGAGCATTGCAGAGTGCGGCGAGGGCGAGTGTGTAGCCATTGCCGAGGTAGATTTGCAGGAGCTACGACAGCGCCGCAAGCAGTTCCCAACGCTGCGCGATGCAGATTTGTTCAGTATTGAATAATTTGCTATCTTTGCCGCATAGTATAATATTTGCAACATATAAAACTTAAAGAAATGAAAAAATTTGTAACCGCTATGGGACTTATTGCGCTTACTCTGACATCTTGCACAGAGCAGCCAAAGGAGGCGGCTTGGATTGTGGACAAGTTTGACGACATCAAGGTTATTCGTTACGAAGTGCCTGAGTTTGAGAACCTTCCGCTCAACGAGAAGCTGACTATCTACTACCTTGCCGAGTCGGCAAAGTGTGGTCGTGACATTATGTTTGACCAGAACTTCAAGTACAACCTCACCATCCGTCGCGCGCTGGAGCAGATATACACCTCTTACGAGGGTGACAAGAGCGCTGCTGACTTTGTGGCTATGGAGAAGTACCTGAAGAAGGTGTGGTTTGCTAACGGTATCCACCACCACTACTCTAACGACAAGTTCGCTCCAGAGTTCTCTCGCGAGTGGTTTGCAGAGCAGCTTAAGGGCGTAGATACCGGTGTAGTATCGCACGAGGAGCTGCTGGAGGTTATCTTCAACCCTGCACTCTACGCATCGCGTCTTAACCAGACCGCTGGTGTAGATATGATTGCCGAGTCTGCTGGCAACTACTACGAGGGTCTTACACAGGCCGAAGTAGAGCGTTTCTACAACAAGATGATTGACCCTAAGGACCCACGCCCAATCTCTTACGGACTCAACTCTAAGCTGGTGAAGAAGGACGGCAAGATTTACGAGCAGACCTACAAGATTGGTGGTATGTACACCCAGGCATTAGAGCAGGTTGTCTACTGGCTTGAGAAGGCTGAGGCAGTTGCTGAGGAGCCACTCAAGACCACTATCGGTCTGCTGATTAAGTACTACCGCAGCGGCGATCTGCGCGACTTTGACGCCTTCAACATCTCTTGGGTACAGGACACACAGTCAAATGTAGACTTTGTGAACGGCTTTACCGAGACCTACGGCGACCCTCTGGGCTTCAAGGCCTCTTGGGAGAGTGTAGTAAACTTCGTAGACAAGGCTGCTTGCGCTCGTACACAGATTATCTCTGATAATGCTCAGTGGTTTGAGGACCACTCCCCTATCAACCCTGCATACCGCAAGCCAGTTGTTAAGGGCGTATCTGCAAAGGTTATCACCGTGGCTATGCTCGGCGGCGACTGCTACCCTGCAACCCCTATCGGTATCAACCTGCCAAATGCAGACTGGATTCGTAAGGAGTACGGCTCAAAGTCTGTAACTATTGACAACATCACCTACGCATACAACAAGGCAGCCCAGGGCAACGGCTTCGCTGAGGAGTTCGTTCTGCGCGCTGAGGACCGCGAGCGTATGAAGCAGTGGGGCAAGCTCTCTGACGACCTGCACACCGACCTGCACGAGTGCCTCGGTCACGGCTCTGGTCAGCTCGCTCCAGGCACTACCGGCACCGAGCTGGGCTCTTACTCTTCAACCCTTGAGGAGACCCGCGCCGACCTGTTTGCACTCTACTATCTGGGCGATGAGAAGCTCGTTGAGATTGGTCTTATCCCTACACTGGATGTTGCTAAGGCTCAGTACGCATCTTATATTATGAATGGTATGATGACCCAGCTCTCTCGCATTGAGCTCGGTAAGAATGTTGAGGAGTCGCACATGCGTAACCGCAAGATGATTGCTGAGTGGTGCTACGAGAAGGGCAAGGAGAATAATGTTATCGAGTGGGTTGAGAAGGATGGCAAGAAGTATATCGTTGTAAACGACTTTGACGCCCTGCGTAAGCTCTTCGGCGATATGCTCTATGAGGTTCAGCGCATCAAGAGCGAGGGCGACTACGAGGCTGGTAAGCAGCTTGTTGAGCAGTACGGCGTAACCGTTGAGCCAGAGCTCCACAAGCAGGTTCGCGAGCGCTACTACGCACTTGGCATTGAGCCTTACGGCGGCTTCGTAAACCCTGAGTACCAGCTTGTTGAGAAGAACGGCGAGATTGTAGATGTAACCATCAGCTACCCTACAAACTACACCGAGCAGCACCTGGGCTACTCAAAGAACTACTCGTTCCTCCCATCTATCAACTAATAGCTGTTAGCTGTTGGCCATTGGCTTAAGGTATCCGCGATTGCGGATACCTTTTTTGCTGTTACGGTTAATTAAGGTCGGGTGCAGACAAGATTTATTAAGGGATATTAAAGAGTACTAAGGGTTGCTAATGGGCGCGTGCCGCGACGCCACGCAGCACAACGCTTGCACCACCCTTAACAGCCCTTAATCTCCCTTAATAACCTTTAATATATCGCTATCCAGCTTGCTCCGTCGCTTATTCCTATGCACGATTTTGTCCATTAAAACACTAAAGAAGTAGCGCTGCTACTTCTTTAGTGTTTTGAAATGGAGTATATGCCAAGTAATTGCTGTGGCGAGGAGCGCCATCAATACTTGTGCCCACCAATACTCATTAACGACGGCGAAGATGCAGTAGCCGATGGTGAGCCAGACGAGGGTTGTGGCATATATTTTGACCTTGAGGGGTATTGCGCGGTGCTTCTGGAAGTTCTGGATATACTCGCCGAAAATGCGGTGGTTTATGAGCCAGTTATAGAGTCCGTCCGACGACTTAAGCCACAGCGCTGCGGCGAGCAGCAGGAGTGGTGTTGTGGGCAACAGGGGCAGGAAAATTCCCGCCACAGCGAGGCCAAAAGATATAGAGCCTAAAACAATTAGTAATATTTTCATGCCACAAAGGTACAAAATTCAAAGAAATTACATAACTTTGTGCAAACAATACATACAATTAAACATTATGAGCAATAAAATAGGTATCGCTGCCGACCACGCAGGTTATCAGATGAAGGAGCTGCTTACAGGTTATCTGTCGGCAAAGGGTTTTGAGATTTTAGATTTCGGCTGCAACTCGGAGGAGAGTTGCGACTATGCGGACTATGCACATCCGATGGCAGAGGCGTTGGAGAGTGGCGAGTTTGACCGCGCTATAGGCATCTGTGGCAGTGGCGAGGGTATGGCTATCACTCTGAACAAGCACCAGAAGGTTCGTGCATCTATCTGCTGGCTGCCAGAGATTGCTGCTATCACCCGTCAGCACAACGACTGCAATGTACTGGTTCTGCCAGCGCGATTTATTGACAACGACACGGCTATTGCCATCCTTGAGCAGTGGCTCACAACGCCATTTGAGACTGGTGGTCGCCACGAGCGCCGCATCGCCAAGATAGCTGTTAAATAACACCTTAGAGCCGCGCAGTCGGCTCTTTTTTCGTATGAAGTTCCGCACAGAGATTGACCATACAGAGCTTAGCGC
Source organism: Alistipes sp. (assembly GCA_017463615.1). GTDB lineage: Bacteria > Bacteroidota > Bacteroidia > Bacteroidales > Rikenellaceae > Alistipes. The sequence goes on along the minus strand of JAFTOU010000020.1, from coordinate 66,549 downwards.
CAAGATTGACTACGGCACAAACATCCTTGCCCTCGGCAGCTGCTTTGCGCAGAGTATAGCCGAGCGACTATCTGCCGCTAAGTTTCGCATAGAGCTCTGCCCTACGGGCATACTATTCAACCCCGCCTCTATAGCCGACACGCTACTATTCTTTGCAAGTCAGAGTCCTGCAGAGCGTAGCCGCTTTGTGGAGCGCAGCGAGGGGTGGGTCAGCCTTGATAGCCACTCCGACCTTGCGCGTCCGACAATAGAGGAGGCCATCTCTGCGCTTGAGAGCGCAACGGCAAGGGGTCATCAGGCTCTGCAGAGTGCCCAGTGTGTGATTATAACCTTCGGCACAGCGTGGGTATACCGCCACAACGACAGTGGCAAGATTGTTGCCAACTGTCACAAAGTTCCGCAGAGCGAGTTTACCCGTTTCCGCCTCAGCGTGGAGGAGATTGTGGCGCTCTACAAGCCGCTGTTTGAGGGTATTCTGAGTGATAAGCAGGTCATCTTCACACTCAGCCCCGTAAGGCATACAGCCGATGGTCTTGCAGAAAACTCGCTGAGCAAGGCGACCCTGCGCGTGGCTATAGCCGAGCTTTGTGCACTCTATCCAAATGCGGAGTATTTCCCTGCATACGAGATAGTTACGGACGACTTGCGCGACTATCGCTTCTATGCCGACGACCTTGTACACCCATCACATCGGGCGGTGGAGTATATCTGGGAGCACTTCACAAAGGCGGCACTCTCGCCCCGCGCTCAAGCCCTACTGCCCCGCGTAAAGCAGGTGGTAGATGCTGCAGCGCATCGCCCCTCAAACCCCACAAGCGAGGCATACCGCAACTTCTGCAGCCGCTACCTCCAGGAGGCAAAAGCGATAGCGGAGGTAGATTTTAGCGACGAATGTGCAATTTTTGAGCGATATTCCGTAAAAAGTTAGTACATTTGTGGTCTGTATGAGAATTATGCGCAGATTTTTACTTTCAATACTGGCTCTATCTATCGCCATCACCGCCTCGGCACAGCCCAAGATGGTGATAAACATCGTTGTTGGCGGTATGCGAGCCACCGACCTTGAGCGCTACAGCGCCAACCTCTCGGCAGAGGGACTTATGCGCCTAAAGCGTGGCGGAGTGAACTTCACGGAGTGCTACACCGACTTTGTACCCACATCGGAGCAGATGGCTCTGACTACAATAGCTACGGGTGCGCTTCCATCTATGCACGGAGTATCCTCCATTCGCTGGTACGACCGCACCAGTGGCAACAAGGTTGTGCGCCTCTGCGTGGATGCGAAGGGTAACTACACCACCGACCACTTTACGGCAACGACCCTCGCGCAGGCTCTGCGCACAGCCGACAGCAATGCCCGCACGGTAACTATTGCCCACAATGCCACCTCGGCAATGGTGCTATGTGGAGATGGGGGCGAGTGCTACTGGATAGACTCGTTAGGCAACTGGAACAGCGCCCACTGCTACACCAAGCAGCTGCCCGACTGGGTCAATAGCCACAACGAGATTGGCTTCAACCGCATACAGGTCTCGGGCACATGGTTTGGCAAGCTGACAAAGGGCAAGTATCTCAACAGCCGCGCTACGGATATTCACATCTACGACATCTACGCCAAGCCTAAGGGTAGCAGCAGTAAGAAGCTCACTGACAACTGGTTAGATGAGCTGCTACACACCCCTGCGGGCAACTATGCGCTCTTTGACTTTGCATCCAAGGCGTTGGACAATATGGTGAACGACAAGCAGAGCAGTGGCATCAAGATGCTCAACATCTGCCTTGACACACCACGAAATATCGCCCAGAAGTATGGTCCCGACTCTGTGGAGTACGAGGATATGCTCTACCGCTTAGATGCGGCGATAGTCGATTTCCTGAAGATTATAGATGTCTGCTTCCCCAAGAAGAGCGACTACCTGATAACCCTCACTGCCGACCACGGCATGGGGCATAGCGCTACGGAGGAGAGTAGCCAGAGGCAGTTTAACGCCTCGCAGTCGGAGGTTATCCTCAACGCCTTCCTCAGCGCGCAGTATGGTCAGGGTAACTGGGTACTGAGCTGCGACAAGGGTGCGATATACCTCAACCGCGACCTTATCTACGCCAAGAAACTCTCTACCGCGCAGGTGCAGAACGAGGCGGCAACATTCGCCATGCAGTTCCGCGGTGTGGCTATAGCCACAACGGCAACGGCTATGCAGGGCGGCGCTATGAGCAATCGCAACTCGCGCCTGCTGCAAAACTCATTCTACCCACGCCGCTCGGGCGATATACTCTACTGCCTACAGCCCGGCTGGAGTGAGCTGAGCCGTGGAAAAGTTGCGCAGAGTGGCTCGCCATACAACTACGACCGCCATATTCCGCTGATATTCTACGGCGCAAACTGCGGCAACGGAAACATTGAGCGCCAAGTGAGCAGTACATCTATAGCGGTGACAATAGCCTCACTGCTGGGTATTGTAAGACCCGACTGCGCCGATGGCGAGGTGATTTATGAATTGAAAAAACAGTAAGATATGATAGATACAGTACAAGACGAGATTATTGAGGAGTTTGCGATGTTTGATGATTGGTTGGACAAGTACGACTACCTAATCTCAATGAGCGACTCACTGCCCGTGATAGACCCCGCACACAAGACCGAGCAGTATATTATTGAGGGTTGCCAGTCCCGCGTATGGGTAGATGCCCGTATGGAGGATGGCAAGGTATACTACTCCGCCGACAGCGACGCGATAATTGTCAAGGGTATTCTATCGCTCCTTATCCGTGCTATGCAGGGGCGTACTCCGCAGCAGATTGTAGACCTTGACCTCTACTTTATTGAGGCTATAGGTCTGCAGGAGAACCTCTCCCCTACCCGCGGAAATGGTGTGCTGGCAACAATCAAGCAGATGCGACTCTTTGCATTGGCATTTTCAACTAAGATGTAAATTATGACTCCTGAAGAGATTTTAGCAGTTGAGAAGGATATTGTCCTGACTCTCAAGAATATATACGACCCCGAGATACCTGTAAACATCTACGACCTGGGTCTTATCTACGAGATTGACTACAATCCCTCGGGCGAGGTGACTATACAGATGACCCTAACGGCTCCGAACTGCCCTATGGCGGATATGCTTGTGGAGGATGTGAATACACAGGTGGCTAAGGTCAAGGGTGTGGAGCGTGTGAATGTTATCCTTGTATTTGAGCCTGCGTGGGATAAGAGTATGATGACAGAGGAGGCGCTGCTGGAGCTTAATCTGCTGTAATTCAATCTGCAAAAATATGGAAATCCGTTGCCGCGAGATACTTGCTGCAGCCTCCGAGCAGGAGGTTAGCGACCTCTATCTACAGGTTGCAACGGAGCGTATGTACCGCAAGTACAACGATGTCTATCGCGCATACGAGCTGTGTATGAACGACTGGAACCAGACCTGCTACAGGCTGCTGCTCCGAATGATGGACATCGGCTCTAATAAGGAGGCCTACACAAAGCTCTCCGAGACCATCACCTACCGTCACATAATGCGCGAGGCACACTCGCTGCCAAACCTTGAGGCGCTGCTTCTCTGCGGCTCGGGGCTGCTATATCGCTATGCGGAGGATGACTATACGGTGGATATAAAGGAGCGCTGGAACCATCTGGCAAATAAGTACCGCCTATCCTCTATGCGTATGACCGACTGGGACCTTACAACCATAAGACCCTACAACCACCCCGTGCTACGCATCTCTCAGCTGGCAAATCTGCTCCACCACGAGGAGTTTATCGTCAATCGTACCGTCGCCTGCAATAGCGCAAAGGATATTGAGGAGCTATTCTGCGTAGAGGCCTCCGAGTACTGGAGCAACCACGCCTTTGCTCAGGGCGTAAATCTGGACTTCCCAAAGCGTATCGGTAAGGCTAAGAGCCACCTGCTGGGCATAAACCTTGTGGTGCCTATGAGGGCTGCTTACCTGCAGAGCATCGGCTCCGGTCCTAAAGATATCCACGCCGAGAATATGGAACTGCTCCGACAGATTCCCGCCGAGGATAACCGCTACACCCGCCAGTGGCAACACATAGGCTCCAAACCTAAAAACGCTCTTGAGAGCCAAGCCATTATCCAAATCACGACTGAATACTGTCTCCGCGGCCGCTGCGCAGAATGCCCGCTAATGGCCATTGGCCGTTAGCGGTTTTTAAGGTCGGGTAAGGTCGTCGCTTCGCTCCAAGGTCGGATAAGGTCTGGCGCGACGCTACGCAGTACAAAGTTTGCGCTACCCTTAATAACCCTTAATCTCCCTTAATAGTCTTTAATATATCGCTATCCGACTTCCACCGTCAGCTATTCTACGCACCATTTTATCGTCAGAGTGGTGCAGTTACCACGCTCGGCAAAAAATTCCAACGATGGATAGTACTGAGACGGTACAGCCATTGTTGGGATTTTTTGTTAGCGGAAGTAAATGCGCCGCTATCACGATAAAATTGTTTTTTTGAAAAAAAATAACTATCTTTGCGCGCATTGTGCATATAATGTATGTAAAAACTTTTAGAATATGGATATTTTATCAAGTGTAATTAAATTTTTCTTTGGTAGCAAAGCCGACAAGGACCGCAAGGAGGTTGAGCCTTACTTGCTGAAAATCAAGGAGATATATCCTAAGATTAAGGAGCTGAGCAACGACGAGCTGCGTGAGCGCACTGCGGCTCTGCGTCGTCAGATTGCCGAGTATATTGCTGCCGATGAGGCTCATATTGCTGAGCAGAAGGTTAAGTTAGAGAATCCGTCAATCTCTGTATCCGAGAAGGAGAAGATTGCAAAGGATATTGAGAACACCGAGAACACCGTAAAGGAGAAGATTCAGGATATTCTCAAGCAGATTCTTCCAGAGGCGTTTGCCATCATGAAGGATACTGCGCGTCGTTTTGCAGAGAACGAGACCGTAGTGGTTACAGCAAACGACTTTGACCGCAACTTGGCTGCAAACAAGGACTTTATCACCATTGAGGATGATAAGGCTATATACTCTACCCGCTGGACTGCAGGTGGAAACGACATCAAGTGGGATATGATTCACTACGATGTGCAGCTGTTTGGTGGCGTTGTGCTCCACCTCGGAAAGATTGCCGAGATGGCAACGGGTGAGGGTAAGACCCTGGTGGCTACCCTGCCGGTATTCCTCAACGCACTGCCAGGCAAGGGTGTGCACATGGTGACTGTGAACGACTATCTGGCTCGCCGAGATGCCGAGTGGATGGGTCCGCTCTATCAGTTCCACGGTCTGTCGGTAGACTGTATTGACCTGCACCAGCCAAACTCTGAGGCTCGTCGCAAGGCTTACCTCGCCGACATCACCTTCGGTACAAACAACGAGTACGGTTTTGACTACCTGCGCGACAACATGGCCTCTGCACCTGCAGACCTTGTACAGCGCAAGCACAACTACGCCATTGTGGATGAGGTGGACTCTGTGCTCATTGACGATGCTCGTACGCCACTGATTATCTCTGGTCCAGTACCAAAGGGCGAGGATCAGATGTTTGAGCAGTACTGCCCAGCTATCCAGTATCTCTACGGCCTGCAGCGCGACTTTGTAACCTCACTGCTTGCTGAGGCTCGCTCGCTGGCTGCAGAGGGTAAGATGGAGCAGAGTGGACTGCTGACATATCGCGCATACAAGGGTCTGCCAAAGTACAAGGCACTTATCAAGTTCCTCTCTGAGCAGGGTATCAAGGTGCAGATGCAGAAGACCGAGGCTATCTATATGGCCGACAACAACCGTCGTATGCCAGAGGTTACCGACGAGCTCTTCTTCGTCATTGACGAGAAGATGAACACCGTAGAGCTTACAGATAAGGGTCACGAGGTGCTCTCTCGCTACTTCAAGGAGGATGGCTTCTTCGTGCTCCCAGATATCGGTGCCGAGGTTGCCGAGCTGGAGGCTAACACCGAGCTCTCGCTTGAGGAGAAGGCTCAGAAGAAGGACGAGCTTATCTCTGAGTACTCCGTAAAGTCGGAGCGCGTACACACCGTACATCAGCTGCTCAAGGCATACGCTATGTTTGAGAAGGATGTGGAGTATGTGGTGATGGACAACAAGGTTAAGATTGTAGACGAGCAGACAGGTCGTATCCTTGACGGTCGTCGCTACTCTGACGGTCTGCACCAGGCTATTGAGGCCAAGGAGCGCGTGAAGGTAGAGGCTGCAACGCAGACCTTCGCAACCATCACCCTGCAGAACTACTTCCGTATGTACAACAAGCTGGCAGGTATGACCGGTACTGCGGAGACCGAGTCATCGGAGTTCTGGAACATCTACAAGCTGGATGTTGTCGTTATTCCGACCAACAAGCCTATCGCTCGTCACGACCTTGACGATGTAATCTACAAGACCAAGCGCGAGAAGTATAACGCCGTAATTGCCGAGATTGAGGCTATGGTAAAGCAGGGTCGTCCAGTGCTTGTAGGTACAACATCGGTGGAGATTTCGGAGTTGCTGAGCCGTATGCTCAAGATTCGCGGACTGAAGCACAATGTGCTCAACGCGAAGCAGCACCAGCTGGAGGCGCAGATTGTCTCTGAGGCTGGTCGTCCAGGACAGATTACCATCGCAACCAATATGGCAGGTCGTGGTACAGATATCAAGCTCACTCAGGAGGTTAAGGATGCCGGAGGTCTGGCAATTATCGGTACTGAGCGTCACGAGTCTCGCCGTGTAGACCGTCAGCTTCGCGGACGAAGCGGTCGTCAGGGTGACCCAGGTTCAAGCCGCTTCTTCGTGTCGTTTGAGGACGACTTGATGCGTCTGTTTGGCTCTGACCGCATCGCTGCGATGATGGATAAGATGGGTATTCAGGAGGGTGAAGCTATTGAGTCGGGCATGATGTCCAAGGCCGTTGAGCGCGCTCAGAAGAAGGTTGAGGAGAACCACTTTGGTGTGCGTAAGCGCCTGCTGGAGTATGACGATGTGATGAACTCGCAGCGTGAGGTTATCTACACCCGTCGTCGCAACGCACTCTATGGCGAGCGCATTGAGATTGACCTGAACAACCTGATGTACGACTTCGCCGAGGCGTTTATGAACGAGCACGAGGGCGATACATTTGAGACATTCAGCTTTGAGCTTATCCGCGAGGTGGGTATGCAGCCTACCTTTGACGAGCAGAGCTACGAGAAGGCTAACCGCAAGGAGCTTATCGGTATGATTGTAGACGACCTGCAGGCTCTCTATGCTCGCCGTGCTAAGGCCGTAGCAGATACTGTTCGTCCAGTGATGATGCAGGTATACGAGCAGCGCAAGGACAACCTTGAGGGCAATATGTACTTCCCACTCACCAACGGTCATCTGGGCTACAACATCCCGGTAAACCTGCAGAAGTGCAAGGATACAGATGGCGCTGAGATTTTCCGCACCTTCACTAAGGTTGTGATGTTCACGATGATTGACGATGCGTGGAGAGAGCACCTGCGCGAGATGGACGACCTGCGCCAGAGCGTGCAGAACGCATCCTACGAGCAGAAGGACCCACTGCTTATCTATAAGTTTGAGTCGTTCAACCTCTTCGCCAAGATGCTGGAGAAGATTAACCGCGATGTACTGGCTGTGCTCAACAAGGCGTATGTTCCTGTGCAGCAGCAGAATCCAGAGGCACTGCAGCGCGCTCGCCAGCAGAAGGCAAAGGTTGATGTAAACAAACTTCAGGCATCGCGTATGGCTGCGGCAGCTGCAGCAGGTCAGGGCGATAAGAGCAAGCCAGCACCTATCCATGTGGAGAAGAAGGTCGGCAGAAACGACCCTTGCCCTTGCGGTAGCGGTAAGAAGTACAAGCACTGTCACGGCAAGTAGTATGGGATACGCAGAGGAAAAACAGCGACAGTTAGATATTCGCTATCTAAAGATGGCGCGCATCTGGGCAGAGAACTCATACTGCGTGCGCCGTCAGGTGGGTGCGCTGATAGTCAAGGATAAGATGATTATCTCTGACGGATATAACGGCACACCTTCGGGCTTTGAGAATATCTGCGAGGACGATATGGGTCAGACTAAGCCCTATGTTCTCCACGCCGAGGCAAATGCCATAACCAAGGTAGCAAAGAGCGCGAATAACTGCGATGGCGCAACGCTCTACATCACCGCCTCGCCATGCCTTGAGTGCTCTAAGCTCATCATCCAGGCTGGTATCAAGCGCGTAGTCTACGGCGAGAAGTACCGCTGCGAGGATGGCCTGGAGCTACTAAAGCGGGTCGGCATTGAGTGCGTCTTTGTAGAGGTCAATTAACCAAAAAGCTGTTGAAAATATTTCAACAGCTTTTTTATTCCGACCTGCCACAAATAGACTCAATAATAGCCCAACTGAGAAAATATTTGAGATAGAGGAGTGTGTTTGAATATTTTTTCATATCTTTGTATTCGTGCAAATAGTGTTTATATAAGTGAGGTTGGGTATGTTTAATCTACACAATTTGGTCAAGAAGTATGCTTTTGAGCGATATGTCAATTCAAGCGTCATCGCTATGATTGACATCCTTGTGTCGCTCATCGCTACGATATGCACCATTGTCTGTGTAGATATCTTCGTGTCAAAAATCGGCATAACCAGTCCTGAGCTTGTAAAGATTGCAATCTGCACCGTCGTGGCTACGGGTATAGCCGTGCTTACAATGCGCACACACCGCATAATCATCCGTCACAGCACTATTGGCGACATCTGGCGTCTTGCCGTGGCTACGGTAATCAAGGAGGCGGTCTTGGTGGTTGCTATCACTCTGTGGCTCAACTGGAGTGTAAGCATTCCGCCGATGCTGATAATGTTTGATGCGCTGCTGACATTCTTCTGCCTGATACTTATCCGTATGGCTATGGTGGTGGTCTACGACACGATAAAGTCCTCTTTCGTGACATCCGACACCGACCTGCGCCGCAACCTATTTATATATGGCTCGTCGGAGAAGTCTACAGCCCTAAATGTACGACTTGCCAACTCGCCGCACTACAAGGTTGTCGGCTTTATCCAGTACGAGGCATCCAGCGCAACCATTGCAGGACTGAACCTCTACCACTTCAAGGATAAGAGCGTAGAGCAGCTTGAGAAGCTCTTTGCTAACCGCGGAGTTAAGCACATAATATTCCCAAACTACGACACCTTACGCACTGAGAGTGAGCGTTTTATACCGTTCTGCACCTCGCACAACATCAAGATACTTGTAGCTCCGCCTATTGACGAGGCAGTGGATGGCAACATCCCTCAGTCGGCAATTCGCGAGGTTAAGATTGAGGACCTGCTGGGGCGCGAGGAGATTAAAATCTCTATGAAGGAGATTATCTCCAACTTCACGGGCAAGACCGTACTTGTCACAGGTGCTGCGGGAAGTATCGGTTCGGAGCTATGTCGTCAGTTGGCGACCTTCGGCGTGGAGAAGTTAGTTATGTTTGACAATGCCGAGACGCCGATGCACAACATCCGTCTGGAGCTGGAGGATAAGCACAAGGGGCTGACCATAGTCCCTATCGTTGGCGATGTTCGCCAGCCAAACCGTCTGGAGTATGTCTTTAGTAAGCATCATCCGCAGGTGGTCTTTCACGCGGCGGCATACAAGCATGTACCTCTGATGGAGGAGAATCCGTGCGAGGCTGTGCAGGTGAATGTCCACGGCTCGCGCAATGTGGCAGATATGTGCGTCAAGTACGACGCGGAGATGATGGTTATGATATCTACAGACAAGGCGGTAAACCCTACAAATATCATGGGTTGCACCAAGCGTCTTGCCGAGATATATGTTCAGTCGCTCGGCGCTGCAATTACCGAGGGTGCGATTAAGGGCAAGACCAAGTTTGTCACAACACGCTTTGGCAATGTGTTGGGCAGCAACGGCTCGGTGATTCCTCGTTTCCGCGAGCAGATTATCGCCGGAGGTCCTGTGACGGTAACCCACCCGGATATTACCCGCTTCTTTATGACCATACCAGAGGCGTGCCGATTGGTTATGGAGGCGGCAACGATGAGCAGCGGCAACCAGATTTTTGTCTTTGACATGGGCGAGAGCGTCAAGATTGTCCGCCTTGCCGAGCGTATGATAGAGCTTGCGGGCTTCAAGGTCGGCAGAGATATAGAGATTAAGTTCACTGGCCTACGCCCGGGTGAAAAGCTCTACGAGGAGGTGCTCTCCAATGCCGAGAACACCATAGAGACCGCTCACGCCAAGATTCGCATAGCCAAGGTGCGCGAGTACAACTACAGCGATGCTACGACGGCTGTAGATGCCCTGCACCAGATGGCTACGGCGATAGATATTATAAATATGGTAAAAATGATGAAACAGATAGTTCCCGAATTTAAGAGTCAGAACTCGCAGTTTGAGGAGCTTGATAAATAGCAGTTGTTATGCCACAGATTTCAGAGAGAGCAGAACTTATGCCCTCGTCGCCTATCAGACGACTTGCACCACTTGCCGAGGCTGCAAAACGCCGCGGCACAAAGGTCTACCACCTAAATATCGGTCAGCCAGATATTGAGACCCCGCTGGAGGGTCTTGAGGCTCTGAAGCGCATTGACCGCAAGATTCTTGAGTATAGCCCAAGCGACGGATTCCTATCCTTCCGCGAGAAGCTGGTTGGCTACTACGACCAGTATCAGATTAAGCTCACCGCCGACGATATAATCATCACCTCAGGCGGCTCGGAGGCTGTGCTCTTTGCCTTTATGTCGTGCCTAAACCCTGGCGACGAGATTATCGTTCCAGAGCCAGCATATGCAAACTATATGGCCTTTGCCGTATCGGCTGGTGCGGTTATTCGCCCTATAACATCAACTATTGACGAGGGTTTTGCCCTGCCGCCGATAGAGCGTTTTGAGGAGCTTATCAACGAGCGCACACGAGGCATACTTATCTGTAACCCGAACAACCCTACGGGCTACCTCTACACCCGCAAGGAGATGAACCTTATCCGCGACCTTGTTAAGAAGCACGACCTCTTCCTCTTCTCCGACGAGGTCTACCGCGAGTTTATCTACACCGGCTCGCCATATATCTCGGCGTGTCACCTTGAGGGCATAGAGCAGAATGTGGTGCTTATTGACTCAGTATCAAAGCGTTACTCCGAGTGCGGCATCCGCATCGGTGCACTGATAACCAAGAACAAGCAGCTGCGCAATGCAGTGATGAAGTTCTGTCAGGCACGCCTCAGCCCACCGTTGCTGGGTCAGATTGTTGCCGAGGCTTCGTTAGATGCACCGCGCTCGTATGCGATACACACCTACGAGGAGTATATTGAGCGTCGCAACTGCCTGATAGATGGTCTGAACAAGATTGACGGCGTCTACTCCCCTATCCCGATGGGTGCCTTCTACACCGTTGTGCGCCTGCCGATTGACAACAGCGACCGCTTCTGCGAGTGGTGCCTCAAGGAGTTTGAGTATCAGGGTGCAACCATCATGCTCGCCCCTGCATCGGGCTTCTACTCAGAGAGTAATCTGGGTAACGACGAAGTGCGTATAGCCTATGTGCTGGAGAAGAACGAGCTGCGCACAGCACTCACCATCCTTGCAAAGGCACTGGAGGCATATCCTGGCAGAACTACAAACCGATAAGTATGACTACCGCTGCCAGAGCAATATCTACCCTACTGCGCTCCTATCTGTGGGACAACCCTGCGGCCTTAGACCAAAATCTACTCCAGAGCCTTAGTGCCGAGCAGTGGTTAGAGGTACATCAGCTTGCCCTCAGGCAGGGTGTGTGCGCCATTGTGCTGGATGCTATCATGAGTGCCGAGGTGGCTATTCCGCGCCCTATAAAGATGCGATTTATCTCCTCTACGGACACCATAGAGCATAAGTATCACGACAAGGTGCAGGTGGCGCAGAAGTTAGAGAAGGTATACTCCGACAACGGCATTAAACTGATGATACTCAAGGGCATAGGTCTTGCGCAGCTATACCCTATTCCACAGCACCGCCCTTGTAGCGACATTGATATTTGGCTCTTTGGCGAGCAGAATCGTGGTGACAAGCTACTGAGCGAGAAGTACAATGTCCGCATCAACGAGGCGCACCATCACCACACCGTATTCTACATCAACGGAGTGATGATTGAGAACCACTACGACTTTATTGAACAGCACTCGCGTAGCTCCAAAGGGGCTATAGAGAGTACGCTCAAGCACCTATCTGTAGAGGGCACGCACCCGACCGTAGATATTGAAGGCACGCCGTTCTACATCCCCGCCCCAGACCTCAACGCGCTATTTCTGACGATGCACTCGGGCGCACACTTTGCCGCCGAGAATATATCTATTCGCCACCTGATGGACTGGGCGATGTTCCTCAAGCGCTACAGCGGCGATATTGACCGCGAGCAGCTGTTGCACTCTGCCGATAAGTTTGGCTTCCGCCCATTCTTGGAGTGCATCAACTCGGCTTGTATCAGCTACTTAGGTATGCCCGAGCAGTTGACCGTATGCACGATGAGCGACAGATGTACCGTAGAGCGCGCTGTGGAGGATGTGTTGCAGTACAAGAGTCGTGAAATCCCAAGCAACTTTTTCGCTGGCTGGGCGTTCCGCATACGCCGTCGCTTTGCCAACCTATGGAAGCAGAAGATGGTATTCAACGACAACCACATAACTGCGTTCATCCGCTCGTTCCTAACCCACATCATCCACCCAAATCGTTGGCGAAAAGAGTAAACAACAAAGGCTGCCCCGCGGGACAGCCTTTTATCATCTATCATCGGCCCATTAGAACGGAAGGTCATCATCACCCACTGGTGGCACTACAGGAGCAGGAGCAGGCTGTGGTGCAGGTGCAGGAGCGGGAGCAGGATACTGCGGAGCGGTATACTGAGGCTCTGGCTGGCGAACATACTGCTGTGGCTGCTGAGGCTGCTGATACTGCGACTGCTGACCGCCATCCTGACGGCGACCAAGGAGCTTGAGCTCAGAGGCTGTAATCTCGGTAACGAAGTGGCGCTGGCCATCGTTGCCCTGCCACTCGCGGTAGTGGATAGAGCCCTCAACATATATCTGGCTACCCTTACGCACATACTTATCAACCACATCGGCAAGGCCACGCCAGAAGATAATGGTGTGCCACTCGGTCTGCTCGGTTGTCTCATTTGTCTGGCGGTTATAGAAACGCTCGGTAGTTGCAATACGCACGCGAGCCGTCTTTACGCCACTCTCAAGGCTTCTAACCTCAGGGTCGGCACCTACATTGCCGACAAGAATAACTTTGTTTATCATAATTGCTTTATTAACTCCACAAATAGCTTACTCATACGCTCGCCAGCTTTTCGTCCCTGCAGCTGCACATCCTCGTGGTCGCCCTTCTGGTCGCTAAGGCCGCAGTTAGTGATTACCGACATACCGAACACCGGCACGCCCATATGGCGAGCAACGATGGTCTCCGGGACGGTAGACATACCAACAGCATCGCCGCCAATAGCCTTGAAGTAGCGGTACTCTGCCTGGGTCTCAAAGGTAGGGCCCGTAGTACCCACATAGACGCCATACTGCAGCTTGATATTCAGCTCGTTAGCGATATTTGTTGCCTTATCTCTTATCGCCTTGCTATAGCAGTCGTGCATATCTGGAAAACGCGGACCGAACTCTGCCATATTTGGACCGATAAGCGGGTTTGGCAGCAGGTTGATATGGTCTGTGATGACCATCAAATCGCCCACGCAGAATGATGTATTCACACCACCACTGGCGTTAGAGACAAAGAGGTAGTCAATACCCAACTTTGCAAGCACACGAACAGGGAATGTCACCTGCTGCATGGTATAGCCCTCGTAGTAGTGGAAGCGACCCTGCATAGCCACCACGCGCACATTGCCCACAGTGCCGAAGATAAGGCGACCTGCGTGGCCCTCAACAGTAGATACCGGCATATTCGGAATATCGCCGTAAGGGATTGAGTAGGCAATATCTATATTGTCTACAAAACCACCCAAGCCAGTACCAAGAATAATACCCACCGAAGGGTTGAAGTTTGAAGTTGCGCTGTTCAGATAGCTAACAGCCCCTAATATGCGTTCCATCACTGCTGTTGAACTTTTTAATCTCTTTATCCAATAACTCGTAGAGCGACTGCTCCATCTCCTTTGCCGTAGTATCGCCGTATGGTACAAATTCTGTTCCGATGCACTCGTAGAAGATACGGCTACGCAGAGACTCCGGCATATCGTCCATACTGCTCAGCTTTACAGCATCCTTCTCGGTCGTAAGGATAAACGAAGCCTCTGGGTTGCTCTCCAGAGCGGACTCCAGTAACTCAAAGTCGGCACTACGATACTGATAGTGGTCCTGAAGGCCGATGGTATGCAGTACCTTATATCGCTGCTTAATGCCCTCAAAGAAGGCGTCGTTATTTCCGATACCAGAGAGGGCTACGACCTTGCTGTGCATAGGCAGCAGCATAGGAATGCCATCCATAGAGCGAACATCCTGACACATCGGACGGGTGAAGAATGTCGCCTGCGAAGGCTTCTTCTTCAGGCCAGCAATCATAAGACTCATATCGCGCTGAAGGGTACGCGCAGGGCACTTGGTAAAGACAAAGATATTTGCCCTATCCAACGAGTCCATGCTATCGCGCAGCTGACCTGCAGGCATAAAGTCGTCCTTATCCACCGGGCGGGTGTAGTCTATCATCACGATGTTGATATACGGCTTTACCCAACGGTGCTGGAAGCCATCGTCCATAATGATAAGGTCCACATCGCTAAACTGCTCGCGCAGACGCTCAATACCCTCTGTGCGACGCTCGCAGACAACGACTGGAACATCAGGGAACTTGCGCTTAATCTGCAGAGGCTCATCACCCACATCTGTATAGTGGTCAAATGGGTCTACAACCCTATAGCCCTTGGTCTTGCGACCATAGCCACGCGAGAGGACTGCCACCCTGCGAGACTTAGACAGATGGGTAATCATAAGCTCCACCATAGGGGTTTTGCCCGTACCACCAGCGGTGATATTGCCGATGCAGACGATAGGAATATCATACTCCTTACCCCTGAGAATCTCTTTGTCAAATAGCATATTTCGTACGCGGATAACCATCCCGTACAACAACGCTGCTATTTTCTGCAAAAACATCTTCATAATCAGACAATATCTTTCAACTTTCAAAGTTATACAAAATTTTTCAATTTCCAACCATCTTAGATGTTTTTGAGTGAATTTTATAAAAAAACATAGTTTTTTATACCTCCTAAAACCTTTTTTTATTACCTTTGCACAGATGAAGCATATTTTTTATTTGATAGCATTTGCGTTGGCAGGCGTCTGCATGACTGCTTGCTCACAGAGCGGGGATGGCAACACGGAGGAGGCCCCTCGCAATATTATCTACGGCATTGATGCCGAGGGTTATGAGGTTGAGAGTTGGGAGGTTGTCAAGGGCGACACCTGGGGTCGTATCTTGGATAGCTGTGGCATCACTCAGCAGAAGGTCAATCGCTTAGATGCGCTGACTAAGGAGATATGCCCACTGCGCACCATCCGCATAGGTCATAAGTACACAACCTTCTCTAAGCGCGACACGGTAGATACCGCCCGTATGCGTCTGGACTATCTGGTCTACGAGCAGAATATCGTAGACTATGTGGTCTTCGCATTTGTGGGCGACTCGGTTGCTGTGCACAAGGACTCCAAGCCAGTGACTCTGCGTCGCACAAAGAGCACAGGAACTATCGACACCTCGCTCTGGGGTGCAATTATGGAGCAGAATATGCCATACGCGCTGGCTGCCGAGATGGAGGATATATACCAGTGGACGGTAGACTTCTTCGGCATTCAGCAGGGCGATAGCTTTACGGTAATCTACGACGAGAAGTTTGTAGATACCCTCTCTGTCGGCATTGGCAGGGTTTGGGGTGCGAAGTTCAACCACCTTGGTAAGGATATCTACGCAATACCATTCCCACAGGATGGCAAGGTACAGTATTGGGAGGAGGATGGCGGCTCACTGCGCAAGCAGCTGCTCAAGGCTCCGCTCAAGTTCACCCGCATATCCTCTAAGTTCTCATACGCACGCTTCCACCCGGTACTGAAAAAGTATCGTCCTCATACGGGTGTAGACTACGCTGCACCTGCAGGCACTCCAGTACGCTCTGTGGCTGACGGTACGGTGACATTCAAGGGTTACAAGGGCGCTGGTGGACACACCGTCTACATCAAGCACCCTGGCAAGTTGCAGTCGGGTTATCTCCACCTGAAGGGTTACGCCAAGGGCATTGCCGTAGGTAAGCGCGTAACGCAGGGTCAGGTTATCGGCTATGTGGGTAGCACAGGTCGCTCAACAGGTCCGCACCTTGACTTCCGACTCTGGAAGAATGGCACACCTATCAACCCACTAAAGGTGCCTCAGCAGCCATCGGAGCCTATCAAAAAGGAGAACAAGGAGAAGTTTGAGTGGGTAAAGCAGCGCATTATCGCCGAGCTTAATGGCGAGGTGCCTGACTCTATGAAGATTACCGTAATAGACTCTGTAATAATCAAGTAATATGCTGCCTGAGAAGAGAATAACAGCGTTCATCGCTCGTCACCATGTGCTGACATTGGCAACGGCAACAGCCGAGGGCCTACCCTACTGCGCCGCCTGCTTCTACGCATACGACAAGGAGCGAAACCTGCTTATCTTCACCTCAGACGACAACACGACCCACGCCCAGCAGATGGTAGCCAATAGTGCCGTTGCCTGCGCCATAACCCTTGAGACAAGGGTGGTGGGCAAGGTGCAGGGATTGCAGATTTGTGGTACCGCACGCCGTGGCGACGATAGCCACAAAGCGGTCTATATCAAGCGATTCCCATACGCCGCCTTAGCACCGCTGAATATCTGGGTCGTTGAGCCAGAGTTTATGAAACTTACCGACAACACGCTCGGTTTTGGAAAGAAGTTGATATGGAGAGTAAACGAGTCGGAGTAGTAATTGTCGCAGGTGGTAGCGGCAGCCGTATGGGTGGCTCTATGCCAAAGCAGTTTGCGCTGGTGGATGGCGAGCCTATACTGGTAAGGACGATAAACAACTTTGCAAAGGCCTTTGCAGGTGCAAAGATTGTGGTCGTACTCCCCGCACAGCAGATAGATTTCTGGCGCAACTACTCGGCACGCTTCCGTGTTGCCCGACATACTATTGCTGAGGGCGGCGAGCAGCGCTTCCACTCGGTAAAGAGTGGCATAGAGTCTATTACGGAGTATGTAGACCTTATAGCCATACAGGACGGTGTGCGCCCATTTGCCAGCATAGAGATGTTGCGCGCTACGGCTCGCTGTGCCGCCGAGCACGGCTCTGCAATACCCGTAGTGGAGGCTGTAGACTCCTTCCGCGAGGTTACGGCAGAGGGCAGCCAGATTATAGACCGCAGCAAGTTGCGCGTGGTGCAGACGCCACAGATTTTTGACGCCTCGCTTATCCGCGCAGCATACGATACTCACTACCAGCCGTCGTTTACGGACGATGCCTCGGTGGTTGAGAGCACCACGACTCACCGCGTAACGCTATGCGCTGGCGAGCGAAACAATATTAAGATTACCACGCCCGACGATATGGTTATCGCCGAGGCTATAGCGCGCTCTATCAGGGGTGCAGAGTAGCAGATGTTTGAGTACAGATACACATTAGATTCCCACACCAAGTATCGCACGGTGGTACACTTCCTCCTATTTATAGCGGTGGCGGTGGGACTTGTTATCCTCTTTAACGGAGGGTATATGCTGGCGTGGTTTATCTCTATTGTGGTGGCTGTGCTGGCGCTGATGACCCTATCTATTCCGCGCGAGGTTATAGTGGGGCAGGATGGCGTGGATATATGTTGCATATCGGACTACACCTTTATACCATACAACGAGATTGCCTCTATTCGCCGCGTGGAGAGCGAGCAGATGAAGTGGATAATACCCGTTTTCGCTGCATCGGGCTTCTTTGGCTACTACGGCATCTGGCTCAATCTCAAGGGGATGGAGTTTGTGAAGATGTACGCCTCAAGGTGGGGCAACTTTGTGGAGATTACAGATATATACGAGGATAAATATTTTATTTCTTGCGACAATGAGTGTGATTTGGTTCAGAGAGTTTTGGAAAGAGTGTCGCTCAACCCAGATAACGATGAATAGAAACTTATTAGACCAACAGATACCGAAGTCTATATTCACCACCGCGCGACAGGCGATAATTGTCTTTGCTATGGCAGTTATCACCGTTGTCTTTGTGACCATCTTCCGCCCATTCAACATCTACCAGTCGCTGGACTTCCTGGTAACGCAGAGCATGGCGGATATTATCAACTCTACAGAGGATGCCTTCTACTTGGCACTTGCATCTGTGGTTGCTATCGGCTGCATTATAGTCTTTATCTCGCGCATTATACTGGTAAAGACGATGAAGCAGCGCATAACCTATCGCGGCTTTCTGCTCTGGTGGGGCATTGAGTTTGTGGTCGTAGCCCTCTGTATCACCTTCTGGTCAGCATCGCTCTTCCACCCGGAGAATAGCAGCATCTTCCGCCTCTTTACCAAGGTGCTGGGTCGCACAACTTGCATACTATTTATCCCTTACGCCTTCTGCTGGCTATATATCATCATTATTGACAAGGCATCGCAGCTCAAGGCTCTGCGCGAGAGTATAGACAACAACGAGTCTGCCCTGCAGCGCGCCTATATCCTCTTCTACGACGAGCACGACGAGATGCGCCTCTCTGTCAAGCGCGAGGATTTGGTGATGATTGAGACGGCAGACAACTACATCTGCGTATGGTATCTGAACAACGGGCAGATAAAGAAGAGTATGATTCGCAACACTATGAAGCGCGTAGCCCAGCAGATGGGCAACAACAGCAGCATACAGCGTTGCCACCGCTCCTATATGGTCAATATGGATTTAGTGAAGATTCTGCGCCGCGACAAGGAGGGTGTATTTATTGAGTTTGGCATAGATGGGGTGTTTGATGTTCCGGTATCGCGCACCTACATCGGTGGCATAACAGAATGGTTTACCAAGTAACAACCAAAAAAAATAACTAAATTACTAATCAGAAGGCTACGGCCTTCAAAACCACCAAGTGTATGAAGCATTTTATTGAAAGATTTGCCGAGGCGGCACAAAACAACTGGCACAAACCTGCCATTTGTGACTATCATGGTGAGACTTTCTACTATGCAGATGTAGCAACACATATTGCCAAGCTGCATATTGTCTTTGAGAAGTTGGGTGTAAAGGTGGGTGACAAGATTGCCATCAGTGCAAACAACACAGCTCGTTGGGGTATCTCATACCTCGCAATTATCGCATATCGTGCCGTTGCGGTGCCTATTCTCAACGGCTTCTCTGCCGAGAACCTGCAGAAGCTGGTAGACCACTCCGACAGCGTGCTGCTCTTTACCGAGCGCAAGATGTGGGCAGCGATGTCTGCCGAGGCTATGCCTCAGCTCCGCGGCGCAGTATGTATTGAGGACTTTACCGAGCTCTGGTCTAAGGATGGCGTACTTACGGATGTTATTCCAAACCTGCAGCAGCTCTTCCGCGCGAAGTATCCGCAGGGTATGAAGCGTAAGTTTGTCCACTATGAGGTGGGCGAGCCTGACGACCTGAATACTATCAGCTACACCTCTGGCACAACATCGTCGCCAAAGGGTATTATGCTCTCAAACAACAACATCTCCTCTAACATCACCTTCGGTGTTACCCGTATTAAGATGCCACTTGGCTCAAATATCGTCTCTATGTTGCCTCTGGCACACCTCTACGGACTGGCATTTGAGTTCATCTACCCTGTCTGCTCGGGCGCTACGGTCTACTTCCTCGGCAAGATGCCAACCCCTACCCTGCTGATGCAGGCGTTCAAGGATGTGAGACCTTATATGCTTATTACCGTGCCGCTGGTGCTTGAGAAGATTATGCGCAACAAGGTTATCCCTACGCTGGAGCGCCCAATGCTCAAGCTCGCGCTTAAGATTCCAGGTCTGAATAAGATTATCTACAAGTCTGTTCGCAATAAGATTTTGGCATCGTTTGGTGGCAATATGAAGCATATCATCATCGGTGGCGCAGCTATCAGCGGACCTATTGAGGTGCTGCTCAAGCAGATTAAACTCCCTTATACCGTGGGCTATGGTATGACCGAGTGCGGACCACTTATCGGCTATGAGGATTGGTACGACTTCGCTATCCGCTCGTGCGGTAAGCCTGTGGACGGTATGGAGGTGAGAATCGCATCCCCAGACCCTCAGAATGTGGTTGGCGAAATTCAGGTGTGCGGCGACAATGTTATGCTCGGCTACTATAAGCAGCCTGAGATTACCGCCGCAACATTTACCGACGACGGCTATATGAAGACCGGCGATTTGGGCGTTATTGATAAGTATGGAAATATCTATATCAAGGGCCGCTCAAAGAATATGATTCTTACCGCTAACGGCCAGAATGTCTACCCAGAGGAGATTGAGGAGCTGCTCAACACAATGCCTCATGTGCGCGAGTCAATTATCATCAGCCGCAAAAACCGCATCATCGCAATCGTGGCAACAGATAACGACGATAGCAACCCGCTGACAAAGTCCCAGCTCAAGACCATCATGGAGTCCAACCTGATTATGCTCAACCAAAAACTTCCAGCATACGCTCAGGTCTCCGACATCGAAATCCTTGACGACGACTTTGAACGCACCCCAAAGAACTCAATCAAACGATTCCTCTATAAGTAACAAAAAGTCCCGCAGTTGCGGGACTTTTTGTTACTAGCCATTAGCCGTTAGCTATCAATCCATTATTTTAACAGCAGGAATAGTCTTTTCAACCTCTAACCTTGTTGTATATTGATATATTCCTACCTGGCGCATACACTTACCTAACGGTACTTTTACTACCTGCTCATCGTAATAATATGCACCCTCATCATTTATTAGCAACACCAATAAATCAGAAGTTATATTACCATATCTATTGGTTGATTTAATCTCTCTCGCTAATGCCGCACCCTGATCAATAACTTGAAACACTTCAAATGAGCGCGTACTCAAACACTCTGCTGGCGATTCAAATAGGGTCAAACCTGCAATATGTCTCCCTGCAACTTCAGAGGTATCATTAGTGGATGATATGGCAATACCAAGCAATATTAATGATGCTATACCCACCACAAAACCTGCAAGAAAAATCAAGAAATTCTTCATAGACAATTTGTTGTTAGTTATTACAAATCCTCGCCATTAGCTTGGTTGAGTGCATTATCATAAAACATTACTATACGATACCTGCCAGCATCAGAATTTATCATAAACCACACTATTTTATGAAAACTTGGCTTTCCATCAGCTGCCTTTTGGTAATAGGCTGCCTCATATCGTTTTTTATTAACTATCATCTCATAAGAAATTTTCTCATCTTCTGTAAGTTCATAACTTTTACCTGTCGCATTAACATAACGTGAATTGTTTTCAAACTGACGACATAAATTATTAAATCTGATTTTTATATCTGCCTCACTACTATCATTGTTGTCAAAAACCGCAACTCTATACACTTTATTGTTATTAGTTACGACCGACAATGAAACACTTGCTCCATTAAACTCTCCCTCTAATGTATCTCCATAAGAAGAGAGTACAAATCCTTTCTCTTTTAGTTTTTGAATCATTTCTGATTTGAAACCATCAACAGGAATTCCAAGAAATTTTGTCACATCCTTTTCCTGCGCCACAGCCGAAGTGCTAGCAAGTAATGCCTATGCAATTAGAAGTTTTTTCATAAGGCTCTAAATTTGTGCGAGTGGCACCTACATCGCATAAAATCAATAAGAAAGCGTGGTGCCGAAAGCCTATTTTAGAACTGTAGGTCGTAGGATACCCATCAAAATAAATAAGCGCCAGCTCCCACGCCTGACCCGTAAATACGGATACGACGCGGCAAGTTGTATGCCCATTCTCATTTGATTGCGAATTTCCTACGTTCACAGTTCAAGAACAGACTACACTCTCCGTGTTTGTCAATATGTTTTACAAATATAACGAAAATTTACAAAAACAACAACAATCGGTAGCAGAATAGGCAATTTTACCAAGAGTTTACAGTCATTTTGTTGTCAGAATGCTGCGGATTAACCGAAGGCATAGACTGGAGCGGTTTGTTAAGGTCGGGCGCAGGCAATATTTATTAAGGGATATTAAGGAGCAGTAAGGGTTACTAATGGTCGCTGGCGCGACGTACGCAGGACAAAATTGCGCATCCCTTAATAACCCTTAATAGTCTTTAATATATCGCCACGACTTGCACCATCACTCCCTCCTCGCAGACATTTTTGCGTCAGAATGTGGTAGATACGGTGCACAACCTCAACAAATTACACCGTTTTCGCGTCAGAGTGGGGCAGGTACAACGCTCGGCATAAAAAACAGCGAAGGGCTGTACTAAGCCGTACTGCTCTTTGCTGTTTATTTATGTTAGCGGAAGTAGATGCCCCGCTATCACGCGAAAACTATAATATGATTTTAAGCGAGAATTTACAAGGCACACAAGAAGCCGAGCGCGCAGCATACTAAAGCGTATGTGAGCAGCTCGGCTATCGTAGTGTAACGCAGTAAATACCGCTTAAAATCGGATTTATGCGCCGAAGTTATCGTACAAAATATTCTCTGGCGGCACGCCGAGTGAATCAAGGAGCTTCTCTACTGAAGCGACCATCATTGGAGGTCCGCACATGAGGTAGATACAGCCCTCTGGGTCCTCGTGGTTCTTGAGGTAGTTCTCGAAGAGGACATTGTGTACGAAGCCCACCTTATAGTCTACGCCAGCGGCATCTGCCTCTGGGTCTGGACGGTCAAGGGCGAGGTTGAACTTGAAGTTAGGGAACTCGCGCTCAATCTCTGCGTAGTCCTCAAGATAGAATGCCTCCTTGAGTGAACGAGCACCGTACCAGAAGGTAACTGGGCGCTTGGTCTTCTCGGTCTTAAACAGGTGCATAATGTGGCTACGCATAGGTGCCATACCTGCACCACCACCGATGAAGATAAGCTCCTGATCATCTGGCAGGTTATCTGGCAAGAAGAACTCACCGAATGGACCTGACATTGTAATCTTATCACCCGGTTTGAGTGAGTAGATGTAAGAAGAACATACACCTGGGTTTACAGGGAGCATCTTACGATCTGGGCCGAATGGAGGGGTTGCGATACGCACATTGAGGCGGATGATATCGCCCTCAGCTGGGTATGTAGCGCAAGAGTAAGCACGAACCTGTGGCTCTGGATTAACCATCACAAGGTCACGAAGGCCGAACTTAACCCAATCCTCCTCGTACTGAGGATCTACATCAATATCCTTATAGTTTACGGTGATTGCAGGAACATCAATCTGGATGTAACCACCAGAACGGAAGTTCAGGTGCTCACCCTCAGGGAGCTTAACGACAAACTCCTTGATAAATGTTGCCACATTGTGGTTAGAGACAACCTCGCACTCCCACTTCTTGATGCTAAGAACAGAAGAAGGAACGGCAATCTTCATATTCTCCTTAACCTTCACCTGGCAACCCAGACGCCAGTGATCGCGAATCTGAGCGCGGTTGAAGAAGCCCTTCTCGGTTGGCAGCACCTCGCCACCACCCTCAAGAACCTGACACTTGCACTGACCGCAAGCACCCTTACCACCACAAGCTGATGGAAGGAAGATGTTGGCAGTAGCAAGGGTAGCAAGCAGGTTACCACCTGCCTCAACATCAACAACCTTCTTACCGTCGTTGATGTCAATTGTAACCTTACCCGAAGAGGTAAGTTTTGCCTTTGCAAAGAGCAGCAGAGCCACCAGAAGCAGTGTCACTGCAAGAAAGGCAACAATTGCAACTAAAATTACTTTTCCCATTTTTTTACTCTTTATAAAGGTTTACAACTGAATACCAGAGAAGATCATAAACGCAATACCGAGCAGACCTGTAATGATGAAGGCGATACCTGGACCCTTCAGCGGTGCAGGGATGTTAGAGTAGGTACAACGCTCGCGGATAGCAGCCATCATAACGATAGCAATCCACCAACCAATACCTGAACCCAGACCGTATACTACAGACTGACCGAAGTTGTTGATCTCGCCAGCGCCTACCATCTGCTGCATAAAGAGTGAACCACCCATAATGGCGCAGTTTACAGCGATAAGCGGCAAGAAGATACCAAGCTGGTTATAGAGTGTAGGCGAGAACTTCTCTACAATCATCTCAACCAACTGCACAAAGGCTGCAATAACAGCGATGAACACGATGAAAGAGAGAAATGAGAGGTCAACACCCTCAACAAGTGCATTTGGAGCAAGCACATACTGGTTGAGAAGGTAGTTGAGAGGCACAGTCATTGTCTGCACGAAAGTAACAGCAAGACCCAGGCCAAGAGCTGTCTTCACACTCTTAGATACAGCGATATAGGAGCACATTCCGAAGAAGAATGCAAACACCATGTTGTCGATAAAAATCGAGCTGATAAATAAATTCAAAGTCTCCATTGTCTATCCTCCTATTTTTCCTGTAAATCCTTATTGAATGAACGATGAGCCCAGATAATGCAACCTACGATAATCAGAGCCATTGGTGGGAAGAGCATAATACCGCAGTTTGAGTAGAAACCGCCCTCTGCGATATACCAGCTCTCTGGGATAATACGAATACCAAGGAGTGAACCAGAGCCGAGAAGCTCACGGAAGAATGCGATAATCACCAATATAGATGCATAACCAAGACCATTACCAATACCGTCAAGGAAAGAGTCCCAAGGCTTGTTCTGAAGAGCAAATGCCTCAACACGACCCATAACGATACAGTTTGTAATAATCAGACCCACATAGACAGAGAGCTGCTTAGAGACATCATAAACAAATGCCTTGAGCACCTGGTCTACAAGGATTACCAACGTTGCGATAACCACAAGCTGAACGATAATACGGATGCGAGAAGGCACACCGTTACGCAGCAGTGACATCACAAGGTTAGAGAACGCTGTTACCACCATTACTGACAAGCCCATAACAATTGCAGGCTTGAGCTGTACGGTAACCGCCAAAGCTGAACAGATTCCCAGAATCTGTACGATGACAGGGTTATTGCCAGAGAGTGGCGCTGTCAAATTTTTCAAACTCTTACTTGCCATTGTTTTACTCGTTTAATGTGTTAGACTCAGCCTCAACAGTAGCAGTCGCAGCAGCGCGAGCAGCATCAAAGTAAGGCTTGTAATAATTGAGGCAGTCAGAAATCATTGCTGTCACACCGTCAGAGGTCTTTGTACCACCAGTAATTGCGTCAACCTGATGAGGATTACCCTTCTCAGCACCACCCTTCTTAAGAGTGATACCTACGAGCTGGTCATTGTCATAAACGCTCTTGCCAACATACATTGCCTGATGCTTTGGAGTAGTAATCTCTGCACCAAGACCTGGAGTCTCACCAGAGTGGTCAAGAACTATACCCTTTACGGTATTCATATCAGTATCAAGAGCGATATAGCCCCAGATTGGGCCCCAAAGACCTGCGCCATAGAGAGGTGCTACAACGCCTGAAGTTGCAACGAAGAGTGGGTAACGACCCGCCTCAAAGCTACCCTTAAGGTCGTTGAGTGCATCAAATACCTCCTTAACATCCTCAGATACTACTGCACCTGAAGCGTCAAGGATAACAGCCTTAGTGATTACGCTATCGTAAGATACAGTTGCAGGGTCCTCGCCCAGAGCCTTTACGATCTGGGTCTTCTTCTCGTTAAGCATATTTGCCTGCTGCTGTGGTGCAAGACCGAGAGCAGCAACTGCGAGAAGAACTGCAACGATTACTACCATTACTACCGAATAGATAATAATATAGGTATTACTGTTTGTATTGAATTTCATATCTATATCCTCCCTATTTTACGGTTTTTTTAACACGATTAGCACGACGACGGATGTTCGCCTCTACAACATAGTAATCAATCAGCGGAGCAAGTGCATTCATAAAGAGGATTGAGAGCATCATACCCTCTGGATATGCAGGGTTTACCTGACGGATAAGAATTGCAATAGCACCAGTGAGGAAACCTACGATATACTTACCAGTAGATGTCTGTGCAGAGGTTACAGGGTCGGTAGCCATAAATACAGCACCGAATGCGAAACCACCTACGATAAGGTGCCACCATGCTGGATAGTCAAAGCAACCCAGTGCGCTGAAGAAGTATGCCATAGCTGCACCACCAGCAAATACTGAAACCATAGTCTTCCACGAAGCGATACCTGTGAAGAGCAGGATAGCTGCACCAATCAGGATAGCAAGTGTAGAGGTCTCACCGAATGAGCCAGGGATGAAGCCGAGGAAGGCATCCAGAGCGCTCCACTGCATTGTACCGGTAGTTGCGAGCTGCTCAAGAGCAGTAGCACCAGTAGTTGCGTCAGTTGCGCCCATCATCTTCCAAGTAGAGAACCAAACGGTCTCACCAGACATCTGTGGGGTGTAAGCGAAGAATACAAATGCACGAGCAAGAACTGCAGGGTTAAATACATTCATACCAGTACCACCGAATACCTCCTTACCGAAGATTACTGAGAAAGCAGTACCCAGAGCAACCATCCAGAGTGGGGTGCTAACTGGCATTACAAGTGGAATAAGGAAACCTGATACAAGGAAACCCTCGTTTACCTCGTGACCACGGAGCTGTGCTGCGATGAACTCAATACCCAGACCTACGATGTAAGAGGTTGCGAGCATTGGCAGGAAACGAACAAGACCGTAGAAGAAGGCTGTCCAGCCCTCAAGGTTCACCTGCAGACCGGTGTTGTAGCAACCGAAGAGCATTGCAGGGATAAGAGCGAGCACTACAACAATCATAGTACGCTTCATATCGTTACAGTCACGGATATGTGCGCCACGCTGAGTAGTGTGATTAGGGACAAACAAGAATGTCTCAAAAGCACCGAAGGTCGATGCGAGGAAACCGAGCTTACCGCCACGGGTAAATGTTGGCTTCAGATTATCAACAATTTTACGAAGTGCCTTCATTACTCACCCTCCTTAATCATTAAGTTAATACCGTTGCGGATAACCTGCTGCATATCAATCTTTGATGGATCAACAAACTCGCAGAGTGCAAAGTCCTCCTCAACAACCTCATAGATACCCAGAGCCTCCATCTTATCCAGGTCACCAGCCATAATAGCCTTGAGCAGGTGCATAGGATAGATGTCCATTGGCAGATACTTCTCATAAAGGCCAGTAACTACGAAAGCACGCTCCTCACCATTCATATTGGTATCAAGATTGTACTTACGGTTAGGGAACAACCAAGAGAAGTAAGCGCGAGATACTGAGAACTTGC
This sequence comes from Alistipes sp., assembly GCA_017463615.1. Classification (GTDB taxonomy): domain Bacteria; phylum Bacteroidota; class Bacteroidia; order Bacteroidales; family Rikenellaceae; genus Alistipes. Next base: position 39,257 of record JAFTOU010000020.1, on the reverse strand, counting down.
TGAAGCGTGGCATTGCCCAGCCGAGGAACTCATAGTCGTCGCCCTCTGGAATTACAGTAATCTGGTTTGCATAGTAACCGAGGTAACCCTCAGCACCAACATTGCGACCAGTAAGAACATTACCTGAGATGTAACGAGCGTGTGCATCAGCAGCAACATTACCCTTGAGAATGCTCTCAATCTTAGCACCAGCAACAACCTTTACATAAGCTGGAGCCTTAACCTCAGCACCTGTAACTGCAACGGTGCGGGTCAAATCAACCTTACCAGTGAGGAAGAGGCGACCGATAACGGCAACATCTGCGTAGCCTACGGTCCAAACCTTCTCGCCCTTGTTGATAGGGTCGATGTGGTGAATCTGAACACCTACATTACCTGCAGGGTGCTTACCCTTGAATGGGTGGAGCTCTACGCCAGTGAATGCTGGAGCAGCTGCATCGGCGTTGTAGCTAAGGTGAACCTTACCCTCTGTAAGACGAGCAAGAACCTCAAAACCCTTCTGCAGTGCTGCCTTATCCTCAGAGAGGGCGTAGCCATAGTCTGGCGCAAGCGGAGCAGAATCAAATGCAGAAACGAAAATCGACTTAGGCATATCTGCTGGATTAGCGATAATGCCATACGGACGCTGGATAAGCAGTGTCCAAAGACCCGACTTGAGCAAAAGTTCAACAATCTGGTCGCGGGTAGCCTTCTTGACATCAAGGGTCTCAAACTCCTCGTATGCGATAGTAGAGTCAGCAGTAATCTCTACAGCAAGGATACGACGCTTCTCACCACGAACCACAGCGGCAACAGTACCGCTTACTGGAGAGGTGAAAATCACCGACGCGTTATTCTTGTTGAAGAACAACGGCGAACCTGCCTTAACTGCATCGCCAACCTTTACCAGCATCTTAGGAACGACACCCTCAAAGTCCAGCGGTGAAACTGCATAAGTTGAAGCCAACGGAAGAACGGTTGTCTTCTTCTCTGCAGCACCCTGCAACTGGATATCCAAACCTTTGCACAGCTTAATAGTTTTTGACATTGTTAAAACTGTTTTAATGTTTGATAGTTATTATATGTGATTAAATAGATTTTTCGCCCGCGAAGATACGAATTTTTTCCGACTTTTACGCTCTTTTCCACACTTTTTTCACTATTTTTGCGTTATGGAAGTCAATATTCATACACACTCGCCCAAAGCAGAGGAGCTAACACTTCGCACCACAGGCATCCATCCCTATGATACTGAGGATGTTACGCCCGATACACTACTTTCCATTGAGCGCACAGCTATAGCTGTGGATGCTATTGGCGAGATTGGGCTTGATTTTGCCTGCAGTGCAGACCGCGAGGCGCAGAGGCTCGCCTTTGTTGCTCAGTTGGATATTGCACAGCACTATGGTAAGGGTGTGGTATTGCACTGCGTCAGGGCGTTTGAGCCGATGATGAATATTCTGAAGGGTTACACCCTCCCCTACATCATCTTTCACGGTTTCATCGGCTCTACGGAGCAGGCACTCAGGGCGACTAATCGTGGCTACTATCTCTCCTTTGGCGAGCGGACTTTTCGCTCCCCGAAGACCATAGAGGCGATGCAGAGTATACCTACCGACCGTCTCTTTTTGGAGACCGACCAGAGCCAGACCCCCATCGGCGAAATCTACGACCGCGCGGCGGCAACATTAGGACTTCCACGACCAATTTTAGAGAGTATAATAAGCGAAAATTTCAACAGAATATGTGGTTAGAGCGTAGCGAGTTGCTCCTGGGTAAGCAGGGGCTTGACCGACTCAAGAGTGCAAATATTTTAGTCGTTGGCGTGGGTGGCGTAGGAGCATACGCTGCCGAGATGTTGGTGCGTGCAGGTGTGGGCAGTATGACCATTGCCGACTCGGACTGCGTTAGTCTGAGCAACATCAACCGCCAGCTTATAGCCCTGCACTCCACCGTCGGCAGAGCCAAGACCGAGGTGCTGGCACAGAGGCTGTTAGACATCAACCCTCAGCTCCGTCTGCGGGTGGTTCAGGAGTATATCAAGGACGAGAAGACAGACGAGATTTTGAACAGCGAGCAGTACGACTATGTTGTAGATGCGATAGACACACTCTCGCCCAAGTTAGCCCTTATCAAGGGGTGTTTAGACCGCAAAATAGCCATCGTAAGTTCTATGGGTGCAGGGGCAAAACTTGACCCCACGAAGATGGAGATATGCGACATTTCAAAGACTCACCACTGCCCTCTTGCCCACATGCTCCGCAAGCGACTGCATAAGATGGGTATTCGTCGCGGATTTAAGGCTGTATTCTCCGCCGAGCCACCCGTTGAGGGGGCGATGATTCTCTGCGAGGAGCAGAACAAGAAGTCCAATGTCGGCACAATATCCTACCTCCCAGCCCTCTTTGGCATCGGCTGTGCAAGCGTTGTTATCAGAGATTTAATTAAAGATGAAGAATAGTATGAAAATTGTATTTTTAGACCAATACTCGTTAGGCAATAGCGACCTTTCTGCAATCAAATCGTTAGGCGAATATACTGGCTACGACCGCACTGCGCCAGAGGATGTTCTGGAGCGTTGCAAGGGTGCTACGGTAGTTATCTCAAACAAGGTATATCTCTCGCGTGAGACTATGGCGCAACTGCCTGACCTTAAGCTGATTGCAATAGCCGCTACGGGCATGAACAATGTAGACCTTGAGGCTGCTGCCGAGCTGGGCATTGAGGTTAAAAATGTGTCGGGCTACTCCACCTACTCGGTATCCGAGGCGACCCTCGGCGCGGCACTCTCGCTGCTGCGCAACTCGGTCTACTACGACCGCTATTTCAAGAGCGGAGCATACGCCGCAACATCCGACATCTTCCACTTCGGCAGACCTATATCTATGCTTCGTGGCAAGCACTGGGGCATCATCGGCTTGGGCGCGATAGGTCGTCAGGTGGCAACCCTTGCCGAGGCGTTTGGCTGTCAGGTGGCATACCACTCAACCTCGGGCGTGGCACGCGAGGAGCACTACCCAGCAATGGAGCTCAGCGAGCTGCTTGCATGGGCGGATGTCATCTCCATTCACTGTCCGCTCAACGCCCGCACAGCAGGTCTTATTGGCAGCAAGGAGCTGCAGGCAATGAAACCTACGGCGATAATCATCAATGTTGCCCGCGGAGGAATTATTGACGAGGCAGCGCTCGCTAATGCGTTGAACAACAGAACGATAGCGGCTGCAGCACTGGATGTATTCTCCAAAGAGCCGCTGCCATCATCGCCACTCTACAGCCTCAACGACCCCGATGCACTCCTCGCCTCGCCACACACCGCGTGGGCTGCTGATGATGCGGTAGAGCAACTTGTAGAGGGTATTTTTGCCAACATTAAAAACTTTTTACTATCTTTGCAGTCATAACGAACTAAAAAAAATGACTATTAGGTTATGTTAAGTAGACAAGTTGCCGACAAGTTGGCAAAGTACGAAACCCCATTTTACCTCTACGACATTGAGTTGCTGAACCAGACCCTTGAGAGTCTGATGTCTATAGCAAACAAATACGGCTACAAGATTCACTACGCCATAAAGGCGAACTACGATGCGCGCCTGCTGCAGATTATCCGCAAGCATGGCGTGGGTATTGACTGCGCAAGTGGTAACGAGGTGCGCTGCGCCATAGAGGCGGGCTTTGACCCTAAATCTATCGTATACGCAGGCGTAGGCAAGCGCGACAAGGAGATTCGCTACGCCATAGAGCAGGGCATCCTGGCAATCAACTGCGAGTCTATTGAGGAGCTCTACCTGGTAAACGAGCTGGCTGCCGAGGCTGGCAAGGTGGTAAATATCGCCCTGCGCGTAAACCCAGATATTGACCCTAAGACAAACCACTGCATTGACACAGGTCAGGCAGATAGTAAGTTCGGCATCTCGTACGAGGAGATTCTCTCTACGGTAGAGGATATCCGCAAGCTGAAGAATGTCGTTGTTATCGGTATGCACATCCACATCGGCTCGCAGATTCGCGAGCTCCATGTCTTTGAGAATATGTGCAACAAGGTAAATGTCATCGTTGAGAACCTCACAAAGCTCGGCTTTGAAATTGAGTTCGTAGATGTCGGTGGCGGTCTGGGTATCAACTACGATATGCCTGAAAACGAGCCAATTCCAAACTTCGCATCCGTATTCGCAATTATCAAGCAACACCTTAAGGTGGGTAACCGCGAGGTGCACTTTGAGTTCGGCCGCTCTATAGTCGGCCAGTGTGGAGAGCTGATTACCAAGGTGTTATACAACAAGACCACCGCTACGGGTCGCCGACTGGTAATCGTAGACGGTAGTATGACAGAGCTTATCCGCCCTGCCCTCTACGGCTCGTACCATAATATTGAGAATATCACCTCCGAGGCAGAGCAGCGACTCAAGTATACCATCGTCGGCACCGCCTGCGAGTCTACCGATGTCTTTGACGAGAATGTCTCCCTGCCACTAACCAAGCGCGGCGACCTTCTGACCATCAAATCTGCCGGCGCCTACGGAATGTCCATGGCCTCGCGCTACAATCAGCACGACCTCCCCGCCGCCATCTACAGCGACGAGCTGTAGGAGTTAGCTATTGGCTCGTCTGCGCCGACCCTTCCTCCTCGCGGCTCGGCATAATCTGCAAGCAGACTCTGCCCTCGCTCCGCAGCGTCGGTTGGCCATTAGCTTTTAGAGGAATTTTTAAGGGTTATTAAAGGGTATTAAGGGTTACTAATGGTCGCGTTCCGCGACGCTACGCAGTACAAAAGTTTGCGCTACCCTTAATAGTCCTTAATAGCCCTTAATATATCGCCACGGGCTCCACCGCAGTCCATTATATGCACCCATTTTGTTGTCAGAGTGGTGTAGTCGCGGGGCATCGTGAAAAATATCAGGCTCGGATAGTACTAAAAGCGTACAGCCGAGCCTGATATTTAAGGGATGTGCCGCAAATGCGCCACTATCACAACAAAATGAAGATGGTTGGGCGTTTTTGGATGTCAGGCAACTTCTCCTTACGCCACTGGGCAACTGGGGCGGTGCGGATATACTCGCTTGGGGAGGTGATGTCGCAGGCGATGCAGATGCGGGTGTCGGGTTGGAGGGTTTTGAGCATCTGCTCAAGGAGCTTGATGTTGCGGTAGGGTGCCTCAATAAAGAGCTGCGACTGCTGCTCGGAGCGGGCGCGGGACTCAAGGCGTTTGAGGGTCTTAGAGCGCTCGGGCTCCTTGATAGGCAGGTAGCCATTAAAGGCGAAAGATTGGCCGCTAAGTCCCGAAGCCATAACGGCCATAAGGATAGACGAAGGGCCGACGAGGGGCACTACGCGGATATTATGTTTATGGCAGAGCTCCACAACCGCCTGACCGGGGTCGGCAACGGCGGGCACGCCAGCCTCGGAGATAACGCCAGCATTGCGGCCCGTCTTGAGGGGTTCAATCATACGGGCTATCTCCGCAGGGTTAGTGGTATGCTCGTTCAGCTCCACAAATGTTGCATCATCAATAGCGCGGGCGTAGCCACTCTTTGAGAGGAAACGGCGAGCCGAGCGGGTATTCTCAACAATAAAGTAGTCCAGCGAGTCTATAATAGTCTGATTAGCCGCAGGGGTAACATCCTTCACAGCTGTATCGTCAGAGATTGGACAAGGTATAAGGTACAATATTCCACTCATAACTACTCGTAGATATAGATTCGTTTCACACGCTTAGAGACCGAGGTGAGCACCTCGTAAGGTATAGTATCAAGAGCCAGAGCCATATCCTCAGCGCTATTGCCCGTCTGAGGCGAGAAGATTGTAACGCTATCGCCCTCGTGCACATCGGCAATATCGGTCACATCTATCATACAGCTATCCATACATATACGCCCAACGGTCGGAGCCTTCTCGCCCGCCACAATCATACTCCAGCGGCCACAGCCAAGGTGGCGATCCAGGCCATCTGCATAGCCGACAGGGATAGTAGCTATGCGGCTTGTGCGGGTAAGCACCCCTGCCCTACCGTAGCCAACGCTCTGCCCCGCCTCAAGAGTTCTAATCTGCACAATGCGGGTGCGGAGGGTAGAAACGGGCTCAAGGTTGTCGTTATGCTCATAGCCGTAGCCATACATACCCAGGCCCAGGCGCACCATATCAAAGTGCGCCTCCGGGAAGCGAACTATAGCCGCCGAGGCCGCCGCGTGGCGAAGAATTGGGTAACCCACAGCTGACGCCACAGCGCTACTCAGGCGGTCAAAGAGTGCTATCTGACCCCTTGTAAACTCATCCTGCGACGGCTCATCGGCAACGCAGAGGTGGGTAAAGGCAGAAGCAACCTTGATAGTATCGCGGTAGCGAGCAAGGCGCTCAACGAGTGGCTCAATATCCGCCTCGCCAAAGCCCAAGCGGTGCATACCGGTATCAAACTTGAGGTGTATAGGGTACTGCTGCTCGCCCTTAGCGGCTGCAGCAAAGGCGTCAAGTGAAGCGAGGGAGTATATCTCCGGCTCAAGGCGCGAGGCTACCATAGTATCAAAGCTATAGTGGTCGGCATTAAGCACCACGATAGGCATTGTAACGCCACCTGCGCGAAGCTCTGCACCCTCGTCAGCAAAGGCTACAGCGAGATAATTGACACCCTGCTTGGCAAGCATCTGCGCAACATCCTTATCGCCAGCGCCATAGCTTGAAGCCTTGACCATAGCGACCAGACCCGTCTGCGGAGCGAGCATAGAGCGGAAGTAGTTGATATTTCGCTCCATAGCGCGCAGATTGACCTCCAACACCGTAGTGTGGCTCTTAAGCTCCAGGCGGTGAGAGATTCGCTCAGTGCGCGAAGGGCGGTTACCCTTGATAAGCACCGCAGCAGATGATATATCTATCGTAGAGAGGCTATCCAGCAGCTGCTCCGTACTCTCAAAAAATCGCGTAGGCATAGTGAATAGCTCGGCGTAGCCACCAATCTTATGTCCCACACCGACAAAGAGCTCTACCCCACTCTGCGCCATCTTCTGCGCAACAAGAGTATAGAGTTCCTGCTCGGCAAGGCCACTCTGCAGGATATCCGACAGAATGACAACCTTACGGCGCGACTGAGCCACCGAGCAGAGGTAGTCCAGCGCGATGGCGAGCGAGTCTATATCGCAACTATAGCTATCGTCAATAATTATCGCATCGTCCACACCCTGCTTAACCTCAAGGCGCATAGAGAGTGGCTGCAGCTGCGAAAAGTCGGGAGTCGGGAAGCCATACATCTGAGCAAAGGCAGCAACCGTGCGGGCATTATTTGCCGAGAGGTTATCTGCCATAGGCGGAATATTGCACACGGCACAATCTACCAGCGTGCGGTCTGCATACTGGCGCTCCACAGCCGATGCAAGTGGTTGATAGTAAGAGTTATATATTATTCGCTTGGCAGACTTTGCCAGAACGAGTTTCTCTGCGATTTTATGCTCAAGGCTTGTGAAATTTGACTGGTGAGCATCGCCGATAAAGGTAAAGATTACCGTATCGGGGGCAATCATACGCTCAAGGCTCTGCATCTCCTCTGGTTGCGAGATGCCAGCCTCAATGAGTGCAATCTGCGCATTATCGGGAATCATCAGCAGCGAGAGAGCCACGCCCAACTGCGAATTATAGCTTCGTGGCGAGCGGTAGAGAGCCACGCTCTGCGGAGCTACTGCGGCAATCCACTCCTTGACCATCGTCTTGCCATTAGAGCCAGTGATACCGACCACCTCGCCTGCGAAGTGGACCCTACGATATGCCGCCAGAGCCTGCAAAGCCTTGAGGGGCTCCTTGACAACAACCACACCGCAATCCTCAGGCAGAGCAACCTCCTGCTCGGCAATAAAGCCCTTAACACCGCGAGCGACCATATCGTCTATATAGTCGTGCGCATCGTGATTCACACCCTTTATTGCCACAAAGAGCGCGCCATCTACGGGCGATATTGTACGGCTATCGGTTATCACAGAGCTGACCGTAACATCAGCGCCATAGTAGCGTGCCGAGCATATCTGAGCGATTTGCGAAAGTGTAAACTGCATAATATCTACAACGAAAAAGTAACAATAGTAATACCTGAGCCACCATGGTCTGGATGGTCATCCTCAGCACTCTGAACAGCCGGCACTGTGCGCAGGTAGCGACGAATCTCCTCCTTGAGCGCACCCGTACCCTTGCCGTGCAGGATGGTGACACTTCCCACACCGACCATCAGCGCATCGTCTATAAAGTCGCGCACGCGGTCAAGAGCATCCACAACGCGCTCGCCACGAACATCTATAGATGTCTGGAAGTTGAGCCTGCGCTGCGAAATCTCCGAGCCGATAACCGTACGCGGAGTCTGTGGGCGCGTTGCACGGTGATACTCGGCAGAGGATATAGCCTCCAGGCGCGAGGTATCTACCGTTGTAAGCATCTGACCGAAAGCCACTTGCGCCTTCTTACCGCGGATAGACTGAACAACACCGACACCCTCGTGACCCATAAGGCGCACCTTTGAGCCCACCTCTACAGGCAGCTTTTTCTTCTCCACCTCTGGCTCGGCACTCTGCTCGCCCTTATTTGCCTTACGCTCCTCGCGGCGCTGGCGACGACGCTCAATGCGAGCCATCTCGCGGTCTATCTGCTCGCTGCTATGACTCTGGTCGGCGCTCTCAACGCTATCCTTAAACTCGCCCAACGACTGGCGCAGCGACCTGGTCTGCTCCTTCTCTGCCTGAGCCTCGCGAATGCCGCGTATAGTGCTCTCAATCTGGCGATTAGCCTCGGCAATAAGCTCCTTGGCACGGGTCTTAGCCTCGTGCAGAATAGCGCGGCGCTCCTCGCGAATAGCAGCAAGCTGCTCGTGGTAGCTCTGCTCCAGCTCCTCAACCTTGCGGTCTGTCTGGCGAATCTTCTCGCGCTTCTGCTCCCAGTATCGCTTATCGCGAGCAATCTCGCGCAGCTGCTTCTCTATATCTATATGTTCTGAGCCGACCTTCTCGCGTGCCGAGGCGATGATTGCCTCTGGCAGACCAATCTTGCGGGCAATCTCAATAGCGAACGAGCTTCCCGGCTTACCAGTCTCAAGACGGAAGAGTGGGCGGATATTCTGCACATCAAACATCATCGCTCCATTGAGCACGCCCGCAGTAGCCGAGGCGTAGTACTTGATATTTGAGTAGTGGGTAGTAATGACGCCAAAGCAGCGGCTATCAACCAACTTCTCCAGCACCGCCTCTGCAATAGCTGCGCCGATAACTGGTTCAGTACCAGTACCGAACTCGTCTATAAGCACCAGCGAGCGGTCGTCTGCACCCGCAAGCATAGCCTTCATATTTATAAGGTGCGAGGAGTAGGTAGACAGGTCGTTCTCAATAGACTGCTGGTCGCCAATATCTATAAATAGCTTCTCAAAGACTGGCAGCTCGCTACTCTGAGCAACCGTTACGGGAAATCCGCACTGGAACATATACTGGATAATACCGAAGGTCTTAAGGCACACGGATTTTCCACCCGCATTTGGACCCGAAATTACGAGTATGCGGTTATCCCTATCCAGTCGCGCATCAAGAGGCACAAGCTCCCTGCCCGTACGCCTAAGCGTCTGCGCAAGCAGTGGATGGCGAGCCCTTACAAGCCACAGCTCCCCGTCGCTTATAATCGGCTGCACAGCCTCATTCTCGGCCGCCCAGCGAGCCTTTGCGCGAATCATATCTATCTTGGCAACATACTCGCCACAACGCGACACAGCCTCAATATCTGCACGCACAAGGTCGGCAAAGGCCGTAAGCACCTTGACAACCTCGCGACGCTCCGTATACTCAAGCTCCTTGAGGCGGTTGTTCAGCTCCACAACCTCCACGGGCTCTACATAGAAGGTCTTTCCCGTAGCAGACTCGTCATGAATAAATCCCTGCAGCTTGCGCTTATTTGCCGCAGCTACGGGGATTACAGCGCGACCCTCGCGGATAGATATTGTGGCGTCGGCATCTACGATACCTGCACTCTTTGCCCCCTGCAGCACAGCCTGCAGCCGCTTGGAGACCTGACCCTCCGACTGGCGAATCTCGCGGCGCACAGCGGCAAGCTCTGGCGAGGCGCTGTCGCGCATATTTCCACGCTCGTCAAGTATGCGCTCTATCTCCCTTGTGATGTGCGAGAGTGGCTCTATGCCCGCCGAGAGGCGATTTAGAGCGCGGAACTGCTCGCTGTCGCGGATAATAGCCACAACAGCCGCCGCAGCCGAGAGGGTTATGCCCAAACACATAACCTGCTCGCAGTCCAGGAAGGTACCCACAACGCGCACCTTCTCCACAAGGGTATCTATATCGTAAAATTCATCCTTCAGCACCCCGCTATCCATCGCAAGGATTGTCCCCATCTCGGCAGCAAGAGCCTGACGCACAGCAATTTGACGAGCAGAGGTTGAAAAGGTCTGCTCGTCAAGTAGCTCCGCAGAGCGGCGCATAGTACACAGCGCGCGACACTGGTTGCGGATGATGTCAAATCCTATCTTGGACTCAAAATTCTCGGGATATACCATAGGATGCTATTATTCTGCTGCCTGCTCCGCCTTAGCCGCCTTCTTGGCTGCCTTAGCGGCCTTCTTCTCGGCCTTAGCCTCGTCGCTACCGAAGAGCGAGAAGTGTACATATCTACCCGGATTCTCCTTCAAATCACCCAGCAGAGCCGAGAGGTTCTCAGATGCCTGAGTGAGGTTTGCATAGAGCTCCTTATCGTTCACAAGGCTACCGACAGTACCCTCGGTGCTATTGAACTTAGCCAGCAGCGCGCTCAGGTTATCCACAGCCTCGGTGAGCTTTACGGCCATCTGCTGCTCGTCAAGCGAAGCGGTGAGGTTGTTTACATTGGTAACAATGCTGTCAATCTTCTGACCGTTATCCTTGAGCGTGCCGGTGAATGAGTCTAAGTTCTCAACAATCTGTGAGTTACGAAGCTCTGCAAGCAGACCATTGAGGTGCGAAACGGCCGACGAAATGTTGGCGTTATTGCTATCCACAAGGTGGTTGAGCGTACCCAGAGTGGTGTTGATGTTATCCACCATAACAACGAGCTTCTCCTTAATATCACCAAACTCGGTTGCCAGCATATCAAACATACCAGCCTCAACCTGCGAGGTGATAGTGCCGCCCTTCTCAACAAATGTATCGGCGGTACCGACAACAATCTCTATCGCCTGACCACCCATAAGACCTGCGCTGAAAATCTTGGCCTTAGAGTCAGTCGGAATCTTGTAGTCCTTAGATATTGCAAGCTCTACCTCAACCTTCGTAGGGTCCTGGTCGTAGATGCCCACGGCAGATACCTGACCCACCTTCACACCGCGAATAACCACCTGCGATGCCACCTGCAGACCACTTGCGTTGTCGTAATATGCGTAGTAGGCATTACTGCGTCCAAAGATATCTGCGCCGCTCAAAAAGCGAATACCGGCCCAAGAGCCGAAGAAAATCAACAATGCGTAAATTCCAATCTTTACCTCTTTCTTAAATTTCATCTCTATTACTTTTTCGTTACTATTTTTCTATTTTTTTGTTACCACTTTACCATCCTTCACGGCGATGACAAATGCCTGTGGGAAGACCTTGCGCACCGAGGCTACCGTAGCCTGAGCCGCAGCCCTATCGGCGTAGTCGCCAACGCAATACTTATATGAGTAGGCACCCTCTGCCCTCACCTGACGCACCTTGCCCTTGTATGAGCCAAAGCGGGAGTCGTTTACACTAACCTCGCTCTTGCTTGCCATAACCTGCACCGCATAACGCACTGCCGACTGCTGTGACTTAGCCTGCTGCTGAGGTTGTGGTTTTGGCTTTGGCTGAGGTTTTGGCTGCTCCTGCGGCTTCTGAGCAGGCTTTTTCTCTGGCTTCTGCTCGGGTTTTGGAGCGGGCTTCTGCTCTGGCTTTGGGGCAGGCGTCTGCTCCACACTCTCGGCAGAGGTATCTACCAGCACACTCTTGCGGACATACTCCACATACTCCTTAACGGCGTTATAGAGCGCTGTAACAAGCTCCTTCTGACCCTGCTCGGAGGTGATATACTTCAGCTCCGCAGCGTTGGACATAAAGCCTATCTCGGTAAGGATGCTCGGCATATCGGTGGCATATAGCACACGCAGAGGCTGCTTGCGAATACCGCGATTATTGCGCGAGAGCTTGCCGTAGTGCTTCTGCACCAGACGCGCCATAACCTCGCTATACTCGCCATAGGTAAACTGCAGATTTTGGATATGCGCACGCACGATAGCCGCCGTACCTGCATCGGACATATCAAGGAACTCCTCCTTATTATTTGCAAAGAGGATAGCCTCATTCTCGCTGGTCTCCAGCTCGCTCTCTCCCATAATCAGGGTCTCAACGCCACGAATACCCGTATTGCGGTGAGCATTGGCGTGGATAGAGATAAACAGGTCGCCACCAGCCTTATTTGCAATATCGGCACGCGCCTGAAGGTCTGTGCGCAGATTCTCCGAGAAGTGCTTCTCCGTCTTGCGGGTGTAGACAACCTTTATATGAGGCATATTCTTCTCAATCATAGCGCCGAGCTTGAGTGCCATCTGCAGGTTGATATTCTTCTCCGCATAGCCACCATAGCGCGCACCAGGGAAGCAACCGCCATGGCCTGCATCAATGACGATAACCTTCACACCCTGCTGGGCATCCTGAGCCTTAACCTCTCCAAAGCAGAAAGCAAGGCTGAAAAGCAACAATATACTTAAAAGTCTATTCATTCGTTTTGGTTTATAGAGTTTTTTCACTATCTTTACGCGCTGAAAAAACGCGTACACACGCATACAACAGCGTTATTTTGCGTTTTTGCCGGCTTGCCGGCAAAGGTACTAAAAATTATTGGATTTTTGAAACAAATTAGGCTAAAATATCTCATCGTGCCACTGGTCACGCTCTTTATAGCGCAATCTATGTTCGGATTTGCGCAAGATAAGCGTATAGATGGCCAAGTTCTTGCCAAGGCGAACACTTTGGCAAGCGACACCATAGTACAAACTGCTCCCGCAGCCTCGCCACTGCGCGACTCCGTGCCTTCGCCACAGCAGGCCCGCGAGGCGCGTCGTAATCGCCAGGCGCAGCAGCAGGCCACAACCGCTACCCCTAAGCGCGACTCTACGCAGCGTCCAAAGCGCAGCAGCGGACTGGACCAGGTGGTGGAGGGTAAGAATACCGACTCGCTCTACTACGACATTGTAAACCGCAAGGTCTACATCTACAATCAGGGCGATATCACCTACGCCGACAAGTCGCTCAAGGCGGACTTTATGCGTATTGATATGAATACCAAGGAGATTTTCGCCTACGGAAAGCCCGACACAGTGGATGGCAAGGCGACAAAGACTCAGCCTATATTTGCCGACGGTGGTGGCAGCTACACAATGGATACTATCACCTACAACTTTGACTCCGAGAAGGCGTTGATTCGTGGCGTTGCAACACAGCAGGGCGACGGATGGCTTGTGGGTGGACGAATCAAGAAGCAGCCGGACAACTCTATCAACATCCAGCACGGTAAGTACACCACCTGCGACCATACAGACCATCCGCACTTCTACCTTGCCATGACAAAGGCTAAGGTTATCCCTGGCAAGAAGATTATCACCGGCCCTGCGTACCTTGTAATGGAGGATGTGCCTATCTATCCGCTCTGTATCCCAGAGGGTTTCTTCCCTATCAGCTCGGGTGCTAAGTCGGGTCTGCTGATGCCTACATACGGTGAGGATGCGTCGCGAGGCTTCTTCCTGCGTGGATTGGGTTACTACTTCATCCTCAGCCAGCACATGGACCTTGCCATAACGGGAGGTTTCTACACCCTCGGTTCGTGGGAGGTAAATGCTTCGTCGCGCTATGTCAAGCGATACAAGTACTCGGGAAGTGTAAACTTTGACTTCTCAAGTGTCAAGACGGGTGACAAGGGCGAGCCAGACTACATCAAGCAGAACAACTTTAAGTTAGCGTGGACGCACTCGCAGGACCCTAAGGCGAACCCTGGCTCTACATTCTCGGCTTCGGTAAACCTTGCAACGAGTGGATATAGCAAGTACTCGGCAACATCGCTCAACGACATCCTTGCTACCCAGACCAACTCCTCCATCTCCTACTCAAAGAGCTGGGCTGGTACTCCATTCTCGCTCTCAATGAACTTGGGTATCTCGCAGAACTCGCAGACCAGAGCAATATCGGTGACATTCCCTAATGTGGTGTTCAATGTTGCCCGCATCTACCCATTCAAGCGCAAGGAGGCTGTGGGTAAGCAGCGCTGGTACGAGAAGATTTCGTTTACATACACCGGTAAGCTGACCAACTCCGCCTCGGCTGCCGAGAGTGAGATATTCTCTAAAAAGACTCTGCAGAGCATGCGTAACGGTATAGAGCACTCTATCCCTGTTTCGTCCAGCTTTACACTGTTCAAGTATATCAACCTCACTCCGTCGTTCAACTACACCGAGCGCTGGTACTTCAAGCGACAGATGCAGGAGTGGAACCCGCAGACCAACCAGATTGATAAACTTGACCCAGAGTATGGCTTCTACCGAATCTACAACTACAACGCCTCGGTATCGCTCAACACCACAATCTACGGTATGTGGCAGATGAAGAAGAAGACCGCCAAGGTGCAGGCTGTACGCCATACGCTAACCCCATCTATCGGTGCTTCGTATATGCCTAACTTCGGTAATCAGAAGTACGGCTTCTACAAGGCTGTGCAGTCCGACTCGCTGGGTGGATACACCATCTACTCGCCATACTCGGACAATGCCTACGGTGTTCCAGGTCGTGGTGCGGCGGCATCTATCAACTTCTCGCTCAAGCAGAGCCTTGAGATGAAGGTGCTCAGCAAGCGCGACACCTCGGGCGTAAAGAAGATTAAGATTATTGACGACCTCTCGCTCAGCGGCTCGTACAACTTCCTTGCCGACTCGTTGGGTCTGTCTAATATCAATATGTCTATCCGTACCACCATCTACGGCAACTTCGGTATCAACCTCTCGGCGACCCTTGACCCTTATCAAGTAACGCCGCAGGGTGTGCGTATAAACAAGCTGATGTGGGCGAAGGGTCTGCCTGGCCGAATTATGAACACGGGCTGGAGCTTCGGATATACCTTCAAGTCGCGAAATGACAAGTCGCAGGCTGCGATAAACGATATCAACACCATCCCGCCAGAGTACTTCAACCCATTCTCCGACCCTTACGGACTTATGGACCCTACGCTACGAAGGCGGTATATGGCGCAGACATACTACGACTTCTCAATACCGTGGAACATCGGTTTCAACTATGTTATCAGCTACAGTGCCCAGTATACCAACAACGGCACTACGGGATATAAGAAGAATATCAACCAGACTATCGGTTTCAACGGTAGTGTGAACTTGGGCGCCAAGACAGGTATCTCGTTCACCTCCGGTTTTGATATACAGAACCGCAAGCTGACAACCACCTCCATATCCATCACCCGCGACCTGCACTGTTGGCAGATGTCCTTCGTATGGATTCCATTCGGTACGCACCGCAGCTGGAGCTTCAACATCGGAGTTAAGGCCGCATCGCTTGCCGACCTGAAGTACGACAAGAGTCAATCGATGTACGACAACCTATTCTAAGGTTGGCTATTCGGTACATCTTTTGCCCCTATATATACCAAAAGATTAAAAAGATTAGAAATATGAAACAGCAAAACACTGACACTCAGGAGATTAAAGACCAGACACAGCAGACTGCCGCAGAGCAGGATACCACAAAGACCGACAATGCCGCTGACAATATGTCAGAGCAGCAGGATACAGCCTCTGACACAATGGCAGAGCAGAAACCAGCCGAGGAGCAGATTGACTGGAAGGACCAGTATATCCGCCTGCAGGCAGAGTTTGACAACTTCCGCAAGCGTACCCTTCGCGAGAAGATGGAGCTTGTGCAGAGTGGTGGTAGCGATGTACTGAAGGCTATCCTCCCAGTTCTGGACGATATGCAGCGTGCTACGGCAGCCTCTGAGAAGAGCGACGACATTGCAGCTCTGCGCGAGGGCGAGCGTCTTGTAGTTCAGAAGTTTATTGACACTCTGCGCCAGCAGCGCGTGGTGGAGATTGAGGCTATGGGTGCGCAGTTTGACGAGAATTTGCACGAGGCTGTTGCCCGCTTTGCCGCTGGCGACGAGATGCGTGGCAAGGTTATAGATGTCATTGAGCGTGGTTATATGCTCGGCGAGAAGGTGCTTCGTTTTGCAAAAGTAGTTGTAGGAGAGTAAGTTATGGCAAAGAGAGATTACTATGAGGTGCTTGGCATAGAGAAGGGCGCAAGCGCTGAGGATATAAAGAAGGCGTACCGCAAGACGGCGCTAAAGTATCACCCCGACCGCAACCCAGATAATAAGGAGGCGGAGGAGAAGTTTAAGGAGGCTGCAGAGGCCTACGATGTACTCTCCAACCCCGACAAGCGTGCCCGCTACGACCAGTTTGGCCACGCAGGTATGGATGGTGCTGCCGGTGGTGGCTTCGGAGGCTTTGGCGGTGGCGGCTTTAGCATGGAGGATATCTTCGCCCAGTTTGGCGATATCTTCGGCTTCGGTGGTGGCTTTAGCGGTGGCGGCAGGGCTCGTCAGCGCACAAACCGCGGCTCGGACATCCGTGTTCGCGTAAGCCTTACGCTGGAGGAGATTGCAAATGGCGTTACAAAGAAGCTCAAGATTAACAAGAATATCGCCTGCGATGCTTGTAACGGTACGGGCGCAAAGGATGGCGCAGCACGAGTAACCTGCTCTAACTGTAACGGTCAGGGTGTGGTCTTCCAGGTGCAGAACACCATCTTCGGTCGTATGCAGTCGCAGACCGTATGTCCTACTTGTGGCGGCCAGGGCACTGTGATTAAGGATAAGTGTAGCAAGTGTTCGGGCGAGGGTACGGTAAAGAGCAGCGAGGTTGTAGAGTTCAACATCCCTGCAGGTGTTGCCGAGGGTATGATGATTACCGTCTCGGGCAAGGGCAATGCGGCTCGTCAGGGCGGCGTAAATGGCGACCTGCTCGTAGTTATTGAGGAGCAGGCAGACCCACGCTTTATCCGCGACGGTGCAAACCTTATCCACAACCTTACAATTCCTGTAACTACAGCTCTTATCGGTGGCGAGGTAGAGGTTCCGACAATTACTGGCAAGGCGAAGATAAACATCGCCGCAGGTACTCAGGCGGGCAAGGTGCTTCGTCTGCGTGGCAAGGGTCTGCCGTCTATCAACAGCTACGGCAACTATAGCGGCACGGGCGACCTGCTTGTTGTGGTGGATATAGCTATACCTGCTTCGCTCAACAGCGAGGAGAAGGAGCTTATCAAGAAGCTCTCGCAGCAGCCACACTTCCGCAACCCTGAGAAGACGAGCAAGCAGAACATCTTTGAGCGAATGAAGGACTTTTTTAACTAACAGATTATGGGACTATTTTCTCCAGTTAAGAGACGAGCAAACCAGTTCAACTACATACCGCGCTACTACGACCCCGAGAAGGAGCGTCGCGAGCAGCGTCGTCGTGAGCTGAGGGGTGAGTCTGTAGACGACACTACCCCATACACTCCGGGTAAGTATATCCGCACCGTTAGGGAGGCGCGTGCCGAGCGTAAGGAGCAGCAGAAGCAGTCTAACGGCACACCGCGTGCACTGTTCGTCTTTGGCGTAGCCATTGTCGTACTTATTGCCTATATGCTTGTTCCGCGTATTGCCAACATCATCACCATGGCTGGCAAGCAGAGCAACCCTGAGGTTCGTCAGGCGGAGCTGGAGAGCGAGGTTTTCAACCCTTATGCTCCGATTACCATTGTTCCAAACGACTATCAAGAGGAGTAACGAGTTATGGCAGACCGTATAAGACTACTACCTGAGATTATCTCCAACCAGATTAAGGCTGGAGAGGTTGTGGAGTACCCATCATCGGCTATCAAGGAGATGATGGAGAACGCCATTGATGCTGGTGCTACGAAGGTTACTGTAAACTTCGTAAATGGCGGTCGTGACCTTATACAGGTTATAGACAACGGTTGCGGTATGTCGCCAACAGATGCCCGCATGGCGTTTGAGTGCCACGCAACGAGTAAAATCAAGGAGCTGGACGACATCTACGACCTGCACACCTTCGGTTTCCGCGGCGAGGCGTTGGCATCTATCGCCTCCATTGCGCAGGTGGAGCTTACCACCCGCCAGGCGGATGCTGAGATTGGCACTAAGGTGATTATGTCGGGTGGTGAGTTTGTCTCGCAGAGCCCCGTAGCTGCACCCGTAGGCTCGCAGTTTGTTGTACGAAACATATTCTACAACACTCCGGGTCGTCGCAAGTTTATTGACGAGCGTCAGTCGCAGCTGCCAAATATGATTAAGACCGAGTTTCGTCGTGTAGCGCTCTGTCACCCCGAGGTGGCTATGGAGCTACTCTCCGACCGCTCGCAGATATACTCGCTCCACAGCTCATCGCTCCTGGAGCGTATCATCGGCATTGTAGGTGTTTCGGCAAAGAAGAGTATGCTGGAGGTGGGCGTAGAGACCTCTATCGCCAAGGTGGAGGGTTATGTCTGCCGCGCCTCGTCGGCTAAGGTGCGCCCCGACCAGTATATGTTTGTCAATGGCCGCTACTTCAAGTCGCCATATCTGAACAAAGCCGTAGCGAAGGCCTACGAGCACCTGATACCTAACGGCTCGCAGCCATCGTTCTTCATCTACCTCACCGTAGACCCTGAGCGTGTAGATGTGAATGTGCACGCGCAGAAGATTGAGGTGCGCTTTGCCGACACAGATGCCATCTGGCAGATTATCAACGCCGCCGTGCGCGAGACGCTGGCAAAGACTGGCTCGGTGCCGATGATGGACTTTGACAACGACGATCTGATAGATATCCCCGTAGCCACTACGGGCATAGAGTATCAGATGCCAAAGGCGACCACCAACGACAACTACAACCCCTTTGCAACGGACACGGAGCAGAGTACCTCCCGTCCAACAAAGGGTGCATTCTACGACACTATGCAGGAGTTTGAGAGTCGCAACAGCGGTCAGGACTTCGCCATGCCGATAGTCTCGGCAGGTGATGATGCTGCGGACTTTGACTATATAGACTCCGAGCCTGCAGAGCAGTATATGGAGCTTGAGTCAAGCGTAGATACATCTATCAGCGCGGTGCACTACATCGGTCGTCGCTACGCCTCTATGATGGTTGGTGGCGTACTCTGCGCCTTAGACCTTACAAGGGCGCGCGAGCGAATACTCTTTGACCACTACTACGCAACGCTGAGCGGTGGCAAGAGTGCATCGCAGCAGCTACTCTTTCCGCAGAGCCTGACACTCTCGGAGGCGGAGTACTCGCTGCTTGAGGAGTGGATGGTAGACTTTGCAGCCCTCGGCTTTGACATTACGATGCACGCGGGTGGAGTTATAGATGTCAATGGCATACCTTCCGACATCAGCGCCGAGGGTGTGGATGTGGCGATATACCAGCTGCTGCAGAGCCTTGCCCTGCCGCACGATGTGGAGGATATGCGACGCCAGAGTATGGCGCTAACCCTTGCTCAGAGCGAGGCGGCAAGGCGCACACAGTACTCGCAAGCGGAGGCTCAGACCATTGCCGAGCAGCTTGTGGAGTGTAAAGATTACCAGCACTCCCCTACCGGTAAGAACATTATTACATTTATCACACTGGATGATATACAACAGAAATTAGCGTAAACAATGAATCCATATTTTAAGACACCACCGGCAGTAAAGAATCTCATTATTGCAAACTGCCTACTCTTTTTAGCAACATACCTCATCCCGCAGGTAAATGGCTTCCTGGGCACATACGGTCAGCTATTCTGGATTGGCTCTCCGAACTTCCAGCCATACCAGTTTGTCAGCTATATGTTCCTGCACGGTAGCTTCAGCCACCTGTTCTTCAATATGTTTGCACTCTGGATGTTCGGTCGCACGCTGGAGTACGAGCTGGGGACAAAGCGCTTTCTGACCTACTACTTCGTATGCGGTATTGGCGCAGCGCTGTTCCAGATGCTTGTTGCGTGGGCATTTGGCGAGGCTGGATTTACTATGCTCGGCGCATCGGGTGCTACGATGGGTCTGCTGATGGCCTTCGGTGTTATGCACCCAAACAATGAGATATTTGTATTCCCTATCCCTATGCCGATAAAGGCTAAGTGGTTCGTTATCGGTTATATCATCCTTGAGATTGTGCAGGGCTGGGGTCCAAACGACGGCGTGGCTCACTTTGCCCATGTGGGCGGTATGCTCTGGGGCTGGGCATTACTCTACTACTGGAAAAATAAGCGTATAATATACTTCTAATATGGCACGCACGAACGGACATATATACAGCGATTATCGCAAAGGTAAAGTTGGCAACAAGAAGAGACGATTTAGTCTCTCCTTGATGCTCTTTATTCTGGATGTGGTGATGATTGCCGTACTCTTTGCGGCTGCCGTTGCGACGATTGTGTGTGTTGTAACGCCGAGTGTTGAGCCAGCGCGTCTGGGGGTACTCTCTACCGTTGTGCTCGCTGCACCTATTATATATATAGTATCGCTCTGCGTGCTCTTCTACTGGATTATCCGCTGGAAGTGGTCGCTGACATTTGTAAGCCTTGTATTTGTGCTTATAGGTAGCTTTGCGGTGGGTAAGTACTACAACATCTACTTCAAGCAGCAGGCGTCGGTTATCTACCCCGACAACATCAAGGTTGTGAGCTACAACATCTGCAACCTCAACGAGCAAGCAATTGTAGACACCCTTGCCCTGCATCGTCCGCATATTGTCTGCCTGCAGGAGTACAAGTCCGACAATGGCGGGGTATGGAAGAGCTTGGGCAAAAAGTTGCCATACAACACCACAGCCTCGGGCAATGCAGACTTCTCGTGCGAGATATTTACCAACCAGACCATCCTGCGCCAGGGACTTATTGACTCCCTGCCACGCTTTAATGCCATCTGGGCGGATATTCTCTGCAACAAGGATACCCTGCGCGTGATAAACCTGCACCTCAAGTCTACGACCATCACTCAGCAGGATATAGACTTTGTGGAGGAGCATCAGTATGTGCTGGATAGCGCCCGCAAGATGAAGATTCGCACCATTACCGACAAGCTGGTGGAGAACAACAACTTCCGCAGTGCTCAGGCGCGCAAGGTGAGCGAGTTTGTCGCTGCCTCGCACCCGATGAAGGTGGTTGTCTGCGGAGATTTCAACGATGTGCCACTCTCCTACAGCTATCGCACCATAGCCAAGCAGCTGACCGACACATTTAGGGCTGCAGGCTCGGGATATAGATATACATTCAGAGGCTTCTTCAAGCTGCTACCGATAGATTACATACTGGTTTCGGAGGGCATTGATGTACTCTCGTACGAGGTGGACTACACCATGGACCGCTCTGACCACTACCCTGTAATCTCCAGACTTAGAGTAAATAGAGAAAATAAATAACAAAACACTACTACTATGATTTTAGATTCTATCAAGAATGCAGAGCAGTACTACGCTCTCAACCCACAATTCAAGGCGGCTTTTGACTTCCTTGCACAGTGCAACCCAAAGACCATCTCTGTCGGCAGACACGACATTATTGACGACGAGGTATTTGTAAATGTTATGGAGGTAGACCTCAAGCCTCGCTACGAGGCACTGCTGGAGGTGCACGATAAGTATATCGACATCCAGGTAATCATCGGCGGCGCTACTAAGGAGGAGTTCGGCTGGTCTGAGCGAAAGGATTGCAAGAAGGCTAAGGGCGAGTTCAACACCGAGAAGGATGTGCAGTTCTATACCGACGAGCCACAGGTGTTCTACACCATGCGCGAGGGTCAGTTCTCTATCCTCTATCCAGAGGATGCGCACGCACCGATGCTCGGCACCGGCAAAATCAAAAAGATGATCTTCAAGATTTTGAAGTAAGAAAGTAAGAGTTCGGATAACCATTTCCGAGCTCTCTTTTTTTGCACCTGTACTGCGTAGCATTGCACTGCGTTAGCCAGGTGCCGTCCGATATTCGCGCACCCGGAACAAGAACGGTCAGATTTTTCTGACCGTTTTTTGTGACAAAGTCCCCCTTTGCCAACCGACGCTGCGGAGCGAGAGCAGAGGGAGCTTGCTCACTATGCCGAGCCGCGAGGAGGAAAAGCCGCCTTTAGGCGGATTAAAGGGGGATTTAGGGGGAATGTCAATATTTTTTATAGTTTAGTATGGCGGCTACTCTACTCAACTTTAAGAGCCTCCGTAGGAGGTGATGTAAAAAGAGCCTGACTGCAAGTTTACTTGCAAAGTCAAGGCTCTTTTTACATCAACAGCTATGCTGTCTGAAAGTTGAGTATAACTGTCTTAGACCTACTTAAGCTCAACCAGGGAGTGGCCGGTCATCTCGGCTGGCTGCTCAACGCCCATAAGGGTCAGGACGGTTGGAGCAACATCGGCGAGGATGCCATCCTCAACCTTTGCAACGCGGTCTGAAACGACAACGACTGGTACTGGGTTGAGTGAGTGTGCGGTATTTGGAGTGCCGTCAGGGTTGATTGCGTTATCGGCATTACCGTGGTCGGCAATCATAACAACCTCATAGCCATTTGCCTTAGCGGCAGTAACGACCTTCTCCACGCAGCTATCAACAGCCTTCACAGCCTTCTCAATAGCCTCGTAGATACCAGTGTGGCCAACCATATCGCCATTTGCGAAGTTAAGGCAGATGAAGTCGTACTTCTGAGAGTCCAGTGCACCTACGAGCTTATCGGCAACCTCGTAAGCGCTCATCTCTGGCTGCAGGTCGTAGGTAGCAACCTTTGGCGAAGCGACAAGGATACGGTCCTCGTTTGCAAACTCAGCCTCGCGACCACCATTGAGGAAGAATGTCACATGGGCATACTTCTCAGTCTCAGCGATGCGGAGCTGTGACAGACCCAGATTTGATACAACCTCGCCGATAGTATTGTTTACATTCTCCTTATCAAAGAGGATATGCAGACCAGTGAACGAAGCGTCATATGGGGTCATACAGCAGTAGTAGAGCGGCATTGTGTGCATACCCTGCTCTGGCATATCCTGCTGAGTGAGCGCTACGGTAATCTCGCGAGCGCGGTCGTTACGGTAGTTGAAGAAGATAACCATATCGTTAGGCTTGATAGTGCCCACAGCGTTACCATTCTCATCTACGCGAACGATAGGAAGGATGAACTCGTCGGTAACGCCCTCGTCGTAAGAGTGCTGCATAGCTGCAACCATATCGGTAGCCTTCTCGCCCACGCCCTCAACGAGCTGGTCGTAAGCAACCTTTACACGCTCCCAACGCTTATCGCGGTCCATTGCATAGTAGCGACCGATGATAGATGCGATAGTACCTGCAGAGCCCTTGAGGTGGTTCTCCAGAGCCTCAATAAAGCCCTTACCGCTCTTAGGGTCGGTATCACGACCATCCATAAAGCAGTGGATGTAGGTGTTCTCAATGCCGTAGTGCTTGCTGATGTCGCAGAGCTTGAAGAGGTGGTCAAGTGAAGAGTGAACACCACCGTCAGAGGTAAGACCCATAAAGTGGACATTCACACCATTTGCCTTAGCGTACTCAAATGCAGCAACAACCTCTGGGTTATTGAGAATTGAGTTGTCGCGGCATGCGCGGTTAATCTTTACAAGGTCCTGATATACAACACGACCTGCACCGATATTGAGGTGACCCACCTCAGAGTTACCCATCTGACCCTCTGGCAGACCTACATTCTCGCCATCGGTACGCAGCTGCGCGTGTGGATACGCCGCTGTAAGGTTGTTAATAAACTGCGGATTGGTTGAGTAGATAGCATCAGACTTGGTGTGGTTACCTATTCCCCATCCGTCAAGAATCATCAGTAATACTTTGTTTGCCATATCTTTTTTATATGTTATAATTTACCATTTATCAACTCCACGGCTTTATCAATAGCACTCTGGAGTCCATCTGGGTTCTTACCACCCGCAGTAGCAAAGAACTTCTGACCGCCACCGCCGCCATTCATCAGCTTTGCAGCCTCGCGAACTGTAGCGCCTGCATCTACGCCCTTAGCAACAACAGCGTCGCCGAGCATAACCATCAGCGTAGCCTTGCCGCCCATATCAGAGCCGAGGACAAGCACCAGATTATCACGCTTTGCACGCAAATAGTAAGCCAAATCCTTGAGGAACTCTGTATTGCGTGGCAGCTGACGAGCGATAACGGTATAGCCGTCGGTCTCAGGCGCATTTGCCAGAATACCCTCTGCGAGGAATGCAACCTGCTCCTTACGCACAGCCTCAAGCTCCTTATTGAGGGCCTCGTTGCTCTCTACAAGACGGCGAACAGCATCTACAACCTTAGGGTTGCCCAGAGTCTCAGCAGCTGCGTGGATAGTATCCTCAGCAGCATAGAGCAGCTTCTCGGCATTCTCGCCCGTAACAGCCTCAATACGGCGAACACCTGCAGAGATTGCGCTCTCAGAGACAATCTTCACAAAGCCGATATTACCGGTAGCAGAGGTGTGAGTACCACCACAAAGCTCTACAGAGTCACCGAAGCGAACCATACGAACCTTATCGCCATACTTCTCGCCGAAGAGCATCATTGCACCTGCGGCCTTAGCCTCCTCCTGAGTAGCATCGCGCTTCTCTACCAGTGGGTCGTTAGCACGAACAGCGCGGTTTACAAGGCGCTCAACCTCGCGCAGCTGCTCTGGAGTAACCTTCTGGAAGTGTGAGAAGTCAAAGCGCAGAGACTCTGGAGATACCATAGAGCCCTTCTGCTCCACATGGTCGCCCAGCACCTTACGCAGTGCAGCGTGGAGAAGGTGAGTTGCGGTGTGGTTATTGGCTGCATTCTGACGCTTAGCTGCATCTACAACAGCGTGGAAGGTTGTCTCCATATTCTGAGGGAGTGTGGTTGTAATGTGGATAGTAAGGCCATTCTCCTTCTCGGTTGCAACGATAGCAATCTTCTCGTTTGCACTCTCAATATAACCTGTGTCACCCACCTGACCACCAGAGTTGCCATAGAATGGGGTGCGGTCAAAGACCATCTGGTATGTGGTCTTGCCCTTGCTCTGCACCTTACGCACGCGAGCAATGCGAACATCGCACTCAAGAGTATCGTAGCCGACAAACTCGCTCTGCTTAACCTCTACAAACTCCTGCCAGTCGTCTACATCCTGCTGTGCAGCGTTACGAGAGCGCTCCTTCTGAGCGGCGAGCTGCTGCTCAAACTCAGCGAGGTCTACCTCTACACCCTGCTCCGAAGCGATAAGCTCGGTAAGGTCGATAGGGAAACCGTAGGTATCGTAGAGCACAAAGGCATCCTTACCAGAAATCTTGCCACCCTTGAGGTTGCGGATAACGCCCTCCAGCAGGTTGATACCTGTAGCCAGAGTGCGGAGGAATGAAGCCTCCTCCTCCTCAATAACCTTCTCTACAAGTGCCTGCTGAGCCTTAAGCTCTGGGTACTGAGAGCCCATCTGCTCTACGAGAGTAGCTACCAGGCGGCAGATAAATGGAGCGTTAAAGCCTAAGTATGTGTAGCCATAGCGCACTGCACGGCGGAGGATGCGGCGGATAACATAGCCAGCCTTAACATTTGAAGGCAGCTGACCGTCAGCAATAGAGAATGCGATAGCGCGGAGGTGGTCAGCGATAACGCGCATAGCCACATCCACCTTCTCGTCCTCGCCGTACTTCTTGCCAGACATCTGAGAGATTACGGCAATAGTTGGCTGGAAGACATCGGTATCGTAGTTAGACTTCTTGCCCTGCATAATCATACACAGACGCTCAAAGCCCATACCTGTATCTACATGCTTTGCAGGCAAGCTCTCAAGAGAGCCATTTGCCTTGCGGTTGAACTGCATAAACACAAGGTTCCAAATCTCAATAACCTGTGGGTGACCAGTATTTACCATCTCACGACCAGAGACCTTTGCAACCTCAGCCTCATCGCGCAGGTCGTAGTGAATCTCGCTACAAGGACCGCAAGGGCCAGTCTCGCCCATCTCCCAGAAGTTATCGTGCTTATTACCGCGGATGATGTGGTCCTCTGGCAGATACTGCTTCCAGTAGTCGTAAGCCTCCTGATCAAAAGGTACGCCGTCGGACTCTGAGCCCTCAAATACGGTTGCGTACATACGCGACTTATCAAGGCCATATACCTCGGTCAGAAGCTCCCAAGCCCAGCTGATAGCCTCCTTCTTGAAGTAGTCGCCAAACGACCAGTTACCCAACATCTCAAACATTGTGTGGTGGTAGGTATCGTGTCCTACCTCCTCCAGGTCGTTGTGCTTACCCGACACGCGCAGACACTTCTGCGAGTCAGCCGCACGCGGAGTACGACGAGGGGCATTGCCGAGGAAGATATCCTTAAACTGGTTCATTCCTGCGTTGGTAAACATCAGGGTTGGGTCGTTCTTTACGACCATCGGTGCAGATGGAACAATCTCGTGCTCCTTAGCAGCAAAGAAGTCCAAAAATGCTTGACGAATTTTGTTTGATTCCATACAAGTAGGTATGTTCTATAAATTAGTAAATTATTTTCGCTTTTGAGTAGATTCTATTGCGGTCGCTTTTGGGTTTATTTTGGCATCTTTTCCTGCTTTTCTCAGTTACAATAGGCTATTGCGCCTTCTAAAGAGCAGAAAAACCTGCTCAAAATAACCTCCAAAATCACCTCGCCCTAATTTATAGAACCTACCTATAATAAGTTTGCTTTTATATCGTTTTCTAAGTCGGCGGGGAAGTTTCGCCGATACAGGTTGCAAAATTAGTGTATTTTTTCTATTTTTGCACCTATATTTATAAGAAAATTAAACTTTACAGCGATTATGAGCGTAGATAACACCTCCTCCAAGGGCAAAGTTCGCATCGGCAGGTATCCCCTGCTGCGCAAGCTGCTACTCGGATTTATCGTAATATCGCTGCTCAACCTGCTGATTTCATACTGCTTCTACACCCCAAAATTGTTCTCTATAGACAACCAAAATCGCGAGCTTGTACTAAAGTACAACATCCTACAGGACAGGATTCGCACGCTGGAGAGCAAGATTGACGAGATTCACCATCGCGACACATATGTCTACCGCGCACTTTTCTCTACCGACACGCTCGCCATTGAGGGTATCTACGACCCCTATCCAGAGAGTAAGTACGAGGCGTTGCAGGGCGACCAATATTCGTCGCTGATGACATCCTCGTGGAAGAGCCTTGATGCGTTAGCAAAGAAGACCTACGCCACCTCCCTATCGCTTGACCAGCTACAGATTCTGGCGAAAAACAAGGAGCGTATGTCCTTCGCCATACCTGCCATTTGGCCGATTGACCGCACGCAGTTAGAGTGGTTCTACTCCTTCGGCATCCGCTCTCAGCACCCGATATACAAGACCCGCAAGATGCACAAGGGTGTAGACCTATCGTGCAAGCGCGGAGTGCCGGTATATGCCACGGGTGATGCGATTGTGCAGATGACCGACAAGGGTCTGCGTCGTCGCGGATATGGTCAGCAGGTGCTGCTAAACCACGAGTTTGGATATCAAACCCGCTATGCCCATCTGAACAAGATACTTGTGGAGGAGGGTCAGCGAGTAACTCGCGGGCAGATAATTGGCGAGGTAGGCTCTACGGGTGGCTCTACGGGTCCGCACCTCCACTACGAGGTTATCTACATGGGGCGCAATGTAAACCCTGTGAACTACTTTAACCGCAACATGAGCTCGGAGGAGTACAAGCAGCTGATGGAGAAGATGAAGACTAACACCGACCTTGAGACTGAGTAATATGGCACGCAAGAGGGGAACGAAAATACCGAAATTTATCACAACACTACTCACTTGGGTTGGTGCTGCGGTGGTCTATTTTACCATATTCTCACTGCTCTTTGACACCCCTGCCGAGTATGAATTGCGCCACTCTACCGACCGTATGAGGGCGGAGTATGAGGCTCTGAGTGCCCGCTACGACTCGCTAAATATGGTGGTGAACAATGTTATTGAGCGCGACCGCAACATCTTCGGAATACTCTTTGAATCAACACCTTACGACTTCAACTCCGACTATGAGCAGCAGCGCGTGGCACTGCACGAGAAGCTACTTGAGCGCACAAAGGGTCGTATGCTTAAGGACCTTACGGCGAATACCGACATGCTGGAGCAGAGGCTCACCGAGCTTGAGAACACCTACAACCAGCTGCAGAGCAACTTAGAGGCATTGGGCGACAAGAGCAACAACATACCATCTATACAGCCGGTTATCAACCACCAGCTCTCGCTGCTGACGGCGGGCTACGGAATGTTGATGCACCCATTCTACCGCACCCTGCAGTCGCATCAGGGCGTGGACTACACCATACCCGAGGGGGAGAGTATCTTCGCAACGGCGGATGGTGTAGTGAAGGAGGTGCTGGGCAAGACATCCACATCGGGCATCACCGTTGTTATAGACCACGGCAATGGATACACCACCTCCTACAGCCACCTGCAGAAGGCTAAGGTTAAGCGTCGCGAGAAGGTGCGCCGAGGGGATATTATCGCTCTGTCGGGCAACTCGGGACTCTCGCTCTCGCCTCATCTCCACTACGAAGTTAGGTACGAGGGTATGCGTGTAGACCCGGTGCACTACTTCTTTATGGAGCTTACGCCCGAGGAGTATCAGCGTATTCTCCGCGTGGCGCAGTCGGGTATGCAATCGTTTGATTAGAAAAGAGTTACTATGATAAAACTTATACTTTTGGACTTTGACGGCACGGTGGCAAACACCGGTCGTGCCAATGCCACATCCTACATTGAGGCGCTGGCGGAGGAGGGGATAACAATCTCTATGGAGCAGTACCGCGCAAAGTATTTCGGGCTGCGCTGTCCAGAGTTTCTGACCGACATAGGCATTACCGACCCCGTGCAGATGCGTCGCATACGCGAGCGCAAGGTGGAGATATACCCTACCCACTTTGATATGGTTACGCTCAACGAGCCACTGTGGAACTTCGTGCAGGACTTCCGCGCTAAGGGTGGCAAGGCGATGATTGTCTCTACGGGTCACCTCTCAAATATCACAAACGCCATGCGCTACCTTGGCATCTACGAGCAGGTGGATGGCATACTCTCGTCCGACGATGTGGTGCACTCAAAGCCTGCACCCGACTGCTTCCTCAAGGCTATGGAGATTGCAGGCGTAACAGCTGCCGAGACGGTTATCTTTGAGGACTCGGAGATAGGTCTTGCCGCAGCTCAGGCCTCTGGCGCAGCATATTTTAAGGTGGAGTTGGAATTTTAGACGATGTTTACTACCTTTGTAAAAACAATTCAACGATGGAGATAGTTATAGATTCACTTAGCGAGCTCAGTAAGGTTGCAGATGCGGTGTTGGAGTCACTCAATGGTCGCAATGTGGTTGCCTTTTTTGCACCTATGGGCGCAGGAAAAACTACGCTTATCAGCGCAATTATGGAGCGCACAGGCTCGTCAGATACCGTCACAAGCCCAACCTTTGCCCTTGTAAATCAATACTATACAGCCTCCCGCGAGGCGGTCTATCACTTTGACTTCTACCGCATTAACTCCATCGCCGAGGCATTTGATATGGGCTACGAGGAGTACTTCTATTCTGGCGACCTCTGCCTTGTTGAGTGGCCCGAGAAGGTAGAGCCGCTCCTGCCCGACGACACGATGGTCGTGCGCATAGAGATCCTGAGCGAAAACTCCAGACGGTTTATATTTGAGTAGGACATTGGCTATTAGCCATTGGCTCGCCTGCGGCGACCCTTCCTCCTCGCGGCTCGGCATAGTCTGCAAGCAGCCTCTGCTCTCGCTCCGCAGCGTCGGTTAGCTTTTTAGAGGATTTTTTTTTAAGGGTCATTAAAGGGTATTAAGAGTTACTAATGGTCGCGTTCCGCGACGCGACGCAGTACATTTGCGCCACCCTTAATAGTCCTTAATAACCCTTAATAATCTTTAATATATCGCTGCGGCTTGCACCTCCGCTCATTTTCTGCACCATTTTCGCGTCAGAAGGCGGTAGATACAACGCTCGGCAAAAATACCCGCGATGGGCTGTACTAAAGCGTACTGCCCATTGCGGGTACTTTTTGTTAGCGGAAGTAGGTATCCGCCTTATCACGCGAAAATCACTTGGTGCAGTCAAGAATGGTCTTTTGGAGAGCATCCACGATAGAATGCTTGACATAGGTGCGGCGGACGGCGAGGGAGATTTTGCGGGAGTAGGCGCCTTTGATGAGGGACTTGATTTGGCGGGTGTGCTCCTTGCCGATATACTCAATGGCCATCTCGGGGATGATGGTGATGCTATTGGTGCAGTCCACGATACGCATAAGGGTATCAAGCGAGCCCGACTCAAAATAGTAGCGCGACTGCGAAGCCTTATGTGCCTGGCAAAGCTCCAAAACCTGGTCACGCATACAGTTTCCGCGGCTGAGGAGTACCAGCTCGCGCATATCTATATCCGAAATCTGGATATTACTCTTCTTATAGAGCGAGTTTGACGGCGAGACATAGGCGTAGAATCGGTCGTCAAAGAGGTCGTACTCGGTAAACTCGTCGCCGCAAGTGCCACCTGCAACAAGGGCAACATCTATACGGTCGTGGTTCATCTGCTCCACGAGCTGCTCGGTGTGCATCTCGCGAATCTCAAGCTCTGCCTTCGGGTAGCGAGAGACGAACTCGGGGATAAACTTATGGAGCAGGTATGGCGCGATGGTAGGGATAACGCCGAGGCGAATCTTACCCGCAATCTCGCCCTTGAACTGCTGGACAACCTCCTTGATAGAGTTATACTCGCGCAGGGCCTCGCGTGCCTGCTCAAGCACTACCTCGCCCGCCTCGGTGGGTACTACGGGCTTCTTTGAACGGTCAAGGAGCATCACGCCCAACTCGCTCTCCAACGCCTTAATCTGCATACTGAGAGAGGGTTGGGTGACGAAACAGTGGTCGGCAGCAACAGAGAAGCTACCGAAGTTTGCAACGGCAAGAAGGTACTCAAGTTGAATGATTGTCATAGCGCAAGGTGTGTTCAGTTAATTAGTATACCCTTAATTATTACGCAAAGTTATAAAAAAAAGTTATAAGACAATACTTTCTTCGTATTTTTTTATATTTTTGTCTTTTAATACGAATTATATAAGAAGACAAGACTATGGGTAAAATAATTTTGACCGGCGACCGCCCTACTGGACGCCTTCACTTGGGACACTTTGTAGGCTCTCTTTCACGCCGCGTGGAGCTTCAGAACTCGGGCGAGTTTGAGAAGATTTTTATTATGATTGCCGACGCTCAGGCGCTGACCGACAATGCCGACAACCCTGACAAGGTGCGTCAGAACATCATTGAGGTGGCGTTGGACTATCTCTCCTGCGGCATTGACCCAAATATCTCTACGATTTTCATCCAGAGTCAGGTGGCAGAGCTGTGCGAGTTGGCGTTCTACTATATGAACCTTGTGACCGTATCTCGTCTGCAGCGCAACCCAACGGTAAAGACCGAGATTAAGATGCGTGGCTTCTCGGAGGATGTTGCCGAGGGTGACACTACGCAGCGCAAGGGTATTCCAGTGGGATTCTTCACCTACCCTATCTCTCAAGCGGCAGATATTACAGCCTTCAAGGCCACTACCGTACCTGTGGGTGAGGACCAGGAGCCTATGATTGAGCAGACTCGTGAGATTGTGCACAAGTTCAACGCCATCTACGGCGAGACGCTTGTGACACCTGAGATTCTGCTCCCATCAAACAACGCTTGTCTGCGTCTGCCAGGTACTGACGGCAAGGCTAAGATGAGCAAGTCGCTGGGCAACTGCATCTACCTCTCCGACACCGAGAAGGAGGTTAAGCAGAAGGTTATGGGTATGTACACCGACCCTAACCACCTGCGTGTAGAGGACCCAGGTCAGGTAGAGGGTAACTGCGTATTCACATACCTTGACGCCTTCTGTCGTCCAGAGCACTTTGCGTTATATCTTCCTGAGTATGAGAATCTTGACGCGCTCAAAGACCACTACCGTCGTGGGGGATTAGGCGATGTGAAGTGCAAGAAGTTCCTCATTGCTATTCTCAACGAGCTGCTTGCCCCTATTCGTGAGCGCAGAGCATACTGGGAGCAGAATATTGAGGAGGTATATCGCATCCTTGAGCAGGGCTCAGCTGAGGCGCGTAGTGTAGCGGCAGCGACGCTGAACGATGTACGCGAGGCGATGAAGATTAACTACTTTGCAGACCGCGAGCTGATTGCCGAGCAGGCGGCTCGTTACAAGGCAGAGAACAAATAGCAGAGCTTCAATGGAGATTATTGAGGAGTCCAAATATATCAAACCTGCGGGTAGAGAGAAGATCTACAAGTGGTTTCTGCGCCTGACAAAGCGGCTGAGCGAGCGACAGGTACTCGCCATACTGGCTATTCTTGTTGGTGCGCTTGCCGGACTGGGTACATACCTCTTTGAGGTGTTGCTACACTTTATCAAGAACTGTCTGGTGAACTGGTTTGATGTGGATACATTCCATGTGCTCTACCTTATCTATCCGGGTATAGGTATTGTACTGGCGACCCTCTTTGTCAAGTATATCGTAAGGGACAACATCTCCGAGGGCGTTACGCGAGTGCTCTATGCCATGTCCTCGCGTGGCTCACGCATTGCGGGGCATAACTGCTGGACATCTATTGTAGGTGGTGCTACGACCATAGGCTTTGGTGGCTCTGTGGGTCCTGAGGCGCCGATTGTGCTTACAGGTGCGGCGATAGGCTCCAATGTCGGCAAGTTAGCGAAGCTCAACTACCGCAACATCACCCTTCTGCTCTGCTGCGGTGCGGGTGCTGCGGTGGCATCTATCTTCAAAGCGCCGATTACGGGCGTGGTCTTTGTGTTGGAGATTTTGATGCTCGACATCACCTCGGCGAGTGTTATTCCGCTGCTGATATCATCTATTACAGCGACAACCATAGCCATTGTGCTACGCGGTTGGGACCCGATAATATCGGTTACGCTATCCCCTGCAGATGCTTTCCAGATTAAGCAGATACCGTTATTTATACTGCTGGGCGTTATCTGTGGTGCGATGTCCTACTACTTCACCAGCGCAAATGCCATTATCGGCAAGCGCATAGGTGCTCTGAAGAGTCAGTATCGCAAGTGGATAGTGGGCGGTACGGTGCTCGGTCTGCTGATATTCCTCTTTCCACCGCTCTACGGCGAGGGTTATGAGGCCTTCGTGTCGCTGATGCACGGCGATAAGCAGACGATATTTGAGAACTCTCTATTCTACTCCTTCAAGGATATTGACTGGGTGGTGCTGATATATGTCATTGCCACGATGTTCTTCAAGGTGATTGCCACGGCTACGACAAACGCCTCGGGAGGTGTGGGAGGTACATTTGCCCCTTCGCTCTTTGTAGGTGCATTTACGGGTGCTTCATTGGCGCTATTCTGCCAGCTATGCTTCGGCTGGAACATCTCTATAGCCACATTTACCCTTGTGGGTATGGCGGGTGTTATGGCGGGAGTGATGAATGCGCCGCTGACATCTATATTCCTCATTGCCGAGCTCTCTAACGGCTATGGGTTATTCATCCCGCTGATGATTGTTGCCTGCATAGCCTTTGCTGTGGGTTACTACCTTGACCCAGACTCTATATACACCAAGCGACTGAGGGCTAAGGGCGAGCTGCTGACGCACGACAAGGACCAGTCGGTGCTGGTGTTCCTCAAGCTGGAGGATTTGATGGAGAGCGACTTTGTCCGTCTACGCGAGAGTGCTACGCTGGGGGATGTAGTGACCATTATCTCCTCCTCGCGCAGAAATATATTCCCTGTAATTGACAACTTCGGCCATCTGCTTGGCGTAGTTCAGCTGGACGACCTGCGTGAGGATATGTTCAAGCACGAGAGATGGGGCCGTCCGATAACATCATATATGATTCAGCCACCAGATAAGATTCTGGAGAAGGAGCAGATTCAGGAGGTGCTGCCACGCTTTGAGCAGAACCACACCTGGATGCTTCCAGTGGTGGACAAGGAGAATAGATACAAGGGCTTTATCTCCAAGTCACGAATACTGAACGCCTACCGCGAGAAACTTGTAACCATATCACAATAGATTATGAGCAACATCAAATTCGTAATGCTTGACTTTGACGGCACTACGGCAAATACCACCCCGAGCATCATCTGCTGTGCCGAGAAGGTCGCACTAACAGAGGGCTATACCATTGACCGAGAGCTACTTGCGCGCAACACGGGCTTTACGACTGAGGAGGCGTTTCGCTTCCTTACCGGCAGCGATGACGAGGAACTGATAGAGCGACTTTCGCAGAAGTATCGCGACACCTACATCTCGGAGGGTCTGGATATGATTACCCTCTTTGACGGTGTGTTGGAGACAATGAAGAACCTGCACGCAAAGGGTATCAAGCTCGCTATTGCCACAAACAATGTAACACCTATTATAGAGTATGCCGCAAAGCGATTGGGTATGGCGGAGTATCTCTTTACTACGGTCTGCCTGAACGATGTGGAGAATGGAAAGCCTGCGCCAGATATTGCGTTGGAGGCTATGCGTCGTGCAGGGTGTACGGCGGAGGAGTCTATAGTTGTGGGTGACTCTACATTTGATATGGGTATGGGTCGTAATGCGGGCTGTCGCTGCTGCGGAGTGACATACGGCTCGCACAACAGCCAGACGCTCTTTGACGGCGGTGCAGACTGGGTGATAAACGACTTCAGGGAGTTGGAGAAGATAGTACTCGGATAATGGCAGCACCCGTAATTACAATATATACAGACGGCTCGTCGCTCGGCAACCCCGGGGCGGGAGGCTATGGCGTGGTGCTTATAAGTGGTCCACATCGCAAGGAGCTCTCGGCAGGATTTCGCCTGACGACAAATAACCGCATGGAGCTGATGGCAGTATGTGTGGCTCTGGAGGCGCTGAAGTTTGAGGGGTCGGATGTGACGATATACTCCGACTCAAAGTATGTGGTTGATGCGGTGAGCAAGGGCTGGGTATTCGGCTGGGCACGCAAGGGCTTTAGCGGCAAGAAGAACCCCGACCTATGGACGCGATTCCTCAATATCTACCGCCGTCACAATGTCCGCTTTGTGTGGGTCAAGGGTCACGCCGAGACGGTGGAGAACAACCGCTGCGATGCGCTTGCCGTAGCTGCTGCAAATGGAGCTAACCTGCTGGAGGACAGCGGGTATCAACCTGAATAACCTAAAAAACTGATATATGAAAAGGAGTATTATTACACTTATTGCTGTGGCGATGAGCATCGTGGCAATGGCACAGCCTAAACTTGTTGCGCACCGAGGCTTCTACAAGACTGCAGGGGCGGATGAGAACACCATCACCGCACTGAACAACGCGCAGAAGTTGGAGGGTCTCTATGGCGTTGAGTTTGACATCAACCTCACAGCAGACGACGAGCTTATCGTGGCACACGGCTCTAAGATTCTGGGTACTCAGTTGGATGCGCAGAAGGATACTTGGGAGCAAATTCAGAAGGTTACCCTGCCGAATGGCAACAAGGTACCTACGCTACGCGAGTGGCTTGTGGAGGCTAAGAAGTGCCCAAATCTCAAGCAGATTGTGGAGATTAAGAAGCACGCTACGCCAGAGATTGAGACCAAGGTCGTTGAGCGCCTTGTGGCGATGATTAACGAGCTGGGGATGATGGAGCAGATGGAGTTTACATCCTTCAGCTACCACACTTGTAAGGAGTGCGTACGCCTTGCGCCTGGTCGCCCTGTGCTCTACCTCAATAGCTCGCTCTCTACAGATGTAGATGCTGAGAAGTTGGCTGCAGACAATATTTCGGGTATGTCGTACAGCATGTATGTCTTTATGAACCGCCCAGAGCTGGTTGAGCAGTGCCGCGCCAAGGGCATTGAGACCACGCTGTGGATAATCAACCACCCAGAGCTTGTAGACTGGGCCGTTAAACATAAGATTGACTATATCTCCAGCGACCACCCCGACAAAATCGGCGCCTACCTCAAGAGCCTAAAGGGCGGGAAGCATCAGGCAAAGACGAAGGCTAAGGGAAGAAGATAAAAAAGGAGAGCAACTCTCCTTTTTTACCATTAGCCGTTTGGCTATTGGCTATTAGCTTTTTTGTTGCCAGAAGAGTACAACAAGTACCCTCCAGTTTTTCATTTTAGGTGTGGATTTACAACGCTCGGCATATAAAACAACAAAGGGCTGTACTGATGCGTACTGCCCTTTGTTGATTTTATATGTTAGCGGCAGGAAATACCGCATAAAATGGAAAACTAAGCTAAAGCTGCGAGTTGCTCTCTAATCGCGGCAATCTTAGCCTCTGCGTCGGACTGCTTAGCTCGCTCGTTGGCAACGACTTGCGCTGGGGCAGAGTTTACAAAGCGCTCGTTAGAGAGTTTCTTCATAACGGAGGCGAGGAAGCCCTCGTAGTATGCCAGGTCCTTCTGGAGCTTAGCGATCTCCTCCTCAACATTGACATTATCGCCCATAGGGATGAAGTACTGGGTGGTCTTGACGATGAAGCCTGCGTCGGTAGGGTTCTTCTCGGTAACAGGGGTTACGGCGGAGAGGTTACCCATCTTGACAAGCACAGCCTCAAACTCGCGTGGGTAGTTCTCGTCTACGACAACCTTGAGCTCTACGGCCTCCTTCTGAGGCATATTCTTCTGCTTGCGGACATTACGGATAGCAGAGACAGCCTCCTGCAGCAGGGCGAAGCGAGCGAGCAGCGACTGGTCTACATCGCCAGCCTTTGGCATTGGGCTAACCATAATAGACTCACCCTCGGCGCGAGGTGCCAAATCCTGCCAAATCTCCTCGGTGACGAATGGCATAAATGGATGCAGGACAAGCATCAGCTGCTCAAAGAAGTTCTTAGTCTGAGCGATAGTGGTGCTATCTGCAGGCTGGCCATAAGCAGGCTTAACAATCTCAAGGTACCAGCCGCTGAAGTCGTCCCAGAAGAGCTTATAAGCGACCATAAGCGCCTCAGAGATACGGTAGTTGCGGAAGTTATCCTCAATCTCCACCAGGGCAGCGTTGAGCTTTGCAGTAAACCAAGCCACAGCGGCAGCGTTATTCTCGCTCTGAGCCAAAGACTCGTCCACGCTCCAGCCATTGATGAGGCGGTAGGCGTTCCAAATCTTATTGCCGAAGTTACGACCCTGCTCGCAGAGTGCATCGTCAAACATCAGGTCGTTACCAGCGCTTGAGCAGAGCATCATAGCCACGCGGACACCGTCAGCACCATACTGAGCAATAAGGTCCAGTGGGTCTGGAGAGTTACCCAGCTGCTTAGACATCTTACGACCAATCTTATCGCGCACGATACCTGTAAAGTATACATTGCGGAACGGCATCTGACCGCGGTACTCATAGCCCGCCATAATCATACGAGCAACCCAGAAGAAGATGATATCCGGACCAGTAACCAGGTCGTTGGTTGGATAGTAGTACTTAATCTGCTCGTTATCAGGGTTGCGGATACCGTCAAAGACAGA
This sequence comes from Alistipes sp., assembly GCA_017463615.1. GTDB lineage: Bacteria > Bacteroidota > Bacteroidia > Bacteroidales > Rikenellaceae > Alistipes. Next base: position 1,798 of record JAFTOU010000020.1, on the reverse strand, counting down.
GATAGGCCAGAGCCAAGAGCTGAACCAAGTATCCAGCACATCCTCATCCTGACGAAGGTCGGCAAGGGTGAGCGAGCTGTCGCCACTCTTCTGCTGTGCGAGCACGAGTGCCTCCTCGGCCGTAGGTGCTACCACATAACCACCCTTTGGCAGGTAGTAGGCAGGGATGCGCTGACCCCACCAGAGCTGACGGCTGATACACCAGTCCTTGATGTTCTCCATCCAGTGGCGGTAGGTGTTCTTATACTTCTCAGGCACAAAGCGGATGATATCCTCCAGCACGGCCTTAGTTGCAGGCTTCGCAATCTCCGACATAGACATAAACCACTGCATAGAGAGCTTTGGCTCAATAGCCACGCCCGTACGCTCGGAGTAGCCGACATTGTTGGTATACGCCTCGGTCTTCTCCATAAGGCCTGCAGCCTCCAGGTCCTTCTCAATCTGCTTGCGGCACTCAAAGCGGTCTACGCCCACATACATACCAACCTTGTCGTTGATAGTACCGTCGTCGTTGAAGATGTCAATGGTCTCAAGGCCATACTTCTCGCCCAGCATATAGTCGTTTACATCGTGTGCAGGGGTAACCTTCAGCGCACCAGTACCGAACTCTACATCCACATACTCGTCGCGGATGATAGGGATAGAGCGACCTACAAGCGGAACAATCACGCGAGCACCCTCTGGCACATCGGCATAGCGTGGGTCGTTAGGGTTAAGACATACAGCCGTATCGCCCAGAATGGTCTCTGGACGGGTTGTAGCAACGATGATATTGCGGTCTGTACCCTCCAACTTGTAGCGCAGGTAGTAGAGCTTGCCCTGCGACTCCTTGTATATAACCTCCTCGTCCGAGAGGGCTGTCTTTGCACTTGGGTCCCAGTGTACCATACGCACACCACGGTAGATTTTGCCCTTGTTGTACAGGTCGCAGAATACCTGGATAACACTCTGAGTACGAGCCTCATCCATAGTAAAGCAGGTGCGGTCCCAGTCGCACGAAGCACCCAGCTTGCGCAGCTGCTTGAGGATAATGCCACCGTGCTTCTCCTTCCACTCCCACGCATGAGCGAGGAACTGCTCGCGGGTGAGCGACGCCTTGTCAATGCCCTCAGCCTTGAGCTTGGCTACAACCTTAGCCTCCGTAGCGATACTCGCGTGGTCGGTACCCGGTACCCAGCAAGCATTCTTGCCGAGCATACGCGCACGACGCACCAGCACATCCTGAAGCGTATTGTTGAGCATATGTCCCATGTGGAGCATACCCGTCACATTTGGTGGCGGAATGACGATAGTAAACGGCTCGCGCTCATCGGGCTCTGAATGGAAAAGGTTGTGGTCACACCAGTAGTCGTACCACTTCTGTTCAATCTCCTGCGGAGTGTACTTGTCAGCAATCTGCATAGTCTATATTGTTTTGTTATTTTTGTATCACAACTGTTCAACCCGCAAAGATAGTAAAAAATTTACCGTTCTGCAAATTTTGGCTATTGGCTTTATCAAGGTATTCGCCGCGCGGATGATGTTGAGGGGTGCGAACCGAACGCTGCGATTGAGCCGAGCGCAATAGCGGTTGCACACCGAAGGTGCAAAAACCTATAATTGAAGGCAAGAGCTTGCTCTTATGACTTCAATGACGGTTTTTGGGCATCTATGCCGCAACTGACATTGCCGAGGCGTAGCAGGGTCGGGTTGCCGAAGGCAAGCCAACATATAATCTTACGGACTAAACCGAACACGAACAACACAGGTCTGCACGCGCCTGTTCGTTCGTTCGGTTGTGTCGCTCGTGTCACATCTG
>JAFTOU010000067.1 GCA_017463615.1 Alistipes sp. | reverse complement strand
GCCGTCTTCCCATACTATATCTACGAGAGCAATCGCCACGAGTCGGTTGTTTATGCCAACGAGGTCAACAAGCGTGGCCGCACCTGCTACCTCTGTGCTGCGGGTAAGACAGTTCCAACTACAGCAGATCCCGTTACTGGCAAGATTCCTGCGACTATCGAGGTCAGAGCCGACTATGCCCCTCGCTTTATCGATAAGTTCTTCGGGCGTTACGCCGTACTGCTCGAAACTCCTTTCCAGCGCCAAACCATCAAGAAGGATTTGGTGCTGGCAGGTATGTTTACTGCCAACAAGGAGATAAACTCCAAGACAGCAGTATCTGTAAGTGGCGAGAATGGCTATTCGCTCAAAGGTATAGTCAAAAGCGATGGCAATGCCTCACTCGGAGCGTACCTTAATGGTCTTTTGGTTAATGAGATTGTAATCCGTACAGACGGCACATTCTCATTTATGAAGCAAGGCAAGGAGTTGGCACGAGTTACGGGTGATGGTATCTCGTATGGTACATCGCTCAGCGATAATTCCCGTATCGGCGCAATTCATATTCAGGGCTGTGATATCTACAATACTCAGGATGTTACAGACGAAGGAACAATACGCATCAACTACTACGGAGTAGAAGGTGGAGGCACGAAGTTCCGAGACTTTGCCGTCTACGATGGCAAACTATCTTTGACTCCAATATTCAAAGTTGTAGGCAAGAGTGCTGCGGCACAGGTGAATGGACTCTTCTCGGTAAATAGTGCAGGACGAGGCATCGACCTCTGCAATACCGCCTACACCAAAGATGATCCGAAGTTGCAGAATACACTCTCTTGGAAGGATAGTGCCGGAGCGGTGATTGCTACTGTGGGCTTTGATACGACAGATAGCTTTCGCTTTGTGGTTCGCAATGCGTTAGGCGATATTGTTGTTGCTCCGCTCGGCTCTGTGGATATCATCGGCACGCTCAAGGTAAATGGCAAGTCTGTTGCTGACACCTATGTTACTGTTACTACATACACAAGTGGTATGAATGGCAAAGTAGACAAGGTTGATGGTAAGCAGCTCTCTACCGAGGATTTTACCACAGAGTACAAGCGAAAACTCGATGCTATCTCTACGGGTGGTATTACCGAAGGCGGCACAGGCTATGTAACATCTGGTGCTGTAGCAGAAGCATTGAAGACAAAACTCTCAGTCGACCAGAACCTCCGTGATGTTGTGGATAAGGGAGCAGCCCGCACTGCCCTCGATGTCTACTCCAAGCCCGAATCCCAAGAGGTATTCTTGCAGATTTCGGAGGGCTTGCAGGAACTTGTGCGCCTCACAGCCGATGAGGTCAATAACCTTACCCCCGAGCAGGCGCAAGCACTCAAGGCGGAGCGTCAGGCGGCTGTGCGTGCTACGCTCGATGCCGAGAGGGGTGGCACGGGCGAGCAGAAGCTCACCAAGACCTCCAACCTCAGCGACCTTACCGATAAGAGCAAGGCACGCCGAAACCTCGAAGTATATTCCACAACGGAGATTGACAATATGATGGCGGGTAAGCTCGGTACAGACTCTGCATATCAGGGTATCATCTTCACCTCGGAGATGCGTGATAAGCTTAACAATATCGAGACCGGAGCCTTTGCCTATACCGACCAAGATGGTAAGTCGCACTCGCAGGTTGAAGGCTATGTCCTTACCTCGGCCATAGTCAAGGAGCTCAAGAAGAAGGCAAATTGGTTGCTTGATGGCTACAATGCCAATGAGCTTATTACCATAGCCAAGAATTTGGAGTTCTACGCTAAGAGCGTTGCCGATGGTCGCTTTGCCCGTATGGAGAACCTCTTTCAGGACTATATCAACTACTTGGTGGCACAGGGCAAGACATCTGCTCAGGCACAGGCTCTCCTGCGTGAGAAGTTGAACCTACTCTCCAAAGATGAGATTGTCAAGGACTACTTGCGTAAGGACGCTAAACTCACGGACCTCGTGTTGGGCAGTGCCGAGTCGCAGCGTCAGGTATGCCGCACACTCGGTGCAGCCTTTGCTGAGGATTATCAGCCACTGCTTATCGATACGGGTTGGATGCAGATGGAGAACAGCGGTCAGGGAACAGATACCCGCAACCTCTTTGTCCGTCAAATAGGCAGCATCGTATCTATACAGGGAGAGATTAACACCGCCAAGCGTGATGGTAGCAATTGGGGAGGTGTCATAGCAATGATACCTAACAAGATTCAACCCCCGAAGTATAGTGTACGCTGCACGGCAGCCAACTGGAACGATGACCATAAGTACAACCGAGGCTCCTCGTTTACCATCTATGGCGGTCAGCGTAAGTTGCAACTCTACGAGCGAGGCTTCTATAATATAAACTGTCAGTTAAACTTCACATACTTTGTCTAATGAAAAAGAGAATCAATGTAACGG
>JAFTOU010000066.1 GCA_017463615.1 Alistipes sp. | reverse complement strand
GTGATGCCATTTGCGTACTCTCCAGGTATGCAGGCTCCTGTGCCTTATGCTCCGACAGCCTTTGCTATGCCTGAGAAGGAGCAGCAGAGGCTTATGCAGCGTCTCTACACCTCTCAGCAGTTGCACCGCCAGCGTATGGCACATGACGATGAGAAGTTCAATGCCGAGCAACGCCGCAAGGCACAGGTGGCAGAGAGTACAGCGGCACAGAGACAGCGTCAGGCAGAGGCACGAGCCCGTGAGCAAGAACGCCGCAGAGCACAGCGTGAGGCAGAGCGTCAGCGCAGACAAGCAGAACAAGAACGCCGTAGAGCCGATAAGGCAGCACGACAGCAACAGCAGCGTAACGCGATGCAGTCGGTGCGTGCTATGCAGAGACAGAATACCGCCGCAGGTACTCTCTACCGCAGTAAGCGTCGTGCGGCTATCAACCGTATTCAATACTCCCAGGCACCATCGTTGCGCAACCTTCCGTTCGCATCGATGCTCAATGCCTATATGGGTTATAGTTTGGTGCGTAATGAGCTGACAAAGGCTATCGAGTACTCAAACATTATGCAGTCGGCACACTCTATCTTGCGTGTGGCGGACACTGACTTGAGTACCTTCGAGACTCGCTTTGACAATATGGCTCGTCATGTGCGAAAGATTGGTATCGACACGAAGTTTACCACTGTGGAGATTGCAGGTGCTGTGAAGTACCTCTCTATGGCGGGTATGAATATCGATACTATCAACAAGTCTATCCGACCTATTACCAACCTTGCCCTTATCGGTGATAACGATGTCAGCTATATCGCCGACCTTGCCACCAATATTATGGCGGGCTACGATATCAACAACAATAGTATGGATAGCGTGGCGGACATTATCGCCTCGACCATCTCTCGTTCGAATGTCAATATCGTAGAGGTTGCCGAGTCATACAAGATGGCAGCCGGTTACTTGCGTACAGCAGGTGTGGACTTCACGGAGAGTACCGCCGCCATTGGTTTGCTCGGTAACATGGGTCTGAAAGGAACGCTTGCCGGTACCTCGCTCCGTGCTATGGCTACACGCTTTGCCAAGCCTACAAAGGAGTCGCAGAGGGTACTTGACCGCTTGGGCGTGAAGTTTACCGAGATGCGTAATATCGAGGGTGTGATGGTCGAGAAGCTACGACCGTTGGCTGACATCTTCGAGGATCTGAATAAGAAGGGAGCGTCAATGGCCGATATGCAGGCTATCTTCGGTAAGATTGGTGGTAATGCGGCGATGATGCTGGTGAACAACTACGACCAGTTGCGTAATCTTACAGCCCACAACCGAGGCTCACAGGGTATCTCGGCAGAGTTGGCACTTGTCAAGCAAAACACGACCAAAGGACTCTGGGCACAGGTAACATCACAGCTTACCGAGAGTTTTATGCAGGCGTATGAGGTGCTGGAACCAACCATCCGTCAGGTTCTACGCTCATTCCTCGATAAGTTCAAGTCGCCAGACTTTACCAAAGGACTTGTCTCTATTGGTAATGCTCTGCTGGATATTATGACCGTTATCGGCAATATCGGCGCGTGGGTAGCCCGCAACTTCCATTGGATAGAGCCACTTGTTTTCACGGGTTTTGTCGCAACAAAACTCTTTAAGGTTGCAGGTGCTCTGACCAATGTTGGTGTTGCACTTGGCTTTATTGGCAAGCAGTCGGCAGCTATGGCGGGAGCAGATGCTATTACCGGCATTCTCGGTCTTGGCCGAGGTGGTAAACTATCCTTCACGCAGAAGCGAGCCATCGTAACCCAGATGCAGGCGGCTGGTGTTGCCGGTCGGGGTGCTATGACCAAGGCACTGATGGCTGGCGGTGGCGTATGGGGAACAAAGAGTGCGCTGCAATCGCTCTTTGCTACTCAGGTTGCCACGGGTAATGGTATTACTGGTGCTGCAGCATCGCTTAGTGCTATTGGTACAGGAGCAGTAGCCGCCACAGCGGGTATTGCTGCCGTAGTCGGCGCTATGGGCTGGCTTGCCTATAAGACTTGGAAGGTTAAAGAGGCAAAGGATGCTGTCTTGGAGGAGATTGAGGCTAATAGGAAGTACCGTTATCCATCTATCGAGGCTCTCCACTCTTCGCTTAGCGAGACCTACAATATGGCAATCAAGACCAAGCGAGCCGTTGAAGAGGTTGTATCCGGTAAGTCTATAGAGGAGGCTTCGGGACAGAAGATAGGTGCATTCACTGGCAATTGGTGGACTGCAACATTGGCTGAGGGTGCAGCAATGTCTAAGGCTGCAAGAACGGGTTTTTATACGAGCCCCGCTTACTCAACTGATGATGCTCGTCAAGATGATATCCGTAATGCTCTTGTTACCCTTGCAAAACGAGATAGCCAGGCGAAGATTGATGCTGCTTACGCCGAGTTCGGTCAGTTGGGAACGGTCCTCGAGATGGATGCCTTTATCCGCACCATACAGCAGCGTTTCGGATACTCGGATACAGATCTCGACAAATCCCTGTTCAGCATTGTCAATGGCAAGGCTGTCTATGTTCCTAACATCGGCGAAAAGAATGAGGCGGTAGCTGCACAGACCTACGACTATGCTCTGTATATGAATCAGAATACTGTTCCTGAGATTGTACGAGCAGCCACAACTTACCGTAATGCTATCTC
>JAFTOU010000065.1 GCA_017463615.1 Alistipes sp. | reverse complement strand
GTGATGCTCTCGTAGAGCTCCACATAGCGGTCGGTGATAGAGGCAACGATCTCTGGGGTCATCTCTGGCACGGTCTGGCCATCCTGGCCCTGGAAGCCATTTGCCATAAGCCACTCGCGCACGAACTCCTTGCTCAGCTGCTTCTGCTTCTCGCCTGCGGCAAGGCGCTCGGCATAGCCCTCGGCGTAGAAGTAGCGCGATGAGTCTGGGGTATGAATCTCGTCCATCAGGTAGATAACGCCATTCTTCTTACCGAACTCGTACTTAGTATCCACGAGGATAAGGCCCATCTTAGCGGCTATCTCTGTTCCGCGAGCGAAGATTGCGCGGGTGTAAGCCTCCAGCTGCTCGTAGTCCTCACGGCTAACGATACCGCGAGCGATAATCTCCTCCTTAGAGATATCCTCGTCGTGACCCTCGTCTGCCTTGGTTGTTGGGGTGATGATTGGCTCTGGGAACTTCTGGTTCTCCACCATACCGTCAGGCATCTGCACGCCGCAGATGGTACGCTTGCCGGCCTTATACTCGCGCCATGCGTGGCCAGAGAGGTATCCGCGGATAACCATCTCCACCTTGAAAGGCTCGCACTTATGACCTACGGTAACCATTGGGTCTGGCACGGCGATTTTCCAGTTTGGAAGGATGTCGGCTGTAGCATCCAGGAACGATGCTGCAATCTGGTTGAGCACCTGGCCCTTGAATGGGATACCCTTTGGCAGCACCACATCAAATGCTGAGATACGGTCAGATACGACCATTACCAGATAGTCGCCATCAATGCTGTAGACATCACGCACCTTACCTACATAGTGGTTGTTCTGTCCCTTGAAGTTGAAGTTTGTCTTTACAATTGCTTCCATTGTTAGATATATTTAGTTATTCTTCTCTTTCTGCCACAAAATTACAACAATTTCGCGGACCTACGGCCTATTGGCGCAATATTTTTGCACAAAATATTATCATAGGTATAAAAACAGTTAAGAGCAGTACCAGTAGGTATTGCTCTTAACTGTTTGCGGTGCACAACAACGCAATCAATTAGTTGTACTTAAATGTAGCCTCGTCGGATACAGTAAGCTTCTTGCGTCCCTTAGCACGACGCGCTGCCAGAACCTTGCGGCCATTAGCAGTTGCCATTCTCGCACGGAATCCGTGCTTGTTGATTCTCTTGCGACGAGAAGGCTGATAAGTTCTCTTCATTGCCATAGTCGTATCGTTTTTATTGTTTTGTCTCTAAATTTATACACAAAGAAATGCGCATACGCTCCCTTGCGAGGTGCAAAGGTACAACTAAATTTCAAAATCACAAATATTTTTGCAAAAAAACTTGAAAAAGCGAGAGTTAGACCCCCTTTTTCGCCCTCTTTCTACCTCCTTTTCAGGTAATTTCCGATGGTGAAGGTGGTAGAATCGCGCAGGTTTGGCGTGGTGGCAATCACGGTGTTAAAGCCACTCATTGTCAGCGAGTCGGTGACAAAGATGCCCTGCGAGCAGTTGCGCATATTGACATTCTCGCCGTTGATAGTAAGCGTAGGCACGCCCTGCGAGCAGTATACCTTGATAACCTGACGGTTGCGCATTCGCACCTCACGGTTTTTACCTACGATATGGAGCGTCGGACTTGTCCTATTCCAGAGGGTGCGGTAGAGGTAGTAGGCATCCTTGTTCTGGCTGTGGTCAAAGCTCACTAAGCCCGAGTTACGAAAACCTCCCGGGTGGCGCACAGCACCGAAGTCGAACATGGTATTGAGCCACACGCCCCAGAAGAGGGTGTTGTCTATACGGCTGACATAGCCCTCGTGGAAGCGGGTCTGCCAACTCTCAGGTATGCGATGCTGGCTGCTGGTGCGGCTGATAAGCTCCTCGTTGTAGTGGCCCTTTGTTCCGCCCTCGCCATAGCATACGCCCTGACGCAGGTGGCTCCAGCTACTGCGCAGAGCACTCTGCCAGAGCTTCAAATCCTCCACATCGCCCTTATTCCAGCCCACAGACTGCTGCCAGACGATAAGGTCTGTGATGAAGTTTATATCGCCATCCTGATTGCTGCAGGCAACCGTCAGACGCGATGGGTCTATCTTCTTGGCAAGGCTGTTAAGCTCCTTGACATAGGATATGAGCTCCGCCGAGCGACCTCGCAGCAACGAGAATACGCCCCACATCGCCACCGATGGGTGGTGGATATTCTGGTAGATAATCTCCTGAAGCTGCTGCTTGCCGTTGCTCTCAAAGTCGGGCGAGTTGTAGTACGCCATATCGCTCAGGAATGGAGACTGGACTAACGGCAGGTCTATCCATGCGAGCATACCCTCGCGGTCACATATATCATATAGCGTCTGCGCGTGAGGGCCCTCCACCGAGCGAACAGCATTAGCGCCCAAGTCGTTAATAGCCTTAATATCAGCAACATAGTCCGCCTCCGTAAGGGCATTGCCCCTGCGGACATTGTCGTGACAGAGGTTTACGCCACGCACAGCAAGGCGCTTGCCATTGAGCTGCAGCAGCTGCTCGGGGCTGACCTCTATGCGGCGAAAACCGGTAGTGACAGATACCGTATCTGCCCCCACCATAACATCTACGCGATAGAGCGATGGGCGGAATGTAGACCACAGCTCGGGATGGCTAACGGCAAATGGGATGTTGAGCAGTTTGCCATCGCACTTAGCCTTAACGGTCTTAGTCACAGCCACATAGCCATCTGGCGAGACAATATCAAGGGTCACCTCGCAGCTCTGCTCGCGCTTGGATGTAAGGGCTACGGAGATGTTTCCCTCAACGCTCTCGGTGTTCACCTTTGTAGGCACAACGATAACACCCTCCGAGCCGTAGAATAGTGGCGAGACGGTCGTCTGACCCGTGATGATAAGCTCCACATCGCGGTAGATGCCGCCATAGTTGTTCATCTCCGACGATGTTGGCAGCACATCGCTACGGTAGGCGTTGCTAACCTCTACAAGCAGGGTATTCTCCGAGCCATACTGCACCTTGTCGGTAATCTCAAAGGTAAAGGCGGTACGACCACCCTTATGGTTACCCACATAGCCGCCATTGACAAATACATCGGCAACGCTCATCACGCCCCCAAAGCGCAGGAAGAGTCGCTTGCCCTGCCACTGCGAAGGGACAAAGAGGGTGCGGCGGTAGTATGCCGTAGTCTGGCGCAGCGAGCCTCCCTCCGAGAGTGCGTCGGTGTTCCATGTGTGCGGCAGGTTTACAAAGCGGGCGTTGTCGGAGCTATTCTCCTCCTTGAAGAATAGACGCCACGAGTTATTGAGTATATATACCTCTCGTGCCTGAGCGACCGAGATGGTGGCTATAAATGCTAACAGAACGAACAAAAATCTTCTCATATAGACGCTAATTTGGTACAAAGGTAGGAAATTGTCAAAAAAAATACTAACTTCGTGCAGTTAAAAGTGAAGTTATGAATGTTTTTGACATTATTACCCTGATATTCTTAGTCCTTGCAATATTTAACGGATGGCGCAAGGGATTTATTTCACAGCTCTGCTCGTTGGCGGGCATTGTGGGCGGTATTGCGTTGGCTATAGCCTTCGGCGAGAGCGTTGGCGCAATGCTCGGCATAGATGCTGCATACTCAAAGGTGTTGGGCTTCATCATCACCTTCATCGCCGCCTCTATAGCCACATCGCTGCTGGCAAAGATTTTGTCATCGCTCTTCTCCGCCATAGGTCTTGGGGGCTTGGATACCCTGCTGGGTATGGCTCTGTCGGCACTCAAGTATGGACTTATACTGAGTGTGCTCTTTGTCGCCTTTGAGAATCTGAATAAGGATATGAAGCTCGTTGAGCAGCGCCACTTTACCGAGTCCAAGAGCTTTGAGCCCGTGTCGGCACTCTCCGAGACGGCATTGGAGTGGTTTAACACCTTCACAAAGGAGGTTGAGCAATGATAGCCGAAGCACTCGTAATTCGCGCCACAGGTAGCTGGTATCAGGTGTTAGTTCGTAGCGAGGGTGAGCTCAAGGGTCAGGAGCTGAGCTGTCGCATACGCGGAAAATTGCGCCTTAAGGGTGTCCGCTCCACAAACCCCGTGGTTGTGGGCGATACTGTGCATATAGAGAGCGACGAGAGTGGCGAGTGGGTCATCTACGACATCGCACCCCGCCGCAACTATATCATCCGCCGCGCCTCAAACCTCTCTAAGGAGTCGCACATCATCGCCGCCAATATAGACCGCGCAATGATTGTCGTAACGCTCATAGAGCCCGTTACGGCGCTGGAGTTTGTGGACCGCTTCCTCATCACCTGCGAGGCGTATAAGGTTCCTGCAACCATCCTACTGGCGAAGATAGACCTGCTACAGGAGGCTACGGAGGCTGTTGAGCAGTTCCACGCCATATACGAGGGTGCGGGCTACGAGGTTATAGATATCTCTGCCACCGAGGGCATAGGCGTTGAGCGCGTAAGGGCTATGCTGGATGGCAAGGTGACCCTCGTCTCGGGTAACTCTGGCGTGGGCAAGTCTACCCTTATCGGCAAGATTGACCCTACGCTCGACATCCGCACAGGCGAGATTTCCGAGAGTTTTCACAAGGGCAAGCATACGACCACATTCTCTACGATGTATCCCATTGGCGAGGATGGCTATATAATTGATACTCCGGGCATTAAGGGCTTCGGACTCATAGAGATTGACGACAAGGAGCTCTGGCACTACTTCCCCGAGATGATTGCCACAGCAGGAAGTTGCCGCTTCTACAACTGCACCCACACCCACGAGCCGGGCTGTGCTGTGATGGAGGCTGTAAAGAGCGGCGAAATATCCTTCTCGCGCTATGAGAGTTACCTCAAAATTCTTGACGACGATGACAAATACCGAAAATAGTATCTCCATAGAGCAGTGTCGCGCACAGATAGAGTATCTGTCGCAGTTTATCCTTCCCGAGCGCTTTGCCACCCTATCACGCGCTGTGGCAAGCCGCACGAAGTATATGACCCTGCTTGCCGAGAATATGTTTCATCCGCAGAATGCCAGCGCGCTGGTGCGCCACTGCGAGGCCTTCGGCATACAGACGCTGCATACGGTGCAGACCCTCTGCCGATTTAACCCCAATGTGGATATTGTCCGCGGTACAGATAAGTGGATAGATATCCACCACCACGCCTCTACCGCCGAGGCTCTGCAACACCTTAAGAGCAATGGCTACCGCATCGTTGCCACCACACCCCACCACCAGAGCTGCACACCCGAGAGCTTTGATGTCGGGGCGGGCAAGTTCGCCATCATTATGGGCACGGAGAAGACGGGTATCTCGGACGAGGTTATGGCCGCAGCCGACGAGTTTTTGAGAATTCCTATGTGCGGCATGGTTGAGAGCCTGAATGTAAGCGCCTGCGCCGCCATTATAGTCTATATGCTCTCGGAGCGTATGCGCGCCGAAGTCGCCGACTGGCAGATGACCGACGACGAACAGACCCTCACGCTGCATAAGTGGCTGATAGAGACGGTAAAAGACGCCAAGCCACTGCTTAAGAGAGGCGGATTTTTGTAGGCAGGGTGTTGTAGAAGCAGTGGGACACAGCAACTTTCAGCAGCAAGCTGCCGCCCAACAGATAGTGCTGCCTTTGCAAGCGAGCTTGCAGTCAGACTATCTGCCGTGCGCCTCCTACGGAGGTCTGAAAGTTGAGTAGAGCGCTGACCTACTGTTTAGTAAGAAAATATTGACATTCCCCCTAAATCCCCCTTTAATCCGCCTAAAGGCGGCTTTTCCTCCTCGCGGCTCGGCATAGCCTGCAAGCAGTCT
>JAFTOU010000019.1 GCA_017463615.1 Alistipes sp. | reverse complement strand
GGCGATCCTAATGCGGGAAAAACCACCGCATCGAGGTTTATACTACAAGTGTTGCTATATCAAGGCGCAAAGTTGGTTAGTTACACCGCATTGAACGGATTGGGCAACCTTAAAGGTGATTTTGTTGCTGTAATTGAATATAAAAAAAAGAGAATTGCCATATGCTCTCGTGGCGATCAATTGAATTGGGTATTAACGAATATAACTACTTATATTGATCTTGATGTCGTTGTAGTTACAAGTCGCAACTATGCAACTTTCGACAAGGCAGTTCGTAATGTCTATAATCCTATTGTATTCAATAAGCAGAAATCCAATTATACAGCTTTGACAAAGTTTGTGCAAGCTGTTGTAAAACAAATACTTAAACCATAATTTTTGCCATATTCAATGAGCCGACCACGCAAAATGATTTGCGTGGTCGTTTTTTTTTAGGGGGATAATGACGCCATTTTTTATTCACAATTACCCTCGTCTGCTGAAATTTGAGTTTTTGTGGCGGCTAAAAGCGAAAATCAATCGGTTAATCCCTGTTGCTGATTGCAGTATTATTTTTGTTCATAGAACAAAGGCGAGGAAATTCAGGAAATAATCACTACCTTTGCGTCTTGAATGTGTAGAAAATAGGAGAGTTATATGGAGTCATTAGGTTTTATAGAGTGGTGTTTGGAGAATCTGAACTATTGGACTATCACATTGCTGATGGCCATTGAGAGCTCATTTATTCCATTCCCAAGCGAGGTTGTGGTACCTCCTGCGGCATATAAGGCTGCAGCTACGGGAGAGCTGAATGTATGGTTAGTAATCTTTTTTGCTACCGTAGGTGCGCTGATAGGTGCGTTTGTAAACTACTTCCTTGCCCTGTGGTTGGGCAAGCCTATTGTCTATAAGTTTGCCAATAGCCGTCTGGGTCACATGTGCCTGCTGGACGAGCAGAAGGTTGTTAAGGCGGAGCAGTTCTTTGTTCGCTATGGCGTTGTTGCAACCCTTGTGGGTCGCCTTGTGCCGGCTGTGCGTCAGCTAATCTCTATCCCTGCGGGTCTGGCGAAGATGAATATCGCCAAGTTTGCCCTCTATACCTCTATCGGTGCGGGTATCTGGAATGCTATCCTGGCAGCTATGGGCTACTACCTTGAGGCTGTTGTGCCAGAGCAGATGCTTATTGAGACCGTAACGAAGTATAGCCACGAGATTGGCTACGGAATTGCAGCTGTTGTGGCTCTCGCACTCGCTTTTGTTATCTACAAGGGCGTTAAGCGATAGAACTATCAAAGATAATTATTATCTTTGTGCCCAAATTGAGAAGAAAATATAAAATTAGATATTATGATTATTGATAAGTACATTTCAGAGGTTGTGTTGGGAGTGGCAAAGTCACTCTATGGCGAGGTATCTGCCGAGCAGATTCAGATACAGAAGACTCGTAAGGAGTTTGAGGGCGACTATACCCTCGTTTGCTTCCCATTGGTTAAGTTGGCGCGTAAGTCTCCAGAGGCTACAGCAACAGAGATTGGCGAGGCAGTAGTGGCTTCTTGCAGCGATATTAGCGCATACAATGTTATCAAGGGTTTTCTGAACCTCTCGCTCTCGCAGTCGTTCTGGCAGGCTCGCTTTGCCGAGATTGCAGCTACTGAGAACTACGGCGTAGCCGCACCTACAGGTCGCACAATAATGGTAGAGTACTCTTCGCCAAATACCAACAAGCCGCTCCACTTGGGCCATATCCGTAATAACCTGCTCGGTTACTCGGTATCGCAGATTTTGGCTGCAAATGGTCACAATGTCATCAAGGCTAACCTTGTAAACGATCGCGGTATTCACATCTGCAAGTCTATGGTTGCTTGGCAGCGTTATGGCAATGGCGCTACTCCGCAGAGCACAGGCATCAAGGGCGACCACCTTGTGGGTGACTACTATGTTGAGTTTGACAAGCACTACAAGGCAGAGATTGCCGAGCTCGTTGCTACCGGTATGAGCGAGGATGAGGCTAAGAAGTCTGCTCCAATTCTGCTTGAGGCGCAGGATATGCTCCGCAAGTGGGAGGCTAAGGACGAGACTGTACGCTCGCTGTGGGAGATGATGAACGGCTGGGTGTACGAGGGCTTTGATGTGACCTACAAGACTCTGGGTGTAGACTTTGATAAGGTTTACTACGAGAGCCAGACATATCTGCTTGGTAAGAGCCTTGTGGCAGATGGTCTGGAGCGCGGCATCTTCTTCCGCAAGGAGGATGGCTCGGTATGGATTGACCTTACCGCCGATGGTCTGGATCAGAAGCTGCTGCTGCGTGGCGATGGTACTTCGGTATATATGACTCAGGACTTGGGTACAGCACTGGAGCGCTTTGAGCAGAATAAGCTGGATGGTATCACCTATGTGGTTGGTAACGAGCAAAACTACCACTTCCAGGTACTTAAGCTGGTGCTCAAGAAGTTGGGCTACGAGTGGAGTGACGATATCTACCACCTCTCATACGGTATGGTTGAGCTGCCAGAGGGTAAGATGAAGTCGCGCGAGGGCACTGTAGTAGATGCAGACGATTTGGTGGAGAAGATGGTTGATACCGCCCGCGAGATGTCTGCCGAGCTTGGTAAGTTAGACGGTTGCACCGAGGAGGAGGCGAACAAGATTTGCTCTATGATTGGTCTTGGTGCGCTCAAGTACTTCATCCTCAAGGTAGACCCTAAGAAGACCATGCTCTTTGATCCACGCGAGAGTATTGATTTCAACGGCAACACAGGTCCATTTATCCAGTATACACACGCTCGTATCTGCTCTGTGCTGCGTAAGGCAGAGGAGCAGGGTATTGACTATAGCGGCGTAGTTACTGCCGACTATCTGCCAGAGGAGGTTGAGATTGTAAAGACGCTTGCCGACTATCCACAGATCGTTGCTGCTGCGGGCGAGGCTTTTGCCCCTTCAACCACTGCAGCCTATACATACGAGCTCTGTAAGATGTTCAACGGCTATTACCACGACCACTCAATCCTTCGCGAGCAGGACGAGAATACAAAGCTGATGCGTCTGCAGCTGGCTGCTCAGGTAGCGCGCGTTATCCGCACAGCTATGGCACTGCTCGGTATTGAGGTTCCACAAAGAATGTAAAAAAGTATGGCAGGTTCTAATTTTGTAGACTATGTAAAGATATTTGCCCGCTCAGGTCATGGTGGTGCGGGCTCGGCACACTTCCGTCGTGAGAAGTTTGTTGCCTTTGGTGGTCCTGATGGTGGCGACGGCGGTAAGGGTGGTAGCATCATCCTTAAGGGCGAGCGCCAGTATTGGACTCTTATCCACCTTAAGTATCAGCGTCACCAGTTTGCTGAGGATGGTCAGTGTGGCTCGGGTGCTCGTTCAAGCGGCAAGGATGCCAAGGATATTATCATTCCTGTGCCACTGGGCACTGTAGCGCGCCGCGTTGTGGAGACCGAGGATGGCGAGACTGAGCTTCAGTATGTTGGCGAGGTTACGGAGGATGGCGAGGAGCTTGTACTGCTTAAGGGTGGCCGTGGAGGTCTGGGTAACTGGCACTTCAAGACCGCTACAAATCAGGCTCCGCGCTACGCACAGCCGGGTGAGGAGGGCGACGAGGGCGCTTTCATCCTTGAGCTGAAGGTGCTTGCCGATGTAGGTCTTGTGGGCTTCCCAAATGCGGGTAAGAGTACGCTGCTCTCGGTTGTCTCGGCTGCAAAACCTAAGATTGCCGACTACGCCTTTACAACCCTTGAGCCAAATCTGGGTATTGTGGAGGTGCGCGATGGCCACTCCTTCGTTATGGCGGATATCCCTGGTATTATTGAGGGCGCACACGAGGGTAAGGGTATCGGTACACGATTTCTGCGCCATATTGAGCGTAACTCGGTGCTGCTCTTTATGATTGCTGCCGATAGCGACAATATCGCCGAGGACTACCGCGTGCTGCTGGGCGAGCTTACGCAGTATAACCCCGAACTGCTTGATAAGCAGCGCATTCTTGCTGTCACAAAGTGCGATATGCTTGACGAGGAGCTCATTGAGCAGATGAAGTCCGAACTGCCCGAGGGCATTGAGACCCTCTTCATCTCCTCCGTCGCAGGTATGGGCATCCAGCAACTCAAAGACAAACTCTGGCAGATTCTGCAGTAGTTAGAACTACTATGAGTCACGAAGTATTTATAAGCTATTCAAGCAAGAACTCGGCGGCAGCGCAGGCTATTTGTCATCGGCTGGAAGATAGTAATATCAAATGTTGGATGGCTCCGCGAGATATACCTGTAGGGGCAAAATACGCTTCGGTTATTACCCAGGCTATCAAAGGGTGTAAGGTTGTTGTGTTGGTCTTTTCTGAGTATTCAGCTATCTCTCAGTGGGTGGAGAGCGAGATAAATATCGCCTTTTCCAACCGTAAGCCAATCGTCCCATATAAGATTGACCAAGCGGCTCTTGAAAACTACGACGAGTTCTATCTAATGCTCAATAATCGTCACTGGATAGAGTCATACCCCGACTTCAAAACGCGATTTGCTGATTTGATAGAGGTTATTTCTAACCTCGTTGGGGTTGCTTCTCCGACCCTTGCAACCGTTAAGACATACAAAGTTGGCGATTACTATAACGATGGTGTGCGAGAAGGTGTAGTCTTTGAGGTTACGGAAGATGGTTTCCACGGTAAGATTGTAAGTATGACGCAGTCAGATGAGGAGATGCCATGGTCTTCCAGTGATGATGAACAAAGGCGAATAATAGGTGCAAATCACGAATCATATGGGGTTTACAATACGGCAGAAGTTAAAGAAATATTAGGTTGGCAAGATAAATATCCAGCGTTTGCTTGGTGTGCAAGTCTTGGAGATACCTGGTGCTTGCCTGCAATAGATGAACTTAAAATATTTACACTTGATGCCACCGTTCGCACTATTGTTAATCGCACACTCTCTGTAAAAGGAGGGGTTAAACTTAAAAAAGAGGGAGAATGGATTAGTTTTTGGACATCCACAGAATCTTATAAGCAGAATAATATTACAGAGCAATTCAGTGCGTGGTGTGTTAATATGTTGAGTGGTAAAGCTTTTTGCAGTAATAAGAACAGCTATCACTATGTCCGCGCAGTTGCTGTTTTTTAGAGGATTTAGACTTAGATAATAGGAGAAATATATGCTTACAAAGGGTTTGGGGGCGATTGCGCTTCTGGTGTGTTCAAATCTGTTTATGACGCTGGCGTGGTATGGTCAGGTAATGTTTAAGAGCCGATTTGAGCGTTTTGGAATACTGGCAGTGATTGCCGTAAGTTGGCTTGTGGCGCTATTTGAGTACTGCTTTATGGTGCCGGCAAATCGCTTGGGTAGTGCCGAGTATGGCGGTCCATTCTCAATATGGGAACTCAAGGTTATTCAGGAGGTGGTATCGCTGACGGTATTTACCGTTATTGTCCTGCTTGTGATGAAGAACGAGGCGTTGCGATGGAACCATCTTGTAGGTTTTTTATGTCTTGTAGCAGCTGTATTTTTTATATTTAAGAAGTAGTGATGCGTTACACACTAATTACAGGTGCCAGCTCGGGCATGGGTCTTGAGTATGCCCGTCAGAGTGCAGCGGCGGGGGAGAATATCATCATCGTGAGCAATCAGGAGCAGGCGAACAATGCGGCTGCCGAGCAGATTGCAGGGCAGTATGGGGTAGATGCAAAGGTTATAACCGTAGACCTCTCCAAGCAGAATGCCGCGCGCGAGGTCTACGACACGGCTTGCAGCTATGGCGTTGTAGACAAGCTGATATCCAATGCGGGAGTGTTGCACTTCGGCAAGCTGAGCAAGACCACGGACGAGTATACAGATTTTATCACCGCCCTTCACTGCACAACGCCGATAAAGCTCTGCCGACTATTCAGCGCTGATATGGCGGCTCGCTGCGAGGGTAAGATACTCATTACCTGCTCAATGACCGCTTGGACTCCATATCCGACAATGTCGCTCTACGGCTCTACAAAGGCGGCACTCAAGAGTTTCGCCCAGTCGTTGTGGTACGAGATGCGCGAGTATGGCGTATCGGTCACAACCGTATTCCCTGGCGCTGTAGATACGCCGCTATACAACCTCTCCGACCGTCACCGAAAGTGGCTCAGGGCGCTGGGGGTAATGTCCTCGGCGCAGAGTGTGGCACGCAAAGGTCTGAGGGCTATGCGTCGCGGTCGCAGAACGCTTATCCCGGGTGTGTTTACAAAGATTGCCGTATTTGGCTGTAAGATACTGCCGGCGCACGCCATTCTGCTTGTGATGCGTATTCCGGCAATTAAGCGACTGCTCGCCTCGCTATAGCTTTGCTCTAAAAACAGCGAGTGGGTGTGTGATATAGGTCTTGATGGAGTACCATATATTGCCCCAGTAGCTGTCGGGTACGACCAAGTCGTAGCACCACTTGCGCGAGAATCGGTTGCGAATCTTGTGCATAAATGTCCTCAGAAAACCTATCTTACGGTGCTTCTGCTCATTCTCAAATGTGAGTATATCCTCCAGTACGCGCGCCGATAAGTCGCTCTGCTTGTCAGCAAATGGCAGTGGCGAGCTGATACCCAGCACCTGCTCGGCAAGGGTGGTGATGACCGAGGCGTAGCGCTCCAGTCCACTATTTACAAGATGCTGCATAACCGTAGCGCTGTCAATGCTATCTCTATAGTGGTTCAAAAATACTCCCCAGTCGCAAATATCCCTTAGTCGTATAGCCTCGCGCGCGTAGTGCCAGCTGGAGTGACGGGTGAGAAATAGCGTTGCAAACTCTGCCGATGGCATCAGTGCCCCAGAAACGATAGGGTGCGGGCTGTGGTTGCAGACAAGGTCGGAGAGCACCTTCTGGATATATCGGGCAGTGTGGTTGATGTTGGGGTTGATGAAGTAGTGGTGGTTCTCCACATTCACGCCATCCACGCCAAACTCCGAGTGGACAAAGTAGTCGTACTTCACATTGCAGCCAATACTGCTTGCGACCTTGTTTCCACGCTCGTAGTCGCCCATAAGATAGATATCTATATCGCCCGACTGACGGTGCGAAGGCTCGCTGTAGAGTGCTGCAAGCGAGAGCCCCTTGAGAATCATCGTCTCTATGCCGTGTTGAGAGAATGTATCTACAATACGCTGCGCAGAGGCGAGTTGCTTTTTGTGCAGCTTCTCAATATGGCTGACATTGTATGCCCACTGAATCTTAATCTCCAACTCTGGCTGGTGCTGCTCGTCTAATTTTCGTACGCCGTCGTATGTAAAGGCAAGCACCCCCTGCTCAAGGGCGAGGTTGTAGATATCCTGCCACTTTGTGCCGCTCATACGCTCAAAGATTGGGCGTGGATAGTCGCCACCCAATATTCCGAGGCGGAGCAGAGCAAAGAGTCGTTGCGTGGTTATAGAGTTTGCAGTTGCCATTCTAAGGTCGTTTTTTGATGAACTTTGCAGGATTGCCTGCCCATATCTCGTAGTCGCCTACAGACTTTGTTACAACGCTACCTGCGCCGATAATCGCACTGCGACCGATAGTCACCTCGCCCGTAATTATCGCACCAGAGCCGATGAAGGCGTGCTCTCCGATGGTTATGTGACCCTCAATGAAGTGTATATCCTCGCGGTCGGGGTTGTTGGTATCTAAGCGATGCGTCAGTAGGCGCACACCCGAGGCTATGTGGGCGTCGTTGTGGATAGTTATATTGCTCGGATGTATAGAGTCAAACTGTACATCGCGGGCGATAAAGTACTTGCTACCCGTAAGATTTACACCAGCGGCGCTGATAAAGACCTTACGCCATGTGCGTGGCATAGGTATTCTGGCAAGTGCAAAGCATAGCACCGCGCGGATATGGCTTAGGTCAAGGTTTATGCCTCGTTGTTTTAGTGTCATATGGTATGTTCCAGTGAGTTGTAAAGTTCAATAATCTTTGGATAGAGTGCCTGCTCGGTAAACTTCTCGGCGGCAACCTCTCGGCAGCAGCGGCTCATATCGTTGTACTGAGCCTCGCTGAGCGACTCCATAGCCTTGACGGCATCGGTGAGCTCCACTACAGACTTTGAGGTGAATAGATAACCAGTCTTGCCACTCTCTATAATCTCTGGTATGCCACCAATGCGTGCGCCGATGGCGGGAATGCCTGCGCTCTGCGCCTCAATGATGGTCATAGGGTTGTTCTCGTACCACTCCGACGGCACGATGATAGCCTTGCAATTCTTGATAGTCGTGCGCAGGGTATCGCCACTCTGGTAGCCACAGAACTCAATGTTTGGCGATGTTACAAGCCCCTTTAACTGCTCGGCAATATCTCCCTCGCCAACAATCTTTAGCCTTAGGTGCGGCATGGCGTTAAAGGCGGCTATAAGCGTCTGAAGGCCCTTCTCGGCACTCAGACGACCGAAGTAGAGGTAGTAGTCGCCCATACCCTCGCTCATAGCACTTTGCGGTAGGGGAGCGATGGCGTTGTGAGCCACGATGCACGGCTTATCTTTGAGCATAGGCATAGCCTTGAGGTGCTGCTCGTAGCTAAATCGGCTGACAAAGACAAAGGCGTCAATAGCCTCAGCAGGGCGAATGAACCAGCGACGGAAGTATGCCTCGGCAGCCATCAGTGCGCTGTAGGATAGGCGACCCTTTGAGCAGCGATTTGTAAGGCAGTGGATGTAGCTCCCCGATATGCAATCCTCGCACACAGTGCCATCCGGACGACGGAAGGTGTACGCAGGGCAGACCATACGGTAGTCGTGCGCGGTGTGAACAACGGGAATATTGTGTCGCTTAAGCACACCGAGGATAGAGGACGAGAGCCCACCCCAAAAGAGGTGGATATGTGCAATATCTGGCTTTTCGGCTGCAACAAGACGCTCAAGGGCTCGCTTAGCGCTGCCGTTGTATACATACCGCATAGCGCCCAAGAGCGGATTTACGCTGTTGTTGGACTGGATGAAATAGTCGTTTGCACCCCAAGTGTCGTTGCGCTCGTCCTTGCAGCTGAAGAAGACAACGCTGTGACCTGCCGCAGTGAACATACGCGCCATATTGAAGTATACAGCCTCCGAGCCACCCTTGATATAGTGGAAGTTATTTATTAACAGTATCTTCATCGCTCTTCTCGTTTTCGGTATTAGGTGCAAAGTTGGCAAAGTCAAGTCCGAAGCTATTGAGTGCCGTAAATCGTGGTTTAGGCTTATACTTGAATAGCGCCAGAACAAGTATTGTCATCGCCAGCACGCAGCGCTCGTTAGCAAAGGCGTTGGAGGTTGCCTGTATCAGTATGTAGGCAACGATGATAAGCGCCGTCTTGTATCGTTTAAGGTCGCCACTGAGGCTGTAAAAACCATTTATCTGCTTGAATAGGTAGACGAAGAACCAGATAAACAGCACAATACCCACATAGCCAAACTGTGCGAAGATAGGGTAGTAGGCGTCGGATGCAAAGTGCTCCTCGTTACCCTGGTCAAGACCCCAGATATTGTCCAGATCGTACTTGGTATATATCTTTGAGTACCATATCATAGAGGCGGGGTTGGCAAAGGTTGCAAAGCCACTACCGAATGGAATATAGTCCGCAAGTACATCCCACATCTTGATGTAGAGCATCGGGCGGGCGTTGTACTCAAAGTCCTCAATAAAGTAGTATATAAACTCGTCCTTAACGGCATAGAATGTGACGCCAAGAGCCAATGCACCGACAACGAGATACTTGATATTGAGCTTTATCGGCTTATTGACAAAGAAGATAATCATGATGGCGAAAATCAGCGTTCCCCAGTACTTAGATGTTGGTGAGAGAACACCCACGCTCATAATAAGTATCGTAAAGAATCTATTTACCCAGTCGTCCCTGTCGCAGCTCAGGTAGTAGAGCGTGCCGATAAGTATTGCTACAGCAGAGAGGGCCTCGCCCGTAAGCATAACGCCGTGTGTAGCCACTACGCGGTCGTTAGGGTGGTATATGTATATCAGAATAGTGAGGAAGAAGCTCATCCAGCAGATACCCTGCAGGGCAGTGTAGTGGTTGGGCTCCAACTTCGGCTTGATGCACATGAGTCCGAAGAATGTGAGGTATGGCTTGGACTGCATCACAAAGTCATTGACAATAGCCTCGGGGACATTGGACTCAATGACAAAGGAGTATATCAGGTAGAAGAACGATACGATTAGCCAGATGATAAACGGCTTGCTGAGTGGAATACGGCGGGTGAACATCCTATAGCAAGCGTATGCAGCAATGGCGATAGTTACCACCTCATCTATATAAGTGAATACACGCAGCTCGTAGAATAGAACTCCGAACAGCATGTATAGCAGGGATATTATACAGAAAAAGGTGCCTCCCATTGTTATGCAGCTTGAGGTTTGTGTGTTGTTCGCTTATAGAGTATATGCAGCAGTATGCAGTATACAATCTGGATAACCATAATTGCACCGTATGCCATAAATGCGCCGTGGTGGTTGCCAAACTTCATCAGCAATGGCAGGGCAACGAGCAGCGAGCCGTAGTTTCTGAATACATAACCGACGAAGTTGATCCAGTTGCGACCCTGCGAGATAAACTCCTGCACATAGATATCGCAGATACTCTCAAATATACTTGATATGGCGCAGACCACAATCACAGGTGCAAGACCTACGAATGAGTCGCCATATATCTGCTCAATTACTGGCGAGAGTAGGGCGATAAATAGCGCCGGCAGAAGTGCTGAAATGAGGTTTATCTTTAGCATCGTAGAGAATGTCTGCTTGTGGTGCGAGTCGTCCTTGAGCGAGCTTGATAGATGCGAGAGAATCACATTACGCAGCACATTTGGGATGAAGATGATGATAAGGTGGCACTGGTTGGTGGCGGTGTAGAGTCCCAACTCGTCGTAGCCAGCAAAGGAGGTTATCATCATAATACGAATCCAGCTGGCACTGGCATATACGCTCTCCTGCAGAGCGATAGGTAGCGAGAACTTAAATAGGTTCTTGATAGATGTGATGCTGCTCTTCTGCGCAGATTTATCGCTCGCCTCACGCGCCTTGACAAGGTACTTATGCAGGGCAATCTGGTTGAGAATACACTGCAGGAAGGTGGTTGCAAAGAGCGACATCACCGCACCGACAAGGTTCAGGTAGTAGGTCAGCGCAATGCCAAGTATCAGGGTTGCAAAGCCCGAAATGGTGTTGTTTATGGCTATAGTCCTAAAGAGCTTCAGACCCGACAGCAACCCGAGCTGGGTCGTATTTATGGCGTTGAAGATTACAATTAGGGCGGTATATCGGAGTATGGATATAAGGTGTGGCTCGTCGGTGATATACTGTGCGCAGGTGAATAGCAATACCGCCATCACTAAACTGGTAATGAGGGTTATTGATATTGAGTTGCGGATGATGTTGGCAATAGAGCTGTAATCCTGCTCCTCGCACTGCGCCATATATCGGGTGGCGGTGCTACCCAGTCCGAAGGTGGAGAATACGGCGATGTAGAATAGTGTGCTCTTTACCATTCCGTACTCGCCAAAGGCCTCCACGCCCAGCAGACGGGCGATGATTATACCCACAACCATCGCTGCACACTTGCTCACCGCACTGCCTATTACAGCCCACGACGAGTCGCGCATAATGCGATTATCTCTGATGGCGGAAATTATGTTGGAGATTATCTTCATTTAGGTTAGGCGTGGGTGTTTATCTATTTGCGTACATCTCTTCGTAGTACTTCTCATACTCGCCCGAGGTGATGTTGTCCATCCAGGCTTGATTCTCAAGATACCAAGCAACGGTCTTGGCAATGCCCTCTTCAAACTGCAGCGATGGCTCCCAACCCAACTCCTTCTGTAGCTTTGTGGAGTCAATAGCATATCGCAGGTCGTGACCGGCACGGTCGGTAACATAGGTTATCAGCTCCTCGCTTGAGCCCTCTGGGTTGCCCAATGCGCGGTCTACGGTGCGGATAAGTACGCGGATAAGGTCTATATTCTTCCACTCGTTAAAGCCGCCGATATTGTATGTCTCAGCCACCTTGCCGTTGTGGAAGATGGTGTCTATAGCGCGGGCGTGGTCCTCTACATAGAGCCAGTCGCGCACATTCTCGCCCTTGCCATATACGGGCAGTGGCTTGCGGTGGCGTATGTTGTTGATAAAGAGCGGAATGAGCTTCTCTGGGAACTGGTATGGGCCGTAGTTGTTAGAGCAGTTGGTCACAATGGTCGGCATACCGTAGGTGTCGTGGAAGGCACGCACGAAGTGGTCGGACGAAGCCTTTGACGCCGAGTATGGCGAGTGCGGATTGTACTTATTGCTCTCGTAGAAGAAGTCTGTTCCGTATGCCAAGTGGTGCTCCGAGGATGCGGAGGTGGAGAATGGAGGCTCAATACCCTCTGGATGTGTCATCTCCAGCGCGCCATAGACCTCGTCGGTAGAGATGTGGTAGAAGCGCTTACCCTCGTACCTCTCTGGTAGTGACTCCCAGTAGAGGCGTGCAGCCTGAAGCAGCGAGAGTGTGCCGATAACATTTGTCTTGGCAAATGTAAAAGGGTCCTTGATACTGCGGTCTACATGGCTCTCGGCAGCAAGGTGGATAATGCCATCAACCTCATACTGCTGCATTAGGGCGAGTACGGCGTCAAAGTCGCAGATGTCACCCTTCACGAAGGTGTAGTTTGGCTTGCTCTCAATATCCTTGAGGTTGGCAAGGTTGCCAGCGTATGTCAGCTTGTCAAGGTTGATGATGCGGTAGTTAGGATACTTGTTCACAAATAGACGAACTACATGGCTGCCAATAAAGCCCGCACCGCCGGTGATGATTATACTTTTCATATAGTTTTATCGCTTTAATCGTTTGATACAGTGAAGCATAGACTCGCGCCAGTGCGGAATATCTACGCCAAAAACGCGCTTAACCTTGCTCTTGTCAAGCACCGAGTATGGAGGTCGGCAGACCTTTGACGGAAACTCCGAGGAGTGGCAAGGGTTTATCTGACACTTCGTATTTCCTGCCGCAACGGCAATTTCGCGTGCGAAGTCGTACCAGCTACATACACCCTCGTTAGAGAAGTGGTAGATGCCCTCGTTACCCTCGTAGATGCCGTACTCAATAATTGAGAATATCAGCACCGCAAGGTCGGCAGCGTATGTAGGTGTACCCACCTGGTCAAAGACCACACTGAGCTGCTCGCGCTCAGCTGTCAGGCGAAGCATAGTCTTGAGGAAGTTGTTGCCAAACTCCGAGTAGAGCCACGCTGTGCGGAAGATAAGAGCCTTGCAACCCACCTCGGCAATAGCGCGCTCGCCATTGAGCTTAGTTCTGCCATAAGCACCCAGCGGGTTTACTGCCATATCCTCTGTGCGAGGGGTGTTGCCGTCGGTGCCAAAGACATAGTCTGTAGAGATATGGAACAGCGTAGCGCCCACGCCCTTAGCTGCTCGCGCGAGGTTTGCTACAGCCGTGGCGTTGATAAGCTCGGCAGTAGCCTCGTCATCCTCCGCCTTGTCTACATTGGTGTAGGCAGCGCAGTTGATAATCACCGCTACATTGTTTGCCGCCACAAACTGCTCAACAGCCTGAGAGTCGGTGATGTCCAGCTCGGCAACATCGGTAAAGATATAGTTATTGGGCGACAGCGAGCCTACACGACGCATCTCGCTACCTAACTGCCCATTTGCTCCAGTTACTAAAATATTCATCCTAATAGAGGTTTTCGTTATAGTCAAACAGATACTCCGCCTCTGCCAATGTAGGGTGGTGCTTATCCTTCTCCGAGAGGATTATATCCTCCACATCCACACCCCAATCAATGCCAATCTGCGGGTCGTTCCACGCAATAGCCCCCTCCGCCTGTGGAGCGTAGAGGTTGTCGCACTTGTACTGGAAGATTGCCGTAGGGCTCTTGACGATAAATCCGTGAGCAAAGCCACGCGGAACAAATAGCTGGCGATGGTTCTGCTCGGTAAGCTCTACAGCCACATATTTGCCAAATGTAGGGGAACCCTTGCGAATATCTACCGCCACATCTACAACCGCACCCTTAACCACGCGCACCAACTTTGACTGTGCGTATGGTGGACGCTGGAAGTGCAGACCGCGAAGCACGCCGTAGCACGACATACTCTGGTTATCCTGCACAAAGGTGGTCTTTACGCCCGTCTTAGCCTCAAACTCGGCAGCGTTGAAACTCTCGTAGAAGTATCCACGCTCATCGCCGAAAATCTTAGGCTCAACGATTACAACGCCCTCAATATCTGTCTTTACAATCTCCATTACTTACCCTTTACAAGGTTAATCATATACTGACCGTAAGCATTGCGCTTCATCGGCTCGGCAAGGCGCAGCATATCGTCATCCGAAATCCAACCCTTGCGCCATGCAATCTCCTCAAGGCACGCCACTTGCACGCCCTGACGGCTCTCAATAACCTCCACGAAGCGGGAAGCATCAAAGAGGCTCTCCTGCGTACCTGTGTCAAGCCACGCAAAACCGCGACCAAAGACCTGCAACTTCAGCTCGCCATCCTGACGGAAGCGGTCGTTTACGGTGGTAATCTCCAGCTCGCCACGAGCCGAAGGCTTGATATTTTTTGCCACCTCTACAACCTTGTTAGGGTAGAAGTAGAGGCCCACTACGGCGTAGTTGCTCTTTGGGTTTGCAGGCTTCTCCTCAATGCTCAGCACATTGCCCTGCTCGTCAATCTCGGCAACGCCAAAACGCTCTGGGTCGGGTACTCTGTAGCCGAATACGGTCGCCTTATGCTCCACCTCGGCAGTCTCCACAGCCTTGCGAAGCATGCCGGTAAAGCCCTGACCGTAGAAGATATTGTCGCCCAGCACAAGGCAAGCACTATCGTTGCCAATAAACTGCTCACCGATAATAAATGCCTGAGCCAGACCATCTGGTGATGGCTGCTCGGCGTACTCAAAATGGACGCCATAGTCGCTACCATCGCCCAGTAGACGGCGGAAACCCGGCAAATCGTGCGGGGTGGAGATGATAAGGATATCCTTGATGCCGGCGAGCATAAGGACAGAGATTGGGTAGTAGATCATCGGTTTGTCGTAGATAGGCAACAGCTGCTTACTTACCCCCTTGGTGATAGGGTAGAGGCGTGTTCCGCTACCTCCTGCCAATACAATTCCTTTCATAACTATGTCGTAATTTTGGTTTGTACACAATTAACTTTCAAAGATAATAAAAAAAGCACAATCTACCAAATTGGCGATTGTGCTTTTCAATATTTCGGTCCGATTACTTTACAAAGCGAGCCTTTACATTCTCTGTTGCGCGACGCAGAAGCTCCGCAGGGCAGCAGAGTGTGATGCGAACATAACGCTTACCCTCGGTGCCGAAGATGCCACCTGGGGTGAGGAACACATCGCACTTCTCCATAACCTCGTCCGAGAAGTCGTAGCAGTCGCCCTGGTAGTCCTCTGGAATCTCTGCCCAGATGAACAGACCTGCCTGATTTGGCTGATAGTGGCAGCCCAGTGCATCAAGCAGTGCGTTGCCCTCCTTCTCGCGCTCGCGGTAGATGGCATTGAGCTCTGTAAACCAATCCTCGCCCAGCGCAAGTGCAGTCTCTGCCGCTGCCTGAATAGGGTAGAACATACCAGAGTCCATATTGCTCTTGAATGTGAGGATAGAGTCAATCCACTCCTTCTTACCCATAATAACACCTACACGCCAGCCAGCCATAGAGTGACCCTTAGAGAGTGAGTTCATCTCCATAGCCACATCCTTCGCACCTGGAACGGAGAGGATACTCATAGGCTTGTCGGCGTTGCGGATAAAGCTGTATGGGTTATCGTGGATGATAAGGATGTTGTGCTTTGCACCAAAGGCAACAATCTTCTCAAACAACTCGCGGGTTGGGGTCTTGCCCGTAGGCATACCTGGGAAGTTGGCAAACATAATCTTCACGCCCTCAACACCTGCAGCCTCAATGGCGTCAAAGTCTGGCATAAAGTCGTTCTCCTTGTTGAGTGAGTATGGGAGCATAATACCGCCAGTCATACTTACCGCAGCCTTGTATGCCGCATAACCTGGGTTTGGAACAAGCACCTTGTCGCCTGGGTTGATAAATGTCTGGCAGATGTGCATAATACCCTCCTTCGAGCCGATGAGTGGCAGCACCTCAGAGTTGTAGTCTAACTCTACGCCATACCATTTGGCATACCAGTCGGCAAATGCCTTGCGAAGCACTGGCTCGCCCTTGAAGGACATATACTTGTGCACATCAGGACGCAATGCTTCCTGAGACAGACGCTCCACAACAGATGGATGCGGAGGAAGGTCAGGACTACCCATTGCAAGCTTAATAATCTGACGACCTGTAGAGGCCTCAATCTCTGCAATCTCGCGCAGACGTCGCGAGAAGTAGTATTCGCCCGTTCCGTCCATACGGTGGGCACGCTGGATGTCTACTTTGCTCATAATATCGTGTGGTTTATAATTTTCACCTTGCAAAGATAATCAAAAAATAGATACCTCCGCCATAATTACCAAAAAAAGCACCCACAAACAGATGCTTGTGGGTGAGGGTAAAATCACATTTAGTACTTTAATCTGCATTTTTTGCAGAACTTTGGAGGCTCTTTTTCCATCATCATACACATAAAGGACTCTAAAATCATGGATTTAGTGAAGCCTTCAAATTCAGCTAGGCTTAAAGCCTCAAATAACGATTTGAAATGCTCGTCGCAGAATGCCTCTACTGGTATTACATTGTTGCACTTAGGTTTTATCGTTATGTATTTGTGGTCAAATAACCATTTCGCACCTTTGTACACACCCGCATGAATATACACTTGCTCTTTTGGACGATAATCACCCTCATTACGCATATATTTCAAGAATGCAATACGTGCAGCACAATCATATACAACCAGTTCTCCTAATTTATATTTTTTATCATCTTCTCCTTTTATCTCTTCTACCACCGCCTTTATCTTCGCAAATAAATCTTCAAACGAGTTTATTTCGCTCCAATTATTCAGCGCGTTTTTCACTTGCAATGCAAATTCCTGAAGAGATTGGTTGTTCAGTCGGAACTGATGTGGGTTTTTGTTTGAGGGAGTACATTTGTAGCAGACTGTACCTTCGCTATAATGGCTATCGGCACAATCGTAAATATTTGTAAAACTATTATAACTATTAGCCACAACTTTGCGGTCGCGTGCTACATATTTGGCTATTTTTTGTTTGAGTTGCATGGTATTTAAGTTTTAATAATTTGTCAAAAATCATATCCGACTATATAGTCAGCATAATCACTCCAACCAGTAGCGTTTTTGTACTCCTCTACCGAATCACGAGGAACATATATTGTGAAGTTGTCAAAATTTTTGTTACCTTCAAATATTCCATCTCCAATGGCTGGAGGAGTGATAGGCTGCATATAAACTTTTGTTAGACTATCCGTAAAGTAAAATGCAGCATCGCCAATATTTGTAACATTTGCAGGTATAACAATTTCGCTTAACTCAAAACAATTTGCAAATGCTCTATTCTTAATTGAAACTATAGTCTGTGGTAGTTGTATTCTTTTTAGGGTGGTTTCACCAGAAAACCCAGATTGTGGGATGTAATTAAGTTGATTAGAGAAGTACAAACAGCCTTTTTCATCATTAAACTCATTCTTTACAATGTACGAAGCAACCTCCGTAGACCATGAAGTATAATCAATTGGTTCAATCTTTTCAGATGATTCGTATTCTATTGTAAAATAAACAGGATTACCATCTTTTGATATAATATTCTTCAAGTAGATATCCCAGTCGCTATTCATATAAGTATCATAATATCCTTCTGGTACATAAATAGTAGGAGGTATGTATGCATATGCAGCTGTTGAATTCTTATCCCGGAAAATAGATGAAAAGTGCATTGACGGAGGAGTTGTGCCATTAAAGATTACTTTTGAAAGATTTGTACAACCTGCAAAGACACCTTTGTTAATTGTTGTTACGCTACTAGGGATTGTTATACTTTTTAGTGAAGAGCAGCCACCTACCGCATCTCCGAATAGCCAAGGTGGTAAGATTGTTACATCTTCTTCAATGTAGACCTTTGATAATTTCGCACAAGCTGCAAAGATGCTGGCACCACTACTATTGTTGGCAATATTTTTAGTAATGGTGATTTCTGAGATACCTGTTCTTCTAAATGCACCATTTCCTATAATGGATAGACTTTTAGAGAAAGTGAGATTCTCAATATTATAACAACCGTCAAATGCGTAATTGCCAATAGTGGTAACTCTTGAACCAAACGTAACAGATTTTAACGATGTTACCTTCCTAAACGCACTGCCGTAGATGGTAGTAATATTATTAGGGATAACTAAGTCTGTTAATAGTTCTCCATTTATATAGATGTCTCCCATATCACTCGCGCCGAATGGGCATTCTCCACCAAGAAATCCAGTCGGATTAGTAGGTTCAAGCCTTAACCATGCATTAATATCTGCAAGATTAAGTCGCGTAAGTTTTTTACAGCCATAAAAAGCTCCCGCTAAAGAGGTTATGGTGGATGGTAAAGATAGCGTTGTTAAATTCGGGCAGTTGTGAAATAATTTGTCTTTGATATCTGTAACACCTTCTGGTATTGTACATTCAATTAAAGATGTGCAGTTAAGAAAGGCTTCGCTGCCGATACTAACCATATTTGTAGGCATTTTTATTTCCGTTAAAGAGGAGCAATCTGCGAATGCAGCAGGTCCAAGAATATCTACACTTTCTGGGAGTGATATGTATTTCAGCTTCGCGCATTGGTAGAATACACCTTCATCAATAGATACGATTCCTTCTGGAATAATAATAGTCTCTATGTTGGTATTTTGAAAAGCATAATATGGAAGACTTATTAAGCTATTTGATAGAATAATATCCTTGAGCTCCACACAATCCATAAAAGATTCTTTTCCAATAGATGTAACAGAGTCAGACATTACAACCTTTGTAAACAATGATCCTACAAATGCTCTGTCATTTATATTACAAAATATATGCACTTCTCCCGAACATCCTTCAAAAGCAGTTTCTGTAATAGTATCTATAGATTCTGGAATAATAATCTTCTCCATGTAGTTGCAACCATAAAATGCCTTTTCTGCAATAGTTGTAACTGAATTAGGGATTTGCACACTTGTCAAGTTTGTACACACCAAAAATGCCTCAGCAGGAATAGTTGTGATTTCTCCATCAAATGTGATTGTGCCTATATTGTTTTCTGTGTCATAGACATTAGATACATAATTTGCACCAAATCCCTCTGTGGTAAATAGATCTACAATATTGCCATCATCTGTGGTATAAGTAATTGCTGATGTTGCTATCGGGGATATTTCATTTGATTCACCTATAAACTCCAAAGCACTCATTGGGAGTGGGGTGTTTCTTTCAATGACCACACTATTTGATGTAGATTTAGTGAATACTTTATTGTCTATACTCGTTGCAGTGATGGTTATACCATATTTGAAAGTTGTTGCAGGAATAACAACCCAAAATATAGTTGCCTCATTTGCTGTCGTACCCAATGTAACACCTTCTCCACAATTTATGATTATGGTATCAGTTGCATCGCTATTCATTGTGAATGACGGGGCCGCTCCATATATTGCAGTTATGGTTGATGCACCTGCGATTTTCTCTCCAAAATTGCCCTTAACTTCTATGCTTTTAATTGTGGCATCACCATACAACTTGAGCTTTAGGAATCCACACACATTTCTAAAAGAGAGGAATGTATCAGAGATACCATTGGTTACAGCAACCATTGTGTTTGCATTTTTTGCAAATGAGTTTTCTGCATAGTTTTGGATGGCAGGGAAACTATATGTGATAATGCCATTATCTGAAATTTTAGCATCAGCATTATATGGATATATCGCATAGATATTAGGGAGTGTATTGCCTGTACCTAGTTCTCCACTTGGTATAAGGGCAAATGTTCCACTATTATCACCAGTCTTACCCTTAAACTTATATTGGTCATTTAGGGTATTGCCATAGAATACTGTCAATCGGTCATCCTCGTGCCAACGAAGTAGTTTGTCGTTCTCAATATAGGTGCGAGTATCCTCGGCAAAACCCGCACGCAACTCTTTTGTTGATTGAGGAATAATGATATCGTCTTGCTCTTCAAGTGAAGAGCAACTATAAAATAACACTGGCAGTATAGCCACTATAAAGAATAATTTTTTCATAACATTGTTTTGTTAGTTTACCAATCTTGTTCAGGTTTTTCATGGTTGATAGGCTCCATATTGGAGATTGCGAAACCCCGTTCTGTTTCTATCTCCCAGACCTCAATTTGGGGCGTGAGGTAACACCGCTGATTTGTTTGTTTCATACGCAATTATGTTTTTGAGTTAATAAATTCTCGCTCAAAACTATCCGCACCCCGATAGCAATATGTTAATTGTTTGCGTAAATAAAGAAAGCGTGGTGCTGAAGGCTTATTTTAGAATTGTAGGTCGTAGGAAACCTTGAAGATAAAATAAGCAACAGCCTCACGCCTATATCCCAAATAGGGGATATGACGCGAGATAATGTCCGCTTATTCTCTCTTCTGATGAATTTCCTACGTTCACAATTCAAGAATAAACTTACACTTTCCGCGTAATATGTTGCTACAAAGATAGCAAACTTTTCGCAGGTTGTGCAGTTTTGCAGACATTTTTTTTTGCTGTTGCTTGATTGAAACCGACCTTTTTCGTCTGCAAAGTTGGGTAAAAGTGTTATGAAAATCAATATTGAAGATAATTTTTGTTATTTATAGATTGGCTAAATGTGTTTATTTATAGAATGTTAGGATGCAAAAATTTTGGCTTTCAAAATATTTGTATACCTTTGTCGCTGTTATTGGATTGATAGCTATGGAATTTGTTGAAAGTATGCTATTTGGGGGCGGGATTGCCCACTCGATATTTATCTTTGCGGTGGTGATTGCTGTGGGTACGGCGCTGGCGAAGATTAAGATTGGCGGCATTTCGCTCGGCAGTACGTGGATTCTCTTTGCGGGTATTGCAGCCAGCTATTTCGGGATGGTAGTGAGCGAGGATATGCTCGCCTTTGCGCGTGATTTTGGCCTTACGCTCTTTGTCTTTTCGGTCGGCTTGCAGATTGGTCCGGGCTTCTTCTCCTCGTTGCGTGCGGGAGGATTGAGGCAGATGTGGCTCGCGGTGCTTGTTATGGCGGTGGGTGTTGTGGTGACGCTCATCATCGCCCAGATTACGGGCACGCCGTTGCAGACTATGGTCGGAGTGATGGATGGCGCAGCGGTGAACACCCCAGCGATGGGTGCTACACAGCAGGCGTATATGGACATTACGGGCACGGAGGACAGCTCAATACCTATGTCCTTCGCCATAGCCTATCCATTCGGTGTTGTTGCGGTGATTATCGCCTACCTGATTCTCAAGGCCCTGCTCAAGATAGACCTTAACAAGGAGAGCGAGGCGCTCAAGGCGCTGAGGGCGGAGAATAAGTTTGCAGCCAAGTTCTCGTTGGAGGTCAAGAATAGCCAGATTGACGGCAAGTCGGTTAGCGAGATTCGCAATATCATCGCCCGCCAGTTTGTCATCTCGCGCATCTCGCACGACGGCAATAAGGCATTTATAGCCGACTCGGAGAGCCGTGTTCACTGCGGCGATAAGCTCTTTATAGTCAGCGCGGTAGAGGACAAGGAGGCTATACTCGCCTTTCTGGGAGTTGAAGTTGATATGCTGGAGCAGGAGTGGGGCGAGTTTGACGGCAAGCTCGTTTCGCGTCGCATTGTTGTTACCCGCCCAGAGATTAACGGTAAGAAGTTCTCCGACCTGCGCCTGAGGACGAAGTACGGCATAAATATCACCCGAATAAATCGCGCGGGCGTGGATATGATTCCCTATCAGGGTATGGAGCTTCAGCTGGGCGATAAGGTTATGATTGTCGGCTCTGAGAGCGCTATTGAGAAGGTCGCTGAGCTGCTCGGAAACTCGCTCAAGAAGTTGCACCAGCCACATATTTTTACCATCTTTCTCGGTATCGCCCTGGGCGTCTTTGTCGGCTCTATTCCACTTGTGGAGTCGCCACAGATAAAGCTCGGTTTGGCTGCAGGTCCTATGCTTATGGCTATCCTTATCGGTCGCTTCGGAACGCACTGGCACCTGATAACCTATACCACCGTGAGCGCAAACCTTATGCTGCGCGAGGTGGGTCTGGCTATGTTCCTCGCCTCCGTAGGTCTTGCCTCGGGCGAGGGATTTGTGGAGGCTGTCGTGGAGGGAGGCTATGTCTGGATGCTCTACGCACTCATTATCGCTATCGTGCCACTGCTCCTCGTCGGCATCTTCGCCCGCAAAGCCTATAAGATGGACTACTATACCATCATGGGCACCCTCGCGGGCAGTATGACAAACCCTATCGCCCTCACCTACGCCAACAACATCGCAGGCTCCGATATGCCCGCCATCAGCTACGCCACCGTCTACCCCCTCGTGATGTTCCTGAGAGTGGTTATAGCGCAGTCTATGATACTATTCTTATTGTAGGTTTTGCCGTGAAAAGGCGGCATTAGCTGCACATCCCTCAAATCCCCGAATGGGAAATACGCTTTAGTATGTCCCATCCGGGGATTTCTCACGATATACCGCACCTACACCACTCTGACGATAAAACGGGCAGCGTTCGGTTTTGTTCGGAAATGCGAACACCCTTGTTCGTTCGGTGTTCGGACTCACGGATAAAAGCAAAAAAATAGCTTTATCGCTTTGTAATTAGATTAAATTTGACTATCTTTGTGATGGATTGCGGGATACGCAGTTCTTTAGATGGCATTTAGGCTGTTGCTATACTGAAAAACGACCAATTTATTCAAGTACACAAGCAATAGGCACGCTAAATGCTCACGCTGGTATATACGGCGTGGGTTGTGCTTATGTGTATGGGTGCTTGGTCGTACCTTCAGTATTAAGCGTGACCCGCGTTTTTCTTTTTTTGAGTTAAACGGTTGCCATCTGAGGCAGCCACTTATGTTTAACTTAAATATCAAAAAATTATGAAAAAGATTTTTGGACTGGTGTTGTTGTGTACGGCAGTATTGTGTTTTAATTCTTGTTCTGCACCATTGCTCACTCTTAAAAGCAGCTATCCTATTAGTAACTCGGTAGAGACTAATACCCCTTATGATGCTGTTTGGGCTAATGTAATAGATTTCTTTGCGATGAATAATCTGCCCATAGGAGTCTTGGAAAAAGATAGTGGTATCATTGTTGCAAATGCGGTAAATATTGGAGAATCATTAGTAACAATGGAGGATGAGTATGGAAAACTACAGAATGATAACGCATGGTTTGTTTTACCTTATCTCAATAAATATAATGGCTGCAAATGCGTTGGAAACAAAGCGACCTGCTCATTTAATGTTAGAGTAAGAAAGGTTGATGATACTAAAACTTCAATCAGTGTGAATTTAGGAGGAATGCAAGGTATCCGTATTTTAGAGATACTAAACACTCTTACATTCAAAAAGTATTTACAAGAGATACCAGCTAAGGAGGCATGTGTTTCTACTGGAAAGTTTGAAAGAGATTTGTTAAACTTGTTTAAGTAGCAATTAGTACCTAATCAATAGCGAGAGTTCAGGCTCTCGCTATTGTTGCGTAGTGCCCTAACACCTCTAATAACTCTAACACCTTTGGGAACTCTCCGCACCCCCCCCCTCAATACTTGTCGCTTCAGCGACACCTATGAATAGCCAACCGACGCTGCGGAGCGAGAGCAGAGACTGCTTGCAGACTATGCCGAGCCGCGAGGAGGAAGGGTCGTCGTAGACGAGCCAACGGCAAAATTTGCTGTTCCGTAAATTTTTGCTATCTTTGCGGTATGAAAAATCAGACTACATATCGTTATCAGGTGGCGACGCAGAATGTTGATTTTACGCTGCGTGCGACCATTGACTCGCTGGGTAACTATATCCTCAATACTGCGGGTATAGATGCGCAGGGAAAGGGTTTTGGTGTGGATGCGCTCACGCCGCTTAACCGCACATGGGTGCTCTCAAAGTTTGTTATTGAGGTGGATTCGCGTCCTGAGCAGTTTGCAGAATTTGACCTTACAACATGGGTAAATCACAATGCCAGGTTGCTCTCAACGCGTAACTTTACGCTGTCGGATATGGAGGGCAATGTGTTTGTTCGTTCGCTTTCGCAGTGGTGTATGTTGGACTATGTGAAGCGTGTGCCGGTGGCGCTCAATACTATTGAGGAGATGTTTGAGCCCTATGTCAGCCTTGTGGAGTCTCCGTGCGAGCAGCCACGCCGACTGACGGCCATTGAGGCGGAGGTGACGCGCGAGCACAAGATTGTCTACAGTGACATTGACTTCAACAACCACATGAACACCATGCGCTACATCGCCCTGATGGTTGATATGCTGCCGATTGAGTACCTCAAGCAGAACCGCCCGTTCCGTCTGGATGTGCACTTTATGCACGAGTGCCTCTTTGGGCAGACGCTCAAGGTGGGTATGCAGGTGGTGGAGAATACGACCCTCTTTGAGATTACGCGCGAGGATGGTGTGGCGGCTTGCCGAGCATCGTTTGAGTGGCGATAGGGTTGTGATGATAGAAAATGGGGGCAGATTTTTGGAATCTGCTCTCTTTTTTTGTACCTTTACGGAAAGATTTTGATATGAAGATAGTAATTCTTGGACCTGCGCACCCGTATCGTGGTGGTTTGGCGTCAATTATGGAGACTATGGCGCGAGAGTATATCTCGCGTGGCGACGAGGTTGTAATCTACACCTTCTCGTTGCAGTACCCCTCGCTCCTCTTCCCTGGCAAGAGCCAGACGGTAGATACCCCCGCGCCGAAAGATTTGCACATAGAGCGCATTGTAAACACCTGTAACCCAATAAATTGGATAACTGTCGGCAATCGTATCCGCCGCGAGGCTCCCGATATGGTGCTGATGAAGTACTGGACCCCATTTATGGCTCCCTGCTTCGGAACAATCGCCCGTATAGCTCGCCGAAATGGCGTAACGAAGGTCATCTGCCAGATAGATAATGTTGAGCCGCACGAGCACCATATCACCGACCGCCCGTTCAACCACTACTACCTCGGCGCTGTGGATGGCTTTGTCTATATGTCGGAGCAGGTGCACGGTGAGCTGAAGCACTACAGCTCAGCCCCTGCACTCTTCTCGCCACACCCGATGTTCTCCAACTTCGGCAACCGCGTGGAGCGCACTGAGGCTTGCCGTCACTTGGGGTTGGATGCCAATGTGGACTACCTCCTCTTTTTTGGTCTTGTGCGCGAGTATAAGGGTTTGGATATACTCCTTGAGGCGTGGCGCAAGGTGCGCCGCGATGGTCTGAAACTAATCGTTGCGGGCGAGTTTTACGAGAGCAAAGAGAAGTACGAGCCACTGCTTGAGGCGCTGGGCGATAGGGTAATCCTCCACGATAGATTTGTGGCAGACGAGGATGTTAAGTACTACTTCTCCGTCGCCGATGCCCTTGTGCTGCCCTATAAGACAGCCACGCAGAGCGGCGTGACACAGATAGCCTATAACTTCTGCACCCCTATGATTGTCACCGAGGTCGGTGGCCTCCCCGAGATTGTCCCCGACGATAGGGTCGGCTATGTCTGCCCCCCAACCGTTGAAGGCGTCCTTGACTCTATTGAGTCCCTCTACAAGGACGATAACCTCACCCGCTTCCGCCAGAATATTGTCACCGAGCGCAAACGATTTAGTTGGAGTGCGATGTGTGATAGGATTACAGAAGTGCTTAATTTGGCGTGATAAGGGCATACCTGCCGCCGCTAACAAAAACTCCCAGCAATGGCTGTACGCTTTTAGTACTATCCATCGCTGGGATTTTTTGCCGAGCGTTGGCTCGCCTTTGGCGACCCTTCACCGCTCCGCCTCGGCAATTCAAACAAGTTTGATTGCGCTCGGCTTAATCGCGGCGTTGCATCTACGCCCTTCTGACGCCAAATTGGACAGTGCTATCTGACGCACTTTGACGACAAAATAGGGTAGTGCTTTGAAAACAAAAAATAGGGTGCATCTCTACACCCTATAAAACTATCGCCGTAGGCGATACCTCTAAAAAGCCAATAGCTAATAGCTAACAGCCAATAGCCAGCCGTCCTACTGGATATTTGGTCGCTCGAGGCCGTAGTTGTTGCGGCGGTCGTCGGCCTTGAGGTAGAGTGCGAAGAGCAGTGCCAGAACGCCGAGGGCAACGAATACGAGCATTGGGGCTGTATAGTTATAGTTTACGCCGGTAACGCCTGCCTCAATCTGCTCTGCTACACCTGGGTTGGTCTTCTCAAGGACATAGCCGATAAGCATTGGGGTGAAGCTCAGACCGAAGTTCTGCACCCAGAAGATGAGCGAGTATGCGCTACCGAGGAAGCGCTTATCCATAATCTTTGGCACAGATGGCCAGAGGGCTGCAGGAACGAGCGAGAATGATACGCCGAGCAGGATGATAGCTGCGTAAGCGATAATCTTGCTTGGTACTGCAGGCAGCACGAGGGCGAAGATAGAGTGGCAGACAATCATCAGCAGTGCACCGAGGATAAGCATAGTTGCGCCCTTACCCTTACGGTCAAGATACCAACCCAAGAATGGGGTAACGCAAGCGGCACCGATAGGGAACCAGCGGAAGATGTCGGCAGCGGTAGTAGCGTCCAGGTTAAGGTTGCTCTGGAGCATATTTGCTGCGAACTTCTGGAATGGGAAGATAGCCGAGTAGTAGAGCACGCAGAGCATAGCTACAATCCAGAAGAGCTTGCTACTGAAAATCTTACCGATATCAGAGAACTTGAACTCCTCCTCAGGGTCTGCACTCTCCGCAGCGCCAGTCTGGCTATCCAGCTTCTTATCCATAACGCAGAAGATAGAGTAGAAGAGCAGGCCGATGCAGAGCAGAGCCAGGCAGAATGCCACAGGGCGAACTACCGAAGGGTTAGCGCCACCGATACCTGCAAGGCGAGGCGAGATTGTAAAGATAAGGAACACGCTCACGCGGGTCAGAGCCATCTCCAGACCCATAGCCAGAGCCATCTCCTTGCCCTCAAACCACTTAGCCATAGCCTTAGAGGCGGTAATACCTGCCATCTCGCAGCCGCAGCCGAAAATCATAAAGCCTGCCGATGCGAGCTTTGCCGATGCAGGGAAGTCTACCCACCAGCTGTTGAGCCAGCTCTCCAAGCCAGTGCCGATAAAAGCCTCAGAGACGGCGTAGAACTTGATTGCCGCACCGATAATCATCACGATTGCCGATGTAAGACCAGTGAAGCGGATACCCATCTTATCAAGAATGATACCTGCCACGATAAGGAATCCCCATACATTGAGCAGATACTCCGAGCCTGCATAGGTGCCGAAGATATCCGATGTCCAGCCACGCTGAACCTGAATCAGCTCCTTGATAGGAGAGATTACATCAACGAACATGTGCGCAAAGAGCATCATCAGCGCAATGAGAACCATCGCTGTCCAACGCGCCCAAGCGTGGTCGTTGAGATTTTTACGAATTGTTTGAGTCATAATGGTTTATATTTATAAATTTGAGTTATTGATTTGAGTAACTTTTCAGCACCTGATAAGCCTCTGTAATGCCAAGCTCGCCAGCCTTAGAGATATCAAGACACCCCTTGCGCGTATCCTTCATATATATCTGCAGCAGTCCGCGGTTGTAGTACGCCTCGGCAAAGTGAGGGTTGAGCTCAATAGCCTTAGTGTAGTCATCCGCCGCCTCTGGTAGCATACCCGATAGGGCATAGAGGTTTGCGCGGTTATAGTATGCGTAGGCAAAGCCCGGGTGGAGCTTTATAGCCTTATTGAGGTCGGATATAGCCTCGCTGTAGTCGTAAGTGCGGGTGTGCGAGTTGTGCAGACGACGAGCCGGGTCACTCTCTATAGACATACGCTGGTAGCCGTTGTCAATAGAGGAGATAAAGTCTATCATCTCCGCCTGTGTTGCTGCGCGATTGAGGTAGAGGAATGGGTTAGACGGATTGAGGGCAATAGCCTGCGAGTAGGTATTGACAGCGTTGGTATACTGCTTGATTAGCGACTCGCTGATAGCCAACTCAAAGAGGGTCTTCCAAGCACTCTCGCCCTCAATGCTCTTCACCGCCTCGCGGTAGTTGTGGTTTATCTCCACAAGCGAATCTGGGGCGATATTGCTCTCAAGGCGCGAAATCTGGAGCAGTGGGTTGTCAAGATTTGCGATAAAGTCCTCGGCACGCTGCGAGTGGAAGCGGCGTGTAGACTGCTCAATATCTATAGAGTCACGATTACGCATCGTAAAGCGATAGAGCGGCAGCAGGGTCATATTATCGCCCTTATCTCCTCCGCGGCTCTTGATACGCTCAAACGACGAGCCAGCAATCTTACTCTCAAAGGAGAGCAGACGGTTGAACTTCTGGGTCGTGTCGGCATAGATGGAGTATGTGCTGTCGCTCAGGCGAGAACGGTACTCGGCAATCTTACGCTCGGCAGTCTGGCGGTCCTTTTTAGCACCAGAGTTATCCTTGAGCAGATGGCGCAGGTGGCTACGGCCCAAGTAGGCATTTGCAAAGTCGGGATATAGCTCAATGGCGCGTGTGTAGTCCTCCACAGCCTGCTTGATATCGCCTAACTGAGTGCGAAGAATGGCGCGATTGTAGTATACCAACACATTGTTTGGCGAGTACTGAGCCACCTTGTTGTAGTCCTCCAAGGCGCGGTTCAAATCGCCGATATTGCTGCGGATAATAGCACGGTTGAAGTAGCTGATAGAGCTTGTAGAGTCAAGCTCAATTACGCGGTCAAGGTCCTTGAGCGATAGCTGCGGACGCGAGGTCTCGTTGTAGACCAGCGCGCGGTTGAAGTAGGAGAGTGGCATGGTAGAGTCGCACTCTATGGCCTTGTTGAAGTCCGCCTCAGCCTCTGCATATCGCTTCTGCTCAAAGTAGAGCGCTCCGCGACGGTTGTAGGAGGATGGATTCTCGCGGTTTGTACGAATGGCGGTCTCGTAGTTCTCGTACGCACGAACAGTATCCTTGAGGTAGAGGTAGCACACGCCACGGTTGATGTAGGCATCGGCAACCTTCTTCTCATAGCGGATGAAGTTGTCAAAGTCGGCTATCGCATCCTTGAACTGCTGATTTAGTAGTCGCGTAACACCACGGCTGAAGTAGGGGTTAGGAAGGTCAGGACGAAGGTCTATAGCCTCGCGGAAGTCCTTGAGTGCATCGTCGTAATTTCCTAATCTTGAGCGTGTTATGGCGCGATATGTATAGGCTGTAGTAAAGACGGGGTTCTTGTTAATGGCGATAGTAAAGTCCGCATCGGCACCAATCAAATCGTCAAGATTGTACTTGGCAATGCCGCGCAGGAAGTAGCCCTCGTAGGCATCCTGGTCAAAGCGCAATAGAACATTGAGCGTACGGATAGCCTCCGTAAACTCATTCTCCATCATCTGCTGACGACCTACCCAGAAGAAGTACTCGCGGTTATACTGAGCCTTTACCTCTGTGGTGCTCAGCAGCGCAATAAGGGCTATAAATATGTGAAAAAAACGCCTCACTCTACTCTAATTCATATCCAAAACGGCGAAGTTGACGGTCTGAGTTGCGCCAGTCGTCATTCACCTTAACAAAGAGTTGTAGAAAGACCTTCTTGTCCAAGAAACGCTCAAGGTCCTGACGAGCTGCCTGACCAACCTTCTTGAGCTTCTCGCCCTTGTGACCGATAACAATACCCTTCTGCGAGTCGCGGGCAACATAGATAGTCGCGCTTATGCGGTCTATAGCTGGCTCCTCCTTGTAGGAGTCAATCTCAATCTCGCAGCAGTATGGAATCTCCTTTTCGTATGTCGTGAGAATCTTCTCGCGGATAATCTCCGAGGCGAAGAAACGCAGCGTCTTGTCCGTAAGTGTATCCTTCGGATAGAAGGGCTCTCCCTGGGGAAGTAACGAGAGTATACGGTCAAATATTGCGCCGATGTTGAAGCTCTCCTTTGCCGATGCAGGGATGATTGTTGCCATAGGCAGTCGCTGCTGCCAGAAGGCTACAAGCTCCTCTAACTTCTCCTGCGTAGTGAGGTCTATCTTGTTGATAATCAGCAGTACGGGAATGCCACTGAGGGCAATCTTCTCCAATATTTCGCTGTTGCGGTCGCTCGGCTGCTCAACGGTGTCAGTCACATAGAGGATAACATCCGCATCCGATACAGCTCCGCGCACAAACTTCATCATTGACTCCTGAAGTTTGTAGTTGGGCTTGAGAATACCTGGAGTGTCGGAGTAGACAATCTGGAAATCCTCGCCATTGACAATACCCATAATGCGGTGACGCGTAGTCTGCGCCTTGGATGTGATGATAGACAGACGCTCGCCCACCAACGCATTCATCAGCGTACTCTTGCCGACATTGGGGTTGCCTATGATATTTACAAAACCACTCTTGTGCATAAATTTTTGCTTTTATGAGGTAATTACTGCCTTCACTTCGTCGCGCCTTCGGTCACATAGCTCCTCCTATGCTCCCATTGCCGCTCCTCAGTAGCGTTGTAATTCCTCTCCTAAAACCTAAAAATTACTTCGGCTATTGGCTAACGGCGGAAACCGCGTGGCATACCCTTTGGCATACCCATCTTGCCGCCGGCTGCCATCTTCATCATCTTGCGCATATCCTCAAACTGCTTGAGCAGGCGGTTTACATCTGCCATAGTAGTACCAGAGCCCTTAGCGATACGCTCACGACGGCGGGCGTTGATAATCTCTGGGTGCTCGCGCTCCTGAGGGGTCATAGAGCCGATGATAGCCTCGGTCTGCTTGAATACATCGTCGCCAATCTCAACATCCTTCAGCAGCTTGCCCATACCCGGAATCATAGATGCCAGGTCCTTGAGGTTACCCATCTTCTTTATCTGTCCAATCTGAGCGAGGAAGTCATTGAAGTTAAACTGGTTCTTGACAATCTTCTTCTTCAGGCGGCGAGCCTCCTCCTCGTCGTACTGCTCCTGCGCACGCTCAACGAGGGAAACGACATCACCCATGCCCAGAATACGGTCTGCCATACGCTCTGGGTGGAACACCTGCAGGGTATCCATCTTCTCGCCACTGGAGATAAACTTGAGTGGCTTATCCACAACCGAGCGGATAGAGATAGCAGCACCACCGCGGGTATCACCGTCCAGCTTGGTGAGTACTACGCCGTCAAAATTGAGGCGGTTGTTGAACTCACGGGCGGTATTTACTGCATCCTGACCAGTCATTGCATCAACGACAAAGAGGGTCTCGGATGGGTTTACGGCAGCCTTGATAGCGGTAATCTCAACCATCATCGCCTCGTCTACGGCAAGACGACCTGCGGTATCGACGATAACGGTGTTAATGCTCTTCTGACGAGCGTAGGCGATAGCGTTCTGTGCAATCTCTACAGGGTTTTTGTTGCCCTCCTCGGTGTAGACCTCTACGCCAATCTGCTGACCCAAAATCTTGAGCTGGTCAATCGCTGCAGGACGGTATACATCGCCTGCAACGAGCAGTACCTGACGACCCTTCTTGCTCTTGATAAACGAAGCGAGCTTGCCAGAGAATGTGGTCTTACCAGAACCCTGAAGACCTGCGATAAGCACTACGGCAGGGTTGCCCTCCAGCTTGATGTCGGTAGCAGTGCCACCCATCAGCGCAGCCAACTCGTCGCGGACAATCTTTGTAAGCATCTGACCTGGCTTTACAGCTGTGAGCACATTCTGTCCCAGCGCCTTGGTCTTTACCTGGTCTGTAAATGTCTTGGCAACCTTGTAGTTCACATCGGCGTCAATGAGTGCACGGCGAATCTCCTTGAGAGTCTCGGCAACATTGATTTCGGTAATA
Source organism: Alistipes sp. (assembly GCA_017463615.1). Taxonomy (GTDB): domain Bacteria; phylum Bacteroidota; class Bacteroidia; order Bacteroidales; family Rikenellaceae; genus Alistipes. The sequence goes on along the minus strand of JAFTOU010000019.1, from coordinate 6,838 downwards.
CGACCTTCGCCCTTGAGGATTTTGAACGATCGTTCAAGTTTCTCGGTTAAATTTTCAAACATAGTTTATATCTTTTAATTATCTTATTTACATAAGTCCATATAACGGCGCGAAGATACGAAAATTTTTCGTACATTTGCCTTATGAAATTGATTATCTTACTTTTTGCGTCACTTTTTCTCTCCTGCGCAGCCCCAAAACAGGCTGTAGCCCCTCGTGCAACCATCGCTAAGGGGGTGGAGGTGGTGACTATGGACTACACCGTAACTAAAGATGGGCAGACGATGCCGACAAAGATCTACCTGCTGGATGTGCAGCTCTCGGAGCGTATCACTCTAGTAGCGACAGCAGTGGGGGATAGCGATAGCTCTATACAGCCGACGCATCAGGTAGCTACGGCCGTAGCGCCTATCTCCGCACAGCTGAATGCTATGCAGGCCAATCGCCCCGATGTGGAGGTGCTGGGCGGTGTTAATGCCGACTTTTTCCATATCAGGAGTAGCCAGATGGTCTGTGGCGTGGTCTATCGCGGTGGCAAGGCGCTCAAGAGCGAGTGTGATGACCTTACTACGGTCTTTGCGGTGCTCAAGGATGGCTCGGCGCGCTGTATGACAAACGAGGAGTACCGCCAGTGCGATAAAAGCACTATCGCTGAGGCAGTTAGCGGTCGCCAGATGCTGCTGAACGATGGCGTGGCGCAGAGTAGTGATACTCGCCTTGAACCTCGTACGGCGGTGGGTGTTACCGAGGATGGAAAGCGCGTGTTTATCCTTGTGGGCGATGGCCGTCGTAAGGAGTACTCAAATGGACTTTCGTATGCCGATATGGCTGTGATTTTTAAGCAGTTAGGCGCTTATGATGCGATAAATCTTGACGGTGGTGGCAGTAGCTCGTTCTGCCTTAAGAGCAGCAAGGGTCTCTTTGCCCCTGCAAACCGTCCCTCTGACCGCTCGGGCGAGCGCTCTGTACCGAATGGATTGGCGGTGATAAGGGTTAAGAAATAGGAAGAAACTGTTATAGCAACCCCTTCTCGTAGAGGACGACAATCTGTTCCAATAGCTGGTCGTCTTTCTCGGGGTTGTAGTCGGTCTTTAGGTTGTTGCCAAAGACCTTAGCAAGCGCCTGCCAAATGCCCGCCTCAAAGCCTCCGCGAAACTCTTTGATAATCTCAAAGGCTGTGTTATCTATCTGGCGGTCAATGAGTTTTAGTAGCACGCGACCGTCGTAAATTGTCATCTTCTTGATAACTGGTGTATACTCGCGCACAAGTCGCTTCTCTATACCCTTGATATAGAGCTTCTGCTGCTTCTTGTTCGGCAGCGCAACAAGCTCCTTCTCCATGCTCGCCATCAGCGTCTTAGCCTCCTCAGCAATAGGGTAGACACGCTTTACCGCCCTGACCATACGGGCATAACGACGCATATCAGGCTTGCGGGCATATTTTCGCACTGGCGTGAGGTGGAATACGGGTATTGAGTCCCCATTCTCTACCACCCACTCGCTGTGCCAATAGGCTCGCTCCCTGCGCCTCTGTGCCGATGCGGGAAGCATTAGCAGCAACAGTAATAATAGCAATATGTAGCGCCTTTTCTGCATACTTTTTCGCTACAAAGATAACGAAATCAAGAACAAAGTAGTATCTTTGCACAAATAAAATAGCGAAAATTATGGAAATCGGACTCACTTATACCTCTACTACAACCGTTTGCCAGGCAAATACAGCTCGCACTCTCGGCTCTGGCGATATGGATGTCTTCGCAACACCCGCAATGGTAGCCCTTATGGAGAACGCCGCTATGAATGCCGTAGCTCCAGCCCTTACAGAGGGTCAAACAACTGTCGGCACACAGGTAGAGACAAGCCATATCAAGGCCTCCGCCCTCGGCGCAACCATCACCGCTACCGCCACCCTCACAGCCATAGAGGGCCGCAAGCTCTCCTTCGCTGTTGAAGCCCACGACGGCACCACCCTCATCGGCTCCGGCACCCACACCCGCTTCATCGTAGACCGCGACCGCTTCTTAGCAAAACTTTAGAAGTCAATGGTGTAATAGGCCCTGCCGGGACTCGAATGACGCGCAGTTGAACCCAACTGCGCGTCATCACCGAAGGAGTGCCGCAGTCGCGCTGGCGCGGTGCGGAGATACACGACTGAGGTAACCCTTCACATATCCCGACAGCTCAGTGTATGATTGGTGTACCATCGCAGATGGTGTTAAAAAAGCGATATGCAGGCTTGAGTTTACTCATTTGCCAGCATATCGCTTTTTAACTATAGCCGAAGGCTACACCAATCATACAAAACAACACAAGCACCCTTTTGCGGGTGCTTGTGTGTGTTGAGCTGCCGGGACTCGAACCCAGAACGACAGAACCAAAATCTGCTGTGTTACCATTACACCACAGCTCAAACAAGTGCTCGTAAGCGGGTGCAAAGATAGGCAAACTTTTTCAGCCTACAAAATTTTATGCTATCAAAAAAAATAGTAACTTTGTAGAAAATATCTTTTGCTATGAGACGAGTATTACCTTTACTTGCGGGTTTATTGTTGCTCTCCGCTACTACGGCAACTGCTACTGGTGTGGTGAAGCCGTATGAGGATCCGACGATTGTGGAGCAGAATCGTGAGCCTATGCGTTCAAGTTTTATTGTCTATCCATCATCTGCTCAGGCTGTGGCGGGCAGTTGTTATCGCGCTGCGCCAGCCTACCAAACGATAGAGGGGGAGTGGAACTTTATCTGGTACAACCATCTGACCGATGCCCCTGCGGAGGAGTTTTACTCTGTAAAGTACAACGATGCGCAGTGGGGCAAGATGCCAGTGCCGGGTATTTGGGAGCTGAACGGCTATGGCGACCCGCTATATGTAAATCACGGCTATGCGTGGAAGAATACCTATATCAGCAATCCGCCTTTCGTTCCTGAGCATCGCAACCATGTGGGTAGATACCGTCGCTACATAGACATCCCTGAGCAGTGGCGTGGCAAGCAGGTATTTGTCCATATCGGCTCGGCGACCTCAAACCTTGCGCTGTGGGTCAATGGCAAGCGCGTGGGCTATAGCGAGGATAGCAAGTTGGAGGCTGAGTTTGACATCACCAAGTATATCAAGGCTGGCAGCAGCAACCTCTTTGCTATGGAGTGCCACCGTTGGTGCGACGGCTCATATCTTGAGGACCAAGATTTCTGGCGACTCTCGGGTATTGCCCGCGACTGCTATATTTATGCCCGCGACAAGGCTCATATAGCGGATGTTAAGTTTGTGGCAGACCTTGAGAATGAGTACCGCGATGGCGTGCTGACGCTTGATGTATCGCTAACGGCGGGTGTAAAGTGGGTGGAGGCTCTGCTGACTGACGAGAACGACAACCCGCTCTATAAGCAACGCTTTACCCCAAAGGCGGGCAAGGTGAATACGGTTATCAAGCTCGCGGATGTGAAGAGTTGGAGTGCCGAGACTCCAAACCTCTACAAGCTCACCGTCTCTACACCTACCGAGGCGGCAGCGTTCAATGTCGGCTTCCGCAAGGTTGAGATTATCGGCTCGCAGCTGCTTGTAAATGGTCGCGCGGTGCTTATCAAGGGCGCAAATCGCCACGAGATGAACCCAGAGCGCGGCTACTATGTTAAGTACGAGGATATGGTGCGCGACATAAAGATTATGAAGCAGCATAACCTCAATGCAGTGCGCACATGCCACTATCCAGATTCGCCACTCTGGTACGACCTGTGCGATAAGTATGGTATCTATGTCGTAGACGAGGCGAATGTGGAGTCGCACGGTATGGGCTATGGCGACAAGAGTCTTGCACATCATCCTCGCTACAAGCAGGCACATCTTGTTCGTAATCAGCGCGTTGTGTTGCGCGACTACAACCACCCATCTGTAATAGTTTGGAGTTTAGGCAACGAGGCTGGCAATGGTGCTAACTTCCACACTTGCTACGACTGGATAAAGAGCTACGACAGCAGCCGCCCAGTGCAGTATGAGCAGGCGTGCCATGTAACATACGGCGACAAGCCTAAGAACTACAACTCGGATATTGAGTGTCCGATGTATGCGACCTACGACCAGTGCGAGAAGTATGTGAATAACAACCCTAAGCGACCACTTATCCAGTGCGAATATGCACACGCGATGGGTAACTCGCTCGGTAGCCTTAAGGAGTACTGGGATTTGGTGCGCAAATATCCGCACTATCAGGGTGGATTTATCTGGGACTTTGTAGACCAAGCATTGGCGTGGACAGACCCTCAGACGGGCAAGTCCATCTACCGCTATGGAGGCTGCTACAACGATGTAGACCCAAGCGACGAGACATTCTGCAACAACGGCTTTATCTCCGCCTCTCGCACTCCGCATCCAAGTGCCCGCGAGGTGTGGCATCAGTATCAGAATATCTGGACCTCTGCCGTAGATTTGAAAAATGGCGGCATTGAGGTCTACAACGAGTATATGTTCCGCGACCTTAGCAACTACCGCCTTGAGTGGGAGGTCACTGCCGACGGCGTTAAGGCTCTGAGCGGTACGGTTGAGAGGCTTGATATCCCTGCGCAGATGCGAATGAATATCAAGTTGGACTACTCGGAGCTTGATATTCGCGCGCTTAAGGGGGAGGTTATCCTTACGGTGCGTTATACCCTTAAGAGCGACGAGCCACTGCTTGAGAAGGGTCACTGCGTGGCATATAACCAGTTTGTGCTTACCCCTTATGATGCTCAGACGCAGCTTGCAGCAGTAATGCTTCCAGTCGGTGGTGCCCTTGCTATGGACTACGACAATAGGATAGTTCGCGGCGTAGATTTTGAGATTCACTTTGCGGGCAATGGCTTCATTGATAGTTACACCCTTGCAGGTAAGCAACTTATTTCCAAACCTATAGAGCCGCTCTTCTACCGCGCGATGACCGAGAATGACTACGGCGTGCGCAAGCGAGGCTCTAATGCCGTATACTACCACTCGTGGAAGAGCTTCCGCAACCCTAAGCGCGAGATGGCACTGTTCCTGATGGAGCAGAAGGGCGATTGCGTGGAGGTAAATGTCACATACTCCTATAGCGAGCTGGGTATGCGTGTCTATATGACCTACACCATTGATAGCAACGGCCGCGTGGCTATTAAGGAGCATATGCGCCCGGGTAAGCATAAGTTGGATATCAGGGCAATGTTGCGCTATGGCGTCTACTTCGCTATGCCAGAGAGTTTTGACACTATTGAGTTCTACGGTGCAGGTGGCTCGGAGAGCTATGTAGACCGTAAGAGCGGTACTCCGGTGGGATTCTATAAGCAGAGCGTTGATGAGCAGTTCTGTATGACCTATGTTCGTCCTCAGGAGTCGGGTGCGCACTGCGATTTGAGATACTGGCAGATTACAGATAAGGCTGGCTGTGGACTCAAGGTAGTAGCCCCTGTGCTCTTCTCCGCAACCGCTATTCCATACTCGCTCAGCCAGATAGATATTCTTTCGGACAACTACCGCAAGCATCCGCAACTGCTTGAGCGAGACGGAAATACCTATATCAACATTGATAAGACTCAGTCGGGTATTATCTGCCAGAATAGCTGGGGCGCAATACCTCTTGAGCAGTACCGAATACCATACGCTGAGCAGGAGTTTGAGTTTGTGCTGATACCTGTTAAGTGATGAAGGGACTGTTTGTAATTCTTGCCTGCTGGCTTGTTGGCAACTGCTTGTCGGTGCTGATAGATGGCTATATATCGGGTAATATTATCGGTATGTTGCTGCTCTTTGCGCTACTCTGCTCGGGTGTGGTTAAGGGCGAGACTGTGCGACCAACGGCTAAGTTTTTGCTGGGGACTATGGCGCTATTCTTTGTCCCCTTTGGCGTTGGACTGATAGAGTCTTACGGCGTTATTATGGATAATATCGTGGCTATTAGCGTGGCTACGGTTGTGAGTACCTTTGCCGTTATTGTGGCAGTAGGGTGGGTGTTTCAACTGCTAAATCGTAAAAGACAATGAGAGAGATAGTTGTTTCGGATATTTTCCTGCTCTGCCTGACCATAGGCCTCTATCTGCTTAGTGGCTACATCTTTCGCCGTACGCGATTTATGCTGCTGCACCCGGTGTTGCTTACCGCTGCGGCTGTGATTGTGTTTCTCAATTTCGCCGATATTGACTATCAGACATATAAGAAGTCTGTCGCTCTGCTGGACTTCGCCCTCGGTATGTCAGTAGTCGCACTGGGATACCTTATGTACGAGCAAGTGGAGCGACTTAAGAGTGCAACGCTGCCAGTACTTGGCGCTACCGTGGCTGGGTGCGTTGTAGGTATCGGCTTTGTGGTTGGTATCGCTATGCTTTTCGGCCTGGAACATAGTATAATCACCTCCATCGCCCCTAAGTCGGTCTCCGTACCTATCGCTATTGCTGTCAGCGAGCCTTTGGGTGGCATTGTGGCTGTGACCTCCGTCGTGGTCTTCTGTACAGGCGTACTGGGCAGCATCTGCGGTGCAAAACTCCTCTCACTCTGTGGCGTTACCGACCCTATGGCTCGCGGCTTCGCCCTTGGAGCAGCCTCCCACGGCATCGGCACCGCCCGCGCCATTGAACTCGGCGCCGTAGAGGGCGCCATGTCCGGCCTTGCAATGGCTCTCACTGGTTTCGGAACTGCATTGCTCCTCCCATTAGTAGATAGGATTTTATCGTGATAGCGGCGCATCTACTTCCGCTAACAAAAAGGTGGCAACAATGGCTGTACGCTTTAGTACTATCCATCGTTGCCACTTTTTGCCGAGCGTTGTAACTGCACCACTTTGACGATAAAATGGTGCAAGGAATAACCGACGGTGCAAGCCACACCCCTAAACATCGTCG
>JAFTOU010000064.1 GCA_017463615.1 Alistipes sp. | reverse complement strand
TGTGTTGTTCGTGTTCGGTTTAGTCCGTAAGATTATATGTTGGCTTGCCTTCGGCAACCCGACCCTGCTACGCCTCGGCAATGTCAGTTGCGGCATAGATGCCCAAAAACCGTCATTGAAGTCATAAGAGCAAGCTCTTGCCTTCAATTATAGGTTTTTGCACCTTCGGTGTGCAACCGCTATTGCGCTCGGCTCAATCGCAGCGTTCGGTTCGCACCCCTCAACATCATCCGCGCGGCGAATACCTTGATAAAGCCAATAGCCAAAATTTGCAGAACGGTAAATTTTTTACTATCTTTGCAGGTTGAACAGTTGTGATACAAAAATAACAAAACAATATAGACTATGCAGATTGCTGACAAGTACACTCCGCAGGAGATTGAACAGAAGTGGTACGACTACTGGTGTGACCACAACCTTTTCCATTCAGAGCCCGATGAGCGCGAGCCGTTTACTATCGTCATTCCGCCACCAAATGTGACGGGTATGCTCCACATGGGACATATGCTCAACAATACGCTTCAGGATGTGCTGGTGCGTCGTGCGCGTATGCTCGGCAAGAATGCTTGCTGGGTACCGGGTACCGACCACGCGAGTATCGCTACGGAGGCTAAGGTTGTAGCCAAGCTCAAGGCTGAGGGCATTGACAAGGCGTCGCTCACCCGCGAGCAGTTCCTCGCTCATGCGTGGGAGTGGAAGGAGAAGCACGGTGGCATTATCCTCAAGCAGCTGCGCAAGCTGGGTGCTTCGTGCGACTGGGACCGCACCTGCTTTACTATGGATGAGGCTCGTACTCAGAGTGTTATCCAGGTATTCTGCGACCTGTACAACAAGGGCAAAATCTACCGTGGTGTGCGTATGGTACACTGGGACCCAAGTGCAAAGACAGCCCTCTCGGACGAGGAGGTTATATACAAGGAGTCGCAGGGCAAGCTCTACTACCTGCGCTACAAGTTGGAGGGTACAGACCGCAATATCATCGTTGCTACAACCCGTCCAGAGACCATTCTGGGCGATACGGCTGTATGTCTTAACCCTAACGACCCACGCTATGCCGATGTGCCAGAGGGTGCTCGCGTGATTGTTCCGCTTGTAGGTCGCTCTATCCCTATCATCCGCGACGAGTATGTGGATGTAGAGTTCGGTACTGGTGCGCTGAAGGTTACCCCTGCACACGATGTAAACGACTATATGCTGGGCGAGAAGTATGGCCTTGAGACCATTGACATCTTCAACGACGACGGTACTATCAACGACAAGGTTGGTATGTATGTGGGCGTAGACCGCTTTGAGTGCCGCAAGCAGATTGAGAAGGACCTGGAGGCTGCAGGCCTTATGGAGAAGACCGAGGCGTATACCAACAATGTCGGCTACTCCGAGCGTACGGGCGTGGCTATTGAGCCAAAGCTCTCTATGCAGTGGTTTATGTCTATGTCGGAGATTGCGAAGCCTGCAACTAAGGCCGTGCTGGAGGATATCATCCGCTTTGTGCCTGAGAAGTATAAGAACACCTACCGCCACTGGATGGAGAACATCAAGGACTGGTGTATCAGCCGTCAGCTCTGGTGGGGTCAGCGCATCCCTGCCTACTACCTGCCAAAGGGTGGTTATGTGGTAGCACCTACGGCCGAGGAGGCACTCGTGCTCGCACAGCAGAAGAGTGGCGACAGCTCGCTCACCCTTGCCGACCTTCGTCAGGATGAGGATGTGCTGGATACTTGGTTCAGCTCTTGGCTCTGGCCTATCTCTGTCTTTGACGGTATCCGCAACCCTGATAACGAGCAGATTAAGTACTACTATCCAACCAACGACCTGGTTACTGGTCCGGATATCATCTTCTTCTGGGTTGCTCGTATGATTATGGCGGGCTATGAGTACCGCGGTCAGATGCCGTTCCGCAATGTATACTTTACAGGTATCGTGCGCGATAAGATTGGTCGTAAGATGTCTAAGCAGCTGGGTAACTCTCCAGACCCACTGGACCTTATTGCTCAGTATGGTGCTGACGGTGTCCGCGTGGCTATGATGCTCTGCTCAAGCGCTGGTAACGACCTGATGTTTGACGATGCACTCTGCGAGCAGGGTCGTAACTTCGGCAATAAGATTTGGAACGCCTACCGCCTCATCAATGGCTGGAGCGTGGACGAGTCTTTGGCTCAGAGCGAGAATAACGCTGCCGCTGTGGCTTGGTTTACTGCAAAGCTCAACGCTGCCCTGGTGGAGATTGAGGATAACTTCCGCAACTACCGTATCTCTGAGGCGCTTATGGTCGCTTATAAGCTCTTCTGGGACGACTTCAGCGGCTGGTACCTTGAGATTGTTAAGCCTGCTTATGGCCAGCCTGCAGATAGCACCACTATCGCTCAGACTAAGAACTTCTTTGAGCAGCTGATGCTTGTCCTGCATCCATTTATGCCATTCGTCACCGAGGAGATTTGGCAGGATTTGGCACCTCGCGCCGAGGGTGAGTCTATTATGGTTAGCCCAATGCCAAAGGCTGGCGATGTAGACCAGTCGCTGCTCGCTCGCTTCGCCCTGCTGCAGGAGGCTGTCTCTGCTATCCGTAATGTCCGCAAGCAGAAGAATATGCCTCAGAAGGAGGCCGTAGAGCTCAAGGTTGTCGTAGACGAGAACTACCCACGCGAGTTTGAGGCTGTGCTTGTCAAGATGGGTAACCTCTCCGCCGTAACCCCTGTTACCGAGAAGAACCCTACCGACGCAGGCTTCATCGTCAAGACCACCCAGTACTTCATCCCTATGGGCGATAATGTCAATGTTGAGGAGGAGATCGCTAAGCTCCAGAAGGACCTGGCATACTACGAGGGCTTCCTCGCCTCCGTTATGAAGAAACTCTCTAACGAGCGCTTTGTAAACTCTGCCCCAGCGCAAGTCGTTGCCAACGAGCGAGCTAAGCAGTCCGACGCAGAGGCTAAGATTGCCGCGATTAGAGAGCAACTCGCAGCTTTAGCTTAGTTTTCCATTTTATGCGGTATTTCCTGCCGCTAACATATAAAATCAACAAAGGGCAGTACGCATCAGTACAGCCCTTTGTTGTTTTATATGCCGAGCGTTGTAAATCCACACCTAAAATGAAAAACTGGAGGGTACTTGTTGTACTCTTCTGGCAACAAAAAAGCTAATAGCCAATAGCCAAACGGCTAATGGTAAAAAAGGAGAGTTGCTCTCCTTTTTTATCTTCTTCCCTTAGCCTTCGTCTTTGCCTGATGCTTCCCGCCCTTTAGGCTCTTGAGGTAGGCGCCGATTTTGTCGGGGTGGTCGCTGGAGATATAGTCAATCTTATGTTTAACGGCCCAGTCTACAAGCTCTGGGTGGTTGATTATCCACAGCGTGGTCTCAATGCCCTTGGCGCGGCACTGCTCAACCAGCTCTGGGCGGTTCATAAAGACATACATGCTGTACGACATACCCGAAATATTGTCTGCAGCCAACTTCTCAGCATCTACATCTGTAGAGAGCGAGCTATTGAGGTAGAGCACAGGGCGACCAGGCGCAAGGCGTACGCACTCCTTACAAGTGTGGTAGCTGAAGGATGTAAACTCCATCTGCTCCATCATCCCCAGCTCGTTAATCATCGCCACAAGGCGCTCAACGACCTTGGTCTCAATCTCTGGCGTAGCGTGCTTCTTAATCTCCACAATCTGCTTGAGATTTGGGCACTTCTTAGCCTCCACAAGCCACTCGCGTAGCGTAGGTACCTTGTTGCCATTCGGCAGGGTAACCTTCTGAATTTGCTCCCAAGTATCCTTCTGCGCATCCAACTGAGTACCCAGAATCTTAGAGCCGTGTGCCACGATAAGCTCGTCGTCTGCTGTGAGGTTGATGTCAAACTCAACGCCATAGAGACCCTCCAACTTCTGCGCGTTGTTCAGTGCGGTGATGGTGTTCTCATCCGCCCCTGCAGTCTTGTAGAAGCCTCGGTGCGCAACAAGTTTAGGCTGTGCCATTGCCACGATGCTCATCGCCACAGCAATAAGTGTAATAATACTCCTTTTCATATATCAGTTTTTTAGGTTATTCAGGTTGATACCCGCTGTCCTCCAGCAGGTTAGCTCCATTTGCAGCAGCTACGGCAAGCGCATCGCAGCGGTTGTTCTCCACCGTCTCGGCGTGACCCTTGACCCACACAAAGCGGACATTGTGACGGCGGTAGATATTGAGGAATCGCGTCCATAGGTCGGGGTTCTTCTTGCCGCTAAAGCCCTTGCGTGCCCAGCCGAATACCCAGCCCTTGCTCACCGCATCAACCACATACTTTGAGTCGGAGTATATCGTCACATCCGACCCCTCAAACTTCAGCGCCTCCAGAGCCACACATACTGCCATCAGCTCCATGCGGTTATTTGTCGTCAGGCGAAATCCTGCCGAGAGCTCCTTGCGATGTGGACCACTTATAAGCACCACGCCATAGCCTCCCGCCCCGGGGTTGCCGAGCGACGAGCCGTCTGTATATATTGTAATTACGGGTGCTGCCATTATCCGAGTACTATCTTCTCCAACTCCCTGAAGTCGTTTATCACCCAGTCTGCACCGCCGTCAAAGAGCGTCTGGCTGTTGTGCGAGCCGTATGTCACTCCGCAGCAGCGACAGCCCGCATTACGACCCATACCCATATCAAATGTAGAGTCACCCACAACTATAGACTCCTCCGCCGTACACCCTGCACGACGCATAGCCTCCAACGCAATATCTGGCGCAGGCTTTCCATTCTCCACATCGTTCAGGCAGACCGTAGTAAAGAGATACTCCGCCATACCCAATCGCTTTGCGGCATACTCTATAATAGGTGTTACATTGTTTGTGGCAATAGCGAGCTTGATACCCTTTGCGTGCAGGTTCTTCATTGTCTCCAACACACCGTCAAAGAGGGTAATCATATCCAGACCCTCCGAGATGTAGGTGTCGCGATACTTCTGCGAAAGTCGCTCTATCAGTTCCTCGTCATCGCTGCCGGTAAGGAAGCGAAACGCCTCCTCAGTCGTAAAGCCCGTGTTGCGCGCAAGTAGCTCTCGGTCAATGGTATAGCCCTCTGTTAGTGCGACCTTCTCGGCACAGCAGATGATGCTCGGGGTGGTATTTGCCGTAGTGCCGTCAAAGTCAAGCATTACGAATTTGATGTTGCTCATAATCTATTGTGATATGGTTACAAGTTTCTCGCGGTAGGCGTTCAGTATTCGTGACTTGGAGATAAAGCCCTTGTATCTATTCTCCTTGTCCACCACTGGAAGCATCCAGGTGTGGTTCTGCTCAAAGCGTGGCAGCACCTCCTGAATCTGCTCCTTCTCCAGAATCTTATCTGGTGGCTGAATCATATATGATGTTATCGGACGGCCCCATCTCTCGTGCTTGAACATATCCTCACGCAGGTCGTCCAGCTGAACTACGCCAAGCAGATGGCCGAAGTTGTCAATTACAGGGAATATATTTCTGCGCGAGGAGGAGATAATGGTCACTACATCCCCCAGCGTAGCACTCTCGCGTAGACGGACAAAGTCGCTCTCCATCAAATCCTCCAGCTTGAGGAACACCAGCACCGACTGGTCCTTGTCGTGCGTCAGCAGCTCGCCCTTAGCCCTCAGTCGCTTGGTGTATATAGAGTCTGGGTCAAGGTAGTAACCCACAGCAAAGGCTATGCAGGCAACAATCATCAGCGGGATGAATAACCCATAGCCGTTAGAGAGCTCGGCAATGAGGAATATAGATGTCAGCGGCGCATTCATCACTCCCGCCATAACACCCGCCATACCCACAAGGGTAAATGTGGCTATAGAGATGTTCCAGCCGAAGCATAGCTGGCAGAATAGCGCCAATGAAGCACCCGTAAATGCACCTACAAAGAGCGAAGGGGCAAATGTACCTCCCACACCTCCCGAGGCGTTTGTCGTAGCCGTGGCAATCACCTTGAAGAACATCGTGGCAATGACATATATCAGCACCACCCAGTCAATATCCTTGAAGGAGTAGAATAGAGAGTTCTCAAATATCGTCTGCTTATCGCCGTGCATCAGCGACACGAAGGCCTCATAACCCTCGCCGTAGAGCGGTGGAAAGAGGAATATCAGCAGACCGAGCACCGTACCGCCCACTATCCACTTGCGATACTGACTCTTCAGAGCACCTATGCGCTTGCCGATAATGGCATTTGCGCTGGTGAAGTAGTAGGACATCGCACCACAGATAACGCCCAGCAGTATAAATAACGGTATCTGCTTAATCTGGAAAGCATCTGCAGGGGATAGCGTAACCGATATTATCGGGTCCCAACCGCGTAGCACAATGGCTATGGTTGTCGCTGTAATAGATGATATCAGCAGCGGAATAACACTCGCCGAGGTGATGTCGAGCATCAAAATCTCCAACACAAAGACCACGCCCGTAATCGGCGCTTTGAAGATAGATGCCACCGCAGCACCCGCACCGCAGCAGAGCAGAAGGGTGATGTTGCGGTAGTTGAGCTTCGCTAACTTGCCGACATTGGAGCCTATCGCCGCACCTGTAAGCACAATCGGCGCCTCAGGACCCACAGAGCCACCAAAGCCTATGGTCGTAGCACCACCTACAATAGATGTCCAGCAGTTATGCCCCGCAATGCGTGAGCCACGCGAGGACATGGCATAGAGCACTCGCGTAACGCCCTCGGAGATGTTGTCCCTTACGATATACTTGACAAAGAGGGTCGCCAGTACAATACCTATACCCGGATAGATAAGGTAGAGCACATGGAATGTATCCACATCAAACCAGTTCACCAGACAGTTCTTGATAAAGTGTAGCAACACCTCAAAGAGGTATGTACCCAGTCCGGCAAGCGCACCAACAAGAATAGCCAGTATGGCGAGTACCTGTCGCTCGCTCAGCCGCTTTGTCAGGCGCAGAAACCACTTGTAGATCTTCTCTCTACCCGCAGGTTTGATATATTTGGACTCCTCAATAATCTCCATTGAAGCTCTGCTATTTGTTCTCTGCCTTGTAACGAGCCGCCTGCTCGGCAATCAGCTCGCGGTCTGCAAAGTAGTTAATCTTCATCGCCTCGCGTACATCGTTCAGCGTCGCTGCCGCTACACTACGCGCCTCAGCTGAGCCCTGCTCAAGGATGCGATATACCTCCTCAATATTCTGCTCCCAGTATGCTCTGCGCTCACGAATAGGGGCAAGCAGCTCGTTGAGAATAGCAATGAGGAACTTCTTGCACTTCACATCGCCTAATCCCCCACGACGGTAGTGGTCTTTGAGCGCGTCAAGATTCTCATACTCAGGAAGATATAACGCAAAGTGCTCTGGACGACAGAAGGCGTCAAGGTATGTGAATACGCAGTTACCCTCTACCTGACCTGGGTCCTCTACACGCAGGTGGTTAGGGTCGGTGTACATACCCATAACCTTCTGCTTAACCTCCTTCTCGGTGTCGGAGAGGTAGATGCAGTTGCCCAGCGACTTGCTCATCTTAGCCTTGCCGTCAGTACCTGGCAGACGCAGACAAGCGTTGTTTGATGGGAGCAGAATCTCAGGTGTCACAAGCGTCTCGCCGTAGATGGCGTTGAACTTGTGCACAATCTCACGAGTCTGCTCAATCATAGGCTCCTGGTCCTCACCCACAGGTACGGTAGTGGCCTTGAAGGCTGTAATATCTGCCGCTTGAGAGATAGGGTAGGTGAAGAATCCCACTGGAATACCCTTGCGCTGCGTAGTGTCACCCTCGGCAACATCCTCCGAGAAGCCACGCATCTTAATCTCGGTCTTTACCGTTGGGTTGCGCTGCAGACGAGATACGGTCACAAGGTTCATATAGTAGAACGCCAACTCGCACAGCTCTGCCACCTGACTCTGGATGAAAATCGTAGAGATATTTGGGTCAATGCCGCAGGAGAGATAGTCCAACGCCACCTCAATGATGTTCTGACGCACCTTGTCAGGGTTGTCGGCATTGTCGGTCAGCGCCTGAGCGTCGGCAATCATAATAAAAATCTTCTCAAACTCGCCCGAGTTCTGAAGCTCCACGCGGCGTGAAAGAGAGCCTACAAAGTGTCCCAAGTGAAGGCGTCCAGTAGGGCGGTCGCCGGTCAAAATTATTTTACCCATAGTCTTGTCTTCTTATATAATTCGTATTAAAAGACAAAAATATAAAAAAATACGAAGAAAGTATTGTCTTATAACTTTTTTTTATAACTTTGCGTAATAATTAAGGGTATACTAATTAACTGAACACACCTTGCGCTATGACAATCATTCAACTTGAGTACCTTCTTGCCGTTGCAAACTTCGGTAGCTTCTCTGTTGCTGCCGACCACTGTTTCGTCACCCAACCCTCTCTCAGTATGCAGATTAAGGCGTTGGAGAGCGAGTTGGGCGTGATGCTCCTTGACCGTTCAAAGAAGCCCGTAGTACCCACCGAGGCGGGCGAGGTAGTGCTTGAGCAGGCACGCGAGGCCCTGCGCGAGTATAACTCTATCAAGGAGGTTGTCCAGCAGTTCAAGGGCGAGATTGCGGGTAAGATTCGCCTCGGCGTTATCCCTACCATCGCGCCATACCTGCTCCATAAGTTTATCCCCGAGTTCGTCTCTCGCTACCCGAAGGCAGAGCTTGAGATTCGCGAGATGCACACCGAGCAGCTCGTGGAGCAGATGAACCACGACCGTATAGATGTTGCCCTTGTTGCAGGTGGCACTTGCGGCGACGAGTTTACCGAGTACGACCTCTTTGACGACCGATTCTACGCCTATGTCTCGCCGTCAAACTCGCTCTATAAGAAGAGTAATATCCAGATTTCGGATATAGATATGCGCGAGCTGGTACTCCTCAGCCGCGGAAACTGTATGCGTGACCAGGTTTTGGAGCTTTGCCAGGCACATAAGGCTTCGCAGTCGCGCTACTATTTTGAGTCGGGCTCGCTTGATACCCTTATGCGTATCGTGGACTGCACCAATAGCATCACCATCATCCCCGAGATGGCCATTGAGTATATCGGCAAGGAGCACACCCGCCAAATCAAGTCCCTCATCAAAGGCGCCTACTCCCGCAAAATCTCCCTCGCCGTCCGCCGCACCTATGTCAAGCATTCTATCGTGGATGCTCTCCAAAAGACCATTCTTGACTGCACCAAGTGATTTTCGCGTGATAAGGCGGATACCTACTTCCGCTAACAAAAAGTACCCGCAATGGGCAGTACGCTTTAGTACAGCCCATCGCGGGTATTTTTGCCG
>JAFTOU010000018.1 GCA_017463615.1 Alistipes sp. | reverse complement strand
AGGTGGTTATAGCAGTGAGGTTCCACCTCTTCCCATTCCGAACAGAGAAGTTAAGCTCACTTACGCCGATGGTACTGCGGTTTTCCCGTGGGAGAGTAGGTAGCCGCCTCTTTAAGCCAATCCAATAGGGTTGGCTTTTTTATTTTGTTGTGATAGCGGGGCATCTACTTCCGCTAGCAAAAAATGGCAGCGTGGCTGTACGCTTAGTACTATCCATCGCTGCCATTTTTCGCCGAGCGTTGTACCTACCCCGCTCTGACAACAAAATTAGCCAGGCCTATTGGATTGGTTTAAGAGGCGGCTACTATTTCCTACTGAAATTTGCAGCATCATTGGTGTAAGCTCACTGATTTATTCAAGTTAAGCTCACTAATCTACTTATCCGTAAAATTCAAGAGGAGTAATAATTATTCTCTTTACACCTTCAATTCTCGTTTATTGTGCTTATCTTTGTGATATGGAACAGAATCGGAGAGTTTTGTTGGGGATGAGTGGTGGTACGGACAGCTCGGTGGCGGCGTTGCTTTTGCAGGATGCTGGGTACGAGGTTGTGGGTGTGACTTTTCGTTTTTATGAGAAGGATGGCTGCACTGAGTATCTGGACGATGCGGCAGATTTGTGTCGTAGTCTGGGTATTCGGCACATTATCTCTGACCAGCGGGAGCTCTTCAAGACGACCATAATAGACTATTTTATCCGCGAGTATATGGCTGGGCGTACGCCTGTGCCGTGTACTCTGTGTAACAACTACCTCAAGTGGCCGCTGCTCCGACAGATTGCCGATGAGCTGGATATCTACCACTTGGCTACGGGACATTATGTGCAGAAGCGGTATATTGAGGGCCATTGGCACATCACTCACGGCGCTGACGAGGATAAGGATCAGTCCTTCTTCCTCTGGGGTTTGCCGCAGGATATTCTGGAGCGTATGCTGCTGCCTATGGGGGCACTTACGAAGCAGCGTGTTCGCGAGATAGCTGCTGAGCGTGGCTTTCTGAAGGTGGCGCAGAAGAGGGATAGCCTTGGCGTCTGCTTCTGTCCTATGGACTATCGCACCTTCCTGCGCGAGAATATCGCTGCGGATGCTATCCAGAGGGGTAAATTTTTTGACGAGCAGGGCAACTTTATCGCTTGGCACGAGGGCTATCCGTTCTATACCGTTGGACAGAGACGAGGCCTGGGTATTAACCTCAATAAAGCGCTGTTTGTCAAGGAGATAGATACAGCAGAGAATAGAGTAGTGCTTGGCGATTTGAAGTCGTTAGAGCGTACGGAGATGCACCTTAAAGATTGGAATATCATCAACCCGTCGCTACTGCTGGATAGGGACGATGTGATTGTAAAGATACGCTACCGCAAGCAGGCAAATCGTTGCAGGGTGACTCTGCTGTCGGACAATACCCTGCGCGTAGTGCTTCACGAGCCTCTTACAGCTGTGGCGGCAGGGCAGGCGGCAGCATTCTATCGCGACGATGTGGTACTTGGCGGAGGTATTATTACCTGCCAGTAGTGCTGATTAGATATGAAAATGCCGATAATGGGATGCATTGCAGCACTCTCATTATCGGCATTTTGATAGAGGGAATGAGCCTACTCGCCCTTCTCAATAACAGTTACATTGATTGCCTGCTCGCCCCTATCTACTGGCTCAATCTCAAACTCAACGCGCTGTCCCTCGTTGAGCGACTTGAATCCATCCTTAATAATTCCAGAAAAGTGGACAAAGACCTCTTTGCCGTCCTCGCAAATAAGGAAGCCAAAGCCCTTTTTGCTGTCAAACCATTTTACTCTACCAGTCATATCTGCGTGTGTTCTTGTTTTTGATATGCAAATTTAACAAAAATATCCTACCGTTGTTCTCTAAAATAGAAATAAATTTGGTTAAAAAATTATTTATTTTGTCTATATAACTCCTGTTGTTTATTGATAAACGATAAGCACTCCGACATAATGCGCTGATACTCAGTCTTTAGTGTGAAATGTCTAATTTTGCCTATTGGAAGGACTATTTTCTCCATCCCTCGGCGCTAATAACGGGCGGATGGGTCGGGATAAGTGGCATATTTGCGGATAGGAGCGAGAGCTGTGCGGGTTGCTCGGCGATAAGGTTTGTAAAGTCGTACACCTTGAACAGCTCGGGGTCGTAGCTCCACGATGCGCCGTAGGCGAGGTGGTGTATACGCTGGTAGATAGCCTCGCGGGAAGGCGGGTTGAAGCCGCCGATGTTCCTGTTCATAATGCTCTCCATCGTCGGTCTGTAGACCCCTGCGGAGTATGACGAAGCTCCCTCAAAGATACCCAATCCCGCGGCGGTATATCGTGGCAAGGAGAGCAGGTGCGACCACTTGACGAAGTGGTAGCTGCTGTATATATCCGTATTCTTGAGCCAGCCGAAGGCCTCGCGCTCGCGGCGGTAGTCCTTGTGGTCGGTAGGCATGGCGCCCATACCCTCAAGGGTGTACTCGTCGTCTAACTTGGCAAAACCGTGACCCACAGCCTCGTGGCAAATCAGTGCGCGGAACATCTGCTCGCTGTTGGTTATAGGGATGTAGGCTATGGCAGCCCCAGAGCCGTCGTTGCGACCCTCGGGCGGGTGGTACATATATGTCGTGCCGGCGTACTTGTCGCTATTGAGCACAACGACAATCAGCGTGTCGTCCATCTGCTGCCTATCCACAGCTGCTAAGGCGTAGTCAAAGCAGCGGTCGTTATTGCCCGCGATTAGCGTACCTTCGCCAAAGGTGCAGCCGAGAGCCGTTGTGGCGTTGGTGGCGTAGAGCTCGTTGGCAGAGACGACCGTGATGGCGTAGATGTTGAAGTAGTTGCGGAAGTGGCTCATCGGGGGCTCGCAGAAGAGCGCCTCAGCAGCCTTTGCCATACGCTCGGCATATCTGCCATCGGCAACCATACGGTCAGAGAAGCCGTCGCCCATAAGTACTATATCTATACCCTCGCCCTCTGTTGCGCTCTGTAGCGTTGTTACAGCGCCATCTGACGAGTAGTCGGTGGAGTAGTAGAGGTCGGGGTGGACGATGCCTGCAAAGAGATTGTCTACGACAGAGACGATATTTCCGCGGCTCTCTACCGTGTCGCTGAAGATTAGCTCGCCCGCCGAGTCAAACATCGTGACGGTGGGGTAGAGACCTACGGGATAGTAGTTTTTGTTGTGCTGGGAGAGGGGACTCTGCTCCGAGGTCTGAGCCACGCGCCACTCTATGCCGTATTCTGCGACGATTTGCGCAATATCTTCGCCCTGCGGCGCCCAGCTGATTATCTCCAAGCCAAAGGGACGATAACGCTCGTAGAGCGATTGTAGCGTAGGGATAAAGTCGCTGTAGTCGGGCGACCACTGGAAGAGTATGGTGTACTTGTTGCGCGCGTAGACATTCGCCCCTAAGAGAAACTTATCCCCCGAGAGTAGCTCCAGCTCCAATATCGGCGCTTTTATGCCAGCCTCGTAGAGGTTGAAGCGGTTGTAACGGTTGCCCAGGATGGCATAACCCCAGTTGTAACTCCAGCCAGGGGTGTTGTTGAGCGAGAGGGGGATATTGCCCGACATACGATTGTTGTAGAGCGAGAGCAGCGAGAGACTCTGCATCTGCCCGTAACACTCTGGTATAGAGCCACTAATCTTGTTTGATGCGAGGTTGAGTACCTTTAGCGCCTTGAGCTCTGCAAGCTGCTCGGGCAGAGTGCCTACAAGGTTGTTGTTCTGCAGCTCTATGGCATATACGCGCCCCTGATAGGTGTATACGCCATGCCACTCCGATAGCGGACGATCCGTGCACCAGTTGCTGCTATCCACCCAGTCGCTACCGCCCATAGCATCGTATAGGGCAACCAATGCCTGATACTCAACGCTTTTAGTATGCTCGTCGGTCGTATCATCAGACATCACCTCCCTGTTACACCCAATAAAAAGGGTCAGCGATAGTATCCAAATCAGTAACTTAGACATCGTGGCGGATGAATTTATCACAAAAATAAGATATTTTTGCCAAAGGAGAGCACACTTTAGCTCAAAATATCTAAAATTGCGTAACTGCGTAGTAATTAGCCACTAACGAGAGCGGCCGCAAAAATAGATGAAAAAAATGTTAAAATTTTTTAGAAAAAGTTTGCAGATATAAAAATTTTGCCTACCTTTGCACTCGCAATACAACAACGGGGTGTAGCGCAGTCCGGTTAGCGCATCTGGTTTGGGACCAGAGGGTCACAGGTTCGAATCCTGTTACCCCGACAGAGAGAGGTAGAACGACCTCTCTTTTTTTTGTGAATTTTTAAGGTGTGTTCCGCAGAACACACCTTTTGTTATTCTATGCTATCTGTTGCGCTATCTTGGTTATGCCGACGGTGCAAGTAGTGACTGTACCCTCGTTTCTGCGTAGCCGTTTAGCAGTCAAAGTCAAAGCAGAGCTGGATGCTTTCGGTGCAGGGTTCGGGGGTGTTGCCCAGGGTGAGACCGATGAGGCGGACGGTGCGGTCGTGCAGGGAGATGCTTTGCAGCAGCTCCTCGCTGGCGGAGAGGAGTGTAGAGAACTCCTCCACGGGGTGGGGGAGGGTTTTGGAGCGGGTGATTTGGTGGAAGTCGCCGAACTTGACCTTCAGCACGACGGTTTTGCCGTAAAATTCGTGGCGGCGGATGCGCGACCAGAGCTCGTTGCGCACAGCGGAGAGTTCGTACTCCAGGTCTTCCATATTTGTCACATCGTAGGTAAAGGTAATCTCTGCGCCCAGAGATTTGCGGACTCTATTTGGGGTCACCTCGCGGTTATCCTCGCCGCGGGCGTAGCCGTAGTAGAGGTGTCCCACCTTGCCAAACTGCGCCACCAGAGCCTGCTCGCTCCACTCGCGCAGGTCGGCGCCTGTGGTTATGCCGAGGCGGTGTATCTTGGCAGCCGTAACCTCGCCGATACCAAAGAACTTCTCTATAGGCAGCCCTGCGACAAAGGCGTCAATATCCTTTGGCGGGATGACAAACAGCCCATTGGGCTTGCGGTAGTCGGAGGCTATCTTGGCAAGCATCTTATTTACCGACACGCCCGCCGAGGCGGTAAGTTGCGTGGTGTTAAATATCTGCTCCTTAATCTGTTGCGCCACGAGCGTAGCCGAGCGGTGGTGCGACACATCCAGAAATGCCTCATCCAGCGAGAGTGGCTCAACAAGGTCGGTATACTGATGAAATATAGCGCGTATCTGCTCCGAGACTGCCTTATAGGCGTCAAAGCGAGGCTCTACGAATATCAGCTCGGGGCATAATCGTTTAGCAACGGCAGAGGGAAGTGCCGACCTTACGCCATAGGGGCGGGCTTCGTAGCTGGCGGTAGAGACCACGCCACGGCGGCCACTATGACCCACAGCAATAGGACGACCGCGGAGCGCAGGGTTATCCCGCTGCTCCACGGCCGCAAAGAAGGCATCCATATCTATATGGATAATCTTTCTCATCGCAGAATCATCAGCTCCGCCTCGTTGTTGTTCATATCGGGCATTGTCATACCGATATTTGCGCCGATATAGGTAGGGTCGCAGACCGTAAACTTCCTATTGGCAACGGTGAAGTAGTCGCCATAAGGGCCGCCCTTGAAGCATACTGCCGTGGCAAGGTGGCCAGGGTAGTGCACCAGAGCCACATCCAGACCAAGCAGCTCGCGCACCAGGATGGAGTAGAGTATGGCGCGGTCCTCGCAGTCGGAGTATGGGTAGTGGAGGGTCTCGTCGCCAAACAGAGAGCGCTCGCGACCAAACTGCTCGCCATCGGTCTTATACTGGAAGCCCGTCTGCACGAAGTTTATCAAGATATTCGCCGCCGCAGCCTCGTCCTTACCCTCAATGGCCTTGCGCAGGGTAGGGTAGAGTGCATCCTTAGCCTGCTGGCTGAGGGATGTGTAGGAGAATATATCCCACGAGGTTGTTGGGAAGGCATTGTAGAAATCTATCAGGTTCTTGTTAGATGCAAAGGTGACCTGTAACTCTGGGTGCTTGCTCGCCTTGTGTGTGCGAGATGTAGCTGCCTGATATGGGAACTGAGGCTGCTCTGTGATGTTGATACTAAAGCCCTGCTCGCCCGGGAAGGCTGCATTGCTGACATTGATGCTGCTGCCACCAAAGTCGTCATCCAGCAGGTAGTAGTTCACCCCGTCCATCTTGAACAGCGGAGCGTTGTAGATGGTAGACTGGGACGGGAACATCAGGAATATGCGACCACTTGCGCGAGCGATACGAATCTTATATCCCGCCTGAGTCATCAGGTAGGCCTGCAACATCTTAGAGTTGTTGTTGCGCGCCTCGCAGAACTCCTCAGCAACGCGCTTTGTGAGCAGGTAGTAGCCCCAGTCGCAGAGGTGCAACCTATCGCGCGCAGCTACGCAGTCGGCAAGCATAAGCTCGTAACGGCCATCGGCGAGCTTTGTCCACGCCGCAGAGATAGCACTCTCGGAGATATCTGTAATCTGCACCTCGCCAGTACCCGGACGAAGGCGGATATTGCAAGTAGCACCGTAGAAATCTACTGGCATCTTGAGTATCAGCGGCTCCTCGTCAGGGGGTACGGTAGGAACATTTATGCGCGGCATCTTTGGCACTACTGGCTTAGGTATAGGCTTCAGACCACCAAAAACCAACGGCTTCGGAGAGATTGGCTTATCGCTCTGTCGCGGAGGGGCAACGGGCTGCACCGGAGGGTCAATCTTCGGAGGGTCAATCTTCGGCTTGAGCTGATACTCCCTCCACGCCTCCTTCAGAAACTCGGCATACTCGGCATTAGCCTTGGCGCGGAAGTCAGAGTACTCCTGCTTTGCCTGCTTGCGGAACGAACGAAACTCCTGCAGAGCCTCCTTGCGAAACTGCTCCATGGTCTGATTTTGTGCCGTAGCAGTGAGGGCAAGCGCAAGTGCTGAAATTGTTAGTGCAATCTTTCTCATAGTTGAAAAAACCGCTGACCGCACAATGTGCAACCAGCGGTTGATTGTTTGTGTAAAATGTTGATTACTTGCCGTTTACCATCTCGTCAATCTCCTTTGCAAGAGCATCCTGAGCAGCGTCAGCAATCTGACTCTTAACCTGGTTGTAGTTGTATGCGTACATCAGACGAACCTCAATATTCTTGGTCTTGAGCTCACGATAAACAGAGATAATCTTAATACCACGGGGCAGACGGTTAGAGAGCACCTCCTTAGTGCGGCTCAGTACCTTATCTACAGATACTGCGCGGTCCAGAGCCTGCTGCTTGTTTGCCAAGTCCTGCTCAATGATAGATGTAATCTCAGACTCAAACTCGTCACTTGCAGCAATCTTTACGCCACGCATAGCAGCGAACTGTGCAGCCTTGTAGGTCTGACCTACAGCCGATGACTCAGAGAATGTATAGAGTGGCTCGCCAGCCTCGTCAGTCCTTTTCATATACTCCTTCTGCATCAGAATCTGCTCTGCCATAGAGAGGTTACCTGGAGCAATCTTCCAACCCTCGCTCTGCCACTGAGCAATCTCGCCCTTGATAGCCTTAATCTGCTTCTTTGTTGGCTGTGCATCAACAGCTGTGATACCCACCATAAGGGCCAACATCATAACTAAAAACTTCTTCATAGTCTTAATATTTAATGGTTAATAATAATTCGTTTGCAAATGCGCTTTACCATATAGAGTCGCTTGCCGTGAAAATATTGCAGAGATTATCCACTTTTCGCTGTCCAACACCGCTAAATGGGGCGGAGATAAAACCATTCGTAGCACAAATGTATGAAAAATATTCTGCTTCTCCAATAATTTTCTGTTTTTTATACCTCCTTAAAATGGCTAATATCAGATTTTGGCTCAATTTATGGAACGAGCAGCGATGTATAATCCATATTTTTTTTGTTATGAGTAGTAAAATGACCAATCCGGTATTATCTTCTTCGCCGGTGGATGAGATTCCAAAAAGAGGAATGGAGGCAGAGCGTGCCTATCAGATGGTTAAGGATGAGACATATCCGCAGACGCAGCCGAGACTCAATCTGGCAACCTTTGTGACCACCTATATGGACGAGTATGGCACAAAGCTGATGAACGAGGCGATAGATATCAACTACATCGACCAGACGGAGTATCCCCATGTGGCGGTGATGTGTGGCAGGTGTATCAACATTATTGCCAACCTCTGGAACTCGCCCGAGAAGGCTAAGTGGAAGGCGGGCGCTGTGGGTATCGGCTCCTCGGAGGCGTGTATGCTCGGCGGTGTGGCGGCGTTGCTGCGCTGGAAGGCGAAGCGTAAGGCTGAGGGCAAGAGCTGCGATAAGCCAAACCTTGTGATGAGTACCGCCTTTCAGGTTGTGTGGGAGAAGTTCTGCCAGCTGTGGGATGTTCAAATGCGTACCGTGCCAATCTCCTTGGATAAGCCGACCCTCTGCCCCGAGGAGGCGATAAAGATGTGCGACGAGAATACAATCTGTATCGTGCCTATCGCGGGCGTGACATGGACGGGTCTGAACGACGATATTGAGGCGTTGGATAAGGCACTGGATACCTATAATGCCAAGACGGGCTACAATATCCCTATCCATGTAGATGCCGCCTCGGGTGGCTTTATACTGCCATTTGTGAAGCCTGAGTGTAAGTGGGACTTCCGCCTCAAGTGGGTGTGGTCTATATCCACCTCGGGACATAAGTACGGATTGGTATATCCGGGACTTGGCTGGGTAGTGTGGAAGGATAAGAAGTATCTACCTGAACAGATGGCATTTAGCGTGAACTATCTGGGCGCAAATATCACTCAGGTGGGGCTCAACTTCTCCCGCCCAGCGGCGCAGATACTGGGTCAGTATTATAACTTTATCCGCTACGGCTTTGAGGGGTATAAGGATATCCAGAGCGCCTCTATGGAGATTGCCCGCTACTGCCACGACAAGATTGGCAAGATGCACTGCTTTGCCAACTACTCCAAGGGCGTGGATAACCCGCTCTTTATCTGGTATATGAACCCAGAGTACGACAAGAAGGCAAAGTGGACGCTCTACGACCTGCAGTCTGCCCTGCAACAGAATGGCTGGATGGTGCCTGCCTATACCATGCCGAAGGCTATTGAGGATATGGTCGTTATGCGCGTAGTTGTGCGCCAAGGTATGACCCGCGATATGGCAGATATGCTGCTCACAGATATTGAGAACGCCGTCAAGGAGTTTGAGAAACTCAAGTATCCAACCACCTCGCGCCTCGCCTATGAGAAGCGAGAGAGACAGTTAGGCAAGGTGTTTGCTCATTAAATGAATAGGGAGTCCAAACGAACTCCCTATCTTTTTTTCTACTCCTCTACGATTGTCACCGAGAAGATAAGGTCGCCTGGGCGGATGTCGTCAATCACATCCTCGCCCTCTACAACCTTGCCGAAGCAGGTGTGTACGCCATCAAGGTGCTGTGTATTTGCGCGGTTGTGGCAGATGAAGAACTGCGAGCCGCCCGTATCTTTGCCACGATGTGCCATGGAGAGTACTCCTCGGTCGTGATACTGACGCTCGGCGCTGGTCTCGCACGGAATAGTCCAACCCGGACCACCTGCGCCATTTCCTATCGGGCAACCGCCCTGAATAACAAAGTTCGGAATTACACGGTGAAAAGTCAGCCCGTCGTAGAAACGCTCCTGGGCGAGCTTCACAAAATTAGCAACGGTGATAGGCGTCTCCTTCTCATAGAGCTCCACCTTCATATCACCCTTCTCGGTAGAGATAATAGCGTATTTCATAATCTATAATTTGTTTATTTCTTACTTATTTCTGCAAACTCTTTCAGTTGCGCTACCAGCTTCGGCAGGCCGATGGCGGCGCGCTCTTTTTTGTGGTAGATTTTGTTGCGGAGGAATGGAATTTTTGGCACAGAGGGGTCTACGACATAGATTGGCACATCGTTGTTCTTCACCCAGCCGACCAACGATGCGGCAGGGTAGACCGCCAGGGATGTTCCGACGACAATCAGCAGGTCCGCCTCCTGAACCAGCGCCCTCGCTTTGTCAAACATCGGCACAGCCTCGCCGAAGAATACGATGTGCGGGCGCAGCAACTCCCCACTTGGAGAGGTCTCGTCTAACGCCTGGTCGCGCAAGCCGATATCTACGATGTAGTCGCTACTGTCGTTGCGCAGCTTCGTTAGCTCGCCGTGCAGATGGGTGATTTTCGTTGAGCCAGCCAACTCGTGCAGGTTGTCAATATTCTGCGTAACTACCTCTACATCAAAGTATTGCTCAAGCTCCGCAAGCGCCTTATGTCCCGCATTCGGACTCTTGCCCGCCATCTCGCGACGACGCATATTGTAGAACTCTATAACCTTGGCTCTGTCGCGTGCCAAAGCCTCGGGTGTGCACACCTCCTCAATACGATAGTTCGCCCACAAACCATCGCTGCTGCGGTAGGTTGGGATGCCGCTATCGGCACTGATGCCAGCGCCAGAAAGTATAACCACTTTCATAATAAAATTGTTCTAATTGGTAAATTTTGCACCTTGCTTCGGTCTCCAAATTCCTCACATAGGTCTAACTATGCTGCGGATTTGTCGCCTTGCAACGCACAAAATTTCCTCAATTACCTCCAATTTTATGGGTGGAGGTAATTTTGGAATAATTATCGTTTGAAATAGATATCTAGCAACTCCTTAGCGGCGATGAACGAGCTGAGCTGTGCGCCCAGTACGCGCTGCTCAACATCGGCGATGCGGCTCTCAATCTCGGGGTTGAGGTAGAAGCTGCTCTTCAGCGCCTCGTTAATGCTCTCGTACATCCAGTACTTATTCTGCTCGTTGCGGTGGTTGTCAAAGTAGCCATTGCGCTTGATATGCTCAAGGTAGTCCTCCACGCCACTCCAAATCTCCTCCAGACCGGTCTTCTCAACCGACGAGCAGGTATATACCTTTGCGCTCCAGCCCGACTCTGGCAGAGGGAAGAGGTGTAATGCGTTCTGATACTGCACCTTAGCGAGGTTTGCCTTGTGGATATTCTCGCCATCCGCCTTGGTGATAACCATAATATCTGCCATCTCCATAATGCCACGCTTGATACCCTGCAGCTCGTCGCCAGCGCCCGAAATCTGGAGCATCATAAACATATCAACCATAGAGTGCACAGCCGTCTCGGACTGACCCACACCCACGGTCTCAATAAATATTACATCAAAACCCGCAGCCTCGCAGAGGACAATGCTCTCGCGGGTCTTGCGTGCCACACCACCGAGCGAGCCCGCCGATGGGGAGGGGCGAACAAAGACATCGGGGTTGTTACAGATGCTCTCCATACGGGTCTTATCGCCCAGAATTGAGCCACCACTGCGCTCCGAACTTGGGTCAATGGCAAGCACCGCAAGGCGATGGTGCATAGAGGTGACCATATTGCCCACAGCCTCAATAAATGTACTCTTACCTGCACCTGGCACGCCTGTGATACCTATGCGGATAGAGTTTCCTGCGTATGGCAGACAGCGCTCAATAATCTCCTGCGCCTGAGCGTAGTGGTCGGGGTTGTTGCTCTCAATAAGGGTTATCGCCTGCGAGAGTATGGTGATGTTGTGGTCCAAAATACCCGCTACATACTCATCCGTAGTCAGCTTGCGCTTGCGCTTGCGAACAAAGTATGGGTTTACTATCGGCTGGTCATCCACGCCCGTAGTTACAGTCAGCGCGCTGTCGTGATGAGTATCAATGTACTCATTTTCGTAATGCTCTATCTTTGAGAAATCCATAAAAGGTATGTTCTATAAATTAGTAATTTCTTATCGCTTTTGAGTAGATTCTATTGCGGTCGCTTTTGGGCTTATTTTGGCAGCTTTTCCAGCTTTCCTCGGTTGTAATAGGCTATTGCGCCCTCAAAAGAGCAGAAAAACCTGCTCAAAATAACCTCCAAAATCGCCTCGCCCTAATTTATAGAACCTACCTTAAAATTTGTTCTAAGTTGTTGCTATTCAGTACTCGCGGGTTGCCAAACCATACTACCCGTCGTTTGTGGTCAATAATAACACCAAAGGGGGCGTAGTCCACATCCAACTTTTGGAAGATGGCACTCGCCTCGGTCTCTACATTCTCGCCCTCGGTAGCCATCTGCAGCAGCCACATCTCGCACCAATCGTCCGCCTCGCGGGTGAGGTAAAGTGAGCTGATATCCGCTCGTCCCGCAAGCAGAGCGCGTATCTGTGCCGTTGATTGGCGGCAGGGCTCGCTGGCAGAGTGGACAAAGCCGATATAGAGCAGCTGCGACTCCTGTAGCAACTCGCGCACAACCTTTATGCGAGGCAGTCGCTCGCCCGTAGCCACTCTTTGCGCAGTGGCAGAGAGCGATAGGGTGGCGAAGAGTAGTAATATGGCTATTTTTGTCCTCATAATGAACCACGAAGATAGATAATTTTACCGAAAAAAACAAGCATTAGAAAAAATAGATGCTTTTTGCGAAAAAACACCCCTGAATAATTTTTTTACCCCGAAAAAAAGAGCTATCTTTGCGAGGTTTGAAATGTAATCACAATTATTAACAACTTAATAATACTAATCACTATGAAAGTATCACACATCGAGCATCTGGGCATCGCAGTAAAGAGCCTTGATGAAGCTATCCCTTACTGGGAGAATGTATTGGGTCTGAAGTGTTACAAGATTGAGGAGGTTGCAGACCAGAAGGTTCGCACTGCATTCTTTATGCTTGGCCAGACTAAGATTGAGCTTTTGGAGCCTACTTGCGAGGAGTCTACAATCGCTAAGTTTATTGAGAATCGCGGCATCGGTATCCACCACATGGCACTCGCTTGCGAGAACATTGAGGAGCAGCTTGCAGATGCAACCGAGAAGGGTCTGCGTCTTATTGATGCAACTCCACGCAAGGGTGCAGATGATATGACTATCGCATTCCTTCATCCAAAGTCTACACAGGGCATCCTTACTGAGCTCTGCGAGAACAAGAACAAGTAAAAATTGCTTTTTATAAATTTCACAAAATTATGAGCGAAATTCAGAATAAAATCAACAAACTCATTGAGAACCGCGAGGTTGCTCGTTTGGGTGGTGGTGAGAAGGCTATTGAGAAGCAGCACGAGAAGGGTAAGTTCACAGCTCGTGAGCGTATACAGATGTTGCTTGACGAGGGCAGCTTCGAGGAGTTCGATATGTTCGTAACTCACCGTTGCTACGACTTCGGTATGGAGAAGAAGCACACCTTCGGTGATGGCGTTGTAACTGGTTACGGTACCATTGATGGCCGTCTGGTTTATGTATTTGCACAGGACTTTACTGTTACTGCAGGTTCACTCTCACTTGCTCTTGCAGATAAGATTTGCAAGGTTATGGATATGGCAATGCGCAATGGCGCTCCTTGCATCGGTCTGAACGACTCTGGTGGTGCTCGTATCCAGGAGGGTGTAAACGCTCTGGCTGGTTACGCAAACATCTTCCAGCGTAATGTTATGGCTTCAGGTGTTATCCCACAGATCTCTGCTATCTTCGGTCCTTGCGCAGGTGGTGCAGTTTACTCACCAGCTCTGACCGACTTCATCATCATGAAGAAGAACACCTCAAATATGTTCCTCACTGGTCCTAAGGTAGTTAAGACCGTTACTGGCGAGGATGTAACTCAGGAGCAGCTCGGTGGTGCTACTGTTCACGCTTCAAAGTCTGGCGTTGCTCAGTTTGCTGTTGATACCGAGGAGGAGGGTATTGCTCTTATCCGCAAGCTCATCTCTTATATGCCTCAGAACAATATGGAGGATGCTCCACTCGCAGTTTGCACCGATAGCATCGCTCGTCTTGAGGACTCTCTGAACGAGATTATCCCTGACAACCCTAACCAGGCATACGATATGTACGATGTTATCAAGGCTATCGTTGATAATGGCGACTACCTTGAGTCTGCAGCAGCTTATGCTAAGAACATCATCACCTGCTTTGCTCGCTTCAATGGCCAGAGCGTAGGTATCATCGCTAACCAGCCTAAGTTTATGGCAGGTGTGCTTGACATCAACGCTTCTCGCAAGGCTGCTCGCTTTGTTCGTTTCTGCGACGCATTCAACATTCCTATCGTTACCCTGGTAGATGTTCCAGGCTTCCTCCCAGGTACTACTCAGGAGTACGGTGGCGTTATCACCCACGGTGCAAAGCTCCTGTTCGCTTACTGCGAGGCTACAGTGCCAAAGGTAACTGTTACCCTGCGTAAGGCTTACGGTGGTGCATACATCGTGATGTCTTCTAAGCACATCCGCGGCGATATCAACTACGCTTGGCCAATGGCTGAGATCGCAGTTATGGGTGCAAGCGGTGCTGTTGAGGTTCTCTACGCTAAGCAGCTTGCTGCATTCACCGACCCTGCAGAAAAGGCTAAGTTTGTTGCAGAGAAGGAGCAGGAGTACAAGGATTTGTTCTCAAATCCATACAACGCAGCTCGCTACGGCTATATCGACGATGTAATCGAGCCACGCAACACTCGTTTCCGCATCATCCGTGCATTGCAGTCGCTTGCAACTAAGCGTTTGCAGAATCCAGCAAAGAAACACTCTAATATTCCATTGTAAACCGTTTGAATTATGGATAAATTTGCAAATGTAGGCTGGCCCGAAATGCTGCTTATGGCACTTATCGGCTTTGTCTTGGTCTTTGTTGTTCTTGTCCTTCTTATCTACATTATGAAGGGTATGGGCTGGTTCTTTGCCCGCGAGCGTAAGGCTAAGGTTGCCGCTTCTGCAGAGCACGCAGACGACCACGCAATTAGCGATCAGGAGCTTGCTGCAGCTATTATCACTGCACTCAAGCTCTACAAGAGCAATTTGCACGACCAGGAGTCGGAGATGCTTACCATCAACCGCATCACTCGTGCATACTCGCCTTGGAACTCTAAAATTCACGGACTTACTCAGGTACCTGAGAGAAAATAATTAAAGCAAACGAAGATGAAAAAATATTCATTGAAAATCAACGGCAATCAATACGAGGTAAAGATTGACGATGTAAACGAGGCATCTACTCTGGCTCATGTTACTGTAAACGGAACCAAGTACAATGTTGAGATTGAGGGTGGCAAGGCTACCGGCACAAAGAAGCCAGCCGTAGCACCAGCTCCTGCAGCAACTGGTCTGTCAGTAACCCCTAAGACCCCTATCGCATCAAAGCCTGCAGCTGCTCCTGCAGCAACTGGCGCAAAGGTTACCTGCCCACTGCCAGGTACAGTTATCGCTATCAAGGTTAAGGAGGGCGATACCGTAGCTGCTGGTCAGACCCTGCTCGTGCTTGAGGCTATGAAGATGGAGAACAATATTGATGCTGACCGCGGTGGCGTTGTTAAGCAGGTTCTCGTATCTACTGGTGCAACTGTAATGGAGGGTGATGTATTAATCGTTATTGAGTAACATTATGACAGCTTTATTACAGTCTGGTAACTTTATCCTTGATAGTCTCGTTAAATTTGTTGAGATGTCGGGATTTATGGCATTCTTTGCAGACGGCGGCTGGAAGTTTATCGTTATGCTCGCTATCGCTTGCCTTCTGCTCTACCTTGCCATTAAGAAGGAGTTTGAACCTCTGCTGCTGCTCCCTATTGCGTTTGGTATGCTTCTTACCAACCTCCCGGGCGCAGGTATGTTCCACTCCGAGTTCTTCGCTGGCGGTCATGTAGATTGGGCGCAGTTCGCAGCCGGTAAGTTTGGCCTGCTGGATGTGCTCTATCTGGGTGTTAAGCTGGGAGTCTATCCGTGCCTCATCTTTATCGGTGTGGGTGCGATGACCGACTTCGGTCCGCTGATTGCTAACCCTAAGAGCTTCCTGCTTGGTGCTGCTGCTCAGTTGGGTATCTTCGCAACATTCTTGGGCGCTTATGCTCTCGGCTTTGAGCCTAACCAGTGCGGTAGTATCGGTATTATCGGTGGTGCTGATGGTCCAACATCCATCTTCCTTACCGCTCGCCTCTCTCCAGAGTTGCTCGGCCCTATCGCTATCGCTGCTTACTCTTATATGGCACTCGTCCCAGTTATCCAGCCGCCTATTATGAAGGCGCTGACTACTGACAAGGAGCGCCGTATCAAGATGTCACAGCTCCGTCAGGTGTCTAAGACTGAGAAGATTCTCTTCCCAATCATCATCGCTATCATCATCTCCCTCTTCTTGCCAGATGCAGCTCCACTTGTTGGTAGCCTTATGCTCGGTAACCTGATGAAGGAGTGCGGTGTTGTGGATCGTCTCTCTAAGACCGTTCAGAACGAGCTGATGAATATCGTGGTTATCTTCCTCGGTATCTCTGTAGGTGCTACTGCTACTGCAGAGACATTCCTTAACGCTCAGACCCTGTTCATCCTCTGCTTGGGTATCCTCGCATTTAGCGGCGGTACTGCAGGTGGTGTCCTGCTGGCTAAGTTTATGAACCTCTTTGCTAAGGAGGGTAACAAGATTAACCCACTCATCGGTTCTGCTGGTATATCTGCAGTGCCTATGGCTGCTCGTGTATCTCAGACCGTAGGTCAGGAGTACGACAAGTCAAACTTCCTCCTCATGCACGCCATGGGTCCTAACGTGGCAGGTGTTGTAGGTTCGGCGGTGGCAGCGGGTATTCTTCTCGCCTTCCTGGGTTAAATTGATTTTATGCGGTGATTTCCGCCGCTACTCTAAAGAAACAACAAAGGGCAGTACGGCTTAGTACAGCCCTTCGTTGTTTTTTAGAGCGAGCGTTGAAATCCCTCACCTAAAATCAATTTAACGCGGTATACTCTGACGAGAAAATGGGCGGAGCAAAGATGTAAACACTATCGCCTACGGCGATACCTCTGAAAAGCTAACCGACGCTGCGGAGCGAGAGCAGAAGGAGCTTGCTCACTATGCCGAGCCGCGAGGAGGAAGGGTTGCCGTAGGCGAGCCAATAGCCAACGGCCAACAGCCAACAGCCAATAATGCCGTCCAGCGGCATTATTTGTCTATTCACAACCAAAAAAATACAGTCTGTAGTGAAATGGATATTTCGGTGGCGGTATATCCATTTTTATTCGTATATTTGTAATGGTGAAAATGTAACTATATAATATATAAGTATGAATATTACTGTAAATCTTGATTACCGTACGGCGTGGGGCGAGCGACTGGTGCTTGTTCTTGCGGACGGAAAGAGGGTAGATATGACCTGCTCGGGACAGAAGTGGGTGGCGATGTTTACCGTGGCAAAGAGTGTTAAGCAGCTCAGCTATCGCTTTGAGGTGGTAGACGAGCAGGGTGCTACTCTGCGCACAGAGTGGGGCGAGGGTCACAACTACGCCATAACAACATCTGCAAAGTATCTGATTGTGGAGGACAGCTGGTCTGACCGCCCTGCAAATCGTGCCTTCTACACCTCTATGTTCACCGATACAATCTTTGCGCACGAGGCTCAGGCTGCCCCTCAGCTCGCTGCTGCGGGTCTTCGCCTGGAGGTTGAGGCGCTGACACTTCGTCGTGGCGAGGCGTTGGCTCTCGCTGGCTCTACAACGCAGATGGGCGAGTGGGATAGCTCGCTGCTGCGCAGAATGACCCATATTGGCGGTGGCGTGTGGAGCATTGCCCTTGACAAGGCGGAGTCCTCGGCAGAGTATAAGTTTGTGGTTGTAGATGCCGCTACGGGCGAGGTAGTTCGCTGGGAGCAGGGTGCTAACCGCGTACTGCCATACTTTGGCGTTCAGAGTGCTGCATATATAATAAGAGGTATGCGTCTGCGCGACGAGTCTACATGGCGCGGTGCGGGTGTTGCAGTGCCTATGTTCTCGCTCCGCAGCGAGCAGAGCTTCGGTGTGGGTGACTTTGGCGATTTGAAGTTGCTTGCCGACTGGTGCGTGCGCACAGGTCAGAATATCATCCAGATTCTGCCTATCAACGACACCACCATGACCCGCACATGGAAGGACTCCTATCCATACAATGCCAACTCTACCATTGCGCTCCATCCGCTCTACATCAACCTTGAGGCGGCAGGTAAGCTGCGCAAAAAGGCCGACCGCGAGCGTTTCGCAGCTCTGCAGGCGGAGCTTAACGCACTGCCACAGGTGGACTACGAGCGTGCGCTGAATGGTAAGTTTGAGTATCTGCAGATTCTCTTCGCCGAGAGTGGCGCTAAGACCCTTGCAAGCAAGGAGTACAAGACCTTCCTGGCTGCTAATGAGGGTTGGCTTACTCCGTATGCCGTATACTCTGTGCTGCGCGATAAGTACAAGAGTGCCGACTTCAACAAGTGGGGCAAGATGTCAGTTTACGACGCTAAGCAGGTAGCTAAGTTTGCCGAGAAGAGTGCCGAGGCGGTAGATTTCTACCGTTTCATACAGTATCACCTCGACCGTCAGCTCCACGCAGCTATTGAGTATGGTCACTCTGTGGGCGTTGCTCTGAAGGGCGATATTCCTATCGGCGTGAGCCCTATCAGCGTTGATGCGTGGGTGAGCCCAGAGCTCTTTGTTATGAAGTCCTCTGCGGGCGCTCCACCTGACGACTTCTCTGTAACGGGTCAGAACTGGGGTTTCCCAATCTATAATTGGGAAGAGATGGCGAAGGATGGCTATGGCTGGTGGAAGACCCGCTTCCGCAAGATGGCTGAGTACTTTGACGCCTACCGTATAGACCATATCCTCGGCTTCTTCCGCATCTGGGAGGTGCCTCTGGATGCTGTGAATGCGTTGCTGGGCGAGTTCAACCCGTCGCTGCCTTATACGGCAGATGAGATTCGCTACCGCGGATTCAACTTTGACCCAGCCCGCGATGTGGCTAAGGACTACAGCTCGGACGATGTGCTCTGGTTGGAGTATCGCCATAAGGCAGGACACTACTATCCTCGTATCACTCCGTTTGATACTCAGAGCTTCGCGCGCCTTGCTGATGACCAGAAGCACGCCTTTGCCGAGATTCATAACGAGTTCTACTACCGCCGTCATAACGACTACTGGAAGGGTATTGCCGAGTCGCGCCTCTCTATGCTTGTGGAGACTACCCGTATGCTCACCTGCGGCGAGGACTTGGGTATGATTCCGGACTGCGTGCCTGAGGTTATGAACAACCAGCAGATTCTCTCCCTTGAGATTGAGCGTATGCCAAAGGATACGGGTGTGGAGTTCGGTAGCGTTATGCACTACCCATATCGCGCTGTCTGCACAACCTCTACCCACGATATGAACCCAGTGCGTGCTTGGTGGCGCGAGAACCGCGAGACTACACAGCACTACTACAACAATGTTATGCAGTGGTGGGGCGAGGCTCCTGCAGATGCAAGCGCCGAGATCTGCCGCGAGATTATCAATCGCCACCTCGCATCCCCTGCAATGCTCACCATCCTGCCGCTGCAGGACTGGATGTCTATAGACGGCGCTCTTCGCTATGCCGACCCAGACGCCGAGCGTATCAATGTGCCAGCCAACCCAACCCACTACTGGCGTTACCGTATGCACATTACATTGGAGCAGTTGCTATCGGAAGAGAGATTTAACGACGAGGTTAAGTTCTTAGTTTCCGCTAACTACAGATAATTTGTCGTGAAAAGCATGCATTTGCGGCACATCCCTTAAATATCAGGCTCGGCTGTACGCTTTAGTACTATCCGAGCCTGATATTTTTCACGATGCACCGCAACTACGCACTTTTTACGACAAATGGTTGTGCTCACTGGTAGATTGCGATAAGAGAGGTGGCGCTGCTCTTTGTGTTATTGACTATTTTGTGCGCGGTAGGTGGCGGGGCTGATGCCAGTAACGCGGCGGAAGTACTTTCCGAAGAGCGACTGCGAGGCGAAGTTGAGGTCGTAGGCTATCTGCTTGATACTTTTGTTGGTAGAGAGTAGTTGCGTCATGGCGTCAAGGGTGACATACTTCTCTATCCACTCCGTGGCGCTCTTGCCGCTGGAGGCCTTGACCGTCAGGGAGATATGCTTGGGCGTAAGTCCCATCTGCTCGGCATAGAAGCTCAGCTCGCGGTGCGTGCGATAGTGGCACTCCACGAGTGCTATAAACTGCTCGGTAAGCTCCGTCTGGCGGTTGTCGCTCTTGCTCTCAACATCGTGCAGGAAGTAACCCAGACCGAGGAAGAAGGCGCGCGTGAGGAGCGTAAGAATCTCCAACCTATTGGGGTTACTCTGCTCGGGAATTAGACTGCGACACATACTGAGATATGCCTCCAATGCGCTCTGCGCTCGCCCCTCAAGGCGGATATATGGGCGTTGCGCCACTACGGCGCTGAGACTGAAGGTGTTGCCGATACCCAGATGTTCCGTAAAGCTGTCGGTCATAAGGATATAGCTGGCGCTGAAGTCGTCGCTCGTATCTATCAGCTCGGTAATCTGTCCCGACTGAACGATGAAAAAGCCGTTGGCCTCCATGTCGTACACCGTCGTATTCACACGCCCCTTGGCACTACCACTATGGCAGTACAGCGCAACGGAGAGCGGACTGCGATAGGGGTGGTTGGGCATAATGTTGAACGAGGGGTTGTCTATAATGGCAAATGTGTCGGCAAGCGAGTAGACCTCGCCCGAGCCGTAACGCATAAAGACATTGATGATTTCAGATAGTGTGTTGTCCATAAAAACGCCTTTTGTTCCACAAAAGTAATAAATCTGCCACAACTTAACAAGTCTATACGCCTTTTGTTCCAATCAATACGCCTTATGGCTCTTTTTTCGCGCTGCAATAACCTCTACCTTTGCAGTGTCAAAATAGGAAATTAGGTAAAACAATAAAAAACAGAGTTATGAAAAAGAAGATTGTTAAGGGTTATGTAGCAGTAGAGAATGCAGTTGTTGGTGCTTACAATGCCGTAGAGCAGCGCACTGTAGAGAACTATAAGTCTATTGAGAATGCTGCTGTTAGCGCATATAAGGCCGTTGAGACTGGTGCCGTAAACCTCGGCCGCAGCCTGATGGAGGAGTACAGCAAGCAGAAGGGTAAGTAGTTGGCTGTTAGCTTTTAGCTTTTTAGAGGTATCGCTATAGGCGATAGTGTTTAGGGGTGCGGGGAGTGTCGTTGGCTACTCTACGCACCGTTTTATCGTCAGAGTGTGTGATATGCACTCCGCCCGTTTTCGCGTCAGAAGGCGGTAGGTACAACGCTCGGCAAAAATACCCGCGATGGGCTGTACTAAAGCGTACTGCCCATTGCGGGTACTTTTTGTTAGCGGAAGTAGATATCCGCCTTATCACGCGAAAACTATTCGGTTGGTTCTATGAAGATATAGAAAATCAACGGAGTGTACGGTGCAATCTCGGTCTCAATGGTAGAGGTCGTATCCTCGTAGTCGTAGTAGTTGTTATAGCCGCCATAGTAGTTGTAGTAGTTATAGTAGCTATATGCGTTGTAGTACGACGAGCCCATCATGCTGTAGTAGTTGTAGAGGTTTGCCAGGGCGTTATATGCTGCCGAGCTGCTTGACGATGTGCTTGTAGATGCTGATACGCCAGTAGAGCCGTAGGCATAGCCCGAGGTGGTAATAATTGCACCCCAGCGACCATAGCGGAGCTTAGGAATACAGTGTGCCCACGCGCTGATGTACTCGTCCTTGCTGGATGATACGGAGTAGGAGATAGAGCTGCCACCGCCGTCTGTCTCGCCAAAGGCGAGCTCCTTGACCTCGTCAATGTTGGTGTCAAAGATAAAGCCGTCAAGGAAGCGACCTACATACCAAATCATCGCTGTATTATCCTCGCCAATCTCCTTGGCATCCTCCTCTGTTGTCTCGGCAATATCCTCGGCGAACTTCTCGTCCAGAATCTTCCAGAGCTTCTTGTCAAACTCTGCCATATTCACGAAGCGCTGAGTATCCTCGTAGGCATTGCCCGTGCCTGCCATATCTGGGCGTGCGTGCACAAGGTGCGCAAACTCCTCTGTTGGGGTGAAAGAGGAGCTGTAGTAGAGGCCCTCGTAGTACTTCTTCTCAGAGCCTTCGCCCTCGGTATCTTCGGTATCGGAGCTGTTCTCTGTGTCATTGTCGCCGTCGCTGTCGCTGTCAGAGTCGCTATCCTCGGTATTCTCTACCTGATACCACGCGGTGAACTCGCTGCTGTCGTTGCTTATCTTGACAACCTGGTTTACCATCTCCAGCTCGTTGTCCGAAGGGTTTTTCACTACGCGGATAACCTCCATATCAAGTATCATCGGAACATTGGCTGCCAGGGTGTACTGACCCTCGTAGCCACCCTCTGAAGATGAACCGTCGGAGCCGTAGCCGATAGTTGATGCCAAGTAGAGGCGTACCTTGCTGCCCTTGCGGAGCATCAGCTCGGTGCCTTTGCAGATGTCGTTCTTGCTTGCCACATACTCCTCGCCAAGGGTAATCTTGTTGCGCGAAGCCAAGTAGCTGCCCTCTACGATGGCGTAGAACTCCTCCTTGCCGCAGTAGTTGCCGTATGGAACATAGTGTGTGCGATCTGAGAATGTCGCCTGCATACGGGCAACCATCTCTTTGCGAGTAGAGCATACATTGCCGTCAAGGTCGTAGCCCGTAAAGTTGTAGAATACCCAGCAGGTATCCTGCTCCATAATCGGCAGGTTGCCCAGGTCGTTAGACTCGGTAGTTGTACTCTCCGCCGTAGCCTCTGTATCGCCCCACGCAAGCACATCTACATAGTAGCCACCCGTCTGCTGGTAGTTCTGAATAAGCTCTGGGCGATTCTTCTTTATCCAGGCACGCAACGCACGAGCCTCCAACTCATCGCCCGAATACTCCTTCTCCTTGACGCAAGAGCTGAGCGCAAAGAGCGAGAGCAGAAGTGTGATTATAAACTTCATATTTTTCATACTATTTCGTTACACTTAAAATCTTAATATACCACGCCACAGGGCTGTTCTTCGGCACCGAGCCTATAAGATGCTTGCCGTATGCGGCATTTGATGTCATATAAATCTGCACCGAGTCCTGGTCGCGACACCCCACAAGGGCAGCCTCCAGACCCTCCAACACCTCGCCACGACCCAGGCGAATAGTCAGCGGCTTGGTCTCCCATATCAGCTTGTCGTAGGTGTGGTTGTTGCTCGCCTCCAACTTGGATATTGAGGACTGCAGGTTGGACCAGTAGAGGTTCTTTATCGTAGGCTCTGAGCCCGAGAAGATGTAGGCGTCAAACTCCACATCAATAATGCTGTTTGCCTCCACCTCGGTCCACTCCTCACGACCCGCCTCGTAGTAGTTTGTAATATGACGATAGGAGGAGTTGTTAAAGCCGGTGTAGAATGGCGGATTCTCGTCCAACGACGATGCCACATCCTGCTCGCTAACCATACGACGCGTAGATGTCAGATACTTCACAATGCTATCCTTCTGCTTTGTGAGCATATCCTCATCCTTGTTGCAACCCACCAGCATCATCGCCGCCGTTGCAATACCTATCGCCGTATATCTCAATCCTTTCATAGCCATATAACGCGCAAAGATACTAAATATTACTTTGCTTTCCAAATATTTTAGCGTGATAAGGCAGCATTTGCTGCCGCTAATAAAAAATTCCAGCAATGGCTGTACGCATTTAGTACTATCCATTGCTGAATTTTTTTGCCGAGCGTTACAACTACTACCTTTTGACGCTAAAATGGTGCAATGAAGGGTGTTGTGCGACAAATGACAAATAATTACATTTAATGGCATTAAATAGCGCTGAACACTTGTCGGCTTTGCCGACACCGCTGAAAAGCCAACAGCCAATAGCTAACAGCTAATAGCTAATAGCTACAGCTGCTTGAGTGCCAGGCGGATGGCCTCCTCCACGCGCAGGTCGGTAAGTTAGCAGATGTAGACAAGCAGATTGCTCAGAATGCTATTGCCCTAACCGCCTTTAACAAGAAGGTTCAGCAGACTATTGACAGATTGGAGGGGAAGGATGTGCCAGCTATTGAGGAAACTAAAGTTTTAGTTTCAATAAATACACCGTACAAGTTATCAAACGAGATAGATGAAAATGGAAGACAGTTTGTACTGTCCTCTAATGGAGATATAGCATTTGGATACATAGGAGAGGACACAGGTTTAACATCTGCTCCAATATTATTAAGCGAAGGACTAATAACCAACAAAGAAACCAATGATGGATATGGCCTTGTCTATATAGAAGCAAGACATGGAGAGCAAATTCGCAAAGCAGGTTATCCTTCTGTTTTGTCGTTCATTGAAGATGTTGCAAAAAACTTTAATACTATTCGCAAGGGCAAGGATCGCTTTGGCAATAAGACATATTTGTTACAACTTACCGATAGGTATAATAATACACTTATGGTGGAATTGTCAGGAGATGGAAGCTACTGGAATATAAATACCGCAGGAATTTTTAAGAAATCCTACGGTAAAAATAATGAGATTGTATATAACCGCCATACTACGGATAGACAATCTGCCGAAATTGCCGGAACATCGCAAAGTGGTGAACAACGCGGCACACAACCACTCTCCAGCATGAGTATTCCTACACAAGTCTCTGAGAGCAAAGATACAACAAATATTCCTAACGACCAAACATCAGAGGAAAGCTGGACTGCTATAATCAAATTTTCACTACCGCA
Organism: Alistipes sp.; assembly: GCA_017463615.1. Classification (GTDB taxonomy): domain Bacteria; phylum Bacteroidota; class Bacteroidia; order Bacteroidales; family Rikenellaceae; genus Alistipes. The sequence goes on along the minus strand of JAFTOU010000018.1, from coordinate 213,156 downwards.
GAACAAAAAACTGATTGACATTACGAACAATGAGCAATCATCTGTTGCGAGTGGTTTTGGCACAACGCCCGATACGAAATCTACTACCAATTCGCCCATATCCGACATCAAAGATAAGCGATTATTGGATATTATCCAAACAAATAGCAAAAAATACCAGTAGAAACTATGAACAACTGAGTCATAAATACTCGTTGTTGCCAACTTCCCGCTATTGATGTTTCAGAGTTGGAGGCCATCCGTGCCGAGCGCAAAGAGATTGAGGCTCGCGCGAAGGCAGATGGTACTTGGCTCAAGGCTCCGAATGGCCAGCCTACAAACCTTACTCCGGAGCAGTGGGTAACTGTTCGTACTCGCCGATTTAAGGAGTGGTTTGGCGATTGGGAGAAGGCTGCTGTATATGATTATATTAGTAAATTGACACCTATAAAGGCGAAGTCAATGCCAACAGACAGGAGTTCTGAAGAAGTGTTCAAATCGCTACCTACAGCTAAAAACAAAATAGATGGCACAGTAGTCAGGTTCTTTAATTCTGCTTTTGGAAAAATTGTAAAAATAGGAGGTATATCAGAGAAGATTATTGCTACTCTACCTGAGATATTTCAAGAATCAATATTAGCATATTCAGAAAAAGATAACAGAGGAGGGGATGTAAGACCTGATGGCACTGTACACAAATCTCATCCAAATTATGATGAGGTTAGAAATTATATAGGGAAGGTTCAAGTAGATGGAACCCAATATTATGTTCGCTTTACTGTTAATATTCAGAAGAATCAGAACGGAGTCCATTCGTATTTTGCAACTGATGTATCCTTGTATAAAACAAATCCCGCAAACAGTTTGTCGGGATCCGATTTACTCGGGGCGAGAGTGACTGAAAGCGGAATTGTTGATACAAAGTTAGAAACTTTTTTGAACAATGCAAAATCCGCATACGAAAATTCATCAAAAATTGTTGATGCAAATGGCGAGCCGCCCCTACAGCTGCTTGAGTGCCAGGCGGATAGCCTCTTCCACGCGCAGGTCGGGGTTCTCTTTGAACATCTTTTTGAGCACCTTCTCCGAGGCGGTCTTTTGGAAGCCGAGCATAACGAGTGCCGAGAGTGCCTCGTCAAATGCCTCATTATCAACACTTATGGCTGCACCAGCGACCTTGTCGTCGCCCTTGAGTTCAACCATCTTGCCACTCAGTTCAACGATAATCTTCTGTGCCGTCTTAAGACCCAGGCCCTTGACATTTTTCAGCAGTACGGCATTGCCCGTGCCGATGATATTTCGCAGCTCGGCAGGGGAGTAGGTAGACTGAATCATACGCGCCGTATTTCCACCCACGCCCGAGACGCCAATGAGGAGTCGGAACAGCTCGCGCTCCGCCTTGGTAGCAAAGCCGTAGAGAATCTGCGCATCCTCGCGCACAACATAGTGGAGGTAGAGCTTCGCGCTCTCGCTGTGCTCAATCTCGGAGTAGGTCTGCAACGATATGTTGATAAAATAGCCGATGCCACCCGCCTCAATAACCGCGTAGGCAGGTGCAACCTCATCAACTTTTCCAGTAATATACTCGTACATAACAGAGGTATGTTCTATAAATTAGTAAATATTATTTTTCGCTTTTGAGTAGATTCTATTGCGGTCGCTTTTTGGTCTATTTTGGCATATTTCTCATCTTTTCTCAGTTACAATAGGCTATTGCGCCTTCAAAAGAGCTGAGAAATCTGCACAAAATATACTCAAAAATCAACTCGCCCTAATTTATAGAACCTACCTTGGTTTACAATAACTTCTTCTTCACAACAGCAGGGTTGCCAGCGGCTAAACAGTCGTCCGGAACATTCTTTGTAACCACGCTGCCTGCGGCGATGATGCAGCGGTTGCCGATGGTTACGCCTGGGCAGATGGTCACGCTGCCGCCTATCCAGCAGTCGTCGCCAATAGTTATCGGCATACCAGTCTCAATGGGGTTGCGGCGCTCCAAGTAGTTGGTCGGGTGCTGTGGGGTGTAGAAGCCGCAGTTGGGACCAATCTTGGTGTAGTTGCCTATGGTAATGCCGCCCGAATCAAGGAAGGTGCAGTTCTTATTTATAAAGCTATGTTCGCCCACCTTGATGCGGAAGCCCACATCGCAGTAGAATGGCACGGAGATAGTGGAGCTCTCCGGCATATCGGGAATAAGCTCGCGCAACACCTTTGGAAACTCGGGGTCGCGGCGGGTCATATTGTTCAGGCGGACAAGAATCTCCTTGCTACGCGCAAAGGCGGCATTAACCTCCTCGTCGTGGAAGTTGTAGAGCTCGCCAGCCATCATCTTCTCAAATTCGGTTTTCATATTTTGTGCTTTTTCAACCTACAAAGATACAATTTTAGTTGAAAAAATCGTCAGTCTGCGAAAAAAAGTGTAATTTAGCGACCGATGAAGGAGCGATTGCTTGAAATATTGGGACAATACTGGGGCTACGATAGCTTTCGCGAGGGTCAGTACGAGATTATCTCGTCGGTGCTTTCGGGATACGACACCCTTGCTCTGATGCCTACAGGTGGCGGTAAATCAATCACTTACCAGCTGCCTACGCTGGCGTCGGATGGACTCTGTATTGTAATCACTCCGCTCATTGCGCTGATGAAGGACCAGGTGGACCGCCTGCGACAGCGCGGTATCTCGGCGGTAGCTATACACTCGGGACTCTCAAAGCGTAAGATAGATATTGCGCTGGATAACTGCGTCTATGGCGATGTCAAGTTCCTATATGTCGCCCCTGAGCGCCTTAATTCTGACATTTTTCGCCTCAGGGCACGGCGTATGAATATCTCGCTTATAGCCGTGGACGAGGCTCATTGTATCTCGCAGTGGGGCTACGACTTCCGCCCTGCATACCTGCATATAAAGTCTCTGCGCGAGCTGCATCCCGATGTGCCGGTGTTGGCTCTTACCGCTTCGGCTACGGACGAGGTGGCGCGGGATATTATGGAGAATCTGGACTTTGACGAGCACCGCACTATTCGCACCTCCTTTACCCGCCCAAATCTGAGCTATGTGGTGCGCCATGTGGAGGATAAGGACGAGCAGTTGATGCGTATTGTCGGCAGCGTACAGGGCGCGGGAATAGTCTATGTCCGCAAGCGCGAGACGGCAGAGCGGCTATGCGAATTTCTTAAGCAGCAGGGTGTTAGCGCCTCCTTCTACCACGGAGGTCTGCCTAACGAGGAGCGCTCTATCCGCCAGGAGGAGTGGGTGAGTGGTAAGGTGCGCGTTATGGTGGCAACAAACGCCTTCGGTATGGGTATTGATAAGTCCAATGTCCGCTTTGTGGTACACTATACGATGTGCGACTCTATGGAGAGCTACTATCAGGAGGCGGGTCGTGCGGGTCGCGATGGCGAGCGAAGCTATGCGGTGCTGATGGTCTCGCCCGATGACCGCCAGATACTCAGCCGCCGATTGGATAGCACCTTCCCGCCTATTGAGCAGGTGAAGGCTCTGTACGAGAAGATTTGCTCCTACCTAATGATAGCTCTTGGCGATGGTGCAGGACACTCATACGCCTTTAATATTCAGGAGTTTTGCCGCCACGAGCGCCTCTTCCCGACAACGGTGCTGGGGGCTATAGATTTGCTGGAGCGCAACGAGTATCTCTCCTATTTAGATGTTGCCGATAACCCCGCGAGGCTGATATTCAAGGTCGGCCGCGACGACCTCTATAAATACAAGATGTCTGAGCTTGTGGATGGCGTTGTGCGCACCCTGCTGCGTATGTACAACGGTCTGTTTACCGAGTTCCGCGCCATTGACGAGGAGTATATCGCCGCTGCAGGTGGCTATACCCGCGAGCAGGTGCACCTTGCCCTGAAGGATTTGTGGCGCAGTCAGATTATCCGCTATGTGCCAGCCAATAGCCTGCCGATGATATATATGAATGAGGAGCGACTGCCGCTCAGCTCGCTCTATATCTCGCCGCGCAGCTATGGCCATCGTAGGGAGCAGATGCAGCGCCGCTTTGACTCTATGGTCGCATACGCAGAGGATAGCAAGCAGTGCCGTAGCGTAACTCTCGCCCGCTATTTTGGCGATACGAGTGCTACGGAGTGTGGTATCTGCGATGTGTGTCTTGCCCGTAAGCGCGAGCCTAAGAATGAGGAGGCACTGCATAGTCTTATCCTTGAAGTTCTGCAATCGGGTGGTGTGTCGCTACGCGAGATTGCCCGTCGTGTGCCGGCGCAGACAAAGACCATTACCGATATGATATACCGTATGCTTGAGAGTGGGGAGGTTACTATAGACGGCGCAAATGTCGTTTCGCTCTCCGACAGAGGGTCGGCGTCGGATGCAGAGTGCCCAAAATCGCCTAAAAAGGGGCAATAATCGCAAAATTTACACTCTTTACATATTTAAGACGCGAAAAGATTGGAGTAAAATTGCTCAAATCAAAAATTTTCGCTATTTTTGCGCGTGTATTTTAGAGAACAAAGAATACTAAACTAATATTATGGAAATGGAAGAAATGAACAAGGGTCTTGTCGGCAGAATCGATAAGGTAAATATCGAGGAGCAGATGAAGACCGCCTACATCAACTACTCGATGTCGGTAATTGTCTCTCGTGCATTGCCAGATGTAAGAGACGGACTCAAGCCCGTACACCGCCGTATCCTCTTTGATATGAGCGAGCACCTGCATCTGTATCACGACAAGGAGACTCGTAAGAGTGCGCGTATCGTCGGAGATGTGCTGGGTAAGTTCCACCCACATGGCGACTCTTCGGTATACGATGCTATGTGTCGTATGGCTCAGGACTGGGCTATGCGTTATCCACTTGTGGATGGTCAGGGTAACTTCGGTTCTATGGATGGCGACTCTCCTGCGGCTATGCGTTATACCGAGGCTCGCCTGCAGAAGATTTCGGCAGAGGTTATGGCCGATATTGACAAGCAGACTATTGACTGGACTCCAAACTTTGATGGCGAGGAGCTTGAGCCAACTGTTCTGCCTACAAAGATTCCGTTGTTGCTGGTAAATGGCGCAAGTGGTATTGCGGTAGGTATGGCAACCAATATGGCTCCGCATAATCTGGGCGAGGTTGTAGATGCTTGCTGCGCATATATTGATAACCCAGAGTGCGAGTGCGAGGAGCTGCTCCACTTTGTCAAGGGTCCAGACTTCCCAACGGGCGGTATCCTCTACGGTTACGCAGGTATCAAGGAGGCTCTGCTCACAGGTCGTGGCCGCGTGGTTATCCGTGCAAAGTACGAGATTGAGACCGTAAAGAACCGTCAGCAGATTGTCTTTACCGAGATGCCATATATGGTGCGTAAGGACGAGCTTTGCGATAGCATTGCCAAGCTGATTAAGGATGGTAAGATTGAGGGTATTGCCGATGTGAACGACGAGTCATCCGACCGCGATGGTGTTCGTCTGGTGGTTATGCTCAAGCAGGATGCAGTGGCAAATGTGGTGGTAAATATGCTCTTCAAGCACACTGCTCTCCAGTCATCATTTGCAGTGAATAATATCGCACTGGTAAATGGCCGTCCGGAGCTTCTGAACCTCAAGCAGCTTATCGCTCACTTCGTAGACCACCGTCACGAGGTTGTTGTTCGCCGTACACAGCACGACCTTAAGGTTGCTCAGGACCGTCTGCACATCGTTCAGGGTCTGCTTATCGCTCAGGATAATATTGACGAGGTTGTACACACCATCCGCGCACAGCGTACCCCAGAGGATGCGCGTCAGGCGTTGATGGAGAAGTTTAACCTCTCGGAGCTTCAGGCTGCCGCTATTGTGGCTATGCGTCTGGGTGCTCTGACAGGTCTGGAGCACGGCAAGCTCACTTCCGAGCGCGATGCTCTGGAGGCAAATATCGCCGAGTATACCGCTATCCTTGCAAGCGAGGAGCGTCAGCTTCAGATTGTTAAGGAGGAGCTTATTGAGGTTCGCGAGAACTATGCCGACGAGCGTCGTTCAGAGATTGTCTACTCTTCGGAGGAGTTTAATCCAGAGGACTTCTATGCTGACGAGGATATGGTTATCACCATCTCTCACCTCGGCTACATCAAGCGTACATCCCTCTCTGAGTACCGTACACAGAACCGTGGCGGCGTAGGTGCTAAGGGTAGTGCAACGCGCGATGAGGACTTTATTGAGCACATCTATGTGGCTTCAATGCACAATACAATGATGCTTTTCACAGAAAAGGGTCGTTGTTATTGGCTCAAAGTATACGAAATTCCGGAGGGTACTCGTTCTTCTAAGGGAAGGGCAATACAAAATGTCATCCAGATTGAGCCAGACGATAAGGTTCGCGCATACATCAACTGCAAGCGTCTGAACGATGCAGAGTATGTGGAGAACAACTTTATTATAATGTGTACCAAGAACGGAACAATCAAGAAGACTAAGCTGGAGGCGTACTCTCGTCCTCGTGCAAATGGTGTCAATGCGATTGTTATCCGTGAGGATGACCAGCTTATTGAGGCAAAGCTGACCAGCGGAAAGGCTGAGGTTATGATTGCTTCGCGCGAGGGTAAGGCTATCCGCTTCAACGAGGAGATTGTCCGCCCTGTGGGTCGTGTAAGTATGGGTGTTCGCGGTATCACATTGGAGGATGGCAACGAGGCTGTAGGTATGATCTGCATTGAGCCAGACTCGCAGCAGGATGTACTCGTTCTTTCAGAGAATGGCTTTGGTAAGCGTACCGACCTTGATGAGTATCGCGTAACCAATCGTGGTGGTAAGGGTGTTAAGACCATCAGCATCACCGAGAAGACTGGTAAGCTGATATCTATCCAGGCAGTTACCGACCAGAACGACCTGATGATTATCAACCGCTCGGGTCTTACTATCCGCACCGCTGTAGAGCAGATTCGCCTTGCGGGTCGTGCAACCCAGGGTGTGAAGATTATCAACCTGCGCGAGGGCGATAGCATCGCCTCAGTTATGGCAGTACCAAAGAGCGAGGAGGAGACCGAGCTTGCGGAGGGCGCTGAGGTTGTAGCAGTAGAGGCTACGGAGGGTGCTGAGAACGCACAGCCGGTAGCAGAGACTGTAGAGAGTGAAAACAATAATTAAAAACCAATTTTTAATATTATGAAAAAGTTTATCTTGATGGTAGCAGCCGCAATGGCAATGGTTGTTCCAGCTACCGCACAGAAAATTAACGCAGAGTCTACCCTTGCAAAGTTGAGCAAGAGCGACGCTGAAATTAAGATTGAGAAGAAGGCAGCTAAGTCTTCAGTGTGGGTAAACCGCGCAAAGACCTATGCAGATGCGCTGATGGAGCCTACAAAGGCGCTCTCAACATCTCTGGACGCAACATTCTTGCGTTACACCATGGGCGAGCCTAAGGAGACTACTGCAGACGAGCAGGGCCGTCAGATTTGGGTATACCCTTGGGTTAAGGTGTATATGAGCGAGAACCGCGTAGTTGCGTGGGAGCAGACTCGCGAGATTAAGGAGGGTCTGTTTGAGGTTGTTTATCAGGCTGCAACTAAGGCTATAGAGCTTGACGCTAAGGCTGTAAGCAAGGTAAAGCCAGTGCTTGACCTCACTATCAACTACTACTCTCAGCTGGGTGAGATCTCTACCTACATCCCTGACTATGCAGTAGCTATTGACGCCTTCGTTAAGGCTGCAAAGCTCCAGGATACTAAGGTTTACTCTCAGGTAGACCCTAAGTACTACTTCTTCGCAGGTCAGATGTCTGCATTCCTCGGTGCTGAGAAGTATCAGTACTTCAAGGATGGTGAGACCTACCTCAATAAGGCTCGCGAGCTGGGTTATGTAGATGAGACAGGTAACCTCTACTACTACCTCTTCCACTGCTACTATGGCCAGCGCGAGGAGAATAAGGAGAACCTTGTTAAGGCTAAGAATATCCTGCTTGAGGGTATTGAGAAGTTCCCAAAGAACGACAAGATTCTTGACGGTCTGATGTCTCTCTACACTGCTGAGGAGGGCGTTGGTGACCCTGCAGAGCTCGTTACTATGATTGACCGTTTCCTCGCAGAGACTCCAGATAACCCAGACCTCTGGTTCGGCCGCGGTCGTGTGTTCTACAAGCTTAAGAACTTTGACGAGTGCATCACCTCTTTCAAGAAGATTGATGAGCTTAAGCCAAACGACTACGACACTAACTTCTACATCGGCTACTTCTATGTAGAGAAGGCTGAGCACGAGAACCGCCTCTTCAACCAGAAGCTTGACTCATTCACCAGCCAGGATGAGTATATGGCAGAGCGTAAGAAGGTTCGCTCAGTATACATGGACTCTATCCCTTACCTTGAGAAGGCACACGAGCTTAACCCACAGAACCCTGACTGCGTTCAGATTCTTAAGGAGGTATGCTTCCTTCTCCGCGAGGAGCCGGGTGTAATGGATAAGTACAATAAGTACAACGCTGAGTATAAGAAGCTTAAGGGTCTTGAGTAATATTTTCGCGTGATAAGGCGGATACCTACTTCCGCTAACAAAAAAATCCGACAATGGCTGTACGCTTTAGTACTATCCATCGTCGGATTTTTTTGCCGAGCGTGGTATCTACCGCCTTCTGACGCGAAAATAGGGTGTGCAGAGAATAGGCGACGGTGCAAGCCGAAAGTATAACCTCGTTTCTGCGTAGCGTCGCGCCAGCGACCATTAGTAACCCTTAATTCTCTTTAATAGCCCTTAATAAAAATACCTCTAAAAAGCCAACCGACGCTGCGGAGCGAGAGCAGAGCAAACTTGTTTGCTCTGCCGAGCCGCGAGGAGGAAAAGCCGCCTTTAGGCGGATTAACCAGTACGCTGCGGAGCGAGAGCAGAGCAAACTTGTTTGCTATGCCGAGCCGCGAGGAGGAAGGGTCGCCGTAGGCGAGCCAACAGCCAATCCTGCGTTTTTTTAACAAATGTTATTGCAGGGAGAGGTTGCTCTGTTGTATCTTTGTCACAAGTGTAGGCGTGTAAAATGCGCAAACAATTGATAGAATTTAATAATAATTGTGTGAGGTATGGAGAAAATGAAATTTATTATTAAGGGTGTTATTTTGAGTCTGTTGGCAGTCGCTCTATTTGCGTGTACAGATAACTCTGAACCAGAGTTGCCATCATCGCCAGATGTGCCGAGTATGGGTGACCAGAGCGGTGATGAAGAGGGTAGCGAGGATGCAAGCAATGGTGAGGACACTGAGGGTGATCAGAACACCGGAGGTGCGGACAATAACACCGGGGCTAATGATGTAGAGAACTATACGCCTGAGATTCCGATTGAAGAGAATGGATATGACGGTCTGCTTGCCACTGACAAGGCGTTGGATGTGGTTGTGAGCGGGGATGCGACATACTGGGAGAATACAGATTTTGGCTCTACGGTAACTATTGTCTACTCAAAAAATTCAGCCGAGGTGACAACTGCCAATAGTGCAATAAAGTACTACATTACAGGTGCGGATGTAGCTCTGGAACTCTCAGATTGTAGCGCGGTAGAGGTTATTGCTAAGGGTGCGACTGAGGATGGTCAGCTAAAGATTTATGGCAATGCGGCGGTGAAACTTACCCTTGAGGGGCTCTATATCAAGTCTGCCAAGAGTGCCGCAATAAATGTGCAGAATAGCTCTACGCTCTATCTGCACCTTGCTGATGGCGCGGAGAACTATATCTGTGATGCCCCTACGCAGAGTGATGAGGCGTATTATCCTGAGGGCGTTGTCTCTTCAGACGAGAAGCGTAATGGTGCGCTCTACTGCAAAGGTTCTGTGGTGGTTAGTGGTAGCGGTCTGCTGGTGTTAGATGGCGAGAAAAAGCACGGCATATCGGTTAAGAAGGCGCTCACTGTGCGAGCAGGTGTGACCATGGCTGTAAATGATGTTGCCGATAACTGTTTCAAGGCTGAGGGTATAACTCTGCTGGGTGGCTACATCTGGGCAAAGACATCTGCCGAGGCGGGTAAGTGCCTCAGCTCCGATGCGGACATAACTGTCAAGGGAGGTCTGCTGAAGCTCTACACAACAGGTGGCTCAATCTACGAGGAGGATGAGAATGATACCTCTTCGCCTGCGGGAATGAAGGCTGACGGTAATATGGTAATCACAGCTGGCGATATCCTCTGCGTAAGCACTGGCGAGGGTGGCAAGGGTCTGAATGTGGATGGAAATCTGACGATTGATGGCGGAACAATCAATGTGGTGACATCTGGCGGTAAATATGTCTACAATGCAGCTCTTGACCTTGATAGTTCACCTAAGGGCGTGAAGGCTGATGGCGAGATTGCCATCAACGGAGGTCTGCTCAATATACAGGTTACTGGCAAGAGTGATGGCTCTGAGGGCCTTGAGAGTAAGTCTAAGATTACGATAAACGACGGCGAAGTGTTTGTTTATGCCTACGACGACGCTATAAATGTGGGTGGCGATAGCCCTACAGGTATGGAGGTGAATGGTGGGCGAGTGTTTGCCTTTGCCGACAATAATGACGGCATTGACTCCAACGGAAAACTTTGGATAAATGGCGGTCTTGTGATTGCTTCGGGCAGCGCGGCGCCTGAGGAGGGTTTTGATTGTGATAATAGCCAGAACTTTATAGTTACAGGCGGTACTCTTATTGGTACTGGTGGTGCGGCTATATCTACCTCCAGCTCAAGTACACAGTTGGCGGTAATCTATAATGGCGTATCTGCCAAGACAGGCGAACTCTTCGTTATTACCGATGCTGAGGGTAATCCTATCCTTAAGTATGAGCTTCCGCGTACAATGAGTAGTATGTCACTCTTCTTCTCCTCTCCGGATATAAAGTCGGGCGCTACCTATACGGTCTACTCGGGAGGCTCTTTGAGTGGAAATACGGTTAATTGGAATGGTTGGTTTGAAGATGGATTGTATACTACAGGCACTCAGTTGGGGACCTTTACAGCGAGTGGCACTACTACCACAGTTGGTCAAAGTAATGGTCCTGGCGGAGGTCCTGGAAATGGAGGCGGGGGCTTTGGCCCTGGTTGGTGGAACTAATGCCACCAATGGTAGTGCAGAGGTTGCGAAATTTTCGCAACCTCTGTGTTTTTATAGTATCTGCTTTCGGCTTCTTATTCGGCTGAGCGATACCGATGTTATCCCTAGAAACGAGGCTATGTATCGCTGCGGTATACGATGGATGATGTCAGGACGATTCTTTACCAACTCGGCATATCTCTGCTCGGGGGTGTGTATCTGCATTGATAAAAATAGGTGTACATAATTGACCATCTTGCCGATTATGGACTGCATTATCTCATCCTTGAACATCGGGTTTGATGCGATATACTCTAGAATATCCTCCTTGCAGAAGACCAGCACCTCTGTGGGCTCTATGGTCTCAAGGGTAAACTCGCTTGACTCGTCGCGTAAAAGACTTTCATACAGACAGATAGGTTCTCCCTCCAGGAAGAATTGTAGCGTGCAATCTTTTCCATCCTTGTTAAACCACATCCTGGCAGCACCCGATTTTATTATAAATAGATGCTTGGCAAACTCTCCTGCATTTAGTATCTTGCTCCTTGCGGGATAGCGCTTGGTGATGTGTGGTACCTCCCTTATAAACGATGTATCAAGTGTCATAAGACCAAAAATTAGCTACACAAAGTTAATAAAAATATGTAATTACAGAGTCTAAAAAAGTGGAAGTTTTTACCAAACTTGTATTTTTTTTATTATCTTTGTGGAATAACATTTGTCAAGAGTTTTATAAAAAGAACTATGAGAGATAAAATTCAGAACTTTGGGCGTGCGCTCAGTGCGATGGTGATGCCCAATATTGGTGCGTTTATTGCGTGGGGACTTATTACCGCTCTATTTATCCCAACGGGATGGTTTCCTAACGAGCATCTTGCCAAGCTGGTTAGCCCGATGCTCACCTATATGCTTCCGCTGCTGATTGGTTACACGGCGGGACATAATGTTGCAGGTGTGCGTGGTGGTGTTATCGGTGCCATTGCTACGGCGGGCGTTATCGTGGGTACAGATGTGCCGATGTTTATTGGTGCAATGATTATGGGTCCACTTGCGGCGTGGATAATCAAGCGATTTGACAAGGCTGTTGAGGGTAAGATTCGTGCGGGCTTTGAGATGCTTGTAAACAACTTCTCGCTCGGCATTATCGGTATGTTGCTCGCCATTGTTGGCTATATGAGCATCGGTGGGGCAATATCGTGGCTGACAGAGCTCTTTGAGAGTGGTATTGTCTACCTCAAGGACCACAGCATGCTGCCGCTCGTCTCTATATTCATTGAGCCTGCGAAGGTTATGTTCCTCAACAACGCCATCAACCACGGCATCCTCACTCCACTTGGAAGTGTGCAGGTGCAGGAGCTTGGCGAGTCTATAATCTTCTTCCTTGAGTCCAATCCGGGCCCTGGCTTTGGTCTGCTGATGGCATACTGGTGCTTCGGCAAGGGTACAGCTAAGAGTTCTGCTCCGGGCGCGGTGCTTATCCAGTTTATCGGCGGTATTCACGAGATTTACTACCCTTATGTGCTTGCCCGTCCGATACTTATCCTGCCGATGATTCTCGGTGCTTCGTCAAGTATCCTCTTTATGACCGTTGCACACGCAGGTCTTATCGGACCTATCTCCCCAGGTAGTATTATCTCTGTAATCATAATGTCTGCATCGGGCAAGACGCTTATAAATGTTGCTGCGGTGCTTATTGCTGCTACAGTGACCTTCCTCACCTCGGCTCTTATCCTGCGCCGTGGTGCTAAGGAGAGCGACACGCTGCCAGAGAACCGCTTTAAGCCTAAGTATAAGCGCGATGCAGAGAGTGCTGCCGATATTGCTAAGGCTCGCCATATCGTATTCTCTTGCGATGCAGGTATGGGTAGTAGCGCACTGGGTGCAACCCGCTTCCGTAAGCGTATTGAGCCGCTGGCTCTTGACCTCAAGGTCTCCAACTCGTCGGTAAACTCTATCCCAGAGGATGCAGATATTGTCGTTTGTCAGGAGGGTCTGGTCTCTCGCGCTAAGGGCAATGCTCCGAAGGTTAGGGTCGTATCTATCAAGAACTTCCTTGAGGACCCTGCTCTGGATGCCCTTTATGAGGAGCTTACAAAGCGTAGCGACAAGGCTGCAGAGGCTGAGGACGATACTGTTAGCGGTGTTACTCCTACCTCCTCCTCGGTGCTTACCCTCTCGGGCATAGAGGTTGGCGCGAAGGCTGCGGATAAGTGGGAGGCTATTGCCGAGGCTGGCTCGTTGCTGGTCAAGGGTGGCTATGTGCAGATGGAGTATGTAGACGCGATGATAGAGCGCGAGAAGATTACAACCACCTACCTCGGTATGGGTATCGCCATTCCGCACGGTACGGAGAGTGCCAAGAAGCAGGTTATGCGCTCGGGTATCACCGTTGTGCAGTACCCTGAGGGCGTAGACTTTGATGGCGAGAAGGCATATCTTGTCATCGGTATCGCCGGCGTGGGTGACGAGCACTTGGAGCTGCTTGCTCGCGTAAGTGAGGCATTGGAGGACGAGGAGGTACTTGAGGCACTCAAGACCACCACCGACCCAGAGGAGATTTATAAGGTATTAAACGCTTAAAATTGTATTATATATATGGTAACAAAGACAGTTGTTCTCACAGCACCTAATGGTATGCACGCCCGCCCAGCAGGCGAGTTGGTAAAGTTGGCAAAGGCTCTGGATGGCAAGGTAACCCTCGCCACAGCCGTAAAGAGTGTCAGCGCAGCAAGTATGCTCGGCATCCTCTCCCTCGGACTTAAGTCTGGCGCAGAGATTACCGTCACTGCAGAGGGTGGAAACGAGAGTGAGAACTTGGCTACAGTGGTAGATTTTATCGCAAATATCAAGGAGTAATGAGAACTCTTCAGACATCTGTCCGCGCCTCTGAGGATGTGGCTATCGGTCGCGCCTTTGTTGTTCGTCGCGCTACGGTAAAGGCTCAGCACCAGCGGGGGAGCGATAGTGAGGAGTTGCAGCTCTTTGATGCGGCGCTTGCTCTCAGTACAGAGCAGATAGCCCAGATGGCGGAGAGTAACGACATCTTCGCTGCCCACCTTGAGATTGTTGAGGACCCTATGCTCCGCGAGGGCGTGGAGGCTCATATCGCAGAGGGCGAGGATGTTGTGGCGGCCGTGGAGTCTGCATCGCAGGAGCTTGTGGCTATGTTTGAGGCTATGGACGATGAGTATCTGAGCGCCCGTGCTGCCGATATAAAGGATATCTTCGCCCGCATTCAGGCAAACCTTGCAGGTGGGGTAGTAAACCCATTTGAAGGTGTTGAGGATGGCGATATTGTGGTAGATACGGAGCTCTTTCCGTCGGATATGGTTCTGCTGGATTTGAGTAAGGTGCGAGGCTTTGTCACCGCGCAGGGTAGCACCACAAGCCATGTCTGCATCATCGCCCGCAACCATAGCTTGGCAGCTGTCGTAGGTCTTGGGAACGAGGTGTTGCAGATAGAGCACGGGGCTACTATTATCGTTGATGGCGCAGCGGGTACTGTTATCGTTGAGCCTGATAACGAAACTATAGACCACTACCGCTTGCAGCAGGCAAATATCGCGGCTATGCGCCAGGAGCAGCAGAGTGTGGCGCAGAGCGAGCTGAGCTACAATGGCGAGCATATCGCCGTTATGGCAAATGCAGGAAGCGTTGCCGATGTGGAGCAGGCTATGGCTGCAGGTGCAGATGGTGTTGGTCTGTTCCGTAGCGAGTTCCTCTATATGCAGAGCACTGAGGAGCCTACAGAAGATGCTCAGTATGAGGCTTATAGCGCTGCTGCGCGTGCTTGTGGTGGTAAGCCTATTACTATCCGCACGCTTGATATTGGTGGCGATAAGGCACTGACATACCTCGCCTTTCCGAAGGAGGAGAACCCATTTTTGGGGTGGCGCGCTATCCGCGTGAGTCTGGAGTTGAGAGATATGTTCTGCCGACAGCTTAGGGCTATACTCCGCGCTGCAACAGAGGGGGATGTGAGGATAATGTTCCCTATGGTTGTATCTTTAGAGGAGCTACTTGAGGCAAAGCAGCTGCTTGAGCAGTGCAAGGCTTCGCTTGCCGAGCAGGGGGTGGCGTACCGCAGCGATATAAAGGTGGGCGTGATGATAGAGACCCCAGCGGCGGTATTTATTGCCGATACTTTGGCTGCACACTGCGACTTTTTCAGCATTGGCACCAACGACCTTGTGCAGTACACCATGGCTGCCGATAGGGCAAATGTCAAGGTGGCGCACCTCTACAACCCATACTCGGAGGCTGTGCAGCGGGCTGTATGCCAGACCATCGGGGCGGCTAAGCGGGCAGGTATTGAGTGTAGCATGTGCGGCGAGTTTGCCTCGGATAGTGCAGCTACGGCGACCCTTGTAGAGGCGGGACTTCGCAAGTTCAGCGTCAATATCGGCTCGGTGGCAAAGATAAAGTACACAATATCAAAACTATAACTAGACTAAAATGAAAAACAGAGTATCACAAAAATTTGCAGAGTTGTATGGCGATGGCGCTATCCTCTTTGCCTCTCCAGGTCGTATTAACCTTATTGGCGAGCATACCGACTACAACGGTGGCTTCGTATTCCCTGGCGCAGTAGATAAGGGTATTGTTGCTGCTATCCGCCTCAATGGTACAGATAAGGTGCGCGCATTTGCCCTTGATTTGAACGAGGCTGCAGAGTTTGGCCTTGCAGAGGAGGATAAGCCAGCACAGAGCTGGGCTTGCTATATCTTCGGTGTTTGCCGCGAGATTCAGAAGCGTGGTGGTGTTATCGGAGGCTTTGATACCGTATTTGCTGGCGATGTGCCTCTGGGTGCAGGTATGTCCTCTTCGGCAGCACTTGAGAGCACCTTTGCCTTCGCTCTTAACGACCTCTATAACCTTGGTATTGAGAAGTTTGAGCTTGCTCGCATCGGTCAGAGCACAGAGCATAACTACTGCGGCGTAAACTGCGGTATTATGGACCAGTTTGCATCTGTACACGGCAAGGCGGGTCATCTTATGCGCCTTGACTGCCGCTCTATGGAGTTCACATACTTCCCATTTGACCCTACAAAGCATGGCTACCGCCTTGTGCTTGTAAACTCTTGCGTTAAGCACGAGCTTGTTGGCTCTCCTTATAACGACCGTCGTGCCTCTTGCGAGCGCGTTGCGGCTGTGCTTGGTCAGGAGTTCCTCCGCGGTGCTACTATGGAGCAGCTTGAGGCTATTAAGGATAAGATCTCTGAGGAGGACTACCTCCGCGCTCGCTATGTTATTGGCGAGGAGCAGCGCGTGCTGGATGTATGCGAGGCTCTGGAGCGCGATGATTATCAGACCGTTGGTGAGCGTATGTACCAGACCCACTGGGGTATGTCACGCGACTATGAGGTTAGCTGCGAGGAGCTTGACTTCCTTGCTACCGTAGCTCAGGAGTGTGGCGTTACTGGCTCACGCATCATGGGTGGTGGCTTCGGAGGCTGTACTATCAACCTTGTTAAGGAGGAGCTCTACGATAGCTTCATCGCAACCGTAACGGCTAAGTTCGCCGAGAAGTATGGCCACGAACCAAAGATTTACCCTGTAGTTATCTCCGACGGCTCTCGCCGCCTGTAGGGTAGCGCAATAAATAAAAAAACTCCGCTGTGAAATCCACGGCGGAGTTTTTTTGTGCCTAACGGTCGGCTAAAGGGCCTTGATTTGGGAGTCAAGCCAGTGCAGGCGGTCGGTGTAGCAGGAGAGTATTCGCTCTACGGCTTGGTCGTAACTCATCTTGCTCTCGCCATTAGGGCCAGTGGTGGTTGCACCCCATATCTGGGAGTTCTTCTTTGCCGACTCGGCGAGCTTAGCTTTCATGGTGTTTATATAGGCTATAGCGCCCTCAAACTCGGGGTAGAGTGCCGTCCAACGCTCTTTGAGAAGTGCGACAAACTCTGGGTCTTGGAATAGGCGCGGATACCACAGATACTCTTTGCAGTACCATCCCTCGCGCTGGGTGTATGTCTTCCAGTCGTAGTCCCACAGCGGCCCAGGAACGAGCAGGCCATCTCTGTCCTTGTGCATATACGAGCTCTTAGGGTGGCGCCACTCCCAGTGGTAGATTAGCTCTGAGATTAGGTATATATCTACAAACGCCGTCACATCTATATAGTTCTTGTAGCCCTGCTCCTTGTCCAACCAATTCTCGCCATAGAGGGCATCCTCAAAGGCGTGGAAGTAGCCCTGTATGTAGTCTAATTGCTGCGCTGTAAGGTCCTCATGCTCAGGGTCTTTGATTTTTATAGGAATAAGGCTCTGTCCCTTCTCGGTTGTAACCTTGTGCTTGGAGTTGAATAGGGTCTCATCGTCGTCGGCAGCGTAGGTATCCATCTCCATCAGGTAGCCGCCCGTGATGTTGGTATCTTCGGGCGCTAACTCGGTGATATTCACGCGGTTCTTGTCAATCTTAATCTGCTCGCAGAGGTAGTAGTTACCCAGATGCTTGCCATTGAGCACCAACTCTACATGGTAGCCTCGCGGAGTCCACGGCAGCGAAGTCTTCTTGCCTAAGTAGAAGGTCAGGTCGTTGCGGAGCATTGTGGCGTCTATAAAGTTTGCAAGTAGTACCCAGCGCTTGTGCTTCGGCATGCCGAGCACCTCGGTTTTGCTGGCGAACTTGAGCTTGTATGGCTTCTTGTCGTAACGCCATGTGCTGTTTCCGCGCCCAGCTATCTGAATATCCATCGGCTCAATGCTTTCAAACTCCTCGCTACCCATTAGGCTGAATGTCGCACCTACCCAGTCGTCCTTGCTGGTTATCTCAACACCACCCTCGGTGGATATGGCAACAATCGGTAGCCCCGTGAAGTGGAACTGCAGGGCGACGGTGTATAGGTTCTCCTGCCCCTCGCTGTCTACAACCTTGTAGATGACTGGGGTGGTGAAATCCTGCGCGCTCTCGCCCGAAATCTGCTCCTGGTCGCCGACATATATCTTGCAACCCTCCTCAGCCTTGAATACAGGCTTGAGCGTAACGCCCGGATATACGGGACGGAGCGTCTTTATAGGCGTAACGGAGCTGACGCTTCGGTCAGAGCCTATCTCGCACCTCACCTGCGCGGAGAGTATATCCCCATTCTCCTCGGCTCGGAGGCGGAACTCCATTAGCTTAGGCCCACTCTGCTCCTCGGGCGTATCTGTCGGGTTTTCAGGCTCCTCGGGCTGCTCAGGTAGCTCCGGGGACTGTTCGGAAGTTGGAGGTAGTGGCTTCTCCTCGCAACCGCTCCATGTGGTTGTAGCAAAACAGAGCATTAAAAGTATTAACGCTCGCGATAGATAATTTCTCATATTTTTTAATCCCTATGACGTACTACAAAGGTAGTTTTTTTAACTTTGTAAAGCAAATAAATTGATATATTTCTCACTTTGGATACTCTATAGTAGATAGACCAAAATACCTTGAACTATGAAGATTATTGATAATAAAGAGGCTATTGACCAGCTGGCGAAGGAGTTACTCCCAAGGCATAACGAGCAGGAGGATATCGTATCTGTTGATTTGGCGGACTATGTCTTTGTTGGGCGTTGGGGAGACACAAAGGCGCTCTATATTGATGGAGCTATGGAGCACATTGTCGCTCAGCTTCAGACTGTTAGCGGCGAGTTTGCGCACGCAGCTACGGCGCTGGTGCAGATACTAACGCCTAATAGAGAGTCGCTGAAGATGGCAGATGTTGAGGCTATTATGAGCGTAATAAACTCTGCGGGACAGAATGTAAATGTTATATGGGGCGCATCTATTCGTGACGATATTGCTCAGGGCGATGCGGCGGTGTTTATCGTCTATGGCAAGACTAAGCCGGAGACCAATTTAGAGCGCTTTGTGGAGGCTCAGAATGGTCGCTGGGCGGGCTATGACCGAGCTCTGCGCGAGATTGCCGAGGGGCGAAAGTGTAGCCACTGGATGTGGTATATTTTCCCGCAGCTACGCGGTCTGGGGCATAGCGATATGTCATACTTCTATGGCATTACAGATATTGACGAGGCTGTAGCCTATATGCGACACCCGATACTCGGCCCGCGGTTGCGCGAGATTACGGGCGTGCTGCGCACCCATCGCGGCAAGAGTGCAGGGGATATTTTCGGCGTGGTAGATGCAATGAAACTGCACTCCTGCCTGACTCTCTTTGATGCCGCAACAGCTTCGCCATGCTTTGGGTTGGCTCTTATGGCCTTTTTTGATAATCAACGGTGCGAAAAGACCCTGAGCCTCATCCAAGCCTACAGAGAGTCCCTGATAAAGCGGTTCCGTGAGCTTTAGCTGTTGGCCTTTAGCCATTGGCTATTAGCTATTGGCTATTAGCTATTGGCTTTTCAGCGGTATCGCTGCGCGATAGTGTTTATAGGGTGCAATCGGCACCGCGAAGCACCAACTGCACCCTATAAATATCGTCGCCATAGACGACACCTTAATATAGCCAATGGCCAACAGCCAACCGACGCTGCGGAGCGAGAGCAGAGGGAGCTCGCTCACTATGCCGAGCCGCGAGGAGGAAGGGTCGTCGTAGACGAGCCAATAGCCAATTTCTTAACAAATGTTATTTGGTAGGGGTAGCGTAGGGGTTACCTTTGCGCAAAAAACAGAGGAGTTATGAAAACAGTTGTTGTCTTTAACCATCCGTATGATGGGAGTTATTGTAGTGCTATTCTTAAGGCGGTTAAGTCTGCTCTTGAGGGTAGTGGTCAGCCTTGCGATTTGATACATCTGGACAAGGATGGGTTTAATCCAGTGATGTCTGCCACAGAGCTTGCGGCATTTGTGAAGGCTCGCACGATGGGCACAGAGGCGCTCAAGGTGCTTGACGAGCAGACCCTTTCCTATGCCCGCAGGCTTCAGAATGCAGAGCATCTGGTGCTGATATTCCCGATATGGTGGGAGGTTATGCCGGCGCTGATGAAGGGATTTATTGATAAGCTCATATTCCCGGGCATTGCCTACGGCTACAATAAGCGCGGTATGATGCGCACTACGCTTACAAACCTGCAGCGTGTGACAATCATAACCACGATGAACACCCCAAACTTTATCTACCGATTTATCTTCGGCAATGCCCTCAAGGGTGCGTTGGTGATGGGTACCTTCCGCAAGATTGGCTGCAAGAATGTCAAGTGGATTAGCCTTACAAAGGTTAAGAGCTCAACAGCAGCCAAGCGCGAGAAGTGGCTCCGCAATATTAAAGACTACTTCTCCAAATTGTAGCTCTTAATTCGGCTCCTGATACGGCTGAGCGATACGGGTGTAATGCCCAGATAGGATGCGATGTACTGCTGCGGTATCTGGCGGACAATCTCGGGATGCTCCCTCAGTAGTGCCTCATAGCGTTGTTGTGGGCTCTGAGTTATGCGCGAGAGGAAGAGGCTTTGGTACGATGCGACCCTCTGCATTGCAAAGCGCATACCATCAAGGTGGTGCTCGGGGTGGGTCTTTAACCAGTGGCGGAACTCCTCGCCGCGGATAATATCTATCTCGGAGGGCACTACCACCTCAAGGGTGTACTGGCTCGGCGTGCGGTTTACAAGGCTCTCAAACGAGGCTACGGGCTGCCCAGCCATAAAGAATTGTAGGGTTATATCCTTGCCATCGGCGTTGTACCACGCACGAACACAGCCCGACTTGACAAGAAAGATGGAGCTGGCAGTATCGCCTGCAGCAAGTAGTACCTCCTTAGCCTTGCAGCTGATGCTACGGTGTGGAGTCTGTTGCAGGATGGTATCAACGGCTATCTCTTTCATACGCAGTTCTACCTCTTCGGCTGCAGGACGATAAATGGCACAATCATCTCCTCCATAGATATACCGCCGTGCTGGAAGGTGTCGCGGTAGTAGCGGATGTGGCGATTAGCGTCGTTGTTGTAGACGAAGAAGTCGTGGTTGTAGGCAAAGATATAGCTTGATGTCAGGTTTGACGCTGGCAGCTGTATCTGCTCGGGCTTGGTAATCTCGTAGACCTCCTTGTAGTTGTATGCCAAGTTGCGACCTGTCTTGTAGCGCAGGTTTGCCGATGTCTCGCGGTCGCCCTGCACGCGGATAGGGTTGTCTACGCGCACTGTTCCGTGGTCGGAGGTGATTATTACCGTATGTCCGCGCTCAGAGAGCAGCTTGAGCAGGGTAAAGAGCTCCGAGTGCTCAAACCACGAGCGGGTGAGCGAGCGGAACGAGGCATCATCCTCCGTAAGCTGGCGGATAATCTCCGTCTCGGTGCGAGCGTGGGAGAGGATGTCAAGGAAGTTGTAGACGATAACCGAGAAGTCGGCGTCGTAGATGCGGTTGATGTTGTCTATCAACTTACGACCCGCCTCTGGGCGCACGAGCTTATCAAATGTTGTGCGGTAATTCTTGCCTGCCTGCTGCAGCTGACGGCGCAGAAACTCCTCCTCGTACATATTCTTGCCGCCCTCCTCGTTGTCGTTGAGCCACTTGTTTGGCATCAGCTTATCTATCGCCAGCGGCATAAGACCTGCAAAGATGGCATTGCGGGCATACTGCGTAGCGGTAGGTAGGATGGCGCAGTAGTTCTCGTCCGAGGCTACATTGTAGTAGTTGTGCAACATTGGGCTGATGGCGCGCCACTGGTCGTAGCGGAAGTTGTCAATCAGCAGTAGGGTAGTCTTCGGATTTGCATCGGCTACAGGAAATATCTTTGTGCGCATCAGAGTGTGCGACATTACAGGCGTGAGGCTGTCGCGGTTGTTTATCCAGCCCTGATAGTTGCGACGCACAAAGCGACAGAATGCCTGATTGGCCTCGTTCTTCTGGTAGAGCAGCACCTCCTTGATGCTCTCGTCCGACGACTGCGAAAGCTCTATCTCCCAGCTAATTAGCTTGCGGTAGATGCTTGTCCAAGTGCTGAATGTGTCGGCACTCTCAACCATCTGCGATATGCGCCCAAACTCAGCACGATAGTCGGCAGTAGTCTGCTCGCTGACAAGCTGGTGCGAGTGGATGTGCTTCTTTACAAGCAGCAGTATCTGACTCGGATTTACGGGCTTGATGATGTAGTCGGCAATCTTACTGCCGATAGCCTTATCCATAATATTCTCCTCCTCCGACTTGGTCACCATAATCACTGGCGTTGTCGGACGAATATCCTTTATCAGAGGCAGGGTCTCCAGACCCGTCATGCCGGGCATCATCTCATCAAGGATAATCATGTCGTACGACTGCTCGGTAACCATATCTATGGCGTCGTAGCCGTTGTTGCAGGTATCTACCGTGCAACCGCGATTCTTAAGTGTTAGGATGTGTGGCTTGAGCAGCTCAATCTCGTCGTCTACCCAAAGAATTTTAGCCTCTGTGTTGGTACTCATATATTGTCTCTCTTATTGTCGGATAACTCTCTGTCATACAACGCTCTACCTCCGCCTTGTCGCACCACTTTACGGCCACTATATCCTCCTCCGTTTGCGGTGTTGTGGCGCTGTGGGTGGTGCTAAATGCAAACCAGTATGTGCGCTTTATCTCCCACTTACCATAAACGTTGTAGGCGTGGAGTGTATTGCTCAGTGGGGCTACAAATTTCAGACCCTTTACGCCAGTCTCCTCCTCTGTTTCGCGTATGGCAGCCGTCAGCGCATCCTCGCCCGCCTCAATGTGCCCCTTGGGCAAATCCCAGCGACCACGACGGAAGATAAGCAACACCTGCCCACGCTCATTCTCCACCACGCCACCTGCAGCCTCTACATAGACAAACTCGGTGGCAAAACGGCTGAACGCAGCGCTACAATCGGCACATAGTACGGTGAGCGTATTGTATTTTTGAAAAAAATTGATTACTTTCGCCCTTGTTAGTTCACTTTCGGGTATAACCTGCCCCTCAACCGATGGTGTATCGGCTGGCACAAAACGCAGGGCGCAATCTGTAAAGTAGACGGTAATCATAATGCAAATTTAGTAAATTTATTGATATGAAAAAAGTTTTTCTCATTATGGCAACATTGGCAATGGCTCTGACAAGCTGCTCGGAGCCGGCACAGCCGCTTGTGATTGACAACGCTCTGACTGAGTCGGAGGTCGCTGCGGCACGACTTACCCCTGAGGTTATGTGGAAGATGCGCCGCATTGGTAGCGCAGAACTTAGCGCAGATGGCACTACGGTGCTCTATACCGTTACGGACTACTCTATGGCGGAGAATCGCGGTGTGACACGCATCTACACCCTCTGCCTCGCTTCGGGACAGAGTCAAGAGCTTACCGACACATCGTCCAACAACGCAGCTGCACGCTGGGGTGGTGATGGCAATATTTGGTTCCTCTCCAACCGCAGTGGCGCTATGCAGGTGTGGCGTATGGCAGCCGACGGTAGCGCAGCGGTGCAGATTACCGATGTAGAGGGCGGCGTTGAGGATTTCGGCGTGAGTCCAGACTGCTCGGCATTGCACTATATCAAGGGTGTTCAGGTTAAGGCTGTCCGCTCGTCGGAGGTGCATCCAGATATGGATAAGTCTAAGGCTCGCATCTACGACGACCTTATGGTGCGCCACTGGGACTACTGGGATGAGGGTATCTACCGCCATATCTTCGTAGCTCCACTTGCAGGCGACAAGATGGGCGAGGCTCGCGATATTACGGGCGCAGATGCTGCGTGGGACACTCCGCTTGCTCCATATTTTGACGGCGCCGAGATTGCTTGGCATCCACATAGCAAGCAGATTGCCTACACCTGCAAGCCTCTGACGGGCAAGGAGTATGCCGTATCTACCGACTCGGATGTCTATATCCACCTCATTGAGCAGAACCACACCATCAACATCTGCAAGGATAACGCCGAGCGACTCAAGTTTGATGGCAAGGCTACTACAGAGCCATTTGTGGGCTACGATAAGTACCCAGTATTCTCGCCAGATGGCAGCAAGGTTGCCTTCCGCTCTCAGCGCCGCGCCGGAAACGAGGCGGATAAGGAGCGTCTGTTTGTCTACAACCTCCAGAGTGGCGAGATGAAGGAGCTTACGGCTAACTTTGACTACCACGCAAATAATGTTGTTTGGGCAGACGATAGCACCCTCTACTTCATCGCTCCTATTGAGGCTACGCACCAGATTTGTCGTGTAACTACGGCGGGTAATGATGTTGAGGTTATCACCTCTGGCGACCACGATATTACATCGTTCAGCCTCGCTGCAGGTCGCTGCATCGCTACCGTTCAGAGCATCAGCATGGCTACCGAAATCTTTGAGGTAGACCTTGCAGATGGCTCTCTGAAGCAGGTTTCGGCTGTCAATAAGCATATCTACGACAGCGTTGAGATGGGCGCTGTGCAGAAGCGTTGGGTAAAGACTACCGACGGCAAGCAGATGCTCGTTTGGGTAATCCTCCCGCCAGATTTTGACCCTGCGAAGAAGTATCCTACACTGCTCTACTGCCAGGGCGGCCCTCAGAGTGTTGTCTCGCAGTTCTGGAGCTACCGCTGGAACTTCCAGCTTATGGCGGCGCAGGGATATGTTGTCGTTGCCCCTAACCGTCGCGGTCTGCCTTCGTTTGGTCAGGAGTGGCTTGACCAGATTTCGGGCGACTACTCGGGTCAGAATATCCGCGACTACCTCTCGGCTATAGACGATGTGGCTAAGGAGAGCTGGTGCGATAAGGAGCGATTGGGTTGCGTGGGCGCATCTTATGGCGGCTACTCGGTATTCTTCCTTGCAGGCCACCACCAGAAGCGCTTTAAGGCGTTTATCGCACACTGTGGCATCTTCAACTTTGACTCTATGTATGGCGAGACCGAGGAGCTCTTCTTCGTCAATAACGACTACGGCGGCTCATACTGGGATAAGACAAATAAGACCGCTATGCGCTCGTACGCAAACTCTCCACATAAGTTCGTGGATAGATGGGATACCCCTATCCTTATCATCACTGGCGAGTACGACTTCCGCATCCCTTATACTCAGTCGCTGCAGGCATTTACGGCGGCTAAGATGCGCGGCCTTGATGCCCGCCTTGTAGAGTTTGAGAACGAGGCTCACCAGGTCTTCCGCTCTCAGAACTCCCTGGTCTGGAACCGCGAGTTCTTCGGCTGGCTGGAGAAGTATCTTAAGTAGGCTGTTAGCCATTAGCTATTAGCCATTAGCCATTAGCCATTGGCTATATTAAGGTATCGCTACGCGATAGTGTTTATGGGGTGCAATAGGTGCTGTATGGCGCCTCTTGCACCTTAAAATTTATCGCCTTGTGCGATACCTCTGAAAAGCCAATAGCCAATAGCTAACAGCCAACAGCCAAAATAATTTCCATTTTTTGACCAATAGTTCTAAATTTTTACTACCTTTGTACATTAGTATATATTTATAGAACATACCTACAGCTATGGGAAATAAGATTAACGATCCTATCGCGCGACTGATGGGTTTGAGATATAAGTCGCATCCGTGGCATGGACTTGAGGTGGGTGATGCTGCGCCAGAGGTGATTACCGCCTTTATTGAGATGGTGCCAACCGACACTGTTAAGTACGAGCTGGATAAGGTGAGCGGTTATCTGAAGATAGACCGTCCGCAGAAGTACTCCAATGTAGTTCCTGCACTCTATGGCTTTGTTCCGCAGAGCTTCTGTGGTGACAGCGTTGCGCAGTACTGTATGCAGCAGAGCGGCCGCGAGAATATCGTCGGCGATGGCGACCCGCTGGATATCTGCGTGCTCACCGAGCGCGATATCGTTCATGGCGACATCATCTGCGAGGTTAGACCTATTGGTGGCTTCCGTATGATTGACGGCAACGAGGCAGACGATAAGATTATCGCAGTGCTCACCCACGATGTAACCTACGGCAACTATGCCGACATTTCGGAGCTTCCAAAGGGTGTAGTAAACCGCCTGAAGCACTACTTCCTCACCTACAAGGATATGCCAGACAGCGAGAAGGCAAAGAAGGTTGAGATTGTTGATGTCTACAGCCACGAGGAGGCGCAGGAGATCATCAACCGCTCCCTTGAGGACTACAAGTGCCACTTCGACGGCCTTGACGAAATCCTTAGACATGTGTAGGGGATAGCAAAGTTAAGTCAATGAAGGATGGTACATTGTACTATCCTTCGTTGTTCCATGACCTCTGTGAATATAGCCTGCTTATAGTTTGTGCGATTGTTTTACCCACATCGCAACAATGGTAATATGAAGAGACTCTATTACATACTTACAGCCTTTTTGTTGTGCGCGCATATATTGTCGTGCGGCACGGCGCGCAGACTTGCCATAACAGAAGAGAGAAGGGCTATTTCAAGTGCTTATGAGCAGGGCGATGTTGTAAGCCTCATTGAATTTCTTGACATATATCCTCAATACAGAGGATATGTTGAGACATATCTATTTAGCTACGATTATTCAAAAACAAGATATAAGCTATTAAAAGAGTACTCTTTGGCGTCCAAGGATAATACAGAGGTTGCGCTCTTTTTTGACTCTATACTGATACAACGCCAATGTGCAATAATAGATTCTCTCTCCAATTTGAGCCTCTCCGAGGTGGGGCGTTTCTACAAGAATAACTATATTGAGCACGATTATTTAAGGCAAATAATTACAGACTCATACCTCAAAAATATTGATTCATTAGACTATACAACGGTTAAGTCGCTCTATAAAGCCTTTGTGGGTAGTGATTTAACTTCGGAAGTAGAGCGACCATATCGTAATTTGCGAGACTCTCTGATGAGAGATATTATGGGTGTGCTGGATCCATATTTTACATCAGAGCGGGAACTGCTGAGTAGCATAGAGACGGCTGTTAGGTATCAGGCTCAAAGATATGTTGAGCAGGGTATTGAGAAGATTATTAGTGCGGCCAATGAGAAAAATCAGAGAGGAATATTTAAGAGGATTTTTCAAAGACAGGATATTGATAATTACTCATTTAGTGGTTATGTAAACAAGGAGATAAATGAGGCTTATGACTATTCGTATGTTGATAGTTTGGTAAAAAGTAGACTGACGAAGTATGTTGATTCATCAAAGCAGATGCGTTCAATGTTGTTTAATCAATATTTTGACGATTCCAAGTATCAGAATATATACATATCAGATGATGTACTCAATGATGAGTTAGTGTGGGTTATTGGACGCGATGATATCTCAAATATTCAGGGTATAAAGGATTTGGGTACATTGCTTACAGTTGGCTCAATGGCTTTGAGTTTTGTCCCTGGCGTTGGTGCTGTTGCATTTGTTGCCGATGTGGCTGATTTGGTATACGGTTTTGGTCAGAATGAGGAGGTAGAACACTCTATTGCGCAGTTGGCGGAGACTATATACAATGATTCGGCTGTTTGTATAGGAGATTATATCTCCAAGGTTTTCACAAACCTACGGCAAGCGCAGGAGACTACAGAGAGTAATATTAGAAGAATTTTTAACGATGATTTTTAAGAGAATAAGATATATACTCTGCATAGTCCTCTTTGCAACTACATCTCCAGTAACGGCAGATGCACAGGTCGGTCGTGCTGTTAGGAGCGTGGTAGATGGAGCATCAACAACCATCGGTAAATGGTTCGGAAAAAGAGCGGCGAAAGAGGCTGCAGAGGAGGGTGCTGAACAAGGAATGAAGAGCATCTCAAAAGAGATAGCGCAGAGGACAATATCTAAAAATAGAGCAAATGCAATATCAGATCCTGCAATAACTATATCCCACAAAAGTCTACAGGAGACAGCACCTGCCAATATTAAGAAAACATTGGCGTTAAAGGTCGGTAGAGAGGTAAATGAGAACGCTCTAAAGAGTGCTAGTAAAGAGTTCGCTCAGCAAATAGGTAAAACTTCGTCAAAAGAGGCTCGTGACATCTCTGCAAAAAGACTTGGTACGGAGAGTTCACAAAAGAGTTGGGAGGAATCGGCCAATAAAACATTTAAGAGTAAAGCCTTTGATACAGAAAAGAGCGGGTACGAAAGAGTTGTAGATAAATACAACCAATTGCGATTAAAGCTGTCAGGGAAGATAAGGAAGTCCAAAATCTATAGAGAGGTTCAAGATATCCATAATAAGGGAGCTATTGAACTATCTGAGAAAGAGAAAACGGTACTGCGAGTAGACCCAAAGAATAATTTTAAGGGTGTTGTAAAGGGAAAGATTGGTACTAAGCCAAAGTCTGTTCAGTCAAAAATAGAGTTTTTTATTAGACTCAAAGATAGTGACCCGCAATATACACAAGAGCTACTGTCCAATCCTGAGATTAAAGAACATATGGAGAAATCGCTGCGCGGGCAGGGAGGTATGCACGAGTGGCTAATGGTTAGGAATTTTTTAGATTTCCTGTTTAATCCTAAGTGGGGCGATGCTGGCGATGTGCTCGCTATGGCATTACCCCGACTGGTACAAAGGACGGATAATGTAATTTTCAAGGCGGGAGGTAAGCACGGAGGTCTGAACTCTACCAGGTTTCATAATGGACTGTCAAAGGTTATAGATAACTCAAATAATATAGAGGAACTGTATATCAACATGAAGAGATATGCTAAGCAAAATTTGACAGTAGAATCGTATAATGAATTTTTGAAGATATTAGAGGAGACCTTTGCTGCATAATAAATAATTGTTTACCTTTGCGTAAAACTACACTATGAAGCGGAAGTATCTGTTTTTTGATATTGATGGCACGCTGGCGGCGGGAGGGTATGGAAATACGTATATTCCGGACTCTACGAAGGTGGCGTTGCAGCGACTGCGCGAGGCGGGCCATTTTCTGGCGATAGCCACGGGGCGCTCGCAGGCGATGGCGGTAGACTATATGCGGGAGCTCGGCTTTGAGAATATGGTCAGCGACGGCGGCTATGGCATAACCATCAATGGCGAGCTGGTGGAGATAAAGCCGCTTGATAAGCAGTCCGTGGTGCGTGTGATTGACGAGTGCAAGGCGAAGGGTATCCCTTGGGCGCTGCAGGTGGATAACACCGTAGTTCGCAGTGCACCCGACAGTCGCTTTGAGGAGTTCACGCACGATGTCTACATGGCTACGCGGGTGGTTGAGGGACTTGATCCCAACAACTACGACAAGATTTATAAGGCCTACATCGCCTGCTATGAGCCTACCGAGCATACCCTTGAGAGCCTCAAGAGCGTGCAGTGGGGGCGATTTCATAAGGAGTACCTCTTCGTTGAGCCATCCGACAAAGCCTACGGCATTCGCCGCATAATGGACCACTTCGGCGCCGATTGCAGCGATGTGGTCGTCTTTGGCGACGCCGCTAACGACCTCTCCATGTTCGTTGACGGCTGGACAAAGGTCGCCATGGGCAACGCCATCCCCGCCCTCAAAGCTCGCGCCGACTACATTACCACCGATGTGGACAAGGATGGTATCTATAACGCCTGCACAACCTTAGGGTTATTTTAGCGTGATAAGGGGCATACCTGCTTCCGCTAACATATAAAATCAGCAATGGGCAGTACGATTTAGTACAGCCCATCGCTGTTTTATATGCCGAGCGTTGCATCTAACCCCTTCTGACGCTAAAATGGTACGGATAAGTGGGGATGTCCCAAAAAAACTACCGCGTCAGTCGTTCAATATCTCTCACCTCTATGATGCGTTTGTGGTAGCCGTTTCGGGTGCAGGCAATCATTGCATCGGCGACCTGCTCAATAGGGTTTGAAATGCCTGGTATCCAGGTAAATAGCCAGTGATATTTGCCCCAGCCCTGCAGTCGCTTTTGTCCCTTGACGGGTTTCATACCTGCGGGGCGGAAGCCATAAGCGGCCTTGAAGCCCAAGGTGGTCAGGTCGCGCTCCGCCTTGGCCTTTGTGCGCGACCAGAACTGCAGCGAGCTCTCGCTTGTGCCCGCGCCACTGAGGTAGATAAAGACGAAGTTCGGGTCTGCGCCTATAGCCTTGGCAAAGTGCATCGTGATGGTGTAGGAGAGGTGGTAGTACTCCTCGCGCGACATCCCGAAGTTGCTCTTGCCCGCGCAGAAGAAGCAGGCGTCGTAGCCCTGTAGCCGCGGGTCAACAGCTGGCAGCGTCATAAAGTCGGCGACGATATACTCCTCCAACTTCGGGTGTTCAATCTCGCACGGACGGCGACTAACGCTCAGCACCTTCTCCACATCCGCACGCTGCAGTAACGCCAGCAGCACGCCCTCGCCCACAAATCCCGTTGCACCAGTAAGAATTATCTTCATATTTTCCGCTATTAACTTCACAAAGATAATAATTTTTGTCATCACTGCAATAAATACCCTCGCCCTCGCGTTTGTATGGCAGATAAACTATGCTTAAATGCGAATGAAGAACAAAGCGACATACATTGGTCTGACGGTATCTATATTGCTGCTTTTGGTAATAATAGGTTTTGAGATATATATCAATGGCAGACCAGAGAACTTTGATTATTGTAATGGCGGAGAATACCCGTATTCTAATTGGTATTATGAGTATGGCGATTTTGATTGGCAGATTGTAGATTGGACCGGGATATTTGGCTCTGCGAAGATATATTTTGAGTTGCTACTGCTCCTCCCTTGGTTGGTGTACTACATCTCCAAAATAAGAGATAAAGTCAATGGCGTGTATAAGTCTATATGGCTCAAAATTCTTATGTGGATGAGCGTGATACCTATAGTTGGTATATTTATGCACCTTATAGTTCACTCTGGTAGGTTTGTAATTGACTACGACACAGAGCGAGATATCACTGCCAGATATTTTTGCAATGTCTTTGTGTTTAGCCTAATAGCCTACTATCTAAATTTGATTGTGTGGACTGTGACAAATTTTGTAAAGGGGCTTATATTTTTGTGCCGTAAAAGAGAGATAGAAAAGATTGATTATAAATAATAAAAGCGAACAATATGCTGATTACAATTTCACTTCTGATACTTGTCTACGCGATTATGGGTAAGGATATTAAGCCCCTGCTTAGCCGCGTGAAGAATATAGACTGGCGTAGTAAACTTAACGCCCTGATGAGCCGTATGCACCCGTGGGCGCTGAAGGCTGGCCGAGTGGCTGCCCGCCCGCTGCTGCAGTTCTACTATGTGATGCAGGACGAGAAGACCTCCACGCTTGACCGCGTGCTCATCTACGCCGCCATTGCATATACCATCCTGCCATTTGACCTCATCCCAAGTGCCATCTATAAATTCCTTGGCATCCTTGACGACGGCGCGGCAATGCTCTATGTCTACAAAAAGATTAAAAACAAAATCACCCCCGAAATCAACCGCAAAGTCACCGACACCCTCGACACCTGGTTCGGCGTCGAGTACGAACTAATAGAGGAGTAACGCTCCTCTATTTTTTGCTAAATTAGAGATACAAAAAAAGAGAACTCTTCTGAGTTCTCCTTTCTGTGGTGCCACCGGGATTCGAACCAGGGACACAAGGATTTTCAGTCCTTTTCTCTACCAACTGAGCTATGGCACCAACTATTTGTGCAGCACTTTTCGTGATTGCGAGTGCAAAGGTAGACAAAATTTTTTTATCTGCAAACTTTTTCAAAGAAAAATTCTATTTTTTTACTATCTTTGTCCCTGGTACGAGAAAATACCTATTTATATACAGCTATAAAGTTATGAATTTTGCTCAAATAGATGCTCTACTTCGTCGCGAGGTGGTGCCGGCCATTGGATGTACAGAGCCGATAGCGGTTTCGCTATGTGTGGCTAAGGCGTGTGAGACATTAGGTGTATTGCCGCAGAGGATTGTTGTGGCGCTGAGTCCCAACATCTACAAGAATGCTATGGGTGTGGGTATTCCCAACACGGGGATGATAGGATTGCCGATAGCCGTAGCGCTCGGTGCTGTGGCGGGGCGTTCGGAGTATGAGTTGGAGGTGCTCAAGGATGCTGACAGCGCCGCGGTGGAGCGTGCGAAGGGGTATCTTGAGAGTGCCGACATCAAGATAGACATTGACCGTCAGACCACACAGATGCTCTACATCTGCGTTGAGGTCTTTGCGGGAGAGGATAGCGCCAAAGCAGTCATTGCGGGTACGCACACGACCTTCGTGGAGGTTAGCCGCAATGGCGAGGTGCAGCTCTCGTCGCAGGGTGCGGGGGAGCAGGGTAGCACTGAGAGTGCGGACGAGCAGCTGACTATGCGTGATGTCTACAGATATGCCACCGAGGTGGAGTTGGAGCAGATTGAGTGGCTGCGCGAGGCGGAGAGGATGAATATTGCCGCGGCGGAGGTCTCCTTTACGGGCAGCTACGGCCATGGATTGGGTCGTCTGATGCACACAACGGCAAAGCAGAGCATCTTTGGCGATACGCTCTTTACGAAGATTCTCTCCTACACCAGTGGCGCGTGTGATGCTCGCATGAGTGGCGCTATGGTGCCGGTGATGAGCAACTCGGGCAGTGGTAATCAGGGTATCTCGGCTACCGTTCCTGTGGTTGTCTTTGGGCGTGAGCGTGGCGTAGATGAGGACAAGCTGTTGCGTGCGCTGGCGCTGAGTCATCTTACGGTTGTATATATCAAGCAGAGCCTTGGGCGCCTCTCGGCTCTCTGTGGCTGCGTGGTGGCGGCTACGGGCTCAAGTTGCGGTATTACATACCTTATGGGCGGCGAGTTCAGGGAGGTATGCTTCGCCGTGAAGAATATGGTTGCAAACCTTACGGGTATGATTTGCGATGGCGCTAAGCCGAGCTGCTCGCTCAAGGTTACCAGTGGCGTCTCTACAGCGGTACTCTCGGCGGTACTGGCTATAGAGCAGCGACATACAACCTCGTTGGAGGGTATTATTGACGACGATGTGGATAAGTGCATTGCCAACCTGACAAATATTGGTCGCAACGGTATGCGCGAGACCGATAAACTGATACTTGAAATAATGACTAACAAATGAGAACAATCCTACTACTAACTTTCTCGCTCTTTGCTCTCTGCGCCTCGGCTCAGAATGCCAGCGAGGTTGCCGCTTTTGACAAAGATTACAAGTTTGAGCTCTACCGCCCCTATCCTGCGGAGAATAGGGATGCAGAGCTTACCCCAGCGCCAAAGGGTTACAAGCCATTCTATATCAGCCACTTGGCACGCCATGGCTCGCGTTGGCACTCAAGCGCAAGGACATACTCCTTCCCGCTGGGTATCCTTGAGCAGGCGCACAAGCGTGGCGAGCTTACAGAGCTGGGCGAGCGTTACCTTAAGGATATGCGCATAATCGCCAAGGATGCCGAGAATCGCGCTGGCGAACTCTCTCCATTGGGCTTTGAGCAGCACCGCTCTGTGGCTGAGCGTATGGTGGAGAATTTCCCAGAGATTTTCCACAAAGGTTGCTATATTGATTGCCGCTCTACTATCGTTCCGCGTTGTATTCTGAGTATGGCGTCGGCGGTGCGACAGATTACCTCTATGGTGCCAACGGCAACAATTCGTATGGAGTCAAGCGAGGATAATCAGTACCTGAAAGCATACGGCGGTCTTAATGCCGTAAAGGAGCAGGTGGAGAGGCTTAGTGACTCGTTGCATGTTGCCTATATGCCTGACTATCAGCCGTTCCTAAATCGCGTGTTCACAAAGCCTCAGAATATTAACGAGCACAAGTTTACCCACTACTCATTCATCATGGGCGGTATTCTGGGCTCTACGCCTATTGCCGAGGTGCCAGACTTGGACTACCTCTTTACCGAGGAGGAGCGTGCCGGCTTCTGGCGTGCGTCAAATATCCGCAGATATGCGCTTACGGGCCCTTCAAAGCCGTATGGCGAGGTTATCGTGTCGGGCATCTATCCGCTTGTGGAGAATATTATTCAGACTGCCGACCGCGCTATTGCCGAGGGTGACGAGCAGGCTACACTCCGCTTTGCACATGATGTTACGGTTATTCCGTTAGCTGAGGTGCTGGGTATCACATGCGCCAATATCGTTACCGACGACTGGGCAAATGTGGGTTATAAGTGGCGTATCAACGAGGTGACCCCTATGGGTGCAAATATCCAGATGATATTCTACCGCAGCAAGCGTAGCAGCGATATCCTTGTGAAGGTTATGCACAACGAGCGCGAGCAGATACTGGATAGCGCCGTTGCAACGCCAGTTGTTGGGTGCTACTACCGCTGGAGCGATATTCGTAGCTATTTGCTTAATAGAATAAAGTAGAGACTATGAGGGTAAAACTACTTTTTGCGGCTCTACTGGGCTGCGTGGCTACCGCCTCGGCGCAAAAATTGGATGCAGATTTCTTTGCTCAGAATCCCGATGCGGCGGGTGGAATATACTACACCTATCGCTTTACGGAGAGCGAAATGACTCCCGTGCCTAAGGGTTATAAACCTTTCTATATCAGCCACTTCGGTCGTCACGGCTCGCGCTGGCACGCCTCTAAGGGTGTATACACCTATCCGCAGGCGATACTGGCAAAGGCGGCAGAGCAGGGTGGACTTACAGAGTTTGGTCGCGAGGTTTACGCCAAGGTAGATGCTATCGCCAAGCGTGCTCGTGGTCGTGAGGCTGAGCTCTCGCCCCAGGGTATAGCGGAGCATCGCGGCATTGCTGAGCGTATGTACCGCTCATTCCCGAAACTCTTTAAGGGTAAGCGCGCCTTTGTGGAGAGCCGCTCCTCGGATGTTCCGCGCTGCATTCTTAGCATGGCGGCATTCAACGAGCGACTCAAGGAGCTCAACCCCGCGTTGAAGATTTATCGTACTACCAACGACTCTGTGCAGATATACCTGCGTCCGTGGTTGGGTGGCAGGACGGTGCACGATGTGGCTGCTAAGGTTACCAACCCGCAGATTAACGCCGCCATTGCAAAGCATATCCCGCATATAGCTCGTCGCCTCTTTACCGAGCAGTTTATCGCTGCGCAGGATAGCGCTAAGTTCTTCTCGCCTATGCGCACGCTCTTCTACCTCTCTATATGTATGCAGGATACCGAGGGAGAGCTGCGCCTGCACGATATCTATACTCCGCAGGAGCGCGCCGAGATTTGGGAGCAGATAAATAAGCACCGCTATGCCCTTTATGGCGCTACCGAGCGCTGGGGCGATGCTATTCTGGGCGATGGCGCAAACCTTGTGAACGAGATTGTCCGCGATGCAGACGAACTTATTACTGCCGCCGCTCAGGGCGATGCTCCACGCACAGCCTACCTGCGATTTGGCCACGACTATACTGTCATCGCTGCACTGGCAACTATGCAGGTTGTGGGTAAGAGTGTCCGCACCGACGACCTTGATAACTTGAAGGATGTGTGGGTGGACTTCCAGATTTCGCCTATGGCTACAAACCTGCAGTGGATCTTCTACCGCAATAAGCAGGGCGAGGTGCTCGTCAAACTGCTCCATAACGAGCAGGAGTGCCTACTGCCAATAGATAGCCCTACAGCCCCATACTACCGCTGGACGGACGCCCGCGACTTCCTCAAATCGCGCATTGACGAAATCGCCTCCCTCCCCGCCGTCAAAGCCCTCCCCAAGGCGCGATTCTACACCGTAGGACAGTAAAACACAAGCACCAGCCCGAAAGCTGGTGCTTGATTTTTTATGTGGTGGATGTTAGAAGTAGAACTTGACGCCGACGGTTGGGTTGAGACCGAAGGTGAAGTTTACACCGTGGGAGGTGTAGGTTGTGCTCTTCTTAGCATCTGGGTCAAGAGAGGCGAGAGGGTTCTCAACGGTCTC
Source organism: Alistipes sp. (assembly GCA_017463615.1). Lineage (GTDB taxonomy): Bacteria > Bacteroidota > Bacteroidia > Bacteroidales > Rikenellaceae > Alistipes. The sequence goes on along the minus strand of JAFTOU010000018.1, from coordinate 177,653 downwards.
AAACAGCGCTACATAGTTGAGCGAGAGGAGGTTGGCTGTAAAGCCGAAGTGCTTGGTAGGGCGGAACTCCAGGGAGAGTAGGTGCACGCCCAGGCCGATGCCTGGCAGGGTGATATCCTCAGTTGCGCCCATAGCGAAGCCCAGCTCAATGCCAGGGGTGTAGTACATACCCTCGCAGAGGCGGAGGTAGTATGCCGCATTTGGGTAGATGGTAAGAGAGTGGGTGTCGTCAGAGAAGCCGTAGCCGATGCTTGCGCCAATCTTGATGTTATTACCCACGAAGTAGCCGAACTCCGGGGCGATAGAGAAGTTGGCAGCAGTAGCGGACTCGCCCTCAAAGATAGTAGAGTTTACACCTACGCCGACCATACCGCCGAGGTAGAAGTCGCCCTTTTTCTGAGCTGACAGCTCAAATGGCATTGCGAAAATAGCCAACGCCACGATAGCAAAGATTTTCTTCATAATTGTGTGTCTTTAATGTTTTAACGGAACAAATGTACAACTTTTTTCTGAAAAACGATAAATTTTTGTGATAATTTAGATATATCCTATCTTTCGCTGCGACGACTGGTTGTGCAGTTTTTCGCCCATACATATCTCCGTAAGGGTCTCTACAGTAGCGTCGCTGCCCGAGAGGATATACTCTACGGCATATTTGCGGGCGATATTCTCTATCTCGCCGCCGCTAAAGTCAAACTTAGATGCCAAGGTTGCCGCCTCGGTATCGCTCAGCGAAGGTATCATACTCCTCCAGATTGCCGTCTTAGCCTCTAAAGTCGGCTGCTGGAACTTTATCTTGTAGATAAAGCGGCGCTCAAAGGCGCTATCCATATTGTCGGCAAGGTTTGTGGTGGCGATAAGTATGCCGTTCATACGCTCCATCTCCTCCAGGATGATGTTCTGTATGGCGTTATCCATCTTATCCACCGAGCTGCGGATGTTGCTCGTGCGACGGCTGATTACGGCGTCAGCCTCGTTGAAGAGCAGTATCGGCGCAATATCGCTCTCGCTCACGGCTGCGTGGTAGCGCTCAAAAATCTCCTTGATATTCTTCTCGCTCTCGCCCACCCACTTGCTTCTGATGGTGGCAATGTTTACCTTCATAATATCTCTGCCACACTGGCGCGCCAGCTGTAGTACGGTCTCGGTCTTACCGGTGCCCGGCGCGCCGTAGAATAGGCAGGCAAAGCCTCGGCGCATACCTCGCTCGCTGAGGCGGTTGCATACTGTTACGAAGTTTTCGGGCATAAGCAGCTGGCTGAGGCGCTCTATAGCCTCGCTCTCCGACTGGTTGTAGAACAGTTGCTTAGCAGGGATGCTGCTGTGCGAGATAAGCCCCTTAGGCGGCTGCTTGGAGGTGTTTATATCAACAAGCCCCTTGAGAAATTGCGTCTTTGCATACTCAGTGAGGACAAAGGTCTCGCGCGCAGCAAAGCCGTCGTTGCCGGCATTGGCAAGTAGGTTGTTCTCTATCAGCGAGCTGCGGCCGCTGATAAGCTCATCCTTCAGGTTGCGAACTAAGCGACGGGAGCTGTCGCCAAGCATTCGGCGGATATCTACATCGCAGATATTCTCGTCATCCTCGTTTACAAGCATATTGCAGCACCAGATGAAAAACATCTTCTCTGCCATCGGAAGCTCCAGTTTGTTCAGCCTCCTTACAAACGGCAGCTCGCTATTTATCTCCAGCAGCGACTCCATCTGCTCGCGTAGGGCGTTGTAGTCGCGGCTGTAGTCCCGATGCTCCTTGCAGAGCGTGGCTATGAGGTCAAATAGCTCGTCAATGGTGCTACACTGATATGAAGGGGGAGTGTAGGGCATATCGTGACTAAGCGTCTGGACTACCTCTTTCGGCACGATGTAGTCGTTGTCTGAGGTGCGGAAGCGGATAAGTCTTCGGCGGCAGAGCTCCTCAATATCGCTGCTGTAGCGTATGATGCGCACACGCGGGCAGTCAAATAGGCGGGCAAGGTCGCAAACCTCTATACACTCGTCACTAAAGTTGATAAACGCAGATAGTAGCAACGCCTGCATATCGGTCATCTCCAATCGCTGGGCGAGGTACTTAATAGCACTCTTGATAGAGGGCTTTAGCTTGGATATCTCCAGCTGGCAACCCTTACTACCCTCAATAATTTTGTCAATCGTCGCAATAATCGTCTCGGTTTTCTTGTTAGTCTTCATATCTTATCATTTTAATCCATCGCAAATATAGAGCGAGGTCGTGCCAAAATATGGCAGAGAAAAGTGATAAAGTAAAAAAATGAAACTTTTTTTTGGAATAACGAATAAAATGCACTACCTTTGAACTACTAATTAGTTAGTGAGTACAAGAGCAATAATTATAAACTTAAAACATTTACAACTATGACAGCTTCACAGTTACAGGACCTTTTGATGTCGCACTTCTCTATCCGCAAGGATGATGATGGTGATTTGCGTATTGCACTGAGCGCAGATGACGATTTTCCACATGATGTTATCTGCTTCGTTCGCCAGCGCGAGAGCCTTATCCGTATCTTCTGTATGACTAGCGGTTACTACGAGCTCTCTGGTAGCGATGCTGCTCAGCTCCAGCCACTGGTAAACGACTGGAACTACAACAAGTACTATCCAAAGGCATACCTTGCTCAGAGCAACGATGGCACTTGGCGTGTAGAGGCTGAGAGCGTTATCATCGTTGATGACGACAAGAATATCGTATCTGATAGCGCAGTGCTTGAGTTCGTAAAGCGCAATGTATCGGGTATGTGGCACCTCTATGTAAGCCTCCACAAGGGCGTTATTGAGTAACCAAAGCCTCAAAGGATGCAAAGTCTGCCAATTTTGGCAGACTTTTTTTGTGATTTTTTGCCAAAAGTTTTACTTTTGCGTATTCAAAATAGATTCTCAAAAATAGTTAGTTTATGAGTGTAGCGTCTTTTCTGCAGTCACAGCACGATACAGCATTCTCGTTTGAGGTACTGCCGCCGTTGCGTGGAAATAGTATAGAGAGCCTTTTCAATAGTGTGGAGCGACTGATGCAGTTCTCGCCTGCCTATATAAATATCACAACCCATCGCACCGATGTTATATATAAAGAGGTATCACCCGGCGTATTTCAGCGCACAACGGAGCGTAAGCGCCCAGGAACAGTGGCTATAGCGGCTGCGCTCAAGAGTCGCTATGGCGTGGCGACCGTTCCCCATATCATCTGTAGTGGCTTTAGCCCTGCGGAGTTGGAGAACGAACTTATAGACCTCTCCTACCTCGGCATTACCGACCTGCTGGTGCTTCGTGGCGATAAGGCTAAGGCTGATAATCGCTTCATAGCGGAGCAGGGTGGGTATAACCACGCAGTGGAGCTCTGCGAGCAGGTTGTGCGATTCAATGATGGACAGCTGCTTGACGGTACGCCGTTTAGTAGTGCCGCCTCGCCATTCTCGTTTGGCGTTGCGGGTTATCCCGAGAAGCACGAGGAGGCGATGAATATAGATATGGATATTGAGCACCTGAAGGCGAAGATAGATGCTGGCGCGCAGTATGTGGTAACGCAGATGTTCTTTGATAACGCCAAGTATTTTGACTTTGTTGCTCGCTGTCGCAAGGTGGGTATAGATGTGCCTATCATCCCGGGACTTAAACCCCTAACTTCGCTTACTCAGCAGGCACTACTGCCTAAGACCTTCCATATAGACCTGCCTATGGAGCTTGCCGAGCAGCTGTGTAGATGTAAGGATAACGAGCAGGTCAAGGCGCTGGGTGTTGAGTGGGCGACTATGCAGGCTCGCGAGCTTCGTGCTGCGGGTGTGCCGAGCATACACTTCTACTCAATGAACGCCTCGGCAAGTATAGAACAGATTGCTAAAAATGTATACTAATGGGTCGTCTTGAGGAAATACTAAAGCAGCGTATCATGGTGCTGGATGGCGCTATGGGTACGATGATTCAGCGCTATGGGCTCTCGGAGGCGGACTTTCGCGGTGCTGAGTTTGCACGCCATAATCAGCAGTTAGAGGGTAATAACGATATACTAGTACTCACGCGCCCCGATGTTATCGGTGCAATTCACCGCAGCTACCTTGAGGCGGGCGCGGATATTATTGAGACCTGCACATTCAATAGTCAGCGCATATCTCAGGCGGAGTATGGCACTCAGGGGCTTATCACTCGCCTAAATCGTGCCGCTGCAGAGCTTGCTCGCGCCGAGGTGGAGCGTATGAATGCCCTTACGCCCGACCACCCTCGCTTTGTGGCTGGCTCTGTAGGCCCTACGGGTAAGACCCTCTCTATGTCGCCCGATGTGGAGAATCCCGCTCTGCGCGAGATAGATTTTGATACCCTTTACGACGCATATATAGAGCAGATTGATGCCCTTGTGGCGGGTGGGGTAGATATGCTACTTGTGGAGACCGTCTTTGATACCCTTAATGCTAAGGCTGCACTTATGGCAGCGCAGAGCGTCTTTAGCAGTCGCGGTGTGCAGCTGCCTGTGGTGCTATCTATAACCGTTGCCGATGCTGCGGGCAGAACCCTCTCGGGTCAGACCTTAGAGGCTGTCGTAGCCTCAGTATCTCACTTTGAGCTGCTGGCAGTAGGTCTTAACTGCTCGTTTGGCGCTACGCAGATGGAGCCATTCCTCAGAACGCTGTCGGATATCTCGCCATACTACATCAGTGCCTACCCAAATGCGGGTCTGCCAAATGCTATGGGCGAGTATAGCCAAACTCCGGAACTTATGGCTCAGGCCGTTGCTCGCTTTGCTCAGCGCGGGATGGTAAATATCGTGGGTGGCTGTTGTGGCTCTACGCCCGACCATATACGCGCCATAGCTCAGGCTGTGGAGGGTATACCTCCGCGCATAAGGAGCGCAAAGGATACGGCGTGGCTTGCGGGCTTGGAGGCCTTTGATGCCAATGGCGCCTTTGTTAATGTGGGCGAGAGGTGTAATGTGGCGGGTAGTCGTAAGTTCCTCCGCCTGATAGGGGAGCGCAACTACGGCGAGGCACTCGCTATTGCACGCCGTCAGGTTGAGGATGGGGCTATGGTGCTGGATGTCAATATGGACGACGCTATGCTGGATGCCAAGAGTCAGATGACCGAGTTCCTCAATATTATGGCCTCCGACCCCGATGTGGCGCGTGTGCCGTGGATGATAGACTCGTCTGACTTTGATGTTATCACGGCGGCACTCAAGACCATACAGGGCAAGGCTATTGTAAACTCCCTCTCGCTCAAGGAGGGCGAGCAGACCTTCATTCAGAGGGCGAGGGTAGTCAAGAGTTTTGGCGCTGCGGTTGTGGTTATGGCCTTTGACGAGCAGGGTCAGGCGACCACCTATGAGCGTAAGATTGAGATTTGCGCCCGCGCCTACCGTCTGCTTACAGAGTGCGTTGGCTTTGATGCGCGCGATATAATCTTTGACCCAAATATACTTACTGTCGCTACGGGTATTGCCGAGCATAACGACTACGCCCGCGACTTTATCCGCGCTACGGCCTGGATTCGCCAGAATCTACCTGGGGCGCATGTCAGTGGCGGTGTAAGCAACCTCTCCTTTGCCTTCAGGGGTAATAACTACCTGCGCGAGGCTATGCACGCCGTATTCCTCTACTATGCCGTTGGGGCGGGTATGGATATGGCAATTCTCAACCCTGCAACGGCGGTGATGTACGAGGATATTCCGCAGCAGCTGCGCGAGGCGTTGGAAGATGTTATCCTCAATCGTCGTGCCGATGCAGCCGAGCGCCTTACGGCTCTTGCCTCGGAGTTTGCGCAGCAGAGCGTGGCTACGGAGCAGAGCGTAGATAGGGCAACCCTTACCGTAGAGCGACGCCTTGCCGATGCTCTGCAGCGTGGCGATGAGAGTTTTCTGGAGCAGGAATTGAGTGAGGCTCTATCTTGCTACCCTTCGGCGGCTGCGATTATTGAGGGGCCTCTTATGGAGGGTATGATTGCCGTCGGAAAGCTCTTTGGCGAGGGTAAGATGTTCCTGCCACAGGTCGTCAAGACCGCCCGCACGATGAAGCGTGCTGTATCTATCCTGCAACCATATATTGAGCAGCAGAGTAGCGGTCGTAGTGCAGGTCGCTACCTTGTGGCTACGGTCAAGGGCGATGTGCACGATATTGGCAAGAATATAGCAGCGGTAATTCTGCGCTGCAATGGCTTTGAGGTTATTGATCTCGGCGTTATGGTCGCTCCGCAGGATATTGTAGCTGCGGCGGTAGAGCATAAGGTGGACTATATAGGTCTTAGCGGACTTATCACCCCGTCGCTTGAGCAGATGTGCGCTACGGCAGTGCAGTTGCGCGAGGCGGGCGTTAGTGTTCCGCTCTTTATCAGTGGCGCAACAACCTCGGCACTACATACGGCAGTAAAGATTGCTCCGCTCTATGATGGTGCGGTGTTCCATATCAAGGATGCCTCGCAAAACCCAGTCCTTGCGCTGCAGCTGGCGGGCGAGAACGGCGAGCAGATTATCGCCGAACTCAAGCAGAGTCAGCAGCGATTGCGCGAGCAGTTTGAGGGTAAGCCTTCGGCGCAGAGCGACGATTTGCCACGCTTGGAGTTGGACTGGAGTAGTGAGATTGTCCACCGCGATGAACTTATCTACTGGCACTCTGAGGGTCAGAGTGTCGCCACCGTTCGCAAATATATCAACTGGCGAGCCTTCCACGCCTTTTGGCGCACAAGCCCTCATACGCAGCAGGGACGCGCTCTGCGTGCCGAGGCGGAGAAGATTCTTGATGCTATTGCGGGGCAGAAGATTCGCTGTCGCGCTATGGCTTGTCACGCATATTCAGATGGTGATGCAATTTGCGCCACCGACGCTACGGGGCAGAGTATCACTATCCCTACGCCACGCCAGAGTAGCGCGGGTGAGGATGGGGTAGCGCTCGCACTTGCCGACTTTGTTGCACCGAAGGGGTATGATGACCAGATATGTCTATTCTGCGCAACCGTTCCAGAGTCGCTTGTGGCTGATATAGAGCGCTTTAAGGCTGATGGTGACGACTATAACGCGCTGCTATACCAGAGCCTTGCCGACCGAATTGTTGAGGCTACAAGCGAGTATATGCACCGCTCTGTGCGCAACTGCTGGATACACTGCTGGGAGAGTGGTAGCGAGCAGGCTCTCGCAGCCGAAAATCGCCTTACCATACCGCAACTTTTCGCCGCAAAATATCGCGGTATCCGCCCCGCTGTGGGCTACTCCTGCCTGCCTGACCAGCGGATAATATTTGATATTGATAGGCTGCTAAACCTCGCCTCCGTCGGCATATCTCTGACCGAGTCGGGCGCGATGTATCCGCAATCTTCGGTCTGTGGGTTGTATATAGGAGCGAAATCTGCTAAATATTTTATCGTGAAAAGGCAGCATTAGCTGCACATCCCTCAATAGACTGAATGGGTAGTACGCTTAGTACAACCCATTCGGTCTATTTTCACAATGCACACCTACTACCACCTTTTGACGACAAAATTGGTGTGAGGGATAGGCGGCGGTGGAGTCCAGATAACACACTTTATCCTGCCAAATGTTGGTGTAAAAATTCATAAATGAATAATATGCAATGGCGAGGAGTGGCGAAATGTAGCTACTCCTCGCTTTTTGTTTGGGATTTTGCACTTTTTTAGCCTAAATATTTGAATATTGATGAAAAATAACTACCTTTGCCTATCTTTTTGGAAATGTTAGGTAAATAGAATAAAATTCATATATAATGAATAAAAATGCAATAAAAGTCCTTTTTGCGGAGCCTGCGCATGCTATTTATGCCGAGCGTATCTGTCAGTTGATATACGAGTCGGCGCTTCAGCGTGGTACGGGTATCGCACGTCGTAGCACCGATTACATCTCGGCAAAGATTACTGGCGGCAAGGCTGTGGTGGCCTTGGATGGAGATAAGTTGGTGGGTTTCAGCTACATAGAGTGCTGGGGCCATGGCGATTATGTTGCCACATCGGGTCTGATTGTAGACCCTGAGTATCGCCTCTCGGGTCTTGCGGCGCAGATTAAGGCGCGAACTTTTGAGCTTGCGCGTGTGCGCTTCCCGTATGCTAAGATTTTCAGTATCACAACTTCGTTGCCAGTAATGAAGCTCAACACCCGTTTGGGCTACAAACCTGTAACATTCTCGGAACTTACGGACGACGAGGAGTTCTGGCGTGGCTGCGAGGGTTGTTGCAACTACGACATCCTGCAGCGCAACAACCGCCGTATGTGCCTCTGTACGGGTATGCTCTACGACCCCAAGACGCCACTGCCGGCAAATTCATCAACCAAGCTCTACTGGGCGGTGCTGAAGAACAAGATTAAGAAACTATTCCACTTGAAATAACGAAAAATAGATAAAATTATGGAGAAAAAGAGAGTTGTACTTGCATTTAGTGGAGGTCTTGATACCTCTTTCTGTGTGAAGTATTTGAGCGAGGAGTTGGGCTACGAGGTCTACACCGCAATTGCAAATACTGGTGGCTTTAGCGAGCAGGAGCTTGCAGCTATTGAGGAGCGTGCGTACGCTCTGGGTGCTACGAAGCACGCGACGCTGGATATTACCCAGCAGTACTACGACCAGAGCATCAAGTATATGGTCTACGGAAATATTCTGCGCAACGGAATATATCCTATCTCGGTATCATCGGAGCGTACTTTCCAGGCAATCGCCATCATTGAGTATGCAAAGAGCGTAGGCGCTCACTGCGTGGCTCACGGCTCTACGGGTGCGGGTAACGACCAGGTGCGTTTTGACCTTACATTCCAGATTTTGGCTCCAGAGATTGAGATTATCACCCCAACACGCGATATGACCCTTACTCGTGAGTATGAGATTAACTACCTCAAGCAGCACGGCTATGTGGCAGACTTCGTGAAGATGGAGTACTCTATCAACAAGGGTCTGTGGGGCACAAGCGTAGGCGGTAAGGAGACCCTCCACTCGGAGCAGACCCTGCCAGAGAGCGCATATCCAAGTCAGGTTACCGCCTCAGGCGAGCAGACCCTCAAGCTGACCTTCGCAAAGGGCGAGCTTGCGGCTGTAAATGGTGTGGAGTATGCCGATAAGGTTGAGGCTATTCGTGCCGTAGAGGCTATCGGTGCATCTTACGGTATTGGTCGTGATATGCACATCGGCGATACAATCATCGGTATCAAGGGCCGTGTAGGCTTTGAGGCGGCAGCGCCAATGCTTATCATCGCGGCTCACAAGATGCTTGAGAAGCACACGCTTACAAAGTGGCAGCAGTACTGGAAGGACCAGATTGGTACTTGGTACGGTATGTTCCTGCACGAGGCTCAGTATCTTGACCCAGTGATGCGCGACATGGAGGCCTTCCTTGAGAGTACACAGGGCAATGTAGATGGTACTGTAGAGATTACCCTGCGCCCATATAGCTACACCCTGGTGGGTGTTACATCTGACTTCGACCTTATGAAGACCGACTTTGGCGAGTATGGCGAGGTGAATAAGGCGTGGAGTGCCGACGATGTTAAGGGCTTTACCAAGATTATGGCAAACCCTATGAAGATCTACTTTAACAAGAAAAAGCAGCAGAATGATTAAGGCTGGTATTATTGGAGGCGCAGGCTATACGGCTGGCGAGTTGCTACGACTGCTTATTCACCACCCAGAGGTGGAGATAGTCTTCGTACACTCTACATCCAACGCTGGCAATGCCCTGAGTGATGTCCACGGCGGACTTATTGGCGAGACAGAGCTACGATTTACAGATACCTACGATTTGGCGGCTGTAGATGTGCTCTTCCTCTGCTCGGCACACGGTCAAAGTCGCAAGTTCTGGGAGCAGAATGTTGCACCAGCGGGGCTGAAGATTATTGACCTTGCGCAGGACTTTAGAGACGAGAGCTGTGGTTATGTCTACGGTCTGCCAGAGATAAACCGCGACCGCATTGCCACAACAGAGCGCCTTGCCAACCCCGGATGCTTCGCCACCGCTATACAGCTTGCACTGCTACCACTCGCTGCTGCAGGTGCGCTGAAGGACGAGGTGCACATCACCGCCATTACTGGCTCTACGGGTGCGGGCGTGAAGCCGGGCGCGACAACCCACTTCAGCTGGCGCACGGACAACCTGTCGGTATATAAGGCTTTTGAGCACCAGCATCTGCTGGAGATTGGTCGCACGCTGAGGGGCTTGCAGTCAACTTTTACCCACGAGCTGAACTTTGTGCCTATGCGTGGCGACTTTGCTCGCGGAATCTTCGCCTCGGTATATACCAATAGCGACCTTACGGCGGAGCAGGCAGTGGCGCTCTATAAGGAGTTCTACGCTGATGCGGCATTTACCTTTGTGGTAGATAGGGAGGTGGACCTGAAGCAGGTGGTAAATACCAATAAGGCTATTATTCGCGTTGCGAAATATGGAACAAAGCTGCACATTGTCTCTACGATTGACAACCTGCTCAAGGGTGCATCGGGACAGGCTGTGCAGAATATGAATATTATGTTCGGGCTTGACGAGAAGGCGGGTCTGAACCTTAAACCGAGTGCATTCTAATGAAGATGTTTGATGTCTATCCGCTCTACGAGGTTGAGCCCGTTCGCGGATGTGGAAACTATGTTTACGATAGCGAGGGTACGGAGTATCTGGACCTCTATGGCGGCCATGCGGTGATTAGTATCGGTCACGCACATCCGCACTATGTGGCGGCAATCTCTGAGCAGGTTGCCCGTCTGGGTTTCTACTCAAACTCTGTGCAGAATAGCCTGCAGACCACCCTGGCGGAGAAGTTGGGCAGGGTGAGTGGCTATGCAGACTACTCGCTCTTTCTCTGCAACTCGGGTGCGGAGGCAAACGAGAATGCCATAAAGCTCGCCTCGTTCCATACGGGTAAGAGCAAGCTGCTTGCCTTCAAGGCTGCCTTCCACGGTCGTACTTCGGGAGCTGTTGCGGCGACAGATAATCCAAAGATTGTCGCTCCATTTAACCGCACTGAGAATGTGGAGTTTGTTCCGCTGGGCGATATTGAGGCTGTGGAGGCAAAGCTCTCTACGGGCGAGTTCTGCGCCGTAATTATTGAGGGCATTCAGGGCGTGGCAGGTATCCACTGCCCGTCAGACGACTTCTTCGTTGCCCTGCGCGAGGTCACTACTAAGTATGGTGTGGTGCTTATTGCCGACGAGATTCAGTCGGGCTATGGTCGTAGTGGCGACTTCTTTGCACACCAGCACTCTGGCATCCGTGCCGATATTATCACCGTGGCTAAGGGTATTGCCAACGGCTTCCCGATGGGTGGCGTGATTATCGCACCGCACTTTAAGCCTTGGTACGGTATGCTGGGTACAACCTTTGGCGGTAACCACCTCGCTTGCGCAGCAGCTATCGCTGTGCTGGAGGTTATTGAGAGCGAGAATCTGGTTGAGAATGCCCGCAGTGTGGGCGACTACCTTATCTCGGAGCTCAAGAAGATTCCGCAGATTGTTCAGGTGCGTGGTAGGGGACTTATGATAGGTATAGAGATTAACGGCTCAGCAGCTGAGCTTCGTCGTAAGCTGCTCTTTGAGCGCCACATATTCACTGGTGGCGCGGGAGCAACTACGGTGCGTCTGCTTCCTGCATTGACACTAACAAGGGCGCAGGCCGATGTGTTCCTTGAAAACTTTAAGCAGCTGCTGGCATAATAACCTCTTGCGCCTATGACCTACACACCATCGTTGAAACCCAATACAAGAATAGATGTAGCCGATATCCTGCGTGGTATCGCTATTGGTGGCATTGTGCTCATACACTTTATTGAGCAGCTGAACTTCTACATCTTTCCTGAGCCATCAAGTGCATTTATGGCAAGCCTCAATCAGTGTGTGTGGGATACGACATTCTTCCTGCTTGCGGGAAAGATGTATGCGATATTCTCCATGCTCTTCGGTCTAAGCCTCTATATCCAGCACGATAATCAGGCACAGCAGGGCGCAGATTTTCGCCCTCGCTTTCTGTGGCGAATGGTGCTGCTGATGATGTTCGGACTCTTTGATTTGCTATTCTATAATGGCGATATACTTACCCTCTATGCCGTCTGTGGCGTGCTTGTAGTGCCATTTGTTCGCGCAAGTAATAAGCTGCTTGTCGCGGCGTTGATACTATTCACTCTGCAGCCCGTAGAGATTGCCTATATTGTTATGGGGCTTATTGACCCTACTACCACATCGCTTGACTTGGGCTCTGGCGAACTATTTAAGGCTATACTGCCCGCTCAGGCGGAGGGTTCGTGGCTTGATGTGGCTGTGAAGGGTATTGAGAAGGGTTTTGCGGTGAACTTCGCGTGGGCTATTGAGCACGGCAGGGCAACGCAGACCATCTCGCTCTTTCTGCTCGGTATCTTCTTGGGTCGCAAGCGACTGTTCTATGACGAGGGTGACAATGTGCAGATTTGGAAGCGCATACTCGTAGGCTCGCTCTGTGCCTTTGCACTGCTCTACCCGCTCTATAAGATAGTGCCAGACATGGTGGATATAGCCTGCGTGCAGAGTAGCTTGGAGGTGATGCTTAATATGTGGAAAAACCTCGCTATGATGCTCTTCTATGTCTCTGGGGTGGTACTTCTTTACTACCGCACTGGGGTCAAAAAGGTGCTTGCGCCTATCGCCCCGTATGGCAAGATGAGCCTTACCAACTACCTTAGCCAGTCCATTATTGGCGGTTTTGTGTTCTATAATTGGGGACTTGGAATGTACCGCTACTCGGGCCATACATCCAGCCTGCTGATTGGCGTGGCGTGCATTGCACTGCAGTACCTCTTCTGCCGCTGGTGGCTTTCGCGACACTCGCACGGACCATTTGAGGCTCTGTGGCGCAAACTTACTTGGATAGGAAAATAAAACGATATAGTTATGAAAAAGTTTACAAATGTAGCCGATATTGGCGACCTTAACGCTGCGGTTGCCGAGGCGCTTGAGATAAAGAAAAATCGCTTCGCTTATACCGAGCTGGGACGAAATAAGACCCTGCTGATGATATTCTTCAACTCCTCGCTCCGTACCCGCCTCTCTACGCAGAAGGCAGCTATGAATCTGGGTATGAATGTTATGGTGCTGGATGTAAATCAGGGTGCGTGGAAGTTAGAGACCGAGCGCGGCGTGGTTATGGATGGCGATAAGGCGGAGCACCTGCTGGAGGCTATACCTGTTATGGGTAGCTACTGCGATATTATCGGTGTGCGCTCGTTTGCGGGTCTGAAAAATAAGGAGGAGGACTATCAGGAGCGCGTTGTGGAGCAGTTTATAAAGTACTCTGGTCGCCCAGTATTCTCTATGGAGGCAGCTACGGGACATCCGCTGCAGAGCTTTGCCGACCTTATCACCATTGAGGAGTATAAGACCACTGCCCGCCCGAAGGTTGTCCTTACATGGGCGCCACATCCAAAGGCTCTGCCTCAGGCTGTGCCAAACTCCTTTGCCGAGTGGATGAACGCTGCCGACTATGAGCTTGTTGTGACACATCCTGTGGGTTATGAGCTTGACCCGCGCTTTGTTCGCTCCGAGCAGATTGAGTACGACCAGCGCAAGGCTTTTGAGGGTGCAGACTTTATCTATGCTAAGAACTGGTCTGCCTTTGCGGACGAGAACTACGGTCAGGTGCTCAGCGTAGACCGCGACTGGACTGTAGATAGCCAGAAGATGGCGCTGACGAATAACGCCTACTTTATGCACTGCCTGCCTGTGCGTCGTAATATGATTGTTACTGACGAGGTTATAGAGTCTGAGCGTAGCCTTGTAATCCCAGAGGCTGCCAATCGCGAGATTTCGGCTCAGGTGGTAATCAAACGACTTTTGGAGAGTTTAGAAACCGTTTCTTGTAATGATTAAGGTTGTAAAGATAGGCGGTAATGTTATTGACAACGAGGCTGCACTGGAGCGCTTTGTTGCCGATTTCGCCGCTATTGAGGGTGCTAAGGTGCTGGTGCATGGCGGCGGAAAACTCGCCACACGCCTTGCCGAGAAGTTGGAGATTCCAACCACGATGATAGATGGTCGCCGCGTGACCGACCGCGATACGCTTGATGTTGTTACGATGGTCTATGCGGGTCTTGTAAATAAGCGCGTGGTGGCTATGTTGCAGGCTGCGGGGTGCAACGCTATCGGACTCTCGGGTGCTGATGGCGGAGTTGTTCGCGCTACACGCCGTGCAGCAAAACCTATAGACTTCGGCTTTGTGGGCGATATTTCTGTAGAGGGTGTAGATGCTGAGTTTATACTCTCGCTTACCGAGCGTGGCGTAGTGCCGGTATTCTGCTCTATTATGCACGATGGCGCGGGCACGCTGCTCAACTGCAATGCCGACTCTGTGGCTTCGGCTGTGGCTGTTGCTCTGGCGCAAAAGACTGATACAGAGCTTGTCTTCTGCTTTGAGAAGCGCGGTGTTATGGCAGATATAGATGACCCCGACTCGGTTATCGCCGAGATTCGTCCGCAGAGCTACAAGGAACTGCTTGCCGATGGGGTTGTAAATAAGGGTATGATACCTAAGATTGATGGTGCTTTTCGCGCCCTTGAGAGTGGTGTGAAGGTGGTAACTATCAAGCACTCGGAGGAGCTTAACTGCCCAAGTGGCACAAAGATAATGTTGTGATGAGAGTCGTTTCGGTTGATAGTTGTGTGGCTCTGCTGTGCAAGTTGGTTGCAACGCCCTCCGTTTCTGGTAGTGAGCAGGGTACGGCGGATATATTGTCTGACTTCCTTGCGGAGCATGGCGCTAAGGTCTCCCGCCACCACAATAATGTGTGGGTGCTCTCCGAGGGCTTTGATAGCCGTAAGCCGACCCTACTGCTCAACTCCCACCACGATACGGTAAAGCCTGCAGGGGGATATACCTTTGACCCATACTGCGGTGTTGTGGAGGATGGCAAGATACTGGGTCTTGGTAGCAACGACGCCGGAGGCTCTGTGGTGAGCCTTATTGCACTCTTTTCGCACTACAGCGATACTACCGATTTGCCATTTAACCTCATCCTTGCCATCACTGCCGAGGAGGAGACAATGGGGGAGAGGGGTATGCGTGCAATGCTTGCGGAGTTTAATCGCCTTGGTATCAAGATAGATATGGTTATCGTCGGCGAGCCTACAGCTATGCAGGCAGCCGTTGGCGAGAGGGGACTTGTTGTCCTTGATGGTGTTGCTACGGGCAGGAGCGGTCACGCTGCACGAGACGAGGGTGATAACGCCCTCTATAAGGCTCTGGAGGATATAGAGCTCCTCCGCGCATATAAGTTTGAGAGAGTTAGCAGCGTGCTGGGCGATATAAAACTATCAGTTACCCAGATTGCAGCGGGTACGCAGCACAATATTGTGCCAGATACTTGCCGCTTTGTGGTGGATGTCCGCACTACCGATGCCTATACCAACGAGCAGACCGTAGAGCTGCTGCAGGGTGCTGTGCGCCACTCGGTGCTCACTCCGCGCTCTACCCGCGTGCGTGCCTCGGCAATATCTCAGTCCCATCCGCTTGTGCGTGCCGCTGTGGCTGCGGGTTGCGAGTGCTTTATCTCGCCAACCACATCGGATAGGGCGCTTATGTCGGGTATGCCGGCACTCAAGATTGGCGTAGGGGAGAGTTCGCGCTCTCATACGGCAGATGAATATATTAAAATATCAGAGATTGAGAATGGTATTACCATTTATAAATCCATACTAAAAGGGCTTGCAAATGAAACTTTGGAATAAGGGCTTTGAGCCAGATAAATTGATTGAGCAGTTTACAGTAGGTAATGACCGCGAGCTTGACTTGAGCCTTGCTCGCTACGATGTTCAGGGCTCTATGGCCCACATCCGTATGTTGGAGAGTATCGGCCTTATCGGTAGTGACGAGTTGCCAGTGTTGTTGGCAGAGTTAGAAAATATCGCGCAGAGTATTGAGCGTGGCGAGTTTATCATTGAGGATGGCGTTGAGGATGTCCACTCTCAGGTGGAGCTGCTGCTGACGCGCAAGTTGGGCGATTTGGGCAAGAAGATTCACTCGGGTCGCTCGCGCAATGACCAGGTGCTTGTTGATTTGAAGCTCTTTATGCGCGACCAGATGAAGACCCTCTCGGAGCGTATGGTAAACCTCTTCCACCGTCTGCAGAGCCTTAGCGAGCAGCACAAACATACACTTATGCCAGGCTATACCCACCTGCAGGTGGCTATGCCTTCGTCGTTTGGTCTGTGGTTTGGTGCCTACGCCGAGTCGCTGGTAGATGATATGGAGATGGTCGTTGCGGCGTATAATATCGCCAACCAAAACCCATTAGGCTCGGCGGCTGGTTATGGCTCCTCGTTCCCGCTCAATAGAACGATGACTACGGAGCTGATGGGCTTTGCTACGCTACACTACAATGTTGTCGCTGCGCAGATGAGTCGCGGCAAGACCGAACGCGCAGCGGCATACGCTATCGCCTCGGTAGCATCTACGCTGGGTAAGTTTGCTATGGATGTCTGCCTGTTTATGTGTCAGAACTACGGCTTTATCTCCTTCCCGGATGAGCTGACTACGGGCTCAAGCATTATGCCACACAAGAAGAACCCCGATGTGTTTGAGATTATGCGTGGCAAGTGCAACCGACTGCAGGGCGTGCCAAACGAGATTTCGCTGCTGACAACAAACCTGCCTCTGGGTTATCACCGCGACCTGCAGCTGCTCAAGGATATCATCTTCCCTGCAACCACTACGCTCTGTCAGTGTCTTGATATGTGCGACTTTATGCTGCAGCACATTATTATTCGTGACAATATTCTGGATGACGAGCGTTACAACTACCTCTTTACCGTTGAGGATGTCAATCGTCTGGCGCTCTCGGGCGTGCCGTTCCGCGATGCTTACCGCGAGGTAGGTATGCAGGTGCAGCGTGGCGAGTATACCCCTACGCGCGAGGTACACCACACCCACGAGGGTAGTATTGGCAACCTATGCAACGATAAAATTGCAGAAAAGATGAATAAAGTTTTAGAAAAATTTGGATTCTGAAAAATTTTTACTAATTTTGTGTTATAAACGATAAAGGTTATGCAGAGCTCACGATTTTTTGGTTACTTTTATTCTTACTTCTTTAACAACAAGGATTAGAGGAGCGGTAACCCGTGT
Organism: Alistipes sp.; assembly: GCA_017463615.1. GTDB lineage: Bacteria > Bacteroidota > Bacteroidia > Bacteroidales > Rikenellaceae > Alistipes. The sequence goes on along the minus strand of JAFTOU010000018.1, from coordinate 160,598 downwards.
GCAATTAAATAATGTATATAGCCGTTCCTTGCTGGAACGGCTTTTTTGATTGAATTATGAAAAAGGTAGCAATACAGGGATATGCAGGCTCGTTCCACCACATCGCAGCGCAGCAGTACGAGGGTGCAGCGGTAGAGATACTTCCGTGCGATACCTTCCGCGCTGTGGCTCGTGCCGTGGAGAGTGGCGAGGTAGACTATGGCGTTATGGCTATAGAGAACTCTATCGCGGGCTCTATACTCCCCAATTACAACATCCTCCAGCGATGCAATGTCCATATTACGGGCGAGATTTATCTCCAGATTCGCCAAAACCTGATGGTAAATCGTGGCGTGCGCCTTGAGGATATCCGCGAGGTGGAGTCGCACCAGATGGCTCTGCTACAGTGTGCCGACTACCTTGACGCTCACGGCTGGCGACTTGTAGAGAGTGCCGATACAGCACTCAGCGCTGCTGAACTTCAGCGTAGCGGCTCACGTACAACTGCAGCCGTAGCGGGGGCATTGGCAGCCGAACTCTTTGACCTTGATATTGTGGCGGCAGATATCCATACCAACCGCAACAACTACACCCGTTTCCTTATCTTGGAGCGTTGCGACCGCGCCGTTTTTGAGCCTTCAGCGTCAAGCTGTGCGGGCAATAAGGCCTCGCTCTACTTCAAGGTGCCAGATACCTCGGGCTCGCTATACGATACCCTGGGGGCTATGGAGGGGTTGGATATCAATATGACCAAGTTGCAGTCCTACCCGATTGCCGACCAGCCGTTCCACTATATGTTTCATGTAGATATGGAGTTTGACAACTCCGACGCCCTCTCTACCGCACTTGAGCGTATGCGCACTAAGGGTGTGGAGGTGCATATCTACGGAGTGTACAACAAAAATACCGACTTTGAACTATGAGTAACACCTTCTCTCCATCGCTCTCACACCGCCTTGATAGTGTAGGCGAGTACTACTTCTCCCGTAAGCTACGCGAGATAGACGAGCTGCGCAAGGCTGGCAAGAGTATCATCTCGCTCGGTATCGGTAGCCCCGATATGCCACCGCATCCATCGGTTACCGCTCGCCTTGCTGCGGAGAGTGCTAAGGCTACAACGCACGGCTACCAATCTTATAAGGGCGCTGCGGAGCTCCGCGAGGCTTTTGCTCGCTGGTATGGCGCAAAGTTTGGCGTAGAGCTTGACCCTCAGGGCGAGGTTATGCCTCTCATTGGCTCTAAGGAGGGTATTATGCACATCTGCATGACCTATCTTAATGCGGGCGATAAGGTGCTTGTTCCAAATCCGGGCTACCCGACATATACCTCGGCGGTAAACCTCGCAGGGGGTATTCCTACTCCTTATGCCCTTACGGCTGAGGGCGGTTGGCTGCCACAGCTTGAGAAGATTGATACCTCTGGTGTTAAGATGATGATTATCAACTACCCACATATGCCTACGGGCGCTGTGGCTACGCTTGAGGATTTGGCTCGTATCGTAGATTTCTGTCGCCAGCACTCTATACTGCTGCTCAACGATAACCCATACGGCTTTATCCGCAACAGCAACCCTGTAAGCCTACTGCAGGTTGAGGGCGCTAAGCAGGTGGCTATGGAGCTCAACTCGCTGAGCAAGAGCCATAATATGGCGGGCTGGCGCGTGGGTATGCTTGCCGCTGCAGAGGAGCGAATTACGGAGGTGCTCCGCTTTAAGAGTAATATGGACTCGGGTATGTTCCTGCCTCTGCAACTGGCTGCCGCTACGGCGTTAGAGCTGGGGGCGGAGTGGTACGAGTCGCAGAACGAGATGTACTACCGTCGCGAGCGTATCGGCAAGGCTATCTTTGATGTTCTGGGGCTTGAGTATGATGACAATCAGGCGGGTCTTTTCCTCTGGGGACGCCTGCCCGAGGGTGTGAGTTGTTACGACTTTTGCGATATGCTGCTCTATGAGAAGGGTATCTTCCTGACCCCGGGTGGTATCTTCGGAAGTGAGGGCAATGGCTATATGCGCCTTAGCCTTTGCGCCTCTGAAGAGGTTTTGAATAATGTACCTAATATACTGAAATAATGAAAGTTGCAGTTGTAGGTTTGGGTCTTATCGGTGGCTCATTTGCCCTTGCTCTCAAGGCTCGTGGTCTGGCAACGACTCTCGTGGGTGTTGAGGCAAATGCGCAGAATGCTGCGGTGGCTCTGCAGCGTGGCATTGTAGAGAGTATTCTGCCACTTAGCGAGGCTATTGCCGATGCGGATCTTATCGCCCTGGCAGTGCCTGTGGATGTTATTCCGCAGATGGCAGTAAAGATACTCAATAGGGTTGCGCCCCACCAGATAGTTATAGATATGGGCTCTACGAAGGAGGAGCTGTGCGAGATTATCTCTCTCCACCCATCGCGTGCCCGCTTTGTGGCTACACACCCGATGTGGGGTACAGAGTTTAGTGGCCCTCAGGCGGCTACCGTGGACTCTTTTAGTGGTCGTAGCGTGGTTATCTGCGAGAAGGAGCGCTCCGATGCTGCTGCCGTAGCTACGGTAGAGGAGCTCTATCGCGCATTAGGTATGTCGGTGCTTGAAATGAATGCCGAGCAGCACGATCTGCACGCCGCCTATGTGAGCCATATCTCGCACATCACATCCTTTATCCTCTCCACTACGGTGCTGGAGAAGGAGCGCGAGGAGGAGGCTATCTTCAACCTCGCAGGTGGTGGTTTTGATAGCACCGTGCGCCTTGCCAAGAGTAGCGCCAAGACTTGGATTCCAATCTTTATGCAGAATAAGTACAATATCCTTGATGTGCTCCGCGAGTATATCCACCAGCTAAACCTCTTCCGTAAGGCGCTGGAGAGGGATGATACCGAGGCTCTGAACGATATTATCACACGCGCAAACGATATTAGAAAGGTATTACAAAAATAGACAATTATGATAGACTTGAACTCAAAGAAACCGTTGATTATAGCAGGCCCTTGCTCTGCCGAGACCGTAGAGCAGACCCTCCAGACCGCACAGGAGCTCGCACAGTCGGGCAAGGTAGATATTTTCCGCGCAGGAGTGTGGAAGCCGCGTACCAAGCCGGGAGGCTTTGAGGGTATGGGTATACCCGCACTGCCGTGGCTTGTGGAGGTGAAGAAGACAACGGGTCTGCCCGTGGCTATTGAGGTGGCAAATGCCAAGCATGTGGAGAGCGCTCTGGCTTTCGGTATTGATATGTTCTGGATTGGCGCCCGCACAACCTCAAACCCATTTAGTGTGCAGGAGATTGCCGAGTCTCTGCGTGGTACGGATGCCCCCGTGTTGATTAAAAACCCTATGAATGCCGATGTGGAGCTGTGGAACGGCGCTGTGGAGCGCTTTGCTAAGTGTAATGTCAAGAATCTGGGTCTTATCCACCGCGGATTCTCGGGCTATGGCTCGTCGCAGTACCGCAATACACCTATGTGGCATCTGGCTCTGGAGATTAAGAAGCGCCTGCCTGAGCTGCCAATCTTCTGCGACCCATCGCATATCTGCGGCAATAGAGAGTATCTGCAGGAGGTGTCACAGCAGGCTGCCGACTTGAATTTTAATGGTATTATGGTTGAGAGCCATATCACCCCGGATGCAGCGTGGTCGGACGCTAAGCAACAGGTTACCCCTGCCGACCTTGTAACGCTGCTGGATAGCATCGTTTGGCGTAATGAGGGGTCAGACTCCGTCGCTTACCAGACATCGCTTGACGAGCTTCGTGGCGTTATTGACCGCCTTGATGACGAGATTCTCAAACTCCTCTCCCGCCGTATGGAGGCTGCCGAAGGTATCGGCCGCATCAAGCGCGAGAATAATGTGATGATTCTCCAATCTTCCCGCTGGAACCAAGTCGTTGAGCGCGTCCTCGCCCGCTCCGAGGAGCTCGGCCTGAGTCACGATTTTCTCAATATACTTTTAGAGGCGATTCACATTGAGAGTATCAACAAACAGAACCATATAATGAAAAGTGAGCAGTAAATTACTGCTCACTTTTTTCATTGATTTGGCGTGATAAGGGGCATACCTGCTTCCGCTAACGAAAAATCCCAACAATGGCTGTACGCTTTAGTACTATCCATCGTTGGGATTTTTCGCCGAGCGTGGCATCTAACCCCTTCTGACGCCAATAGGGTGGTGCGTTAATTACTCTTCTGCGATATTTTCTTCTGCAAAAATCGTATCAAATATCGCTCTTAGCTGCTCTCTGTCGGCGGCAATGGCGCGGAGCTCGGCTAAGCGCAGGGCGTTGTCGGAGTGGGGTATCCAGAGCTTGAGGTAGCCACCCTCGCCGTACTTCTCGTCAAGGTGGTGGCAGCAGCGGGCAAAGTGCTCCTCAGTGCTCAGCGTAGGGTAGTGGGCAAGTCCGAACTGCACGGTGCGACGGATGACCGTCAGCGGCTCAATGCACCTATCTGCCTCTGCTACGATACGGCCATAGATAGTGCGCGGCTCACTCTTTGCCGAGGCGCGATGGTCCTCCACAGCCTCGCGCATAGTTACTATCTGCTCCTCTGTAAAAAACTCCCTAAGCACCGCATCGGCAGCAAGCAGCTCGCCCGAGACTATATGGTGTCTTTCGCGACCCGCCTGCAGTCCTATATCGTGGTAGGCGGCGATGGTGTAGACCATATCAATATCCACATCGTAGTGCTCGGCAAGGGTCAGGCTGCGGGCGATAACCTGCTCGGCGTGGTCGCCATTGTGCGCCTTATCAAAAAAGGCATAGAGCGGAAGAATCTCCCGCTCTATGTAGTGTTTAAGTCTGCTATTCATAGTCGTAGACAAGCTCAAAATCGTCCAGCCACATTATAGACTCGCTACTGCCGACAAAGTAGTCGCCATAGCTTGAGCCGGTGGCTACGATGATAATGTGCGTAGGTGTGCGCTCAAAGTCGCGATACTCCAACGGAATCTCAAACTGATACCAGTCGCACGACTCGTTGTAGATAATCTCTCCGTAGGCGATAATACCCTCGTTCTGCGAGTTGAAGAATGTAGACTCCTTGCTGGTATCAACAATCACTGGCGACTCCTCCGTACCACCATAGACGGTGTAGTCCCAATCGCCCAGCGCGATGTAGATACTACCGCGGTCAGGTGAACCGATACCCGGAACCTTAGGGTTTGCATTCTTCGGAGCACAGTCGATAGTGCCTCGGTTGTACTTCAGCCAGCCACGCAGTGCGGTAGGGCGGAGGTCAAACTTACGACCAAAGCGTACAAGTCCGTTAGTGCCCGAAACGCCTCCAAACTCGCCGCAGAAGTAGTTACCCGCTGCAAACTTCTTGATACCGAAGACATTTGCCTGCTGTGACCACAGCTGTGCGCAGGTGCCACTCATACCAGGGGCAAGATTCTCGGTGCAAGGAGTTGTAAGGGTAATGCCTGCGATTGCGGAGCCAGGGTTACCAGTACCCCACCAAGCGCTCTGCTTGTTTACATAAGGGTAGTATGTGCCACCATCCACGCTCCACTCGTTAAATTGAGCATTTGGCAGAGTGAAGGTGTCGGTAGTAACTACGCTGACGATGTTAGAGAGCTGTTCGCCACTCTCAGATACGGCATAGCCGATAATCTCGTACTCGGTCTGGGTATCAAGGTGACGCAGTGCAGCCTCAATAATACCGCCACGCGATGTGTACCAGCTATCCTCGGCCTCGCTCCACTGCTCTGTGCCCTTTGCACGGTAGCGGAAGCCAGTCTGCGCACCGTCAATACCGATAGCCTTGAGCCATACCACATTTGCACCAGCAACGGCGCGAGTGATATTTACCTGCACCTCCATAGGCTCTACAACCAGTCGCCAAATCTCGCGACGACCGTAAGAGTCTACAATAGCGGTCTGAGTATGCTCTGCATTGCTAAAGTCGCGCAGGGTAGAGGCATCCGGGAAGTCGTACTCAGGCTTTGGACCAAAGCGCAGCTGAGTGACAGTAACCGTATCCAGACCGAAGTCTGAGCGGCGGTATACCTTTGCCATGGTGCGAGCTATATCCCACTCGGTCTCGCCAATCTGACCTATGACGGTAAAGCGGCGGTCAATATCCTGACTTGCCACGATAACCCACTCATAGTCCTGATAGAGGCTCAGAGTGACATACTGCGGATAGCGCATATCAAACTTGCCAACCATATTGCGCGAGAGGGTTGCACCCTCGCTACACTCTATAGAGGCAATCTTCACATTGCGAATATCAACATTCTCTGCCAGCGAGACGGTAACCTTGCGGTTTGCACGGTCAATATTTGGCTCGCCAATAGCGCCCTCAACCTCAATATCTATGATATCCAACTCCACGATAGGGTATGGAATATCGTTCTCAATACAGGAGCTCAGAGCAAGCAGTGCAGCTATAAGTGTTATAAATTTTCTCATTACTTATCTTGTTTCTTGTTCCACAAGTGAACATTCACGCCAATATTTATCTGCGCGAGGTTAAGTCCAAAGCGGAGCTTAGAGAAGTCGCGCTCGCCAGTAAAGTTACCCTCGCCATCCTGCTGTCGGACATGTGTGTACTGCAAGCCACCCAAGCCAAATGATACGCCTGCGCATACATTTGGGAAGATGTAGACTGCCAATCCCGGCGCGAAGTTAAGAGCCAAGCGGTAGTTATTTGAAATATTGCTCTTTGTCGCACCCTCGCTCTGGAAGTCAAACTGCGAGCGAGACATCTGTCCCGACAACTCCCACTCGGCAAATAGGCCAAAGCGACCCTTCTTGTCAAGTGACATATAAGAACGATGATATAGTGCTACAGAGTATGCACGATTGCTATAACCCATACCGCCAACGGACAGAGTTACGCCATTTGCCTCGCCAAGGTTGAGTCCCAGATTGTCAAGGCTGCCGTTGCCGTAGGTATATCCCAGACGGACACCTATAGCCTGATTGTCGCGGTAGAAGTAGCCGTAGTGCGGCTTGATGGTAAACATCGAGCCGCGCAGGTTGATGTCGTCAATAACGAGTCCCAAGTCGCTATCCTCACTCTCAAGAGTACCATAGGATACGGTAAGACCCATCATAGACTCGCCCTTGAAGACAAACTTATTGCTGTTTATCTCGCGGTCTATGCGCGGAGTGCGCTTGCTCTTTGAACTGCTCTGCTCGGTTGCAGGGTCGGTCTGCGCCGCAACAGGTGCTGTGGCGCAAAGCAGGAGTAGTATTGCTAATAACTTCTTCATTTGTGCCAACATTTAGAGGTAAAACGCTACACCCAGACCTATGGAGAGGATGTTTACTTTGAAATTCATATTACTTGACGAGCTCTGACCTGTAGTAATCTGGTTGTGAATCTGCTTTGTGTGCGAATAACCCAGACCCAGCACGCCGATATTAAGCTCCAGAGCCATATTGTTGGTGATAAATGCCACAACGCCCGGATTTACACCCAACGAGATGTCAAATCCCTTGGCGTATGTTCCGCGAATAGGCTGACCCTCGGCAAACTTAGACTGAGAGCCTCCTGCCGCAAGCTGGAACTCGGCAAATAGACCAATACGCTTGTTGTAACCCAGCGGAATATACTGACGCCAGATAGCTGCAACATTGTACGAATGTTTGAGCATATAGTAGTAGTCTACTCCGATGTTAATCGCACTGTCGCCCTCGCCCATACTCAATGAGGCAGAGTCCATATTGAGGTAGGAGCGGCTGTAGATGCCCCTGACACCAATGATAGAGTTTGGCGCAAGCGAATAACCCACCAGCGGGCTGACCTTTACGGAGTAACCCTTTGAGTCAATATCCTCAATGATTAGAAAGGTGTAGTCCGAGTTGGTGTGGGTGGAGTATGTTAGACTACCTCCAAAGACCCACTGCCCCTTTGGGACAATATGGGTCTTCATGTTGGATAGTCCTCGGTTCTGTCTCTGCTCGGTGCGGGTCATGGTTGTAGGTGTTGCTACAGCCACACTATCCTGCACCTGCTGAGCAGCAGAAGAGAAGAATATAAGTGTTGCGGCGGTAAAAATCGCCAATCTTTTGTTCAAAAACATCCGTTATTATTGTTTAAGGTATGTTCTATAAATTAGGACAAAAGTTAATCACAGTAGGAACTTAATTTCGGTCGCTTTGGACTCTATTTTGGCATATTATTCATTTTTACTCGGTTACAATAGGCTATTGCGCCCTCATAAAAAAGAGCAATCTGCTCAAAATATAGTTCCAAATCGCCACGACCTAATTTATAGAACCTACCTTAAGGTAGCCCTCCCCGAAGGGAGGGTTACCCGAATTAGTATACAAACTCTACGTCGTCAACATACATATAACTGTCTGTAGAACCGGTGAAGTAGTCACCATAACCAGAGCAGGTAAATGTAAGAACGAGCTGTGTAGGTTTTGTTGTCTCACCCTCTCGGTACTCAATAGGAATCTCAATCTGAGTCCACTCTGAGTGACTCTCAGTGCTCTCATAGTATGCAGCGGCAAGGATACCCTCAGTTGTAATAGCTGGGGTAAAGAGGGTTGCCTCATCGTTTGTATTTACTGTGAACTTACGATCTGTAAGGCAGCAGTAAATCTTAGCAAGGTCAGTACCAGTTGTGTGGCTACCCTCGTTGATAGTACCCTGATTGTTCTTCATCCAGAAACGCAGAGCCTTTGGACGAGCGGTGTAAGCGAAATCTCTACCGAATTCTACGATACCACCCATACCAGCAATCTGTACGAAGCGACCCACGAAGAGGTTACCTGCAGCGAACTTACCAACGCCGAATACAGTAGCCTTCATAGAGTGCATATATGCAGAGTATGTACCAGTAGAAGATGCAGGAACATCGGTAGAAGATACGGTCAGCTGATTACCAGTAAGACCAGCAGTTGCGTGGTTACCAGTATCCCAGAATGCGTTGTATGGATCCAGTGCAGGACATACAGCCTCGTCAGAGTGGGTAGACCAGCTCTCAAAGCCAGCCTCAGGAATCTGAGCACCTGCAGGGGTGGTAACGGTGCGAGATACACCAACCTGAACGCCATCAGCGAACAGAGCGTACTCGTATACATAACCAGCTGCGAAGTCTACAGCAGATGCGTTGTAGGTGTTGTCTGCACCAGCAGCAGATACTGCAAGCTGAGTCCACTCGCCACCCTCAATGCGGTAACCGATAGTTACATTTGCATCGTAAGAGAGGGCAGAGAAGTCTGCAGTCTGGAACCAGAGGTCGTAAGCGTTGATTGGCAGAACACCAGCAACAGTGTATACACACTCCTGATAACCTACACCACCGCTTGCATCCTTAACGCGGAATGCGAAGGTCTGAGTACCACCATAGAGGGTTGCGAAGAACTCCTCAGAGAACTCAACGGTGTAATCCTTAGCCGAGCCCTTTGTTACAGCGATACCAGCGTATGTGCCGTTGATAAGGTCGTAAGTAGTCTCGCCATAGGTAATGTTGAGCTGAGAGATAGTATCCAGTGCAGTTACAGTGTAAGTACGAACACCACCATTGTAGTTGTAAGGGGTATCAACATCAAAGCCTACACCCTTAACGGTTGGGTCTGGACTGAATGGAACATTGTCCACACGGTGATCTACAGTGGTATCTACAGTAGCCTCAATAGTCAGGCTACCTGGAGCATCCTTAGAGTACTTGAACTTGAGAGTATAGAGCTTAAGTGGCTCAACATTCTCAATAACACCAGTAGCAGATATAGGCTCTACGCCATCTGTACCGTAGAAGTACCAGCTGATGTTGGTGCAGCCGTCAGGGAGGATAAAGTAACCCTCGCCGCTGTCGGTGTACTGGAGAGTAGGTACGCTACCAGCCTTTGCTGCATCAAGGTCAAAGCTGTCAGCAGCAGATACATAGGTGTAGTACTCTGTAGTGAAGTGTGCAGCCACAGTTGTGTCGTAAGCAACAGCAACAGGGATGTTTACCATATCACACTTTACAGTTACATTCTCAACGCTACCAGCGGTGATGGTGAAGTCCTGCTCGCCGATGTAGTACTTGTCGGTAAATGAAGCCAGAATCTTCTCGCCCACCTTAACCTGAGCGCAGTAGTTATCCTTTACAAGCCAGATATACTGTGGAACCTCTGCCAGAGAGTTGTAGCGGCGTACAAGCTCCTTGCTGCCATCGGTTGCATAGCGATAAATCTTGAGTACAAAGGCAGCGTCAGCGTCTACCTCGGCACGAGTATTCTCAAAGTTGATGTTGAGTGCAAGAACACCCTCATTCTCACCCATATCAAGGTTCTGCTCGGCCTGGTTGCTACAAGCAGCTGAGAGCAGCGCAAAAGCTGCGCATACGATGATATTTACAATCTTTCTCATAGTTCTTAGTTTTACTCAGTCTTAATCATCATAGTCTTAACAGTGGTATTACCGTCGTTGTCGGTCACGGTCATAATGAAGTCGTGATTACCGGCACCGGTATATGCCAACAGTGAGAGGAATGGAGTGATAGTGAACTCCACAGTAGTCTGATCCTTAACCTGGTCACCAGTAGGGAAGCCCAGATTACCCAGTGATGCAGCAATGCCAGATGTATCAAAGTTAGGATCTACAGTAGAGTAAGATGCTGTAGGCTCAACAAGGTTGAGTACATCGCAAAGCTCTACGCCACCGAGCTCCTCTGGAGTAAGTACATCAGATACAATCTGAACGACGAAGTCCTTAACACCTGATGGTGCAGTAACAACAACATCAATAGACAGGTCGTCGGTTACAGTGTGACGCTCGTCAATGCTCAGACCCTTAAGTGCAATTACAGGACCAACCTGCTCGCCCTCAACAACGAGTGTCAGAGTCTTTACAGTAGTACCACCCTGCTCGTCGGTAACGGTAGCGGTGAATGTGTGAGTACCAACAAACTCGTGCAGCAGCTTCATCTGTGCAGAGATGTTGTAAGATACCTCTGTCTGACCCTTAACCTGGTCGTTTACTGGCAGACCCATCAGCTTAAGTGCAGCGCTTGCGTCGCCAGCGTTACACAGATCCATAGATGCTGCGAGGTTGTACTCAGCAAGTGATGCAACCATTGATGGGTTGTTAGATGCGATATCAACTACGAGCGATGCGATAGGGCTCTTAGCTGCAACATTAACAACGATGCTCTTTGTGTAGTCGCCGCTCTCGTTGAAGTCGAGGTCAGAGATAGTTACAGGAGCGTCAATGTCGCCATCAACAAGGGTTACAGTTGGCTTGTCGTCCTCGTCTACCATAACATCCTCAGAGATAAGCTGTGCAAGGTCGTAAACGATGCTCTCGTCTACTACCCAACCATCAATAGTAACATTGATAGCGATGTTACCCTCGCCAGAGTACTCAATGAAGAGCTGAATGTCGCTGTACTGACCAGCCTTAACATCCTTGATAGTAGTGTTGAACTCAAAAGCAGCAGGCTCCTTGCCCTCCTGGGTGTACATACCCTTTACCAGCACATCAATGTCGTTGAGTGCCTGCTCAGCCTTGAAGTAACCAGAGCGGGTCTCGTCTACACCGTAAACCAGTGAAGAGCTACCTACGGTAAGGGTTGCTGTAGTATCGTCGCTCAGTGCAGCGCGAAGGTCTACAGAGTAGGTGATAGTTGCCTGAATATTCTGGAGTGTACAAACCAGGTCGCTAAGTGCAGTTGTCTGCTTGCGAACGATGGTAAATGGCTCGGTAAGGCCATAAACTGGGTTCTCAAATGCAGCACCTGGAATCTCACCAGAGATCATCTTGAAGATATACTTACCAGCGTCAAGCTCAATAGCCTCTGTAGGACGCTCGCCATACTTGAAAGAGTTGAGGATGTTAGAACCGGTCTCGTCGTAGATATAGCAGTCAAAGCTGTTGATATCAATATCGGCGCGTGTAGCCTCGGCACGAGTAACCTGGTCATCCACTGGTTTGTGATCAGCTACCAACTCAACGCTCAGAGCAGAGAGTGAAAGGTAACCCTTGTTTGCACCCTTCTCATTATCAGAGATGCGCAAACCCTCCTGACAACTAACTGCCATAATTGCAGCTACTGCCATCAATAGTGTACTTTTTAGAAGTTTCATATCTCGTTATTGTTTTATGCGTTAGGATTAAGCTCTGTCTCAACATCAATAGTGTCAATAACTGTGTCGTTGAGTGTTACACTGATAGTCACGCCACCAGTGCTGGTAAGGTCGTAGGTTACAACATAACGAGTTGCAGCGGTGGTGCTTGCAATGGTCTGTGTAGCCAGCGCCTCGGTCTTGCCAGATGCAACATTTGCCTGACGGATGCAGGTGCAGTCAATCTTAACATCCTGACCAGCAGCTACAAAGAGGTGCTCGGTTGCCTGCTTGTCATACTCAAAAGTATTAGCAGTGGTTGTAACGGTAAAGTCGCTTACTGGGAAGTAGTTGTCAAATGCCTCGGTGGTGTTGATTACAACGATAGCGTTTGCAACGGTTGCAGTAATGTTTACAGTTGTTGTGCGGTTACGGTCAAGTACTACGCAATCCTCAGAGGCATAGAAACTTGGCTTGCTGTAGCCCTCCTCAGTAGCATCGCCCCACGCGATAGATACATTGTAGTCGCCTGCAAGGTATCGCTCGTCGTCGGTGCGATAGTCGCTAAGGCTTGCCCACGACTTCTCAAAATCTGTACCTGTGATAAGCAGAGAGAACTCCGCCAACTCAGGAGCCTCAATGGTAACGCCATCGGCTCTTGTTGCTACCTCGCCCAGAGCAGAGGCAGCGATTGCAATCTTACCCTCACCTACGGTTGTCTCGGTGTTACCCTCCTGACAACCTGCAAGCAGAAGTGCAGAGATTGCGAAAATGAATAATTTTTTCATAGTGTTTATAGTTAATGAATTGTTTGAATTTACTGTGCTATGGATATGCGGATGTTATCTATATATATATAGTATACGCAGTTTGCACCAAGTCTACTTGTCTTCTGCGTTGTAGAAGGCCACCAAGTAATACGGGTGGTTGGACCTACGCCGCTGATATTTACGCTCTGAGGCCAGAATGAGCAGTTGAATGTATCCTCCGTAACATTTCGGACAAATGTTGGCGAACTATACTCACTGCTAATATCACCCTGATTATCTCCCTTAAGGGCGCTGGTCTCGCTACTTGTATGCTTTGAAATCTGGTAGAATGTTACCGAGTTGTTTGTATCATCCAGCACCTCGTTAGCACCCATAACAGAGCCAATACCAATGATAATACCGAATGGAACATAACAAGCAAGGTCAAACTCAACCTTTATATTTACATTTGCACCGCTCTTGAGCTTACTAAGCGCCGGGGTATCCAAACGACCGCAGTAGCGACCTACAACAAGACCTCCCGACTGATAACGCACATTGAGTCGTATACAGTTACCAGCATCAATTTTGAATCGTGCAGCGTTCCAGCCGTCGGTGGTCATCCAGTCGTTGAGCAGGAAGCCATCAAGAACCTGATCCTCATCGGCACTTGCAGCGTAGGCATCCCTACTCTCCGCAGCCGTCGCACCCGAGAAGTCCTCGTAGAGCAGATATGGTACATCTACAGGGATGTCGTTCTGGCGATAAGGACGGATTGCTGGCAAGGTAAAGGTCTGCTGCACAATGGCATTTGCACTCTCAAAGACAGCGATATACTGCTGACCTGCGAGTGATGCACCATCCAGCACGCCCTCCAGCAGAACATCAAATCGGCCAGTGGTGTAGTCGTAGTTGGAGATTGTGATAGGGTTGCCCGCCGTATCGGTAATAGATACTGCGGTAGGCTCCTCACCCAGATAGTTCTGGTCAATGGCAACGGTGATAGTTGTTGTCAGATATGGGTCTGGAATCTCAACGCTCATAGGCGAGATATGCGACTCCTGCGCGCTCTTCTCTACGGTGATACTCTTCTCCACAGAGATGAAATCGCCCGCATATACGCGATAGGTGATATCTCCGCTCAGATAGCTCGGATATATCATCGCCCAGATGTTATCGCCAGCCTTGTAGCCGTCAGGGATGTAGACGGTCAGCTTGTTAGAGCCATTTGAAAGCACCGGAGGAGCGGTAGGACTTGAGGCATCTACCGTAACATCACCCACAACGGCTGTAGGGAATGTCAGCTCAATGCAGTCAATAGGGGTATCCATCAGCTTGCCCTCGTCTGGAAGCACAATCTTGAGTGCGTGCATCTTGTGCGAGAAGCGGAAGTTGAGGTTGTTCACAACACCTTCGGCAAGCTCTGCGCCCGTGGTCGGAGTTGCAACCATAATGTCGCAGTTGCCTACAAATGTGCTACCAACCTGCTCACTGCTGATGGTGTAGGTTGCCCTTGTACCATCCACAGCATTTGGAGTAGGGTAGGTTGCATAGTAGGTGTACTCCCCACTTGGCATAGGGTCAATAAATGCCGAGAAGATGGCATTGTAGTACTGATCGGTCAGATGGTAGAGCGAGAATGTCTCAGCCTGCAGCGCAAATTCGCCCGCGCTGTCCTTAGCCCACAGGGCTATCTTGTCGCCGGCACTCCAGATGGCAGTATAACCATCCTCAGCCACAGAGGTGCGGCTCTTGATGCTCAGAGTCTGCCCGAAGCTGACCTTTACTTTACCACTCGTACTGCTGCCCTCTGGGGTGTAATCGGCCTCAGTGGAGCAGGATAGCAGCGAGAGTGCTAAACAAAGAGATGTAAATATTTTTTTCATATCAATAGCAATTGCGCCGCAAAAATAGGGTTTATGTACCTTTATAAAAAATATTTTCAATGAACCCGCGATTTTTATCAACGAAACCGCCGTTTTGAACATTAAAGTACTATGTAATAGTACGCCCAAAAAGTGGCGCGTGCGAAAAGTTGTAAAAATTGTGAGGAAAACAGAATGCTCGGTTGTAGTATTATATAGGAACAAATTTTCTAAATCTAATACAAAACTTATGAAAACAGTTAATTTCCAGGGCGTTTACTCTACGCCAACACTTACGCCGCTGAGTGTAAAATGTGAGCAAGGCTTTGCTCAGAGCGCAGCTATTGATGGTCTGACTCCTATTGAGGGCGAGTGGGACGAGTAGTGTTTAATCGGTTAAAATTCGGAAAAATGAAGAAGATTTTTACAGTTATCGGTTTGGCACTGGCTGCTCTTACCGTATCTTGCTCAAAGGATGTAGATGTACAGCCTGCTGGCAATAAGGTTGTTTTGGGCGTATCTATTGAGGCTGATACCCGTACTGCTCTGGGTGAGCTCAATGCTACTACAAATAAGTATGATGTTGTCTGGTCTGAGGGCGACTGCTTGGCAGTAAATGGTGTTGCATCTGAGGCTGTTGCAGCATCTTTCGTTGGTAAGACCAATGCAGAGTTTGTTGTAAACAATGTTGCAGCTCCATACTCTGTTCTCTATCCAGCTCAGATTCTTAACCAGGATGGTACTATCACCGTTCCATCTGTTCAGGCTTATGCTGAGGGTACTTTCGCTAATGGTAGCGCAGTTGCTGTAGGTTACGCTGAGGGCACAGCTGTTACCCTGAAGAACCTCTATAGCTTCGTTAAGATTACCATCGCAAAGGCTGCAGACGAGACCCTTAAGAGCGTAGTTCTCAAGGCTGAGGGTGGCGAGGCAATCTCTGGTATCTTCAATGTAGACTACCAGAACGCAGCTATCTCTGCTGTTGCAGGTCAGAGCGTTATCCGCGTTGAGGATGTACCTTATGGCGCTGATGGTAAGGCAGTTGTATACTTTGCAGTTCCTGCTGGCAGCTATCCACAGGGCTTTAGTGTAACTGTTGCTGACGCAGCTGGTAAGGCTATGACTAAGAAGTCTACCAAGGTTACTGAGGTTCCTGCTGGCTACCTGCTCAATATGCCTGAGTTCACTTATGCTGGCGTTGAGCGTACAGAGACAGTTATTACTACAGGTGCAGAGTTGCAGCAGTTTATTGATACTGACGCTGCTGAGTTCACTGGCGTAGCACTGCTTGGCAACGATATTGATATGACCGGTATTATTCTTACAACCCCTGCTGTACTCAAGGCTGAGGCTGTATTTGATGGTCAGGGTTATGCTATCAAGAACTGGACATCTTCTACAGGTCTGTTCTATGAGAACTACGGTACAATCAAGAATGTTGTTCTTGACGAGACTTGTAATCTGACATTCAATCTTGAGGATAACACAAACTTGGCTTGCGGCTTTATCGTAAATGCAAACCTCGGTTTGGTTAGCGGTTGTATCAACAATGCTGCAATCTCTTTCAACGACCCTAATACAGCTGTTACTCAGAACCGCTTCCTGGGTGCAATCGTAGGTTGTATTGGTCAGGGTATGGTTAATTCTGGCGTTTATGGCGACCCTGATAAGTATACAGATTATGTAACATACAAGAATGCTCGTATTGAGAACTGTATCAACAATGGTGCTATTACTGTTAATATCGCAGGTTATGACTCTGGTTGGTTGTATCTCGGTGGCGTAGCTGGTGCATATCTTCCACACGCTGAGACCAGCGATGGCGGTGCATATAACTGCGTTAATAATGGTGATGTAAATATCTATGCGGGTACTAACAACAAGATTACAGTTGTTGGTGGCGTTATCGGTTCTGCTGGTAAGTTGTATAGCAGCGCAAATAATAACAAGATTGAGTACTACTGTAAGATGGAGAACTGTGTTAATACAGGTAATATTTCATACTCTTGCCTCGCACAGGGTCAGCAGCTCTATTACGGAGGTGTAGCAGGTGCAACCTTTGCACAGGTTACCTCTTGCCGTAACTCTGGTAAGGTGCTCTTCTCTACAGATCCTGAGACAGTAAAGCCTACATTGTATGTGGCTGGTGTATCTGGCGTATCGTCTGGTAGCTTTGCAGATTGCCACAACGATGGTGATGTTGTTATTGATAACATTATCTTCGGATATTGGGCAGCTGCTGCAGGTATCTCTGCTCGTTGCTTCAACTATAACCCTATCACCGTTTCTGGTTGTACCAATAGCGGTAAGATTGATGTAACTATTGACGCTGCTGCAAATCAGACTCACAACTTTGGTGGTATCTTGGCTATTGTTGATGGTGCTACTACAGACATTACAAATTGTCACAATACAGCATCTGCAGTGATAAAGATGGTTGCAACAGGTACAGGCGCAGCTGGTGCTAATATCGGTGGTATCGTTGCAAAGCTTACTAAAGAGAGTGCTATCTCTGATTGTACCAATAGCGGTAAGATTGAGATTGATACACAGACTGAGGTAAATAAGAACTCATATCTTGGTGGTATCGCAGGTTCTCTTGAGGGCGCTGTAACCAATGTAATCAACTGCCAGAATACAGAGTCTGCAGAGATAAAGATGTCTGTTACAGGTACAGCTGCTATTTATGGTTGTATCGGTGGTGTAGTTGGAAACAACTACAAGGCAGGTGCTACAATGACAGACTGCGTAAATAAGGGTAGCTTGTCACTCTCTGGTATGTTGGCAAAGAATTCTAATGTTGGCGGTCTTGTAGGTACTAACTGCAATAGCTTTGTTAATTGTCAGAGCCTCGGTGCTATCTCTTTGGCAAATGCTAGCGAGAATGTCGCTCTTGTTGGTGGCGTTGCTTGCCGTTTGAATGATAGTACTTGTGCTTGGGACGGCTGCGTTGTCAATTGCCCAATTACATATACTGGAAATTGTGTCTTTGGTCTGTTGCAGGCTGATACATGGCTCTCTACTTTAGTTACCACTCTCGGTGCAACTACTCCTAACCAGATCAATAAGGCAACTACTGTAAATGGTGAGGCAGTTGCAACTCTTGACTGGGAGAACCTTCTGCTTGGTCGTGACCAGATGCTGGAAAATGGTACAGTTACTGAGACCTCATTCCAGATTGCTGAGGGTGGCGTAGTTCTTGTAGACTAACTTTGACCATACGGGTTTTTTGAGGTATTATATTAGGGGGAGAGTCCGCTTCGCATTTGCAAGGCGGGCTCTCTGTTTTTGACACAAAAAAAGCACCGAAAAAATCGGTGCTTTTGTGTGTCAAAATATACTCTACAAATCAAGGAGGAATAGCAGTAACGGTAGATAGTCTTTCAGCTCCTCGCGCAGGATTTTCATTGTGCGGGCGAGGCGGTTGTCTACGGCCTTGACGGTAATACCCAGCCGCTCGGCTATCTCCTTGTAGCTCAGGCGTTCTACGCGGCTGAGGACGAATACCTCGCGTAGGTTTTCAGGTAGGCTTGCCAGTGCCTTCTCCAGCAGCTCGGTAAGCTCGGTAGAGAGGTACAAATCGGGGTTCTCAAACTCGGAGCGCAGGTTGTTCTCAATCTGCTGATGAACGCGCGAGAGTACGGCGTTATGTTTGATGCGATTTAGCGCCTTATTATGCACAATGCGGAGCAGCAGAGCCTTGATAGATTTGCCCGGGATAAGGGTCTGCTTATTGTCCCAGAGCCACATCATCGTATCCTGCACAATCTCCTCCGCCTCGTCAATGCCGACAAAGCGCGAGGCGTAGGCGCACAGGCCGCGGTAGCTGCTCAGATAGAGGGTGTCAAAATCAAAGTCGGTATCGTTTGTGAAACAATCCCGATTTCCCCCCCCCGAATTTGTAGCAGGGTAGTGGCTTCTGGTTAGGTTATCTTTCTCAGACATATTTGCAAATTTAGTAAAAAAAACTTTACAACCAAACGATTTTTAATAAAAGTAATTAAATTGCGCACCCAGGTAGGAAATGCCTATGTTTAGTTGTATATATAAGTATAAAGAAGTGTATGTATATGGAGACACAGTTGATGGAAGAGATAACAGAGGCTATGCTTATTGACTTTATAGACGGTAAGCTCAGCCCGGAGCAGATGGCTCAGGTAGAGCGTTGGTACGACGCCTCTGAGCAGAACCGCAAGGAGCTTGAACAGCTCTACTACATCGTGCAGCTGCACGATATGACCGCGCGTACCAAGGATTTAGACCCCGAGCGTTCACTCGCCCTCTTCAAGCAGAAGGTGGCGCAGCGTGAGGGTGCTCGTCGCTTTAATACCCCATTTATTCGTCGTATTATGCGCTACGCAGCAGCCGTTGTTGTATGTTTGGCTATCGTTGGCGGAACAATTCACTTTACCCGCAACAATGAGCAGTGCGAGATTTGCTCCGATAGCGAAGTGAATAAGACCATTGTGTTGCCCGACAAGTCTACCGTAGAGCTGAAGGCGAACTCCTCAATCACATTCAACTCAAACTTTACCAAGAACCGCGTCGTGAAACTGGATGGCGAGGCCCTGTTTGATGTTGTCAAGATGAATGGCGTTCCGTTTGTCGTAAAGGCTAAGGATGCGCAGATTGTCGTTAAGGGTACGAAGTTCAACTTCAAGGCCTACTCTGACTGCGAGCGTATTGAGGCGGTGCTTATCAATGGCGCTGTGGAGTTCTCTACCGTGGCTCATAATGTCGCACTTAAGCCTAACCAGAAGGCTGTATATAATAAGGGTAGCCGCCGCGTGAATGTTGTAGAGGTGGATGCCGAGCTGGAGGTCTTTGGTCAGCGTTGCTTTGATATGGAGCCACTCGGTAAGGTCATCGGCTCGCTGGAGCAGGTCTACGACTGCCGTATATCGTTTGCCGACGCCCGCATTGAGGATATCCGCTTCTCGGGAACTATTGACCGCTCAAATACCCTTGACCACACCCTCAACATCGTAACCCTTACTACTGGCACCTCTTTCCGCCGCGAGGGCGATGCTATTATCATTGACAGATAGGCAAAATTCTATAAGTCAGGGCGAGGCGACTATAATTGACGGAAATACACAGAAACACAATTATACTACTAAACAAAATGCTTATGAAACGAAATCTACTTGATTTTGGGCTGCGACTGATAGCCGTATGCCTAATGTTGAGCATCTCGGTAGGCATTGCAAGCGCGCAGAGTTCTGCTCGCATTGATGCTTCGGGTGCAAAGACATTAAAACAGCTCATTGAGAAGATTGAAGCAGGTAGCTCTTACCGCTTTTCGTGGTCAGGCAATCTGCCAAACGACATCTCAATTTCGGTCCCAAGTGGACAGCAGACCGTAGAGCAGCTGCTCAAGAGCGCGCTCACCGGTAAGGAGGTGACCTATGTCATTCGTCAGAACGACATCGTGCTGCTTCCACAGAAGAAGGCTGCACAGCCTGCTGCAACAGCAGCTCAGAACAAGGAGCGCGTAATTACTGGTCAGGTTGTAGACGACGCAACCGGCGCGCCAGTTATCGGTGCTTCAATCTGGATTAAGGACTCAACCCTCGGTACTTCTGCCGACCTTGATGGTAACTTCTCGCTCAAGTGCGACAACGCTCTGGCTGTAGTTGCTGTCTCTTTCATCGGTTACGAGGAGGTCTATCTTCCAGTGCGCGATATCCAGTCGCACATCACTGTTCGCCTCAAGCAGGCTACAACCCAGCTGGAGGATGTTGTGGTTGTCGGTTACGGTACTCAGAAGAAGGCAAGTATTGTCGGCGCTATCTCCTCTGTATCGCTTGACGACCTGAAGGCTCCGGTGGCAAAGCTCTCTGGTAACATCGCAGGTCAGCTGGCGGGTGTTGTATCTGTACAGCGTTCTGGTGAGCCAGGTGCAGGTTCAACCTTCTGGATTCGTGGTATCAGTACCTTCGGTGAGAGCAAGACTCCGCTGATTCTGGTAGATGGTATTGAGCGCGATATGGACCTTGTCAATGTAGACGATATTAAGGAGATGAGTATCCTCAAGGATGCGTCTGCAACTGCAATCTACGGTGTGCGTGGTGCTAACGGTGTTGTTATGATTACCACCCGCAGCGGTGATGCAGGTAAGCCAAAGGTATCGCTCTCTATGGAGGCAGGTCTTGTAAGCCCTACAAAGACCCCTGAAATGCTTGATGGTGTTCAGTTTGCCGAGATGTACAACGAGGCTGCTGGCAGTATGATCTACTCGCCAGAGACTATTGAGAAGTACCGCAACGGCTCTGATACCGACCTCTATCCTAATGTTGATTGGCTCAACACACTATATAAAGACCAGACCTGGAACGAGAAGATTAACGTCTCTGTAAGCGGTGGTGGTGATATTGCAAAGTACTATATTTCAGGTGCTTTCTACAACGAGTCGGGTCTGTTCGCTGTAGACAATATGAAGAACTACGACACCTCGCTCTACTACCGTCGTTACAACTTCCGTTCAAATGTGGATGTGCAGGTGTTTAAGTATACGAAGCTCAACATCAACCTTGCTACCTCTTTTGAGCGCAAGAATGAGCCAGGTGGTGACGCTTCGGCTATCTGGAACTACACCCTCAACACCGCACCAAATGCTTATCCGCTCTTCTACTCTGACGGCACACTGTCAGGTCCTGCGGATAACGATGGTGCAAACCCTTATGTACTCCTTACGCAGAAGGGTTATCGTGAGAAGTTCTGGAACACCGCAACATCTACTATCAACCTTACTCAGGACTTTAGCAACTACATCACTAAGGGTCTGACTGCAGGTATTAAGTTCGCATTCGATGCACTTAACTATCAGCATGTTGCTCGTACAAAGACCCCTCAGCAGTGGATTGCATCGGGTCGTGACGAGGAGGGTAACCTCATCAAGACCGAGACCGTTGTAGGTCAGCAGTCACTCTCTCTTAGCAAGAGCACCAATAGTCGCCGTACAACATACTTGGAGGCACAGATTAACTATGCTCGTACCTTCGGTCGTCACTCTGTAGGCGCGCTGTTCCTCTATCAGCACTCACAGAAGAACTTTATCAACACCTCTGAGGATGACCCAGATAAGTTCCTCCCATATCGTAACCAGGGTATCGCAGGTCGTGTAACTTACGACTTTGACAACCGCTACTTCGTAGAGGCTAACTTCGGTTACAACGGTTCTGAGAACTTCTCTCCAGGCAACCGCTTCGGTTTCTTCCCTTCAGTGGCAGTAGGTTGGGCACTCTCTGAGGAGCCATTCTTTGAGAAGGCTAAGGAGGTTGTAGACCTGCTCAAGTTCAAGGCTTCTTACGGCCTTGTAGGTAACGACCAGATTGGTGGTGACCGCCGATTCATCTACCTTGAGACTATTGAGAATGGTTATAACTACTCTTTCGGTAGCGCAAATACAACCTATACAGGTCTGCGACTTGGTGACTATCCAAATCCAAATGTAGGTTGGGAGACTGTTCGTAAGTTCAATGTAGGTATGGACCTCTCGCTGTTTGGTAAGCTCAAGATTCAGGCAGACTACTTCAACGACTATCGTAGCGGTATCTTCCTCCAGGCATCATCTATTCCAGAGATTGCAGGTCTTACAAACAAGCCTTATATCAATGTTGGTAAGATGCGTAACGAGGGTTTTGATGCTTCGCTTGAGTACCACCAGAAGTTCGGTCAGGTAGATGTTACCGCTCGTGCAAACTTCACCTATGCTCACAATACTATCCTGGATAACGACCAGCCAGACTGGGAGTACCTCTATCAGAACCGTGTCGGTCAGAGTAACTGGCAGACCTTCGGTCTTGTTGCAGACGGTCTGTTCCAGAGCCAGGAGGAGATTGACGCTTGGCCAACACAGAAGTTCGGCGAGGTTAAGCCAGGTGATATCCGCTATGTTGATATCAACGGTGACGGTGTAGTTGATGACTACGATAAGAAGCCTATCGGTTTCCCTAATGTACCTGAGATTTCTTACGGTTTCGGTGCATCGGTTCGTTGGAAGGGTATTGATGTGTCAATCTTCTTCCAGGGTGTTGATAATGTAAACTTCTTCATCAACAACACTTACACTCAGCCATTTAGTGCGACTAAGATTCGTCACTCAAATGTATTCTCAGACCTCTATGGTAACTACTGGACAGAGGATAACCGCGACGCTAAGTACCCACGCCTTACTATGGGTGCAAGCAACAATAATAATCAGACATCTACATACTGGATGGTTGATGGTCGCTACATCCGTCTGAAGAATGCCGAGATTGGTTATACACTTCCAAAGCGTATCACCTCTAAGGCTCATATTGACCGACTCCGCATATATCTGTCGGGTATGAACCTGCTCACATTCTCTCCATTTAAGTTGTGGGACCCAGATTTGCAGACTGGTGCAGCAAACTATCCTAACAACAGAGTTTATAATATCGGTGTAACCCTTGTATTCTAAAGCCGCTATGAACAAATATATTATCATACTTATATCAATTCTTTCGCTCGGCGTTGTTGGTTGCGATTCATACCTTGAGCGTCAGCCAGACGAGCCAAAGACCTCAGAGAATATCTTTGAGAAGCGTACTACTACATTCCAGTATCTTACCAATGTATATTCTTGGATCAATAACGAGACTGACCCATCAGGTCAGAACAACATCCTTACACCATCATCAGATGAGTGCTCTTGCTCTTTCGGTAACCGTTGGTTCCGCCTCTTTAATAACGATACTTGGCAGGTTTCATCCAACCCGTCAGTAAGTAGCTCTACATTCCTTGCAAAGAACTACTCTCTCTACTGGAAGGGTATCCGCGAGGCTACATACTTTATGGAGAATGTACACCGTTGCCCAGAGCTCACTGAGCAGGAGGTAAAGGAGTGGATTGCCGAGGCTCGCTTCCTCAGAGCATACTACTACTTCTGCCTTATGCGTATGTGGGGTCCAGTCTTTATTCACGGCGAGGCTTGTGCAGACTACACAAGTGAGTCACTTCGTGATATGGACCGTAACACTTGGGACGAGTGTGTTGATTGGGTTGCAGAGCAGTGCGATATGGCTGCAGCAGACCTTCTTCTTGAGCAGCCTGACACTTGGTTGGGTCGTGCAACAAAGGGTGCTGCGTTGGCTCTTAAGTCTCGTCTGACACTCTACTCTGCTCGTCCGCTGTTCAACGGTTGCCCGATCTACAAGGGTATGAAGAACTACTACGGCAACGACCTGTTCCCTCAGACAGAGGATGCTCAGAAGTGGGTTGAGGCTGCTCAGGCAGCAGAGGAGGTTATGGAGCTTGGCGTTTACCAGATTGTTGGCGAGAGTGCAGGTACTCCATACGATAGCTGGCGTAAGGTATTCCTTGAGCGTTGGAACAAGGAGCTTATCTTTGCTCGTCAGAACAACTCTTACAACTGGCGCGTAGCAACTACTCCAGAGGGTGTAGGTGGTCGTGCTTACGGTGGTGTTGGTGTAACTCAAAAGTTGGTAGATGCCTTCGCTCTTGAGAATGGTGTATATCCTATTGAGGGTTACGAGGCAGATGGTCAGCCAATCATCGCTACAGCAGCGCTGGATGCAGGTTACTCTGAGACTGGTTTCTCATCTTTCACTCACCCAATTCTTAAGTCTACTCGTCAGACATACAATATGTATGTAGGTCGTGAGCCACGCTTCTATATGTCTGTATTCTGGAGCGGTCTGAACTGGATTGGTGGCGAGAATACCATTGCTGACATTCAGTTCTACAAGGGTGGTAACTCTTACACTGGCAAGTCTGATAACTACACCACTACTGGTTACCTGCCATTCAAGTTTACCTCTACAACATACAACACTAAGTCTCAGTCTTCAACAAACTGGGAGCCTATCACTTGGCCTCTGTTCCGTTATGCTGAGGTTCTGCTCAACTATGCCGAGGCGGTTGCGCACTGCGTTGAGGCAGGTGTTGGTGGCTACACTGCACAGGATGCCCTTGCAGCAGTAAACCGTGTCCGTACACGCGCTGGCGTACCTGCTCTGGAGAGCGTTTATCCTGCTGCTGCATCGGATATGGAGTTGCTCGCAAAGCTCATCCTTCGTGAGCGTCAGATTGAGCTCAACTTTGAGAACCACCGCTACTTCGATACCCGTACAAACCTTCTCTCAGAGGTTGAGGATGCAGGTAATGTATACGGTATGAATGTAGAGGCCTCTTCAGACTCTGCAACAAGCGACTACTGGCAGCGTACAGTTATCCGCCACGACGGTGGTAACAACCCATCTACTCGCGTATTTACAAAGCGCCAGTATCTGTTGCCATTCTATCAGAGCGAGGTAGACCGTCTCAATAACCTTACTCAGAACTATGGTTGGTAATATTAAAAACAGCGTAAAGATGAAAAAGATATTTATCGCACTATGCGCACTGCTTGCTCTTGGCGCTTGCCAGAACAATCGCGAGGATAATCTGACTCCTGCGCATATCTATATAGTTAATAGCGGCTTGCAGAATGCCGAGTTCTACGACTTGGAGCACGAGCCAAAGGCTAATGTTGCTATCCACCGCAGCGGCTACTTCGCAGCTACAGCAAATGTAGTGGCTCAGGTAGACGAGCAGGCTCTGATAGACTACAATACTCTGAACGAGACTGCCTATCAGATGCTTCCGGAGGATGCTTACTCTATTGCCGACAACAGCCTGACTATCAGCAAGAGTCAGCGTGGTGGCAATATCGTGGTTGATTTCAACTACGATGCTATCGCAGCTCTGGCGTCGGATCACAACTTCGTACTGCCACTCTCAATCACTTCGGATTTAGAGGTTACTGAGAGCAAGCAGACCGTTCTGCTCCGTCCTACAATGCTCCCTGCAGAGATTTTCTTCTCTACAAACAAGGTTGAGACCATCAAGTGGAGCAAGGAGTCTGCTGGTACTTGGAAGCGCGACTTGAAGGTTACCGTACCATTTGTAAACCCTACAGATGTGACCATTACCCTTGATACTACCAAGGCTGCGTTTGGCGTTATCAACAACGGCGTAGATGCGTGGTACAACCTCGCTCCTGCAGATGCGTTCCAGCTCGTTGGCGATACCACTCTGCTGGCAGGTACTTCGGAACTTACCGTAACCCTTGAGGTAGACCTTACTAAGCTGCCAAGCGTATACCGTTGCTCTATCCCAGTTGTTATGACTGCAAACACTGAGAACTATGCAATCAATCAGGAGAACTTCTACTACCTGCTTCACCTTCAGCAGGATGGCGTTGTTCCAACTATTGTAGATGCTGGTGACCGCCGTCAGAAGTGGTCTTTGTGGGAGTGTAACTCTTGCCAGGGCAATATGACAGCTACCAACAACAACTACAACCACATGATTGATGGCGATGCCTCTACATTCTGGCACTCAGGCTACAACTCAACCGCGTTTATCAACGATGTTATCAGCTGCTCACATTCAAATCCATACATCATTGCTTGGAATCTTGAGAGCGAGCACAACCTCGTGGCTGTAGAGCTTACCCGTCGTAACTATCAGGACTTTATCGCAGGTTACTTTGAGGTGTCTGAGGATGGTTATAGCTGGAGCAAGGTTGCTACATTTGACCATATTGCAGAGTGTGGCGGCGATAATACCCTCGTAGGTCCACACCGCTATGAGTTCAATGGCGATGCAAATGTACAGTATGTTCGCGTATGCGTTACCAACTGTCAGCGTGGTAGTACAGTGCAGCCTTACGCAAATATCGCTGAGTTCAATGTTCTTGAGGCAGCAGTTGGCGCTGCAGAGTAACCCTTAATAATGGCGGCACACCTCAGCGATGGGGTAGTGTCGCCATCTCTTAACCCCTAAAACCCCAAAAAACAAACCCCAAATGAAAAAGGTACTTATCATACTCACTCTCCTCTGCACCATCACCCTGTGGGGTTGTGGCGAGGAGTTGCCATCTCCAACTCCGCCCGATAACGAGCAGGGTACGGATGAAGGCAAGGATAACGGAGAGGATAATAAGGGCGACGACAATGGCGAGCCGAGCCAGCCAGAGCAGGTTGTTGTCAATGGTACGGTGATAGATAGCGCAACCACTCTCTATGGCGTTGTTACAGACGGTCAGAGTGGCGAGGGTATCCAGGATATCGTTGTCAGCGACGGCTTTGTCTGCGTACAGACCGACCAGAATGGTGTCTATCAGATTGTCCGCGACGAGAACTCTACGATGGTATATATGAGCATCCCTGCCCAGTATCAGATTCCTGTGGATAATGGTAACCATCCAGCATTCTACAAGCGATTTGTTATCGCCAAGGATGAAAAGTTCCGCCACGACTTCACCCTCAATCTGCTCCCAGGTGGCAAGGAGAGCACATTTACGCTGCTCACCTTGGCGGATATTCAGGTGAACGATAATGAGGATGTTGTCCGTTTCCGCGAGGAGACTATGCCCGATATTGACGCTCTTGCCCCTTCGCTTGTAAATCCATACGGCGTAACGCTGGGCGATGTGACCAATAAGAACGCATCTGTGATGTGGACAAAGGTCAAGCAGGCGATGTCAAACCGTAGTATGGTCTTTATGCAGTGTATGGGTAACCACGACCACCTGAACGAGTTTTCGCCTAACGACCATAGCCAGGTGACTACATTCTGGAAGAGTGTTGAGAACTTCCAGAAGTATTTTGGCCCGCAGAACTACTCCTTTGACCGCAGCGACACCCATATCGTTGTTATGGATAACGCCCTGCATGGCGAGACTCCACCAGATGGCGACTATGAGTATGCTGCAGGCTTCTTTGACTGGCAGCTTGAGTGGCTCAAGCAGGACTTGTCCTATGTGCCAAAGGATAAGATGGTTCTCCTCTGTCTGCACATCCCGTTCCGCGATGGTAAGGGTGGAAACCACTCCGATGCACGCTATCGCAAGGATGTGCTCAACCTGTTGTCGGAGTATAAGGAGGCGCACCTGATGATTGGTCATACGCACCGTAACCGCAACTATATCCATACGGTCAATGGTAAGAGGATTTACGAGCATATCCACGGTGCAGTTTGCGGTGGTATGTGGCACTCTACAACCAATGTAGACGGCACACCAAATGGTTATGGCGTCTACGAGATTGAGGGCAACACCATCAAGAACTGGTACTACAAGGGTACAGGTTGCAGCAGCGATGTCCAGATTCGTGCATACGACGGTGGTCAGCACTACTACGACCCTCGCTTTAGCAAGAACCAGCCATCCAAGAAGCACACCTTCTCGGACTATACATGGGGTCTTGACGGCTATATTATCGCCAATATCTGGAATATTGAGCATGGCAGCTGGGATGTGACTCTGTGGCAGAATGGCAAGCAGGTTTGTACTATGGAGAAGCTCTCCGACCGCGACTGGTGGGTGGCCTACTGGTATATGGAGGTCTACTGCACAACCAACGAGAGCTACCGAGGCGATACTACTCACCTCTATAAGGGCAAGCTCGCAGACCCAACGGCGCCATTTACTATCCGAGCCGTAGATAAGAGCGGTAAGCGTGAGGCTATGATGTGCTCAGAGCTTACTGCAGACTACAATAATGTTTGGGGAGACTTCGTTACTCAAGAGGAGGTAGCTGCAAGCACGCTCTCACTCTCTGAGAACGAGTGGTAGAAACAGAAACTAAATCTATTATGAATATGAAGAAAGTTATTGCATTACTTGCTTTTGCTATGGCAGTAAATACTCTGCCCGTAGCAGCACAGCAGCCAGCTGAGGTTGAGATTCCCGACCTTTCGGCTTACATTCTTACTCCAAAACCTGCGGCAACACCGCGCATCAATGGCGCTAAGGTCTTCGGTCTGCGTCCAGGCTCTCCATGCCTCTATACTATCGCAGCTACTGGTGACCGCCCAATGACCTTTGAGGCAAAGAACCTTCCAAAGGGTCTGAAGCTGGACTCTAAGACTGGTCGCATTACCGGTACTATGAAGAAGGAGGGTACATACCATGTAATGCTCAAGGCTACTAACGATAAGGGTAGCTACGAGCGTGAGCTTCGTATCGTAGTTGGCGATAAGCTCGCCCTCACACCTCCTATGGGTTGGAACTCTTGGAACTGCTGGGCTCGTGATGTAACACAGGAGCAGGTGCTCTCATCTGCACGCGCAATGGTAGAGTCTGGCCTTATTAACCACGGTTGGTCTTACATCAATATTGACGATGGCTGGCAGGGTCAGCGTGGCGGTAAGTACAACGCTATCCAGCCTAACACCAAGTTCCCAGATATGAAGGCTCTGACCCGTGAGGTGCACGATATGGGTCTTAAGCTGGGTATCTACACTGTGCCTTGGGTTGGTACATACGCTGCACATATCGGTAGCTACTCTGATAACCCAGATGGTGTAAACCAGTGGATTAAGGATGGTCTGCATAATGAGCACTACCGCTACCAGAAGAAGGGTCCAGATGCTAACTACTGGCAGGACCGTAAGGAGTACTATATCCACGGCAAGTACTCTTTCGTTGAGGCTGATGTTAAGCAGTTTGCCGACTGGGAGATTGACTATGTAAAGTACGACTGGAACCCAAATACCCGCTTCCACACCAAGGAGATGTTTGACGCACTTCGCTCTGTAAAGCGCGATATCGTCCTCTCGCTCTCTAACTCAGCTCCACTTGCTGACGCTCCATTCTTTATGGAGAATGCAGAGTGCTGGCGTACTACTGGCGATATCCGCGACACTTGGAAGAGTATCAACTCTATCGGCTTCTCGCAGGATAAGTGGATTCCATTCACCCGCCCAGGCGCTTGGCCAGATGCAGATATGCTTGTTGTAGGTCTTGTAGGCTGGGGTCCAAAGCTCCACTATACAAAGCTCACCGCTGACGAGCAGTATACACACATGAGCCTCTGGGCACTCTTCGCATCGCCGCTGCTTATCGGCTGCGATATGGCTCGCCTGGACGAGTTCACCCTCTCATTGCTCACTAACGACGAGGTTATTGATGTCAATCAGGACCCACTCGGCTACCACGCAGTGCCAGTATGGCGTAAGAAGGATGGCAGCCAGGTTATCTATGTTAAGCACCTTGAGGATGGCTCACTGGCTGTAGGTATGTTCAACCGCGGCGAGAAGGCTGCAAATATCAGCATCAACCCTCGTATGCTCGGTCTCTACGACGGCAACCGTACTGTGCGCGACCTCTGGCGTCAGAAGGATGTCGGCACTCTTACCGATGACCGTGGCGAGCGCTTCACCGCCCTCGTTCCCGCTCACGGCGTAGTCCTCGTCCGCGTCTCTCCAGGTAATACCGACAAGCAGTATACTGAGAAGGTTCGTTACATCAGCGACAAAAAGTAAATTTTATCGTGATAGTGTGCCACCTACGGCACATCCCTCAAATCCCCGAATGGGTAGTACGCTCAAGTACAACCCATCCGGGGATTTTTCACGATATACCGTATCTGGCGCACTCTGACGATAAAATCGGTGCAAGGAATAACCGACGGTGTAAGCCGGATGGCGATATATTAAAGGTTATTAAGGAGGATTAAGGGTTATTAAGGGTAGCGCGAATGTACTGCGTAGCGTCGCGCCAGCGACCATTAGTAACCCTTAATAAAAAATACCTCTAAAAAATAATGGCCAATGGCTAAAAGCTAATAGTCAAAAATTTTTACTATCTTTGCACCGATTATACACATAACTTATGGTAGTAGATACGATAAACGAGTACTTGAAGAGCAACCGCAGGTTAGTGATTCCGACCTTTGGTGCATTTGTGGTAAAGGAGGATGGGAATATCATCTTCTCCGAGCTATTGAAGGGCGACGACGGTGTGCTGAGGGGTTTAATGGTAGCGAAGGGTATGCGAGAGATTGAGGCGGCGGGAAAGATTGACCGTTTCATCTTTGAGATTCGTCACGCGCTGATGCAGAGCAGCATCTGTCCCGTGGCAGAGTTGGGTACTTTCCACCGCACTGACGATGGTGTTATAACCTTTGATTGCACAAAGCCGGAGATTGTTCCGATACCTGCAGCGGCAGTCGAGCCAGCCGAGCCAGCTGTACCTACTACACCAGTTGCTCCAACACCAGTAGCACCGACCCCTGTAGCGCCTAAGTTGCGAACAGCGCCTCGCAGGGAGGATGCTCCGCGCAAGGGTAGCAGCAACTTTATAATGTGGTTTGCGGGCATTGTAATTGCTGGTGCGCTGTTGGCATTGGCGTATGGTATCTACACTATGGTAACCGTACCAAGCGACGATTTAGATGCGCAGATGGATGCACAGCGCATACCTATGATAGAGATTCCTCAGAGTGAAAATTAGTAGTATGGATATTGTTTCGGTAAAACAGCGATTTGGCATTATAGGCAACTCCGAGCTGCTCAACCGCGCACTTGAGATTGCGCTACGAGTAGCTCCGACAGACCTTACGGTGTTAGTCACGGGCGAGAGCGGTGTGGGTAAGGAGTTCTTCCCGCAGGTTATCCACTCGGCTTCGGCGCGCAAGCACGGCAAGTATGTTGCGGTAAACTGTGGCGCGATACCAGAGGGTACGATAGACTCCGAGCTCTTTGGTCACGAGAAGGGTGCCTTTACGGGTGCTGTAGATTCGCGCAAGGGTTACTTTGAGGAGGCTGATGGCGGAACAATCTTCCTTGACGAGGTTGGCGAGCTGCCACTATCTACTCAGGTGCGTCTGCTGCGTGTGCTTCAGACGGGCGAGTTTATCCGCGTAGGCTCTGCGCGTGTGCAGAAGACCAATGTGCGCGTAGTGGCCGCCACGAACAACAACCTATTGAAGGCCATCAGCGAGGGTCGCTTCCGCGAGGACTTGTACTACCGTTTAGCCACCGTGCCTATCTCTGTGCCGGCGTTGCGCGAGCGTCCGGAGGATATATACCTCCTCTTCCGCAAGTTCGCCTCCGATGTAGCTACCCGCTACCGTATGCCAGCAATCACACTGGATGCTCAGGCGCGAGATATGCTGGAGCACTACTCTTGGCGTGGTAATGTCCGCCAGTTGAAGAATGTTGCCGAGCAGATCTCCGCCATAGAGCCTCAGCGCGAGATTACCGCTGCGGTGCTGGAGCGTTACCTTACCCCAGAGCAGCGTAGTGCTATGCCGAGCATTGCAGGAGCGGCGTCGTTTGACGATATGAATACCGAGCGCGAGCTGCTATACAAAGTCCTCTTTGAGATGCGTGCCGATATTGCCGAGCTCAAGCAGATGCTCTACCGTATGGGTGGCTATGGCGCTATGCAGCCGATGAATACAGAGCCTCGCCACGAGGTTACAGCCCTGCTTCCAAATCCGCATAGCAAGGAGGTTGAGTATGCCGAGGAGATTGTGGACGAGCAGCCTGCCGTACCTGCTACAAAGGCAGATATGCAGCGCGAGCAGATTATCCGCGCACTGCGTCGCAATGGAGGCTCTCGCCGTGCAGCAGCTGCCGAGCTGTTTATGAGCGAGCGAACACTCTACCGTCGTATAAAGGAGTTGGGTATTGAAGAGTAAAGAGTTGATTATGAAGAAGATACTATATATACTTATCCTCTGTGCAGCGACGCTACTTGTCTCTTGCACGGTGAAATATTCCCTCTCGGGTGCATCTATTCCGCCCGATGCAAAGACCTTCAGTGTGGCCTACTTCCCGAACAATGCGCCGATGGTTGCTCCTGTCCTAAGTGCAACGCTTACTGACGAGCTTACGCAGCGCTTTGCTACCCGTACTTCGCTTGTGCAGGTAGAGGAGGGTGGTGACTTTGCCTTTGAGGGTGAGATTGTGGGTTATAGCTCTACAACCTCATCGGTATCAAGTGGCGACTATGCGCTGCAAAACCGTCTTACAATATCTGTAAAGGTTAAGTTTACAAACGCTATTGACGACAAGATGTCCTTCAACAAGAACTTCTCTGCCTATGCCGACTACGACTCAACAAAGCTCCTTACCGAGGTTGAGGGCGAGCTTATTCCGCAGATTGTAGAGCAGCTGGTTACCGACATCTTCCAGGCAGCAGCATCAAATTGGTAGTATGGAGAGCATAAAGGGTATATTGGAGAGTTTTCCTGCGGAGCGCTATCCGTGGTGTACACTTCTGCGTGCGGTGAAGGATAACCACACCCCGCTGCAGAATCTGCTTGCTACATCGCGCGGTGTTAGTGCGCTGGAGTTGTGCGATATTGACATCCAGAGTCTTTCGGCAGTAACCAGTGGTCAGCTTATCAACCGCTTCCTCAAGGTGGGTGACTATCGCATAGTTGCCGAGCAGGGCGATGATGACGAGGCGATTACTACCGAGGCAGAATTTGACGAGGAGGACGATATTGTAAGCGAGGAGTTGGCAGAAATTTACGCCGCTCAGGGGCTAAATTCGCAAGCAATTGAAATATATCGCAAATTAAGTTTGCTAAATCCGAAAAAAAGTGCTTACTTTGCAGACCAAATAGAGAAATTGAAGTAATTTATAATTTTTATTTAAGAATATGTATACACTTTGTATTGTATTGGTACTTATTGCAAGCGTACTTATGGTACTTGCAGTATTGGTTCAGAATCCTAAGAGCGGCATGGCATCAAACTTCGGTGCTTCAAATCAGGTTATGGGTGTTCGCCAGACCGCAGACTTCCTTGAGAAGGCTACTTGGGGTCTTGCAGTTGCAATCTTTGCACTCAGCCTCTTTGCAACCCTCGCTATGGATACTAAGCCAGCACAGAGCCCTGCAGCTGCAGAGGCTTCAGCTCTGGTAGAGGAGATGGCTGCTCCTTCTGAGGTTGCTATGCCTCAGGTAGAGGTTCCTTCTGAGTCTCCAGCAGAGGCTGCTCCACAGAACTAATCTGCGAATGTAAAATTTAGGGGGTGTGATTTCACACCCCCTTAGTTGTTTTTCTCTGATGCTGACATACGACCCGAAATGGTAAAAAAAGTGATACTCTGCCACAATTTGGCAGGGTATTGTTGTACTTTTGCACTAAGTTTAGTAACTTTACACAACAAACAACACACTTACTATGTCGGCAACGCTATTTAATCGTTACATCTGGTTGGTAGATACCATATCCAGGGCGGGGCGTATAACATTAGACGATATAAATCGTCGCTGGTTACACTCTGCCTATAACACCACGGGGGATATTATCCCTGAGCGCACTTTTCATCGTCACAAGGAGGCGATAAAGAGTATGTTTGACATTGACATCAACTGCGACAGGCACGACGGCAACTGCTACTACATCGCCAATGGCGGGGATATTGAGAGTAACGCTATGCGTCGCTGGCTGCTGGGTACATTCTCTGTGGAGTCGCTAACCCGCGAGGCGAAGCATCTGAAGGGTCGCATACTCTTTGAGGATATCCCCTCGGGACAGCACTTCCTGACCCAGATTATTGAGGCTATGCGCGACTCGGTGACGCTGATAATCACCTACCACACCTTTAGCGATGTTCAGTCTACCTTTGAGCTTGAGCCCTACTGTGTGAAGGTATATGCGCGCCGCTGGTATCTGCTGGCGCGAAGCGTTACGGACTTCAGGCTCAGAATCTACGCCCTTGACCGTATGGAGGAGCTGCAGACAACAGAGCATAAGTTTACAATCTCGCCGGAGTTTGAGGCGCGCGAGTTCTTCTGGAACAGCTATGGTGTTATTGCCGATGGCGATATTGATGCTCAAAGGGTGCGTATTCGCGTGGATAGCTTCCAGAGCAACTACCTCCGCACCCTGCCGCTGCATCGCAGCCAGCAGGAGACAGAGCGCACAGAGGAGTACTCTATCTTTGAGTACTACCTGCGCCCGACATTTGACTTTCGCCAGACGCTACTTGGCTATGGTGCAAAGTTGGAGGTGCTCGCTCCGCAATCTCTTCGCGAGCAGATGCGCGATATAGCTCATAGTATGAGTGAATTATATGAGGATAAATAAAATAGAGGGGTCAAATGTTTGACCCCTCTATTATCATCTATTGCACAACTGCTACATTAAGAACTTGATAAGGAAGAAGCAGGCGAGGATAACCATACCTATTGACACCTTCTTATAGTTGCCTGAGCAGAGGTTGATAACTACATACGAGAGGTGACCGAATACGATACCGTCGGAGATGCTATATGCCAGCGGCATCATGATGATACAGATAAATGCAGGGATAGCCTCGGTGTAGTTTGTAAAGTCTATCTTAGAGAGTGAGGTACACATCATCAGACCCACGAAGATAAGCACCGGAGCTGTAGCTGCGCCAGGTACTGAGAGGAAGAATGGCGAGAGGAAGAGAGCCGCAAAGAAGCACATTCCTGCAGTAAAGGATGTAAGACCTGTACGACCGCCCTCGTTTACACCTGCTGCACTCTCAACGAAGGTTGTAATGGTGCTTGAACCCATCAGTGCGCCGAGAGTAGTTGCGATAGAGTCGGCGTAGAATGCCTGCTGCAGGCGTGGAATCTTGCCATCTGGGGTAACCATACCCGCCTTGTTACATACGCCGATAACGGTTCCGATAGTATCGAAGAGGTCGATAAAGAGCATTGTAAATACCACCACGAACATATCCTTAGTAAAGAGGCTTGGCCACTCCAACTTGCAGAAGATAGGCTCTATTGATGGCGGTGTGCTGAATATACCATCAAAGTGGGTAACGCCCATAGGGATACCGATAAGCGATGTGAGGATGATACCGATAAGCAATGCACCCTTAACATTTCTAATCAACATCACCGCGGTGATAACCATACCGATGATAGCCAGCAGCGGAGCGCCAGAGGTGATATCGCCCAACTTTACCAGTGTGCCACTGCTATGTACGATAATGCCAGCATTCTGCAGACCGATGAAGGCGATGAATAGTCCGATACCGATACTGATTGCATTCTGAACGGTCTTTGGGAGACTGTTTACAATATGCTCGCGCATATTAGATACCGTCAGCAGGATGAAGATGATACCCTCAATAAATACGGCTGTGAGGGCAAACTGCCAGCTGTAACCCATACCGATGCAGACCGTATAGGCAAAAAAGGCATTCAGACCCATACCTGGGCCCAGTGCAAATGGCAGCTTAGCGATAAATGCCATCAGCAGCGTAGCTATGCCCGACATCAGAGCTGCCGAGGTGAAGAGTGCGCCCTTGTCCATACCCGTCTCGCTGAGGATTGCAGGGTTTACGGCAAGGATATACGCCATTGTAAGGAAAGTGGTCAAGCCTGCCATCAACTCGGTGGAGACTTTGTTCTTTTCAGGATTGAAACCGAAAAGTTTGGATAGGATTTTATTCTTATTCATAATACTATAAATTGTCTGGCATTGGTACTACATCGCCCGTAGCGCGAATGGTCGGCATTGGGGCGTTCCACCCTCTGAGGGTGTTGCTCAGCTCGGCAGCAAGCTCGCTGACAATCTGAGGATGGTCGGCGGCAACATTGTTGCGCTCGCCAATATCGTCGTTCAGGTTGTAGAGCTCAAGTGCTGCGTCGTGCATACGGTATACTAACTTCCACTCGCCACGACGAATAGCGCTCAGATAGTCTACATCATACTGGTCCTCTATACGCCACTGGTGTGGGAAGTGCGATATTACGGCACGCTGAGGGTCTATGCCCGAGATGGACTGTGGCACAACAAAGGCATTTGCCTGCTTCTGGTCGCAAATCTCGCCACGCTCTACGGCCGCTGCAACATACTGCGAGCCGTCGGTGAGCAGCTTTACAAGGCTCTTGCCGTCAATCTGCTGGATGGTCTTGTAGTCGGTAACGCCCGCAAGCTCAAGGATAGTAGGGTAGAGGTCCTGCGGGTTTACAGGTGTGTTTATACGTACTCCCGCTGCGGTCTTGTTTGGGATATATACCATCATCGGCACACGCACACCACCCTCGTAGACCGAGCCCTTACCCTCGCGCAGAGGGAGGTTGTAGACGTGCGCATCGCCACCCTTAGAGGTGTTTACGCTGTGTCCGCCATTGTCGGAGTAGAAGATGATGATTGTATTGTCGGCAACACCCTTGCGCTCAAGGTAGTCCATCAAATCGCCAAGGCTCTTATCCACGCCCTCCACCATAGAGCCGTAGCACGCCTGCAGGTGGTCCATACCCTTCTGACGGTAGTTGTCGTAGAAGCGCTTATCTGGCTGAATAGGGGTGTGAGTGCCGTAGTGGGCAAAGTTGAGGTAGAATGGTATGCCGTTGTCAATCGGATAGTCAAGGGTCTTGAGAGTGCTTACGGTCAGCGCCTCGGTAAGGTGGGTATCTGTGCCCCAGTAGTCAAACAGACCAGGCACAGCGTGATACTTCCACTCGCCAGGCTTGTTGCCGTAGTGGTCCTCGCCCTGATAGGAGGATGGCATACCGCCGTAGTGGCCGGTAAGGTTTACCAAAAAGCCGAGGTTGTATGGCGAGGCGGCAGGTGTGCCCATTGTTGCAAAGTGCGCCTTGCCCGCAAGAATTGTAAAGTAACCTGCATCCTTGAGTAACTGCACCATAGGCGTTGCAACCACCGTGCGCGGAGTGCCCTCTGTTGGCGAGATACCGTTCCAGTTCCAGTCGGGACGGATGAATGGGTCGGCCTGATTATCATTTGCGCGGAAGGTGCCACGCATACCGCCCGTAGCATCGGTCGGAATGTCGTAGTTGTTTGAACAGAACATTGTAATGCCCGACTGCGCTGGGTGCATACCCGTCATAATAGATGTGCGGGTAGGGGATGAAACGGGGCAGGCGTATGCCGAGGTCATAATCACACCCTTCTGAGCAAGACGCTCCATATTGGGGGTGTTGTAGCGCAGATTGTTTGGATATACCTCCTCGCCATAGGCCACGGAGCTATCTAACCAACCAAAGTCGTCAATGAGAAAAAATACAATGTTTGGGCTCTTCTCACTCTTCGTGCAGCTGACAAATGGAGCTGCCAAAAGTAGTGGAGCAAGGTCTCTACATTTCATAGTTTCAGGTTTATTTGCCAAAGATAGAAAAAAAATACTAATTTTGCAAGATAGTTAATATGTAGGCTATGTTTTACAATTTTGGAGAGGGGGCGTATAGCTCAAAACTTAAGGCGGAGCAGCATAAGCAGGGCGTAGCTCTGTTCAAGCAGAGGCGTTATGCCGAGGCTGTTGAGCTCTTCCTTCGCGCCGCTACGGATGGCTATCTGCCGTCGGAGTGTTACTTGGGTTACTGTTATGCTCGTGGACTGGGTGTTGAGCGAAGTCCGCGCGAGGCTCTGCGCTGGTATAGCTGGAGATTATCGCCGCTCTATAGTTGGGTAGTAGAGGATATAAAACGACTCAGGAGCGAGGTTGGCGATGCCCCTGCAAAGACTCGCGAGTCTGTGACATTTGTAGATAGTCAGTTTGGCGAGATAGTGGTCTACTTCTCGGCAAATATAGAGTATCCGCAGGTACGATTTAACGCCAATAATATCTCCGTAACCCTCTTCCATAGCGAGCCATACGGTAGGGCGGTGGGTGCTATCTGTCATGCACTTGTCAATGCCGACTTTCGTAGGCAGGGGTGGGACTATGGGCGTATAGACGAGAATTTTACGATAGATTTCCCACTCTTTAAGCTGCGCATAGAGCGCGGAGCAGGGCGTAGGTATAGCCACCGCTGCGAGGGTCTATGTTATACTATCGTTGTCCCGGCGACTACGGACTTTAACCGCGTAAATACCCGCGAGTATATTATAGACTACGCCACAAAACTGCTCAAAAAGGCGGCGGAGAGCTACCTGCCACAGCGTATTGCCGAGCTCTCGGCGCAGACGGGACTCATCTACTCCCGCTGCAAGATTGTCACTAAGCGCTGGGGTTGCTACTTTCTCAAGTCAAAGGTCGTCTACCTCTCCTACTACCTGATGAAGTGTAGCGCCGAGTTTGTGGACTCGGTCATCGTTCACGAACTTGTCCATTCGCTCTGTAAGTATCATAACAACTACTTCTACGCCACATTGCGAAAGTATGGCGGCGAGAGGCTGCTTGAGGTTGATAGAAAGCGAATTGGAGAGAATGCCCGAGAAGAGATAATGTAGCCGATAGACACTATCGGCTACATTATTCTATGCTACAATCGTTTAGCGTATGTGGATAAACTCTACAACGGCATCCTTTGTAAAGTCGCTTCCAGTAAGTTCTATAGAGGTGTTAAACTGGTCAAGGAAACTACACTTTATATGCGCCTCTTTGACCAGAGCCTTGGCAGCCGCCTCTGGCGAGATAAGGTCGTAGGTGTTTGAGGTTACAGATATAGTATAACCCTTGCCGTTGTAGGTAGCCTTTGCCTTAACGCTATCATCTTTAAGAGCCTTGCGCAGTGGCATACCCGGATGCACGCCATTTGGCAGGCTTATGCGGGATGAGTGCACCTTGTAGGAGTCTACCATACAGTTTTTAACTGGCGAGCTTTGGAATGAGGCAACAAGCTCGTCATCTAGATATAGAGAGTATATATACTCTGGATTCTCATCTGTGCTACCTTCAACTCTTTCCGTGCGAATATCGTTGTAGAAACCTGCGCTACCCGATGGCGAGTCGTAGAACTCAGCGCCAAGTTTGAGAGTCCCTACACCTCCATACATAATCGTAAAGTCAAAGCTCTCAGTAGCCTGCTGTTGAGAGCGTAACTTTATATCAAAGCCATCTACAACAATAGTCGCAGCGCAGAATAGAGCAGCCAGAGCGATAAGTGCAGACTTAAGCTCCATGGAGTATGCGTTGCAGAACTTGCCTACAATATCAAGAATCTTGAGTATGGTAGATTTTGGCGCTGGCTTGTCATCTGTGCTATCATCCTTATCGTCCGCATCCGTTGGCATGCCGAGGGTGCGATAGATGTTCAGGAAGTACCAGATGCCCACCGTTACCATACCTACAACCATCAGATATGGTAGTATGAAGCTGACAACGGCAAGGATGGCGTAGAGGATGTAGTAGCTGACAATCGTGCCGAGCATATAGCCCAGCAGTGGCGCTGCGAGCATAATCATTATCTGCAGCACGACGCCATTGCCACGATTTTCATCTATCACATTGCCGTACTTATCTTTGGTTACCTCTACAACATCCTCGTTAAAGAACTGCTGCACGCCATATACAAGACCCAGACCGCCGAGTCCTATACCGCACGCTCCGCATATAAGTCCAAGCCAGCCGTCATACTCCAAAAAGTTCTTCGGCATAGGGTTTTCAAACAGAACTGTGCCCGCAAATATCGCCACTAACGATGCGATAAGGCTTAGGGCGACAGCCACCAGCGTTGCAATGGCAATCTTGCGCTGAGTGTTGGTCGTAAGAGGTAGAAATTGTTTCATATCATCTATTTTTTAGGTTATTCAATGTTTAGCAACGCCGCTATGGCTACTCCGTAGTTTGTCATCGGAACCCCCTGCGACTGCGCCATACTTATGCGGCTGAGGACATATCGGCGCGTTGCCATGCACGCTCCGCAGTGGATGATAAGGTCGTACGGGGTAAGGTCGTTGGGAAAATCGCCACTGCCGACAGTATCTATCTCAATGCCCTCGCCTAATCGCTTGCGTAGCAGCCGTGGTAACTTTACACGCCCAATATCCTCGTTCTGAGGTGTGTGGGCGCACGCCTCGGCAATAAGTATTCGCGCTGTGGCGGGTAGGGCAAGCATGCGCTTTGCACCCTCGCGGAATAGGGCGATGTCGCCCTTGTATGCCGCAAAGAGAATTGAGAACGATGTGAGCTTTGTTCCTTCAGGTACAAGTGGTCGCACGGCAGCAAAGGCCGACGAGTCGGTGATTATCGCCTGTGGTGGGCAGACAAGGCTCTGGAGCGTAGAGGCTAACTCCTCGGTCTGGCAGCAGAATACCCTGCAGCGACGGTCAAGTAGCTCGCGGAGCACCTCCACTTGCGGTTTTATCAGTCGCCTCTTGGGTGCCGAGCTGTCTTGCGGCATTACGAGCACCACGCAGTCGCCCGCATTGCAGATACCCTCTGTGAGTAGCCGCTCCTCGCTGTGGCTCTTTGCTGCAATCGCCGCTCGGAGCGCATCCAACCCCTCGCCCGTTGTGCTACTTACGGCAATAGGGCTAAGGTCTGCATAGTGGCTATCTAACGGCTGAATATCCGCCTTCGGAGCTACAAAAATCGCGGGAATCTCCATCGCCTGCACCTTGGCTATAAAGCTCTGCGCAACGGGGAGAAACACTACGGCTATATCGGTGGTTAGCAACGCCTTATGGCTCTGCGCAGCACGCAACGAGCCGAGCTCGGTGTTGTCGTCCAGCCCCGGGGTGTCTATAAGTACGGCAGCACCTACACCCTGCAACTCAATGCTCTTCTTTACGGGGTCGGTGGTCGTTCCTGCAACATCGGATACAATAGCCGTCTGCGCCCCCGTCAGGGCATTTATCAGCGACGACTTTCCGCTGTTGCAGTTGCCAAAAATAGCAATATGTACTCTCTCAGAGTTCGGCGTTTTCATATCTTAAAATCTAAAATCTCGCTCGCCGGCGGCTATCAGCTCAAGGCGCTGGCGGGTGATGGTCTGTACCTTCTCGGATGGTATCTTTGCAATTTGCGTCTCAAGGACTCCCTTCGCAGCCTCAAGGGTCTGTGGTGAGGCGTAGTCGTGCAGGTACTCGGCAAGGGTCATCAGCGCATTTGGGGCGCAGCAGTTGCCTATAGCGCCACTCTTGGCAAGGCTCATAAATCGGTCGCCCGTTCTGCCCTCGCGGTAGCAGGCGGTGCAGAAGCTCGGGATATATCCCAAGCTGAGTAGCCAGCCGACAATCTGGTCAAGGGTTCTATTGTCCGAGATATCAAACTGCTCGGAGTGCAGAGCCTCGGCGCTGTCGGCATAGCCGCCGACCGTAGTCTTTGAGCCACCACTAATCTGCGAAACGCCAATATCAAGCACCTCTGCACGCACCTGAGCACTCTCGCGCGTGGAGATAATCATACCCGTATATGGCACGGCAAGGCGCAGTATCGCCACAATGCGCTTAAATACAGAGTCGGTGACGGCATTAGGGAACTTCGTAAGGTCTATATCGTCGGCAGGTCGTATTCTCGGCACGCTTATGGTGTGCGGACCTACGCCAAAGCGAGCTTCAAGGTGCTCGGCGTGCATCAGCAGTCCCACAAGGTCGTAGCGGTAGTCGGTAAGTCCAAATAGAGCACCTATGCCCACATCGTCAATGCCACCCTCCATAGCGCGATCCATCGCCTCGGTGTGGTATGCCCAGTCGCTCTTAGGGCCCGATGGGTGGAGGGCGTTGTAGACGCTGCGGTTGTAGGTCTCTTCAAAGAGGATGTATGTGCCTATGCCCGCATCCTTGAGTAGGCGGTAGTTCTCTACGGTAGTTGCGGCAATATTGACATTCACGCGGCGAATAGCTCCGTTGCGGTGGCGGATAGAGTAGATGGTCTCTATAGAGTCAAGGATATACTCTATCGGCGCAATTGTCGGATGCTCGCCCGCCTCCAATGCCAATCGCTTATGTCCCATATCCTGCAGGGCGATAACCTCGGCTGCAATCTGCTCCTGCGTCAGCTTACGGCGCGGTATGGTGCGGTTTGTGGCGTGGTAAGGACAGTATGTACAGCCGTTGATGCAGTGGTTTGAGAGGTATAGCGGCGCAAACATCACTATGCGGTCGCCATAGATGCGCTGCTTGAGCTGGCGGGCAAGGGTAAAGATGCGCTCTATAGTGTCGCTATCCTCGCACTCCATCAGCACCGCCGCCTGACGATGGGTAAGCCCGCGACCCTCGGCAGCGATGGATAGTATCTCCTCTATCAGCGCACTATCGCCACGATGTGACGCCGCATAATCAAGGGCGTCCACTATCGCGCTGTGCGATATAAACTCCTCCGCCGAGGCAGAGTGTGGATTATAGTGTGTCATTGTAGTCTCCTTTCCCGTAATTTATCGTGTAACCAAAAGCCGATAGCTCTGCCTCCAAATCGCGCAGATTCTCAGCTGCCTCCGTACCACTTGCCGCCTTGCCAGCGTAGATGGAGTACTTGCTCCTCACCGCCGCGGGCGAGAGGTTGGGCATAATCACATTTGCCCCCGCCTCTATGGCACGACGATGCCCATCATGGCAGAGGGTTGCCAGCGCTGTTGTGGCAGGTATCAGCGCGTGTGGCAGCATCAGCCTAATGATGGCTATGCAGTTGAGTACCAGCTCTATATCTCCCGCTTCAGCACCACCAAATGGCGTTGCTGGATGGGGTATAAAGGGCCCTATGCCAACCATCTGTGGCTTTAGGTTGTATATCAATTTTATATCCTCGGCAATATCATCTACGCTCTGACCCGGCACGCCTATCATCATACCCATCCCCGTCTGATACCCCAGCGCAAGGAGGTGTTCTATAGCCTCCAGTCGCGCGCGGTAGGACATCTCTGCGGGGTGTATGGCGCGGTAGAGCGACTCGCTTGCCGCCTCGTGGCGAAGCAGGTAGCGCGAAGCGCCAGCAGCTCGCAGAGCCTTGTAGGAGTCGGCACTACGCTCACCGAGCGAGAGGGTCACCGCCGCATCGGGGAATGTGGCGACAATGCTCTCCACAAGAGGTACTAAGCGCTCGTCTGTCCAGTAGCCATCCTCGCCACCCTGAAGCACGAAGGTGCGCAGTCCCGCCTTGTAGCCATGCTGGCAGCACTCAATAATCTGCTCAGCCGTCAGGCGGTATCGCTCTGCCGAGGTGTTGTCGCGCCTAAGACCGCAGTAGAGGCAGTTGTTACGACAGTAGGACGAAATCTCTATCAGCCCCCTCAGATAAACGGCACGCCCGAACAGCTCCTCAGAGGTTCGGGCGGCGCAATCTCGTAAATATTGAGCCTCCTCGCCCCGAGAGTTGAGCAGTGCGCGAAGCTCAATAGGGGAGAGTTGTGGTTTCATTATCGCTTTGCCAATTCTGTTGCAAAAATTTTCTTGCCAGAGTCAAATGAGGTGTGTGCGCTCGGACCAGATATACATCCGCCCTCGCATGCCATAACCTCAATAAACTGCGCTGGTGCCTTGCTGGTCTTGGCGTATGCCTTGAGCAGGGCAACATTCTTCTTTGTAAGGTTGGCAATCTGGAGCGTGGTATAGTTGAACTTCTCGCCTACATGCTCCTTTACAGCAGCCGTTACGCCACCACCCTGAGCAAAGCCGTGAGCTGCACGGATAGCGCTGTCGGCAACGGTGTATGGCTCAGCAAGGGCGATATCTATCTTCATACCGAGGAAGATAGAGTGCAACTCCTCAAAGGTGAGCACATAGTCCACCATATCGTCACGACGAGCCTCCTTGCGCTTGGCAATACAAGGGCCTACGAATACCAACTTAGCATCTGGGTACTTCTGGCGTGCAATCTGCGCGGTGTAGTACATCGGCGAGCGGGTGTCGGAGATATACTTCTTCAGATATGGCACATGCTTCTCCGCCATCTCAATGTATGAAGGACAGCAGGAGGTGGTCATAAATGGCTGACCCTCCTCAATCTTCTCTGCAAGCTCGGCAGCCTCCTTGGCGGTGGTAATCATCGCACCCTGGGCAACCTCAATAATATCGCTGAAGCCTACAGACTTGATAGCGCCGTAAACCTGCTCTGTCGGAGCATCATACTGAGCCAAGAATGCTGGTGCAACCATAGCCACAACCTTCTCGCCACGACGGATAGACTGCAGAATATCAAACACCTGCGAAATCTCAAATATAGCACCGAAAGGACAGCTGTTCACACACTTGCCGCAGTAGATACACTTTGTCTCGTCAATATGCTCTACGCCATTCTCGTCCTTGGTAATCGCGCCTACAGGACACGCCTCCTCGCACGGTACGGGGATGTGAACGATAGCGTGATATGGGCAGTTGTCGTAACACTTGCCACAGCTGATACACATAGACTTATGTATGCGACCCTGACTGGTCTCCGGGTCAAACTCAATAGCACCCTTTGGACACGAT
Organism: Alistipes sp.; assembly: GCA_017463615.1. Taxonomy (GTDB): domain Bacteria; phylum Bacteroidota; class Bacteroidia; order Bacteroidales; family Rikenellaceae; genus Alistipes. Next base: position 116,178 of record JAFTOU010000018.1, on the reverse strand, counting down.
GCAGCACAAGAGCGAGCCACACAACCACGACAGAGGTTTGTAATCTGGTAGTTTGTTCTTACGCACGAGGAACAAGCCTCATCTACCACGCACATAATATTCTCCTTCAGAGCCTTGCGCTCCAGTGCCGCAGCAGCATAGTGCGAGAGTGGGTCAAGCTCGTCCACCTCGTCGGTCATATCAAAACCCAACAGCGGTAGCGATTTGTACTTGTTTACCGCTCTCTCCTTGTGAATACAGCAGCGACCCACAGGCGCAGCATCGCGTGGAGATAACTCCAAAGGCAGGCGGTCAATCTTCTCAACCAACTCGCCATTGTTCCACATCTCAATAAGTCTGGTCAGCAGAGTCTGACGCACAATCATTACATTATTCCTAATTGCCATAATATCCCGAATGTTTCAGATTGCGAAGATAATGAAAATTCCTATAAAAACAAAAAAAGAGCTAAACTTGACATCATACCTATATAAAAATAAAGAGGCGACCCTTGTTTGGGGTCGCCATCTATCCTTGAGGCAGGTGCTACTCCAAAGAGATAGCCTCAGAAGGACAAACGCCTGCGCAAGCACCACACTCGATGCACTTGTCAGCGTCAATTACATAGATGTCACCTGCCGAAATTGCTTCAACAGGACACTCGTCGATGCAGGTACCACATGCAACGCAAGAATCTGAAATTTTGTAAGCCATAAAAATATATTTTTATAAATGTCCTGCAAAATTACTACTTTAATGTGAATTATCCAAAAATTTGTATCTTTGTAGTTGTATTTGTTACGAAAAAAGTATCTTTACAGCCTAAAAGAGTAGTTAGCTATGGCAAAAAAGGCTATTTTAACCCTCCTTGGAACGGGTACTTCGCAGGGCGTGCCGGTTATTGGTTGTCGTTGCGAAGTCTGCCGCTCTACCGATGCGCGCGATCATCGCCTCCGCACCTCGGCTATGGTTGAGGTGGGCGACTGTCGTTTTATCATTGATGCCGGTCCCGACTTCCGTCAGCAGCTGCTGCGCGAGGGGGTGAGCCACATCACTGCCATACTGCTCACTCACAAGCATAAGGACCATATCGGCGGTATTGACGATGTGCGGGCGCTCAACTTTGTGGACTATCCGCAGATTCACGATGTCAATATCTACGCCACAGCCGACACTGTTGCCTGCGTGCGCAAGGACTACGACTACGCCTTCTTTACTGTTCGCTATCGCGGTGTGCCAGAGATTGTGCTCCACACCATAGACCCCGAGCAACCGTTTAGTATCGCTGGCGTTGAGATTGTCCCTATTCGCGGTCGCCACGCCCACTTTGAGGTTACAGGCTACCGCTTTGGCGATATGGTCTATCTTACCGATTTTAAGGAGATTGACGATAGCGAGATTGCAAAGCTCAAAGGTGTAAAAGTGTTGGTTGTCAATGCTTTGCGATTTACCCCGCACGACTCGCACTTTTCCGTATCCGACGCCCTGCAACTCATAGAGCAGGTGGGGCCCGATAGGGCATACCTCACCCACATGTCGCACGAGGTGGGGCTGCATAGTCAGGCGGAGAGGCGTCTACCAAATAATGTTTATTTTGCTTACGATGGATTAAAAATAGAGATATGAAAAACGCATTGAAATCAAAGACGGTGGTTATCACCGGTGCTTCGTCGGGCATTGGCGAGGCTATGGCTAAGGTCTATGCGCAGATGGGTGCAAAGGTGGTGCTCGGTGCGCGTAGCGAGCAGAAGCTCCAGGCGCTGGCGGAGCAGATTATCGCCGATGGCGGTCAGGCGGCATATTGCGCTACAGATGTTACAGTAGCAGAAGATTGTAAAAAACTGATAGATACAGCCGTAGAGGCTTTTGGTGGCATTGATGTGCTTATCTGCAACGCAGGTATATCTATGCGCGCCATTTTTGACGATGTAGACCTTAGCGTGCTGCACCGTCTTATGGATGTAAACTTCTGGGGCACAGTATATTGCGCTAAGTACGCACTGCCATACCTGCAGGCGTCAAAGGGCTCGCTGGTGGGTATCTCATCGGTGGCAGGTCTGCACGGTCTGCCAGGCAGAACGGGCTACTCGGCATCTAAATACGCTATGACGGGCCTGCTGGAGACTATCCGCATTGAGAATATCAAGAAGGGGCTCCATGTTATGGTTGCCTGCCCAGGCTTTACAGCATCTAATGTCCGCTTCTCGGCACTCGTTGCCGACGGCTCGCAGCAGGGCGCAACCCCACGCGAGGAGTCTAAGATGATGACCCCCGAGGAGGTTGCCCGCATCGTTGCCCGCGGCATCGCCCGCCGCAAGCGCCTCTGCCTTATGGAGGCTGAGGGTCGCGCAACCCACTTCGTAAAGAAATTCGCCCCAGCCTTCTTGGACAAAATGTTCTACTGGGTGATGTCCAAGGAGCCCGATTCGCCATTTAAGTAGAAAATGTGTAAAATTTTTCAAAAAAATATTTTGCGCACAAAATACTGATTGACAAAACTTTAGAGACCCACCGCAAAATTTGCCTGCAAAAAATTATTAAAAAAGTTTAAGAAAATTTTGCAGATTAAAAAAAAGAGACTACTTTTGTCCCTGGAGAGATGGCAGAGTGGTCGATTGCGGCGGTCTTGAAAACCGTTGAGCTGCGAGGCTCCGGGGGTTCGAATCCCTCTCTCTCCGCCACAAAACAGACAGGTGACTGATTTCAGTCACCTGTTTTGTTTTTGTTCCTGCCCGTGAGCAAGCTCCCTGCAGAACAAAAACAAAACACGGACAGCCAATCGGCTGTCCTGTCTGTTATGGTGGAGAGAGGGACTCAAACTTGGGAGGGGGTTACCTCCTCGGCTATTCGCGCACCGTGCAAGCACGACTGCGCTGCCTCGTCGGTGATGTTGTGCCTTTGCCACCGCAAAGGCACAACATTCGAATCCCAGTATATTACAGGTAGGCTTTGTTTCTGCCCGTGAGCAAGCTCCCAGCAGAACAAAAACAAAACACGGACAGCCAATCGGCTGTCCTGTCTGTTTATGGCGGATAGAGAGGAATTCAAAGTTCGAGAGGTGTTGGTTTGTTTATGATAAAGATAAGGAGGAATCTACGGCATTTGAAGCATTGGATACCGACTCGCAGATAGATTTTTTTGCTATGTTAGATAACTTTTTAAGCACTAACGAACTTGAAGACGAACAAGCCAGCAACCTTCTAAACTTGATTTCTTTTGCCGGCTATACCGATGTGAAACGTTTACGCCTAAAAGAGACAATCCTGATATTTATGATATTCTGGATAAGGCGTGCTACAAAGCAACCCTTGATACATATAACGAGTATTTGAGGTCTTGTGGAAAACCAGAGTTTGATAGGTTGGGCTTTGAGCACGAAGTTAATATTCCACACGAATTTGACGAATTTATCTAATTAACACACAGCTTAAGCAAACTTAGCTCTGCACTCGGCTCGCACTCGGTCCTTAGTGCATCCTTAATTTCCTGTTCAGTTCCTCGAAGTAGTTGAAGCCGCTTTGCACTGACGAGAGTAGGGCTTGTCCTTTCAGACGATGACCGCCTTTGACCTCAATATAGCGGTTGCCGTAGAGGCGTTTGAAGTCGGGCAGACAACTGAAAAGTTCGTCATCGGTCGAGAATATGCCGTAGGTGCAGAATCTCATTTCGTTATCCAAAAGAAGCTCTGTAAATGGCAGCCCGCTATTGTAAAGTTCAAAGGCGCGGAAGAGGGTGGTATCTACCTCCTCAACGAGTTTAGGTAGTTCCACCGACGGATTCATACAGGGGTTAATCACAATTTTGGCAAGAGAATTTTCTACTCCAAGCGCATAAAATGCCCCCAAACTCGATGCTACGATTGTGTCTATATTTTCCGTGAATAACAATGTTTGCAATTTATCTTTGGTTGCGGCAATGTCCAGCAAATCAAAGGTGTCGGTTATCCACTCGTAGTGCAAAAAGCCCTGTTTGAGTGTCTGAAAAGTTGTAGAGTTGGCATCGGAGCCAAGTCCGTGAATATATAGAATCTTTTTGCTCATAACTTTACTCTCCTTTCTGTGCTTTTTCTAATCCCGCCATTAGCATTTTTCGCAGTTTGTCCGACACCTTACGGCGAACTGGAAAGACATTAACGACTGATGGATGAGAATGATTTACATAGCCCTCATCGCCATCGAGGGTTACATAGGAGTCATCAGAATAGTCAATGCTCCAACATCTCCTCTGTGCCAATACATTATTATACATTTGTTCAACTTTAGCAGGTGAAGCAGGAAGAGAGCATACAATCTCCAGAGTAACATCCTCGCCGTGGAATACCTCAACCAAATCACCCACCTTAAATGGGCTCTCCTCTTCGGCTCTACCTTTGAAAGGCTCTAACTCGCCACTTGTTTTTTCGTAACCGAGATTTGAAACCTTTGTTTCGCAGAGGAACAAGCCATCTTCCAAATAGGTGCGAGTCCGCTGTGCGTAGTAATCACAGTTTATCAATTCCCAATCGAAAGGAATCTCCATAATCATAAAGCCGTAATATTCACAACTATATCCACAGGTAACGGTATGTTTCTTATCTTTCGCCACAAGTTCCGCTATACGCTTTTCGGCATCTTCAAGTGTGTGGAAATACCCAACACCATAACGCTCGACCTTAAAACGAGGGTAGCGAGCATAGGCTTTGTTTGCGTAGCGAATTGTAACCAACTTGTACAATACATCAGTTGCTCTTTTGTAAGGTTTTGTCTCCATAATTAGTACTGTTTATTGTTTTCTGCGGGCAAAAATAATATGAACTTGCGCCAAATTATGGCGTTGTGAATAAATTGCCTCTTCATCAAATTTACTCAAATTTCTCCTGATACCCTTTGAAAAGTTCGTAGTAGAGTCTCATATTGGGCAACTCCCAAAACTTTGAAATGGTGGCAGGGTCGCCATCAAGGTTGTAGATTTTAGCACCGCCAATCGCCAGCAGAAACGGGGAGTGCGTTGCGATAATAAACTGGCAGCCAAAATGCCGAGCCGAGCCTTCGATATATTTTGCCAACTCCATTTGCAGGGCGCACGACAGACTATTTTCAGGCTCATCAAGGATATACAACCTATCGGGGACAATACTCTCAACAAACTTCATAAAGCCCGTTTCGCCATTGGAGAATGTATTTATTCGCTCTCCTGCTGTTATCCTTACATATTGCGAGCGGTTTAGACCTCGCACTCGCCCCAACCCCAATTTCACTCTCTGTTCAGGTGTCAAGCCGATATCTGAGATTGGAACTTTACCGTTTCTGCTACGATTAGCATACCACTCGTCCGCAGCTTTTTCAATCTTTCGTTTCATCGCAGCGTTATTTCTGCGAGTATCTAACATATATTTGAAGATGTCATCGCTGGTTATAAGGGTCGCTTTGTCTTTCAGCTCAAGATGGTCGTCTTCTTCCTCATCTTCATAAACAGACTTTTTATATCTACACATACGAAGATAAGCACTTTGCATATCTCCTTTGTTATAGACCGAATTGCGAGCCAACCCCAACTTGTTGCTAATGGCATTCAAAGCCGTTGATTTCCCAGAGCCATTACCACCATAGAGAATAGTTATTTCGGTGAAGTCCAATGAGTCAAGTCCCTTGACAGATAACACCTTAAAAGGATATATCGTTTCCATACTTGACGGATTAGCGCAGAAATAACTCGCCAAGAAATCATCCTCCTGCTCAAAGGTCGGAAATCTAAAATTTTCTAAATATATCATCGCTTTTACATTTTCCTTTCACAAAACTACATCTCCTTTTCGTCAAGTTGTGTCATCCTTTGAAGCATCATATAACTCGTCGCCCCTCTAACTTCTCGTATTTTTTTCACGATGGCTTGGCGTATAAAGGGGAGGGCAAATGTTATCAATCGTTCATCTTGGGATTTCGAGGCACTTGCCATAATGGCGTTTGCCAAACCTTGTTTGCTAACCTCAAAGAGTTGGAGCAACGAAAGTCCTCTGTTTTTATAACGGGCAGTCAGGCTCACCGTATAGCGCAGGTTGGCGCATAAAACTTTGTCAAAAGCACTCTTATCTCCGTCAAGAGCCTGCGCTAACAGGGTCTGCTCCTCCTCCGCCGAGAGCAAATCATATTGTCCCACCTCTTGAAGATATTTATCAACTTGTTTCTGCTCCTCCATAATTGTCTTTGCTGTATTCATAACTATTCCACTCTTTTACCATTGCTGTTAATATAAAACTCCTCGCCTCCAAGAGCAACTTTCGCCTTACCTTTGCGAAAGAAATAGACCTCGTCATACTTGATTTCGCAGAGTTCCTTACCCTTGCCATTGACAAAGCCACGCTTGTCGTCAATCTCCACTGAGGCGTAGCCGTTGATAATCTCCTCCACCGAATCGTACTTAAACTCGGTAAGCAACTTGCCACAGATGTCGGCAATAGCCCACTTCTCGCCCATCTTTACTCCCACGATTTTGGCAGAATCTCGCTGTATGGGCAGAATAACATCTTCATATTGTGGCGGTGTGGCGAAATATCCGTCAGGGTCGGCAAAGCCCCAAAGACCATCTATTTCAAATGCCATACAGTTGCCAACTGGAGTGAAAGAGCCTTCGTGACCGTTGTAAGAGAATCTCACCACATCGGGATTTACACTGCCATCCTCATTCAGCGCATCCATCATTAACATAAATTTCTCTTCGTTCTTGTTCATAGTTTTTGAGTTTTAATATCGTGTTCTAATTATATATAAGAAAAACTCAGAAAAATTTAGTAAAAATCGGAAAGATATTTAAGGCGATTTTGTAAGCATCAGTCAATCAACAAGATATTTTTGCACAACAAGACAAAAAAAGAGGGCTTGCCACTCACAAGCCCTCGCAGAACTCATTTATTCACACTTATTATTCTTAATCTCGAGGCTCAAATTTCAATCCATCTTCGGATAGTTCATACTTCTGTTCGCCTATATAAGCCACATACCAATCGCCGTCATACTCGGAAGTCCATCGCTCAACTCTATCAAACTTGAACTCGCAAAACTCTTCACCCTGCGTATTGATAAAACCCCACTTGTTTCCGATACACACCGCTATCAAATGAGGATACTCAAAATCTTCTCTCCCATAGTCATAACAGAGAGGTTGTGCGGAGTGTCGAACATCGTCATACTTAATTTCACAAATCGTATTGCCCTCTCTGTCTATGTAGCCCCACTTCTCGCCAATGCGAATAGCAGCCATACCATCAATATCAAAACATATCTCATCGTACTTGTGTTCACATATCATCTTGATAGAGCAATCTTTTCGAGAGACACTAAAATAACCACATTTGCCATTTAATGATAACGAAAGATAATAAACTCTACCCCAACGACCACTCTCACAAGCATCATATTTACACTCGAATAGGTCTATAACTTTAACATCATCTTCAATTGCACAACCTCCCTCCGGGTCCCAAGAGTCAGAGTCCAAAATAAAGTGTACACCCCATTTATCACCGAGGCGATATGCTACTACTTGACCGTTGCACTTGATTTCATCGTAGATGATATCACTCACGATGTTTTTTGACTCGCCAAGATATATATAACCCCACTTATCACCAATGCGGAGAGTTTGCGTGCAACACTCGTCATTGTCGCTTATCTCATCGTATATCGGCTCAAAAATATATTCTCCCGTATTGACATCTATAACGCCCCATTTCTCTCCAATTTGCACCTTGTATACCGCCTCGTTGCGTCCATAGCACCACCACTTTACAAGTTCATCGTATTGCAATGGGCAAAGTTCTGTACCATCGGCACGAACAATACCATACTTACCATTAAGTTTTACAATGAAAATAGAATTCCACTCGGAAATCTCATCGTACTTTGGCTTGCAGAGATATTTGCTTTTGGAATCAAACCACCCGAAAAGTTTACCATCTTGTAATTCGAGGCTATTACGGGATATAGAGTAGGTGCTTGATTTGTATTTTGGAGGGAGAATCTCGTTGCCGGTCTCATCAACGATTCCGACTTTATCTCCGATTTTAACCTTGGCATAACCATCATCATTCAATTCATCAGCATTGTCATACTTAAACTCGCAAACTGGAGTAAAGTTGGTATTGATAAAGCCCCACTTATCACCGAGGCGTACTCTGAATATAGGTTTGTGGCGTATGCGCCCCTTTATAAGATCTGCCCCCAACCAGCCAACGCTACCCTCAAAATCATCATACTGAAATTCGTAGACGACTTCATCTTGATAGTTTACAGCACCCCATTTACCGCCCTGCCGAACAATAAATATCTTCTCGTCAAACCAACAGACATCTTCATATTTGATTGGGCAGACAACCTCGCAACGCTCGTTGATAACTCCCCACTTGCCATTAAGGCATACTGCTGCTTTGAGTTCATCATCAAACCAATTGAGCTCATCGTATTCGTAAACGATTTCACCTTTGGCATTAATAATCTTCCATCCTTTTTCCTTTTCGTCCTCTGCTACAATTGCCAGATCGCCCAATACAGCCTCTACGAATTGATACTTGTATGGAATTACAATCTCATCTTTCTCATTCACGAAACCATACATATAATCGAAGCCACCGCCTTGGATTCGCACTTCAATAGCATCTACATAAAGTTCTACTCCGTTACCTGTTAATTTGCTAAAACGATTATTTCTCATATTTCAAATTTTGTTTGCTTTGGTTTTTGTTTTGGGAAGCACTTCTGTGTATATATAAGAAATCGGGGGCGAAAATTTAGTAGAAATCGCAACTATTTTTTTACGCCACTTCGCAACTTATTAATAAACAATTATTTCCAAGTCGACTTATTCCACCTTATACCTGCGGATATTGCCCCACCAAGCGAGGCGTTTAATCTTTTTGAGTAGCGTGGGCAACTCCTCACCATCGCCCTGCGAGGTGGTAAAAACAACCCCATAACAACTACGGGGCAGTATCGTTTCTCGCTCCCAAGTGCCGATGATAGCTCGCTCGATATAGGACTTTGCGGGCGTTTCGGGTATCATATCGAAATCCTCCACTACAACCATCGAATATGGATAGCGTGATATCTCGGTCAATACAGCCAGCGCATCGGTTATAGTGCGAATATTTCGACCATTGATATAGAAACAACGAAGCCTATTAGCCTGACACACTGAATTGATACTATCCGCCACGCTACAATGGAACGGTGGCTCGGTAGGCACATATACTCCAACAGCGAACTTGCCAACTCGCTTGCCCGCTGCCAACTTCTTTACAATCGGCTCAATCGCTTCGGCTTGGAACTCATCCCAACTCTTCTTGTCGTATTCGGGCGTAAATACAGCGACCTTTACAGCGTGGTCGGCACGCTACACAAACTCTTCTTCGGGGTCTAATATGCTCATTATTATTTCTCGGGTTTTAGTTCTACAATCAGGCTATGGAGTGAACTATCCAGCCGTTGTTTATAGTAGTCTGTCTGCTGGGCTGGAACATAAATAGCCTTGATATTGGGACATTCGTGGAAGATTTCTCGTGAAAATGGGATGCCTCCCCATTCGTATGTGATATGCAAGTCACGATCAATCTCCGCAACTCCCGCAGGAAGCACTACCTCCTCCAAGCTCTCACAACCACCAAATGCACACTCCTCTATCTCTTTCACCCCCTCCTCAATTACTACTTTTTTCAAAGACTTGCAATCCGAAAAAGCATAAGCGGAAATCTTGGTTACACTGCCCGGGATAGTAATACTTGTTAAATTCTCACAATGGTCAAAAGCTCCCACACCAATCTCCCTTACTCCCTTTGGGATAGTAATGTCTGTTAATTCTGTACAATATTTGAATGCACTACCCCCAATAGATGTTACACTATTAGGAATCGTAACACTCATCAATCTCCCACAATGCAGAAAAGTATTGTTTGCAATTACAGTTACGCCATCTGGGATAGTAACAGACCTCAAAGAGCAACTAAAAAAGGCATGAGTTCCAATCTCTTTTACACTCTCTGGGATTGTAATACTTTTCAGGCTCAAACAGCCATAAAAAGCATCTCTTCCAATCTTTGTTACGCCTTCGGGAATGACTACGCTTGTTAAACTAGTGCAGTCATAGAACGCCTCATCTCCAATTGACTTTACACCGTTTGGGATAGTGATATTTGTTAATTTCTCACAGTGTTTGAATGCTTTATTTCTAATTCTCCTAACCCCACTTGGGATAGTAATGCTCTTTAATCCCGTGCAGCCCAATTGCTCAAGATCTTCAATGACTACATCTTCAAACTTATCCCAACCTCTTTTGAGGTATCCAGGAGGATAAACAGCCTTTTTTTACAGCGTGTTCAACATTTGCCTCTAATACATTTTCTTCGTCTAATAGGCTCATAGATATAGTTATTTTTAAGAGTGCCTACTCTTTTAAGGATTTTCGGCAACCTCCTGTTTTATTATTAGCAGCACTCTAACAGTTCGCCATCTATATAGATTTCAACCTCGCCGTTGTCATCTCCGTCCTGACCTGCGCAGTCGTACTCATTCCCATCATAGACAATGCGATTACCTCCATCTATAATCTGCAAGGATTCAATGGCAAACTCCTCATCGTCCTCAACCTCTACGCAGAATCTTGACGTAAGACCGTAATTGTGCTGAACAAAAGCAACACCCTCCTCTGGTACTTCGAACTCTTCTGCCGAGAAATCAATCTCCCATTCTTCCTCGTAGGTAGTGCCATCGTCTGGAACATCATCAGGAAAACATTGAGGCATAGCCTTGGTCTCTGCAACATATACGCTGCTTACATTGTCCAAATACCAGCCATCCTCCTCATAGTAGTCCATAATTGCTTCTGCACCGCACTCCTCTACGAGCTTCTCAACGCTTTCATACTCTTCCAACAGAGAATCTAAATTAACCGTACCCGCCTTTGTGGCATCGTTCGCAACAAAAATGTGTAAATACTTCATAATAGTTTAAGATATTTCTTATGCCTACTCTTTATGGGATTTTCGGCATTAACTCCTGTTATATATATACTAAAAAACAGAAAATCTTTAGTGAAAATCGCAACTATTTTTTTAATCTATTTTGTAAAGCGTTGATAATTAAGCTGTTGCAAAGCAGGGCTATTGATTCAAATTATTGTATTCGTTCTCCTTGACATAAAAATGTCTCCAATGCTCAATCATTGGCAGTAGATGTTCATTTTTGATACCTTTGAGAATATCACTAATGTCCATCGTTGCACATTTGTATCTAACAAGGTCGTTGAAGTCGTAACTATACACTACATTTCCATCCTTATCTTTTGTTCCCTTTTTGTTGTTTAACTGTTTATTCTTGAAAGGATCAAAGATTCTGCTGTTATATTTTGTTCTTGACTCTTTCTCTTCAGTATTAAGTCCAAGATTAGTAATAAATTGCTCATAATCTTTACGCTCAAGTAGTAGTGAATAATTACCCCCGTCAAGTTTGCCCATACGCCAAAGGTAGGCATCAAGGAGATCGTATTGCTGATAGCCTTCATACAAATCATCATTGTCGAAAATAGCCTCTCTTAACTCATTTAGCGCAGAAATATAAACTTTGATAGCTACATTGTTATTATTTGCCTGATTTTCTGTAAACTTTTTGTTTTCAGGAATGCTCAATTTATTACAATACATCTTAATAGCCAAACTGTCGTAAATAGGGAAGCCTAACGGGTATTCTGTAGGATTCTGCAATAAAGCATAGTAGGCATATTTTGACATTAGCGACATCTGTTTACTGCCATTCGCCAAGTTCTTGCGAATGCCATAATTGGCGGAGAATAAGTCCTCTCCATTATTCTTTTTCTCAACTATATCGTAAAAGTATTGAGCAGCACTTTCCTCAGTCTTGCCCAATTCATAAATCTTTTTTGCCATCTCCTCAAACGAGAAATAACTATACGCAGCATTGGTGGAGTATAGCGAATCAATCACAATCAGTCGTAACATAATTGATTGCTGGTTGTACTCTTCGGATGTTGATTTAAAGATTCGATTTATCATTGCACGCTGCTGCACATACGAAAAACTGTCGTTAGAGGCTGTATCTCTATTGCCCCCTTCTTCGACTTTTAACACAGGGATAATATGATTTTTAATCAGGTTTAGAATTTGTTCTTTATTCTCCATAGTAAGTCAGTAGTTTTTGCCATTCAACTCCTATATGGCGAGTCCTTAAAATAGAAAGCGAAAGTGCGGAGTTGAGAATAGTCCACTTTCGTAAGAATGTTCCACCCGGCATCACCGAGGGCACAAGGCCTAACAAAGTTAGAAAATGTTTTTCAATTGAACAACATTGCATATCCGAATAGTTATCTGCAAATGCGCCAGAAGGACAAACTTATTGTCAATTATGTCTATTATTTGATATTTTTTTTATATATTTGCTTGAGGAATAACCCAATCAGGGAGTGTGGTTTGTGGATTTGGTATAATATAGAAGAGTCTTTTACGATACATGTAAGGGAGGAAGATTACAAAGTTGAATATGTGGACACTATTTTGTTAATAAAGAGATTGCCTGGATATTTAAGGGCTTATAATGTGCCAATAATGTTTGCAGCTCAGTACTATAACTACATTAAAACCGGTTAGAATAGGCGTGGGTGTGCAGAATGATGTACAACTATCACTGAGTAGAGACTCCTCATTCGCAACATTCTCGGGTGTTGTATACAATGAAGATGGGGAGCCATTAGAGGATGTAATAATTCGCCTGGATGAAATGGAGTCTAAGAGTGATGCACAGGGGCGCTTTTGTTTTGAGATACCGGTATTGGAACAAACGGTTGCAAAAAGATAAGATTAAGCAAGACGGGGTATAAAGACTATATTGGAGAAGATGAGCGCCCTAGTAATCAATTGATATACATATTACATAGATAGTTTTATAAAAGTTAGTCAGATTATGCAATACGATATTTTTATAAGTTATAGACGCAGTTCGTTTGAATCGGCAAATCTCATTGCAAATAAATTGCGACTGATGGGGTATAATGTCTTTTTTGATGTAGAGACTCTTCGTTCGGGAAAGTTTAATGAACAGTTATACGATGTTATTGACCACTGTTCGGACTTTGTTGTGGTGTTGCCTCCAGATGCATTAGATAGATGTGAGAATGAAGAAGATTGGGTGCGTAAGGAAATTATGCAAGCGATGAAGTGTAAGAAGAATATCATACCTGTTCTTCTAAGTGGGTTTAAGTGGCCAAGTCCAATGCCAAAGGGGATTGAGGACCTCTGTTTATACCAGGCTGTTGCTGCGGGAGAAAGAGAATTCTTTGATTTGTCAATGCAGCGATTAGCATCATACTTAATTAGTAAGCCTCATAGAGATTGGCGTAGGTTATTTGCTCGCGTGGGAATAACTTTGTTATCAATTGCAACCATATTATTATTGGGTACTTTTATTTTTCGTATATTAGCGATACCAGTTTGCAAACGAGTCGTAGATAACGCAACTCTTAATATGTGTCTTTTAGATGAGGGTGGAGAGTATACAAAATGGATATACAAATGCTGGGACAATATGCGTAATGAAATACCTCAGCTAAAAACAGGAGATGAACTTGTAGAGCTACTGACACTTACTCTTGAGGAGCTAGGTGTAATAGATAATAGTTTGGTAGAGCTGAAAGGATATATGGTTAAAGATGAAGTCTTGACTGATTATCAGGCATTTTTAGTTAGTTGCTACGGTGTGAATCCTACTGACTGTGAATTGTTTGCAACCGTGGCAAGGCAAACAATTGACGCGTTGCGCACCGAGATAAAGGCAATGCAGAAAGCTATTACATCTACAGATTTATCGGTAACAATCAACTTTCAGCGTGATATTAACAAAGAGATTGTTAAAGGAGACTTGAATTCAACATACTATACTTACATGGAATTCATCTCTGATTTTCCACGAAAAGCAATAGATTCATATTATGAGGTTGCAAGTGATTGGCAGAATTTCCCTAAAGGGGTCGCAATTGGCTTGAAGAAAGAGCAATATCAACACTTTTATAAGCAGGAGATGAAGTCTCAGTTAGAGTTTCTATATGGGAAAAAAGCTTTACTGGAGAAAAATGATCTAGTCTTGAACGATTTGTCACGGCAGATTCAGATGATTGAGCAGCGTATCAACTCAATGGAAGCGGCGAACTAATATTATTGAATGTCTCTAAATAGAAGGTTGATAAATTGGAATTATGAAACGATTTAGTTGTTATATACTATTATTTTTATCTTTAAGTGTAGGTGCAGCATTTGCACAAGACTTTCAGTCTGGCTATGTGAAGACCCGTGGCCGTATGAGTGAATCTGGTCACTTAATTCCAGGTAAGCGATTGCCTGATACGAGTATCGCAGTTAAGGATGGAAACACGGTGCTTAGTGACACAAAGGGCAATTTCGTGCTTGCGCTAACGAAAGATGAATACTCCATTTCAGATGTTAAAAAAAAGGGTTATGAGCTTGTGGATAAGGATGTCCTATGGACTAAATATAGACGATCTTCTAATCCGCATACAATTGTTCTGGATACTCCTGATCATATTTGGGAGGATAGCCTTGCTATTGTAGATAAGATTAGAAATAACCTATCCCAGCAACTTCAAGCCCGTAGAGCTGAAATCAATAGACTTAGAGAGGAGAATCGGATTACAGTAGAAGAGTTCCGTCAGAAGTTGCAAAAACTCTATTCAGACCAGTCAAAGGATGAGAATCTTATTGCTGAGATGGCAGAACGATATTCAAAAATGGATTTTGATGCGATTGATGAACTTAATCTGCGTATCAGTCATTGCATTGTTGATGGTCGTTTGTCAGAAGCAGACTCCCTGATGCAGACTAAAGGTAGCTTTCGTAGTCGTGAGCAGGAGTTGCGAGAGTTGCAGGAGGCAAATAAATTGGAGCGAGAAAAACTTTCAGCACGACAAAAACGATTGGAAAAGAGTGAGCGTTTAGCCATTCGTAAGTTGGAAGACTTAGCTACTGATAGTTACAGGAAGTTTGAGATATTCAAGCAGCAGTATTTGCGTGACTCTGCGGTCTACTATATTAAGTACCGTGCGCAGTTGGACACTACAAATATTAAGTGGCAATTGGAAGCAGCAAAATATATGACAGGATATGTTGCTGATTACAAAGGTGCATTGTCTATATATAACTCATGTCTGCAGATTGTTGAAGCGCAAGACGATTGTCCTGAGGAATTGTTGGCTGAGGTTTATAATGATATAGGTTGCGTTTACCATGAGATACTTGATCATACTCAGGCTTTAGAATATTTAACAAAAGCTTTAGAGATTAAAGAGAGAATATTCAAGACGGAACGACAAGAAGAGATAAGTGCAACCTACAACAATATAGGTGCAATTTATCGCACACTTCATAATTATCCAAAATCATTGGAATACTATAAAAAGTCTTTAGTAATTAGAGAACAGGTATTTGGGGAAGAGCATAATATTACAGCTGTCTCATATAATAATGTGGGTGAGGTATATGCGCAGTTGAAGGATTATGATAAGGCAATAGAGTATATCTCAAAAGCATTGGCTATTAGAGAAAAGAGTCTTGCATCGGATGCAGAGTTGGGTGCCGCAACATGCTACAATAATTTAGGCGCGATTTATCAGAGCCTGCGCAATGATACTCAGGCGTTGGAATATTATCTCAAGTCGGTAGATATTAGAGAGAAGATTTTAGGCAAGGACCATCCTAACGTAGCGACTGTATATGCTAACATTGGTCATTTGTACTTTGAGAAGGGGGATTTGGATCAGTCATTAACTTATACAGAGCGGGCTGTAAATATTCTGGAATATTGTTTTGGGGAAGAGCATCCGAGACTTGGAACTATATATGGGAATTTAGGCACTACATATAGTCAAAAAAAGAATTTTTCGGAAGCTTTAACCTATCTTAAAAAATCATCTGTAATTACAGAACAAACATTTGGGAAGGATCATATAAAGACTGCGCTTTCGTATTTTGGTATAGCACACGCTTATGAGATTGAGGGGAATTATAGCGAAGCATTAACCTATTATACTAAGACATTGGAGGGATTTGAAAAGAATCTTGGGAAGGAACACCCGAATACCGAGGTTATAAAGTGGAAGATATCCAAAATTCAGTCTAAGTAGCAAGGTGATGATAGACAAATATAAATATTTTGCCTTTATAAGTTATAGCTCAAAAGACCTTGAGTGGGGGCAACGATTACAGCGTAAGTTGGAGCATTATAGGATGCCTGCGACTTTATGCAATGAGCGAGGTTGGAGCCGTACGCCCATAAAACCTGTATTCTTTGCTCCTACAGACATTCAACCAGGTGTGTTATCCAAGGAACTACAGGAACGTTTACAGGCTTCTCGGAATTTAATAGTTATATGCTCTCCAAATTCTGCGCAGTCAGAGTGGGTGGGGCGAGAAATTGAATTTTTTTACCGACTTGGGCGTGCTGATTATATACACTTCTTTATTGTGGACGGCGTGCCTAATAGTGGATATGACGCTACGGCGTGTTTTAATCCGATAATAAAAACACTTGGTTTGTCGGAGGTGTTGGGAGCTAATATTCACGAGAAGATATACCGATGGTCGTGGTTGAACCGCGAGCGAGCCTATGTTCAACTGATTTCAAAATTATTAGGAGTTGAATTTGATACAATTTGGCGACGACATCATAGACTGCTTATTCAGAAGATTATTGGCTGGAGTGCAATGGCGTTATTAATTATTGCTGTGATAGCAGGTGTTTGGTTGAAAAGTTTGCCAGTGGGTGTAAATGTGAGTCTGAAGGAGGTGTCATATTGTAACGACTGTTTACCACCATTAGAAAATGCGGTTGTCACAATGGTATTAGATAATGAAGTGAAGAGAGATACGATAAAGAGTGTTGGTCATTCTCTGGTGTTCAAAAATGTTCCACAACGATTACTGAATAAGAGGGTAAATATCACATTTAACGCCCCAAACTACAACGATGTAGATACATCTTTATTACTCAAGAGGAATGTTAGGATAGATGTTAGCAGAGATTCGTCACGATATGGTCGTGTAATGTTTAGATTGTGGGACCATCAGAAAAGCAAAGGCGTTGGGAATGTTAGTCTTAGGATTGAATCATACGAGACAACTTCTGATGCAAATGGTTATGTGAGATTATATATCCCACTCCCTAATCAGAAACAAAGGTATCGTATATCATCATCTGTAGAGCTTGTGCGTGATACGCTTATTATGCCGTGCGGGCGGAATGATATTGTAGAGGTGAAAATTAACTAAATAGAACAAAACTATGAATTACATTGCAATTATCCTAACAGCGCTTATTCCGGTGGCGGTATTGTTGGTTTATATATATCGCAAGGATAGGATTGCGCCAGAGCCAGTGGGACAGTTGTTTAAGGCGTTTGCGTTGGGTGTGTTGGCGGCACCGTTATCTTTGTGTATATCCTCGCCTCTGGAGGCGATGGGGTTGTTTGTGCAGGATGCGCAGACGATAGAGGATTGTGTGAGGATATCATTCTTTGGTGCGGCGATACCGGAGGAGTTGGCGAAGTTGTTTATACTATGGTTAGTCCTTCGCAAGAATAGATATTTTGACGAGAAGATGGATGGAATCGTATATGCCGTGTGTGTTTCGTTGGGATTTGCGGCGATAGAGAATCTGTTATATCTATTCTCAGATGCTGAGTCATTTATGTCTATAGGTATCTCTCGTGCGCTGTTTGCCATTCCAGGACACTTCTGTTTTGGTATTTTGATGGGTTATTATTACTCTTTGGCGAAGTTTTGTCCTTCAGAATCAAAGAAAAATAGTATCTTTGTGGTGTTAGCTCCAGTTCTGGTTCACGGCGCATACGATACCATACTGTTTGTTTCGGATGTGGCGGCAGGTCTGAGCGGGGTGTTGACGCTACTATTTTTGTGGCTTTGTTACAAGATGTGGAAGTATGGAAGCAAGAAGATAGCTGAGCATCTTGAGCGCGATAATGTTGTACAAATCTAAGTGAATTATGTGTGATTTTTTGAAGAATATAGTGTGGTGGGAGTGGCTATCGCTGGGAGTGGCTTTTTTGGGGTTTCTGGCGCTGTGCTTTCGTGGTATAATGATTTCGGCTATCAATAAGCCTGGCTGGCATGCGTTTGGTGTGGCGTTGAAGCGCAAGGACTGGGTGGTGTTTGTTTTGTCGGTGTTTGGGTTTGATATGTGGCTACGATATACTGAGAATATTACGGTAAAGTCGTGGTTAGGACTGGCGTTATTGCTGTTGCATATCCTATATATATTGTGGGTGTTCCGCCGATTTGTGAAGACGCTGAGGAGTGATAATAGGCGTAAAGACAGTTTGAATAATGTGTTGCAGATAGCATATCTCATCGGTTTTGGGGTGGTGCTTGTCTATGCGATAGTTAGTTTTAATATTACTGAGGAAAATTCGCTTGCTGTCAGCCTTGGGGCGGCGGTGATGGGACTTGTTTTTAGCAATGCTATCAGGGGAGCGGTGGCGTATATACACTTCAGGATGAATAATCTGCTCCGTATTGGCGACCATATAGAGGTTCCGAATCACAATGTTGATGGCGAGATTACCGATATATCGTTGATGACTGTTACGGTCAGAAATTGGGATGGCACAGAGTCTAATGTCTCCATTCTTGAGCTTCAGGAGAGCTCTTTCCAGAATAATCAGAAGGTGCGCGACGGCAAGACTACGGGACGCAGAATGCGTCGCTCGTTTAGAATAGATGTCACCTCTATCAAGGAGCTAAGTGCTGAGGAGCTGAAGTGTTTGGAGGATAGGCTTAAAGCAGCAGGGCAGGATGCTACATATATCTTCCAGGAGTACGCTGAGCACCAACATACAACGCTCAATATCCACCTCTATCGTAGATATTTGCACCATTGGCTGATGAATAATAGGGATATTACCCGCGAGCCGTGCCTTATGGTGCGCCTGAGGGAGCAGGCGAGCGAGGGTGGCGTGCCGTTGCAGGTCTACACCTTTATTCGCAAGAGCGGCATTATGTCTTACGAGGAGGTGCAGTCGTCGGTTATGGAGCACATGCTGATGACTCTGAGTTGGTTTGGCCTTAAACTGTATCAAAAAGATTAGAGTATGAAATGGTTGCTTAATATATTCAGATGGATACTCAATGTATTCAGAGAGCTACTTTATATGCTCGGGTGGATTAAGCCCGATAAAGAGGACCTATTTGAGGGCAATCGCTGTAAGTTTTTTGCACGCGATATCGTGCTCAACCAAATAAAACCGCTTGATGGCGAGGGTATTAGCTACACGAGTGAAGAGTCTGTACATGCGGTGGTTATTGGATGTGACGAGCTGTCGTTGTACATAGCGCGTCAGATTGCACTCGTGTGTCACTATCCGAACTTTAATGACGCGGTGGGTAAATATCGTACGGTTATTACAATCGTTCACCCTTCGGCTGCAAACCTTGATGATGTAAAGGCTCTGAAGCGGGAGTTTGAGAGTGTAACTGGCAACCTGCTCAAGGAGGCTATCTGGTGTTGTAAGTATTATTACCAGAATGGCAATGCTACCGAGTGGGCTGAGGGCTCTAAGACGGTGTCGTTTATAGATGTGCGGTTTGAGTTTGTAGGTGTGGATGATATTAAGCAGCTGCATAATTATATTGCCCCGGATAATAGCAACGCGAAAGTTAGCGTTATTGATAATAGCGGGTTAAATGCCAATACTTCGCTTAAGAATGGGGTATATCAGTACTACGCTGTGCCTGAGGGTGTTAGGGAAGGGAAGGTTGCAGACTTCGGCATAGATATTCGTAGGGCTCAGATGGTGAGTATGGTCTACGAAATGGGTACTTGCCTGAATAGCATCTGCGTGTCGGATATGTTTGAGGTAGAGGAGTATCGCAATTTGGTGGATATATTATGCGCCCGTGCAACCCGACTGGCTATATGCCGCAAATGGAACAAGATGAGTACAGATATCAATGGAAAACTATCTAATCTCTTCTGCGCAGATTGTATAGCATCAAAATTGCGTAGCATAAAGAACAGCAGTTGGAGTAGTTATGGTATGTTGGAGAGCCTTGCAAGGTCTGAGCATGCGCGATGGAATGTGGAGAAGCTGACTCTCGGTTTTCGCGTCTATACCGCCGAGGAGAGCTATCGCTATGAGAGACTATTTGCAGATGCGGCAGCGTTGAGGCGCGAGCGTGCACGATTGAAGGGGGAGAAGGCGCATATAGATTTGTGCTCTTGCGACGATTTGATGCGTATAGACCCGTCAAGTTTCAAGTACGACTGCCTCTTAGTTATGGCGGCAGAGTCTATTGCTGAGAGAGTAAAAGATGATAAATAAAAGATAGCAATTATGAGTAAAACTTATGTACCGCAGCCTGTAGATACGGGCGATATAGAGTTGTCGGCAGAGCTTAATGAGCTTGTTGAGCAGATGGCGAGAAATGTCCACGATGTGTGGGCGCAGGGGCGAATAGAGCAGGGCTGGAGCTATGGCGAGCAGCGCAATGATGTTCTGAAGCACCATCCGTGTTTAGTGCCGTATGAGTCTTTGCCAGACTCCGAGCGCGAGTATGACCGCAATACGGCTCTGCAGACGCTCAAACTGATTTGTAAGTTGGGCTTCAAGATAGAGAAGCAGTAGCAGAGTGGGGTGATGTCATTGACATCGCCCTTTTTTATGCCCGTAGCTGACGGCAGATTGTAGAATGGTTTGATTGTTGCACATGTGGGGGTATTCGTTCATTAAAAAATGTGTGTATGGAGAAGAAAAATTCTACATTTAGACTGTCGGTGGCAACGCTGGCGATTATGAATGTCACGGCGGTAGTGAGCCTTAGAGGCTTGGCTGCAGAGTCGGTATATGGCTTAGGCTCAGCGTTTTACTACCTATTTGCGGCGTTTGTATTTTTGATTCCTACGGCGTTGGTGGCTGCCGAACTCGCGGCTATGTTTAGCGACAAGGAGGGCGGTGTATTTCGCTGGATAGGCGAGGCTTTTGGTGCAAAGGCTGGCTTTCTGGCGATATGGTTGCAGTGGATTCAGTCCACGATTTGGTACCCTACGGTGCTGACCTTTGGCGCGGTATCTATCGCCTTTATCGGCATGAATCAGCAGGCGGATATGGCGCTGGCGTCCAACAAGCTCTTTACCCTTGTGGTGGTGCTGGCGATATACTGGACCGCCACATTTATATCCCTTAAGGGCTTAGGCTGGGTCGGCAAGATAAGTAAGTGGGGCGGTATTATTGGCACGATTATCCCCGCGGCGCTGCTTATTGTGCTGGGCGTGATATACCTCGCCACTGGAGGTCATAATAATATGGATATGAGTGCAGGTTTTCTGCCCGACTTGAAGAAGTTTGACAATCTGGTACTGGCCAGCAGTATCTTCCTCTTCTACGCCGGTATGGAGATGATGGGTATCCATGTTATGGAGGTCAATAACCCTAAGCGAAACTATCCTAAGGCGATTATCATCGGCTCGCTTATTACGGTGGCGATATTCATCCTCGGCACCTTCTCGCTCGGCTTTATCATCCCGGCTAAGGATGTCTCGCTGACCCAGTCGCTGCTTATCGGCTTTGACCGCTATTTTGAGTACCTGCACATGTCGTGGGCATCGCCGCTGATAGCTATTGCGCTGATGTTCGGCGTGCTGGCGGGCGTGCTTACATGGGTGGCTGGTCCATCAAAGGGTATCTTTACCGTCGGCAAGGCGGGCTACCTGCCCCCATTCTTCCAGAAGAGTAATAAGAATGGCGTGCAGCGAAATATCCTGCTCATCCAGGGCGGAATTGTGACCCTGCTCTCGCTGCTGTTTGTCGTTATGCCGTCGGTGCAGTCCTTCTACCAGATACTCTCGCAGATGACCGCCTCGCTCTACCTTATAATGTATATGATGCTCTTTGCCGCTGCTATAGTGCTGCGCTATAAGATGCGAAACACCGAGCGACCTTTCCACCTCGGTAGCAACCTTATGATGTGGATAATCGCAGGCCTTGGCTTCTGCGGCTCCCTGCTCGCCTTTGTGCTTAGCTTTATCCCACCTGCTCAGATTCCAACCGGTAGCCCTAAAACCTGGGTCACCATCCTTGTTGTAGGTTGCCTTATTGTGGTAATCATCCCACTCATCATCTACGCAATGCGTAAGCCAAGCTGGAAGAGCGATGATACTACCTTTGCACCCTTCCACTGGCAGAAGTAGTTTTGGCGTGATAAGGGGCATACCTGCCGCCGCTAGCTAAAAAATCAGCAAAGGGTCGTACGCTTTAGTACTACCCTTCGCTGTTTTTTTACCCGAGCGTTGCATCTAACCCCTTCTGACGCCAAAACGGGGCATGGAATTGACGGCGGTGGAGTCCGTGGCGATATATTAAAGGCTATTAAAGGCTATTAAGGGAAGCGCAACTTTTCTGTACTGCGTAGCGTCGCGCCAGCGACCATTAGTAACCCTTAATACTCTTTAATAACCCTTAGTAAAACAGCCAATGGCTAAAGGCCAACAGCCAAAAAAAAATATCACTCAAACGAGTGATATTTTTTATTTACTCCTCTGCCTGTTCGGCGCCTTTGAGGAAGTTGTGGTAGACAGCCTCGCTTAGGCCCATGGATGCGAAACCGCCGTCGTGGTAGAGGTTCTGCATCGTAACCTTGCGGGTAAGGTCGCTAAAGAGTGTTACGCAGTAGTCGGCGCACTCGTCAGCGCTGGCGTTGCCCAGTGGGGACATAGCCTCGGCGAAGTCAAGCATACCGCCCATACCCTTCACGCCCTTGCCTGCAGTGGTGTAGGTTGGGGACTGGGAAACAGTATTCACGCGCACCTTATGGTCGCGACCATAGATTGCGCCGTAGCTGCGAGCGATAGACTCAAGCAGTGCCTTAGCATCTGCCATATCGCCATAGCCGACAAAAGTTCGCTGTGCTGCCATATAAGTAAGAGCCACGATAGAGCCCCACTCGTTCATAGCATTCTTGTTGTAGAGCACCTGCATAACCTTGTGGAAGGATACTGCAGAGATGTCTAATGTCTTGTCAAAAAAGGTGTAGTTGAGCGACTGATAAGGTATGTTCTTGCGCACATTTGGCGACATACCCACTGAGTGGAGTACGAAGTCAATCTTACCGCCAAAATGCTCCATCGCCTTATCTACCAATGCCTCCAAATCCTCAACATTTGTAGCATCGGCAGCAATGATTGGTGCATTGCACTTCTCTGCCAAACTGTTAATCTCGCCCATACGGAGCGAAATCTCGGTGTTTGTCAGTACAATCTCGGCTCCCTCTTCAACCGCACGCTCGGCAACTTTCCACGCTATAGATAGGTCGTTGAGAGCACCGAAAATAATTCCTTTCTTGCCTTTTAATAGATTGTAACTCATAGTATTTAATTTTCTGTCAACGGCACTATTGCCGCGGACAATTAGTCTTCGTCGTCGTATACGATAGGCGATGGGCGGCGCTCCTCTTCCTCCTCCTCATCGTCCTGAATCTGATCGGCGCCCTTAATCTCGTCGTCGTAGTACTCCTTATCGTCGTCATCGTCCGAAAGGTCGTCTATCTTGACATCAATCTTTACCAGATAGCTTACCAGCTCGGTCTCAAATGGTACTGCGAAGAAGAAGTCGCCATTTGGCTTATCTACACGAATCATAGCCTCAGAGTAGCCGTGTGGGTAGAAGGCCTTTACTGCCTCCTGAATCTCTAATGGAAGATTGTTAAAACTAACAACAGATCTCTTTTTATTTATTGGTGCCATAATGTTTATTTTGGGCTATTGACCGACCTCTATCGGGCGCTGTATAGCAAAAAACTAACCGATATAGGCCCTTGTCAAGAGCAATTATCACTGTTTTCGGGTGCAAGTATAAGCAAAAATTTGTAATCGCGCCAATTTAACAGATTTTTTTTCTTTTTTTTTTGATTTTAGCTGTGGTTTGAAATGAAATGTGTATTTTTGCGGGTTATAGTATATATACATATATAGTATGATGGATAGTAAAGAGGCAAGGGTAGAGATTGAGTCACTGCGCGAGCAGCTCAATTACCATAACAATAAATACTATGTAGACAACTCGCCTGAGATTTCGGACTTTGAGTTTGACGCCCTTATGCGCCGACTTATGGAGCTGGAGGCTCAGTATCCCGAGTTCAGCGACCCACTCTCTCCATCGGTGCGTGTGGGTAGCGACCGTACGGCAGAGTTCGCCTCGGTGGCACACCGCTATCCGATGCTATCGTTGTCCAACACATACTCTATAGAGGAGCTCACTGCCTTTGTTGAGCGTATTGAGCGCGAAGCAGAGCAGCAGACGGAGTTTGCCTGCGAGCTGAAGTTTGACGGTACGGCTATCAGCCTGACATACGAGGATGGTCGTCTGGTGCGTGCCGTTACGCGCGGCGATGGTGCTACGGGCGACGATGTTACGGCAAATGTAAAGACTATCCGCACCATTCCGCTGACGCTCTCGGGCGAGAATATCCCCAAGATGTTTGAGATTCGCGGCGAGATATTTATGCCTTACGCCTCCTTTGACCGCCTCAATGCCGAGCGCGAGGCTGCGGGCGAGCAGCTATTTGCCAACCCACGAAATGCTGCGGCGGGAACGCTCAAGCAGCAGCAGTCGGCAGTGGTTGCCAAGCGCGGATTAGACTGCATACTATACCAGATGGCGGGCGACAATCTGCCATTTAGTAGCCATATAGAGAATCTGGAGGCTGCCCGCAGTTGGGGCTTCAAGGTCTCGGAGTATATGACCCTCTGTCGCGGTGCTAAGGAGGTGGTGGAGTATATCAACCACTGGGATCAGGCGCGCAAGAGTCTGCCATATCCGACAGATGGTGTGGTTATCAAGGTCAATAACTTCGCACTGCGTCGTACATTAGGCTTTACCGCCAAGTCCCCACGCTGGGCTGTGGCGTATAAGTTTAAGGCGGAGAGTGCGCTGACAAAGTTGCTTAGCGTAGACTTTCAGGTCGGCAGAACGGGTGCGATAACCCCCGTGGCAAACCTTGAGCCGGTGCTCCTGGCGGGAACGACGGTAAAAAGAGCCTCGTTGCACAATGCCGAGCAGATTGCTGCGTTAGATATAAGGATAGGCGATATGGTCTATGTGGAGAAGGGTGGCGAGATTATCCCGAAGATTACAGGCGTAGAGCTCTCGGAGCGCTGTACCGACTCCGCACCATTTGAGTATATTACCCACTGTCCCGAGTGCGGAACGGAGCTTGTCCGCTTTGAGGGCGAGGCGAAGCACTACTGCCCAAATCAGGGAGGTTGCCGTCCGCAGATATTGGGTCGCATAATCCACTTTATCCGTCGCAAGGCGATGAATATTGACGGACTGGGCGCTGAGACGGTGGAGTTGCTGTTCAACAGTGGACTGATTGCCGATATTGCCGACCTCTACACCCTGCGAGCTACAGACCTTGCCGTGCTGCCACGCTTGGGCGAGAAGTCTGCCGACAATATTATCAACAGCATTGAGGCATCTAAGGCTGTGCCATTTGCCCGCGTGCTATTCGGTATAGGTATTCGCTTTGTGGGTGAGACTACGGCGAAGTATATGGCGTCGCACTTTAAGAGTATTGACGCCCTGATGGCTGCCGATAAGCAGGCGCTTCAGGAGGCCGAGGAGGTGGGCGACAAGATTGCCGATGCGGTGTTGGAGTACTTTGCTGACCCGGTGAATATCGCAATTATAGAGCGTCTGCGAGCTGCGGGGCTGCAGTTTGAGGGCGAGCAGACCGAGCGCGCTTCGGATATTCTTGAGGGTAAGAATGTGGTTGTCTCGGGCAAGTTTACCACCTACTCGCGCGATGAGATAAAGGCTCTGATTGAGCAGCACGGTGGAAAGAATCAGTCGGGCGTAAGTAGCAATACCGACTTTATCGTTGCGGGCGAGAATATGGGACCTGCAAAGCTACAGAAGGCAGAGAAGTTGGGCATTACAATACTGAGCGAGCAGCAGTTTACGGAGCTTATCGCCGGGGTGGCGACCACAACTGCAACGCCAGCCGAGGTAGAGCAGCCGAAGGCCGCAGAACAACAAGTAACACAGACGACACTTTTTTAGAGAGATATGATTACAGATAAATTTAGAGGCGTAGGTGTGGCCCTTATCACACCATTTGACAGCAAGGGTAGTGTAGACTTTGCATCGCTTGCTGCAATTATTGACCGCGTGATTGACGGTGGGGTAGACTATCTGCTCGCCCTCGGAACTACATCCGAGACTCCGACCCTTACATCTGCGGAGCGTATTGCCGTATCGCGCTTTATTGCCCAGCGAGCAGCGGGTAGGGTAGCGCTGATGGTCGGCATTGGCGGCAACTGCACTGCCGATGTTGTGGCAACGCTCAAGAGTTGGGACTTTACGGGCTACGATGCTGTGCTGAGTGTAAATCCATACTACAACAAGCCAAATCAGGAGGGCCTTTTCCGCCACTTCAAGGCTGTCTCGGAGGCATCGCCACTGCCTATTATGCTCTATAACATCCCTGGCCGTACGGGTGTGAATATGACCCCGCAGACCGTTGCTCGCATTGTTGCCGCTTGCAGCAATGTGTTCGGAATCAAGGAGGCATCGGGCAATGTGGAGCAGATGGAGGCTATAATCAAGGCTGTAAAGCAGGTGCGCGAGGAGTTTATCCTTGTAAGCGGCGACGACGGACTTACCGTTGAGGCTATTCGTCGCGGTGGTAGCGGCGTGCTCTCGGTGCTCGGTCACCTCTATCCGCAGCAGGTTGTGGAGCTGACAACACTCGCTCTGGAGGGCAACTTTGACAAGGCGGAGTATATGATTTCAAAGCTCGACAGCATAATTGACACCCTCTTCTGCGAGGGTAACCCTGTAGGCATAAAAAATGCACTTGCAACAAAACAGCTCTGCACCCCAACGGTGCGTCTGCCGCTTGCTGAGGCGAGTGTAGAGCTTGATATACGACAGCGATTGGAGATTATAAAGTATGAGGCTTAAGAGATTTTTTGCACTTCTCTGTGCTGTGGCGACCCTCTCGGTTGCTATGGCGGAGGTGCCCAACAACGATAAGATTTTTGCTGCTATAAACGACAGCAACTCGCCCTACTATTACCCCAACCTGATTATGCGTTATCAGGCGGGCGAGCAGCTTACCGACCAAGAGTATCACTACCTCTACTACGGCTATGCCTATCAGGCAGCATATCGTCCACTGAACGATAACCCGGGAATGACCAAGGTGCAGAATATCATGGCCCGCATAGCCATTGATACCCCCTCTGTGGCGGATATAGACGAGCTTATCGCTGCAGGTACGGAGGCTATGGAGTACGACCCCTTCTCGCCAAAGTTGCTCAATATTATGGCATACGCCTACGGAACGGCGGGCGACAGTGTGCGCGAGAAGATATATGCCGACCATCTGGCAGCCATACTGCGTACGATAGCCGCTTCGGGTACGGGGGCGAAGGAGAAGGAGGCGATGCACATCCTCTTCTTCTCGCACGGCGTAGACTTTATCGCAGCAAAGGGTTGGAATCAGCGCAAGAGCCGCATCATCAGCCGCGAGGTTGAGTTTATCCCCTTTGAGAGCCCGAAGAATAAGCTGAAGGGCTACTACTTTGACTACAGTCGTATGTACTGGAATAAGCCAGACGACTACACCTTCAAGCGTGAGCGTACCTGGCAGTTTAACAACCTTAAACCACGCGAATATAAGTAAGATATGAAGAGATTTTGGATATATACACTACTGCTGACCCTGACCTTCACGGCTTGTAACCCACCAGAGCCAGTGCCAAGCGATTCGCTCTCTATCCTTAGCGGAGTGAACGACAATAAACTTGTTCTGGGTGGAACTAAGGGGTCGCAGGCGACATTTGCCATCAGCTCAAAGTTGGCGTGGGAGATGCTTGATACTCCAGGTGTGGAGTATGCTCCTGCGGCGGGCGAGGCGACTACAAAGACCTCTATTACCGCCACTGCCACCGAGGCGAACTACACTCTGCAGCAGCGCAAGCTGGGCGATGTTGTCATCCGCCTCTCGCAGACCCGATTTACGGGCATTGTGGCGTATCAGCGGCCTCAGATTATAGTAGACGAGCAGTATCTGGAGCAGATAACCGTTGCTGCGGTACAGGGCGAGCCTACAACATTTACCTTTGAGTGTCGTAGCGACGACTTTGAGGTGGTCACTACGGGCGATATCCTCTGCTCAATACCGCGCAGCGTGGGTACAAACAAGTATAGCGTAGCTGTCAGTGCAACCAAGGATAACACAACCACCGAGAAGAGCACTATCGGTCACATCAGCTTCAAGGTTGGCGGCGATACTATAGAGGGTCGTATAGAGGTTCTGCAGCAGGCAGCCATAGCCTTTGACCGCAGCCGTATAGTTATCAACGGCACTGAGGGGGCAACGACAAGTGTGGATGTTATCACCCCATTTGACTTTACCGTAACAAGCTCTGCCACAACCCTTACTGCTGTGCGTGGCGAGGGTCAGAGCATAGAGCTTACAGCCTTGGAGGGCAACAAGACCGATGCGGAGCGTAAGATTGCGGTGCTGACAGTCGCGCTTGTAGACTACCCATCTTGCTCTACGACCATAGAGGTTTGGCAGCGCAAGGAGCTTGCCGACCACGCCCTGCTATTCTTTATGCTCGGAACAAGCCTCAAGAGCTACTTCAACACCAATCTGCAGATGGTGGAGACCATCGCCCAGCAGGGTACGCTGGATAATAGCCGCGTGATTGTCTTTATGCAGAGCAGTCAGCTTGCAGGCTCTATGTTTGAGGTTCGCTACGACAGCGGCATGAGCAAGGTTCTTCGCGAGCATATTGCCGACTATAGCCTGCCGATGATTTACGACGAGCCTATGGCATACTCAATACTGAACGACCTATTCAAGGCTGCACCAGCTAAGGAGTATGGACTCTATGTGGGCTCGCATGGCAAGGGTTGGATACCTAAGGCCGATACATCCACCTCGGCGCTCTCAGCGTTTGATATTGCCGAGGAACTTATCTGGACGCCAGCGCCAGGGGCAGCTATGGTGCGCCATATCGGCGATGCGGCAGCTACGCAGCTCAATACTACCGAGTTCGCCTCGGCTATCGCCCGCACGGGTCACCATCTGGACTATATCATCTTTGATGTCTGCTATATGGCAAATGTAGAGACCGCCTACGACCTGAAGGATGTTACAGACTATATCCTCGGCTCTCCGTGCGAGGTTATGGCAAGCGGTATGCCGTATAACGATATTATCACTACAATGGTCAGCTCGCAGCCGCTGCTCACCCGCTTGGAGGGCTCGGCAAAGGCGTTTGTGGACTACTATAAGGTCAATAAGACGGGCATCTACTCCTCTGCCTGCTCGGCTGTTATCAACTGCGCCGAGCTTGAGGCTCTGGCTGCGACCGTCAAGGCTACAAACCTCGCAACGCAGGATGTAGACCCCGATACGCTGCAGGTG
The DNA here is from genome assembly GCA_017463615.1 of Alistipes sp. Lineage (GTDB taxonomy): Bacteria > Bacteroidota > Bacteroidia > Bacteroidales > Rikenellaceae > Alistipes. The sequence goes on along the minus strand of JAFTOU010000018.1, from coordinate 86,705 downwards.
TACGACGGTATTAGCAACCTGCGTAACCCTACGCACATCTTCTTTGACCTTGAGGACTATATCATCAAGAGCTGCACCGATGCCTCTGCCGTAGCCGCATTCTCCGAGCAGCTCGCCCGCACCGTCACCGGTCAGCACCACACAGAGACCTTCTACTCCGCATATAACAACCTCGCAAACCCTATAGATTACTACTCTGGAATCACCACCTCAGCCCCCATCATGATAGTTCCGGGCTCTGTGTATAGGGCGAAGTGGAAAGAAACCGAATGGTACAAAGCCACCCATTAGCTTTTGGCGTGATAAGGCGGATACCTACTTCCGCTAACAAAAAAGTACCCGCAATGAGCAGTACGCTTTAGTACAGCTCATCGCGGGTATTTTTGCCGAGCGTTGTATCTACCGCCTTCTGACGCCAAAATGGGTGCGAATGGTAGACCCCATAAACTCTGTCGCTTTAGCGACACCGCTGAAAAGCTAATAGCCAATGGCTAACGGCTAATAGTCAATCTCTGCAGAGATTGTGTACGGTACGCCGTTGAGGACATCGGTGCGGCCGAAGTATTTGGTGCCGTACTGGCCTGTGATGGCTGAGACGGTTGTTTGGCAGAGTACGGAGATATACCACACGCCAGGTTTTGGCCGTGTTATGGTAAGTGTTTTGTAGCAGCCCGAGGTGGAGTCTGTATACTGTGCTGAGTCCATAAACGCGAAGCTGCGAGGGTGGGCAGAGAGGGCGAGGTCAAAGTTATCCGAGCCGTCGTAGCCGCTGAGCTTGATAGTCATCTGCTTGCAACCCTTAGGCACAGTGACGGTGAAGTGGTGGTATTGCCTATCGCCTATGGCGGTGCGCTCGGGCAGGTTATCCTCTGTGCGGAGGTTCATCTGTATTCTCTGCCCGCTATTCAGTTCAGCCTTGATTTTGGGCTTGCCGTTGCCATCCATTGCGTAGAGCAGCATTGCCGACATATACTCCAATCTTTCGCCCGAAGTTACAGCCTCGGGGTGTGAGCCAACAAGCACCACGCGACCGCTCTGCTCATCTTTTTTATACGCCCAAGCGCTTATGCAGTTGTTGATTTTAACCTTGTCGTTATCCTTGAAGATATATCGTGTCAGCGCCTCTGTACCTGCAGGGAGGGTGCTCTCCAGGGCATAGCCGCCGCCATTGTGGCGCACAGAGTCAATCACTCCATCCCCGCCAAAGTCGTAGTATCGCAGCAGGGCAGAGCCACGCTCTAACTGCATCGCTGTGCGACTCTTAAGCAGCCCTGTGGAGTGCATCGTGCCGGGCCAAAGGTTGAGGTAGAGCCCTCTGTTTCGCTCCGACTTGCCCGTCCGCTTACTTGCTGCCGAGGCGAGGAATGCACCTGCGCAAGTGCCGATATACGAGCCACCTGCCGCCACAAACTGGCGTATGCGCTCGCGCCCCTCTGCCGTAAGCGTGCGGGCGTGCTTGGCGGCACTACCACCATTGACATATATGGCGCGAAAGCGAGGTGCTCCGTCGGGGTAGAGTAGCGGACCGTTTGTATCCTGGTCGCTACCGCAGAATATGCGCGACTGGAGGATTGTATCTTGCGCGGTCAGCTCCTTCGTAGCCGCAGAGGCGAAGAACTCCATATCTATGCCTAATGCACGCGCTGCTGGGAGCTTGCGACGCGATGTGAGGTGTATACCTCCGTCCATAAACAGCTCCTTGTAGTAGCCGTCACCACCACTAAGCACCGCCGCGCGATTGCGAGCCTCACCACGCCCCGTAGCCAAAACCTCGGGCGTGGCAAGTAGTAGCATCGCTACAAAATATACCAAAAACCTCCGCATAAAATCTATTTTACAACAAAAATAGTAAAATTTTCTGAAAAACTCTTGCATATTAAAAATATATCGTCTACCTTTGTATCGTCAACCGATATAACGGAGGGCAATATAACGAAAGGCAATATAATATAGTATAATATAACATAGGTAGGTTCTATAAATTAGGGCGAGGTGATTTTGGAGGTTATTTTGAGCAAGTTTTTCTGCTCTTTTAAGGGCGTAATCGCCGATTATAACCGCGAAAAGCAGGAAAAGATGCCAAAATAAACCCAAAAGCGACCGCAATAGAATCTACTTAAAAGCGATAAGAGATTACTAATTTATAGAACATACCTACTATGAACACATCAAACAATGCACTTACGGAGGCGGTATACTACATTCTGCTTGCCCTTGTAGAGCCGCTGCATGGCTACGGAATTATGCAGCGCACGGCGCAGCTTAGTGGTGGGCGATTGGTTATATCAGCCGGAACGCTCTACGGGGCGTTATCCACTCTGTTGGAGAAGGGTTGGATAGAGCAGCTTGAACTGCAGGCAGACTCTCGCAAGAAGGAGTATAAAATCACCTCGGCGGGTCGCGCGGTATTAGAGCAGGAGCTTACTCGCCTTGAGGAGCTTGTAAGAAATGGAGTAAAAATCTTAAAAAGGTAGTAATATGAAAGAGTACAAAAAAGTTTGGAATTTTTTCTTTATCTCTCAGGCGGATGAAGAGGAGCGTTGGCTTAATGAGATGGCACGCAATGGTTGGAACTTTGTGCGCGTGCAGTGTTTGTGCCGCTATGTCTTTAAGAGGGGAAAACCTGGCGAATTTATCTACAAACTTGACTTGCCAGAGAATATGCCACACGGTCTTGGTAAGGAGGAGTATTACAACTTTTTGACTGAGTGCGGAATACGCATCGTCCATGAACATAAAGAGTGGATGTATCTCCAGAAACCTGCTGACGAGGGTCCTTTTAATAACGAAAATGACACCTTCGCCAAACTAAAGATGACCAATAAGTCCTACAGTTATGCTATCCGCACACTCTCAATGTTGCTTAGGGTGTTTACTGTAATTATGGCTGTTGCAATACTTTGTCAGCACCTGCCTATTGGCGTTAATCTTCAAAACTTCTTTGAGGGCATCGTCTTAGGTGTCGGCATCGGAGCAATCTTCGCAATTACCATTATCTGGGTGCCTATAATTACTAAGCTGCGCAAAAAGATGAATGCTTTGATAGACGAGATTGCCATCAAACACTAATTTTCGCGTGAAAATACGGCATTAGCTGCACATCCCTTAAAAAGCAACATCGGCTGTACGCTTTTAGTACTATCCGATGTTGCTTTTTTGCACGATGCACACCTACTACCGCATTTTGACGCAAAAATGGGTGCAAGTGGTAGCCGACGGTGCAATCCGCACCTCTATAAAAACTATCGCGCAGCGATACCTTGATATAGCCAATGGCTAATAGCTAATAGCTAATGGCCAATCTCCACCACGCCTTTATTCTTGACTCCGTCGATGCAGATTTCCAGAGGGTGCTCAAAGCGCACATGGCGGATATACTCGCTCTCGTAGAGGGCGGGCATGGCGTCAAGGGCGTCAAAGTTCAGCACACCATCGCCAGCGTGAGGGTTTACGGTCATATAGCCCACGCCGAAGGAGGTCATATTCTGGAAGAAGTGGGTGCCCTGGCTTGGCTCTATGCGGAACTTATCAAGTCCGCACTCAACGATAACCTTAACCTCCGAGATATCGCTCCAGCGGACTGGTACGCCGAGCCACGGGTCGCTAGAGCCCCAGCGTCCGAAGCCCACAAGTAGGTAGCCACGCCCCTGTGCGCGCATCTGGCTATTGAGGTGGCAGGTCTGCTCGGCGATAATCTGTGTTGCGGCAGGGTCAAAGTTCTCGCGACGCAGGTAGATAACATCGCTAACACCCTCTATATATCCCGTTCCCAATGCACTCTGGGAGTAGATAAGTGCCCTCTCTGGCTCTACGGTGCTCCAATCCTTATTTGTCTCGGCAGCCGCAGCAGCGATAGGGCGTATCTGCAACACATTGAAGATACTAAAGCGATTTCCGCGGTCAAGGTTGGCGGCGAACTCTATCTCCACGCAGGTCTTCATCTCGTTCTGACCAATCTCAAGCAGTCGGCAGAGGATGTCGGCGAGTGGGAAGGAGTTGTACTTGAGAATCTTAGAGAATGTCACAACCTTAACACCCTCGGCAAATGGCGAGTCGGTGAGCGTCATCCTCTGCATATCCCATGTAGAGGTTACATGCTTTATGTTGCGGAACTGCGCACAGTCGGCAATCTTCAGCCTCTCAAGGTTTACGGCGTCGTCTATAGATGTCTTGAACTTATCGGGCTGCAGGTTTAGGGCATACATTGTCTGCTGGGTCTCGCGCATAGTAAGCTCCGGAGTGGATGTCTGGAGTATATGCTGCGGGTATTTAGGGCTGAAGCGGAGCACCTGCTCGCCATCTACCACAGCCTTACCCAGTCCAAAGGCTACCTTAGCCACGCCCTCCTCGGCACGCTCGTAGCCGATAGGGTAGAAGTTCAGCGAGCGAGCCACGCCCGAAAGCGTCGGGAAGAAGTAGCCGCGATCCTCCGAGCCGCAAATCTCCTGCAGCACGATAGCCATCTTCTCCTCCGAGATAACATTCGCCGTGGCGGTGATATATGCACGCGATGAGGCGAAGTAGACAGAGGCGTAGACACTCTTTATAGCCTTGGAGAGCAGTCGCAGCTTCTGGTCCTCATTCTCGGTGTGAGGAATCATATAGGTGGAGTATATGCCCGCAAATGGCTGGTAGTAGGAGTCCTCCAGCTTGGACGACGAGCGGACAGCCAAAGGCTTCTTCACGCCGCGTATAAATACCCTGAGCGACTCAGTAAGCTCCGTAGGCAGTGACGAGGCGACAAACTCGGAGAGTATCTCAGCATCGGTCAAGTCGGCATTGATGACATACTGCAGTCCATTCTCAATGATAAAGCGGTCAAAATACTCGGTAGTAACCACCAGCGTACGAGGTATCATCACTCGCACATCCTGCCACTCGTTGTAGAGGTTGTACTGCTGCAGGATATGGTTCATAAATGCCAGTCCGCGAGCCTTGCCACCGATAGAACCGTTGCCCAATCGTGCAAACCATATCGCATCGTTGTAGGTATCTGGCGTAAAGCGCGCAACCACGCCCAGTCCCTGCTTTATGCGGTAGTCACGCAGCGACTCGGTGAGGAATTGCCTTACGGCAGCAATATCGTTGTTAAACTCCTTGAGGGTCAGCTCCCTGAAAGAGTTTCCAAGGGAGAAAATACCGCGCGAGAGGAGCCACTTTGATAGATAGGTGGTTGTTACAACGCTGCTCAGGACAGTGTCGGATATGTTGTGCAGCAGACGCTCTAACCCCAGCAAATCCTCGGCGCGGGCAATCTGCTCGCCCGTGTCGGGGTCGGTGAGTACGAAGTCTCCGAAGGCAAATGCACGACCGATATACTCGCTAATCTCGTGTATCAGGGTCTTGGAGTGCTTGACAACAAAACCAACGCCCAGACTATCTGCCACCTCGCGCATACTCTCCTGCGAGGACTGCATCAGAAATGGCATCGTAGGGTTATCCTTGTGGATAAGGTTGCAGAGGTCTATGCCGGCATCCAACTTCTCGGTTGCAGGGTCGTCGCCCTTGTGAATCACAAAACCCACATCGGAGATAACACCCAGCATATTGCCCTTGTAACGCTCGTAGAGAGCCACAGCGTCGTCGTAGTTGGTTGCCATCAAAATCTTCGGACGGGCACGCTTGCGGGCAATCTGCTGCTGCTCGTTGAGTGCATCGCGAATAGAGGCTCCATTCTGCTGCAGCACGAGCTTGTATATCGCCGGCAGATAGGTGGAGTAGTAACGCACAGAGTCCTCAACAAGCAGGATGGTCTGCACACCGAACTCAATGCAGTCGTGCTCGGCATTCATACTATCCTCAATCAGCTTGATGATGGCGATGATAAGGTCTGTGGAGTTGTTCCAGCAGAATACATAGTCCAACGACGAGGTGTCGTTGCTCTCAATCTGGCGATATATCTCCTTTGAAAAGTTGGTCAGCAGCACAACGGGCGTGGTCGGACATATCTGCTTCATCTTGTGCGAGAAGGTATAGACATCCATCTGACCGACATTGTACATCGTAATTACAAGGTCAAAATTCTCGCTGCGACTTATCAGCTCCAGCGCCTCTATAGTGGACTCTACGCGCGTAATTGATGGCGGATTACTCAGATTGAGCTCCGAATACTCCTGCGTAATCTGCACCTCCAACCTACCATCCTCCTCCAGCGTGTAGCTGTCGTAGCTGTTGCACACCAACAGTATGCGACGAATCCTACGACTCATCAGACCAGAGTAGTCTTTGCCTTTCTCGTTCTGCTGCGTATCCATAATTTTGAATTTTATATGGTATTTTTGCGTTACGCATAAGTAGCTTCAGCAGCCACATCGCTCTGCTATGCCGACTAACTGTAAATCCGCTTTGCGGATACCTCTAAAAAGCTAACGGCTAATAGTTAGAGTTTCACTGCAATAGCGTCAATCTCAACCTTTGCACCCATAGGAAGTGCTGCAACCTGGTAGCATACGCGAGCAGGGAAGGCGCCGCTGAAGTACTTTGCATATACAGCGTTCATAGCTGCAAACTCCTTGATGTCTGCCAGCAGTACGGTTGTCTTAACTACATCTGAGTAGTCGTAGCCAGCCTCGCGGAGAATGTGACCTACATTCTTGAGGCTCTGCTCTGTCTGCTCCTCAATAGTCTCGGCCATAGTGCCTGTAGCTCCGTCAATTGGAAGCTGTCCTGAAAGGTAGAGTGTTCCCTCTGCCTGAATTGCCTGTGAGTAAGGTCCTACTGCCTTTGGGGCGTGTGGACTTGCGATTACTTTGTTCATAATGACATCTCTTTAATTTAGATTTTGTTTTTAGACGGTATTTTCTGCGTTACGCTTGGCTCAAAAATACTCACATACGCTCAGTATGCTCCGTTTTTCTCGCCTGCGCAAGCCTCGAAAATCCTCGTCTAAATTCCAAAATGTGGTTAATACTATTTATTACTGTTCTCTACTAAATGTTGTGCTACTATTCGTGCGGCATCGCCCACAAGCTCGGCACATGGGCGCTTGCGGTAGTACTCCGCTGTGCGTGGCGATGGGGTAGGGTCGTCCTTTGCGTGGTCAAGACCCAAAAGCGTGCGACATACTATCGCACCATTCTGTGCGCGAAATGCCTCGGCAAAACGCTGCACAAGGGCGTAGTTCTCCCTCTTGGCAAGTGCGCTGTCGGCAGTCGGACAAGGCGAGATAAAACCTGCAAGCATAGTCATTCCGCTCACCGCTCCGCACACCTCACGCAACCGACCCATACCACCCCCAAAGGGCGCAGCAATGGTAGCGGCAAGTGTTGGTTCAATCTCAACCACATCGGCATACGCCATCACCACCGCCTGACAGCAGTTGTACCCGCTGTTAAACAACTCCTTGGCTCTTGCCACCCGCTGCTCGGTATCTATGTTTATATCACGATTCATAGGCACAAAGATAATAAAAAATCCTATTCGTTATTCTTTGGGGCTGATTTGCACCAGTGGGCGATACCGCACTCGGAGCATTTGGGCTTGCGGGCGGTGCAGATGTAGCGGCCGTGGAGGATGAGCCAGTGGTGGGCGATAGGGAGCAGGTGGGAGGGGATGTTTTTCTCCAGCTGCAGCTCGGTTTGGCGCGGGGTTTTGGCGTTGGATGTAAGGCCTATGCGGGCAGAGACGCGGAAGACATGGGTATCTACGGGCATAACCTCCTTGCCCCAGACCACAGCGCCCACGACATTTGCCGTCTTGCGACCCACGCCCGGCAGGCGCATCATACTCTCAATATCCGAAGGAACTTCGCCCCCAAAGTCGCTGCAGAGCATACGCGCCATAGCGACCAGATTCTTCGCCTTATTGTTCGGGTAGGAGATAGAGCGGATGTAGCTATAGACCTCCTCTACGCTCGCAGCAGCAAGTGCCTCGGGGGTCGGGAAGGCTGCAAAGAGGGCGGGGGTGGTAAGATTGACACGCTTGTCGGTGCACTGCGCCGAGAGTATCACGGCAACAAGCAGCTGAAAGGTGTTCTCAAAGTTTAGTTCGCTCTCGGCAACGGGCATATTCTCTGAAAACCAGCCTATTATGCCGTCGTATCTCTCCTTAATTCTCATTGTTGTCCTTGTTAAAGTGTTTTGCAATCTTCTCGGCACGCGCTGCGCCCACAACCTCAGCGAGCTGCTCTACGGTGGCAACCTTGATTTTGGATAGGGTTTTGAAGTGCTTGAATAGGTTCTCTATGGTCTTGCTGCCGATGCCTGGTATGCCTTCCAGTGAGCTGTGTATCATTGCATTACTGCGTTTATTGCGGTGGAAGGTGATGCCGAAGCGGTGCGCCTCGTCGCGGATGTGGCACATAACCTTCAGCGGCTCGCCCGTACGCGAAAGGTAGTAGGGCATAGGGTCGCCAGGGTAGTAGACCTCCTCCAATCGCTTGGCAAGTCCGACGATAGGAATCTTATCTTGCAAGCCCAGTTCGCAGAGCACCGCGTAGGCACTTGAGAGCTGACCCTTACCGCCATCTACAACGATGAGGTCTGGCAGCTCTGCCCCCTCCTCCATAAGGCGTGTATAGCGGCGGGTGATAATCTCGCGCATAGAGGCGAAGTCGTCAGCACCCACAACGGTCTTGATGTTGAAGTGGCGATACTCGCGCTTAGATGGCTTGCCATTACGAAAGACAACGCACGAAGCTACAGGGTTTGTGCCCTGAGTGTTAGAGTTATCAAAGCACTCTATATGTCGCGGCTGGCGGTCAAGGTGAAGCTCGCGCTGCATAGCCTCCATAAGGCGGTCGGTATGTCGCTCAGGGTTTTTAATCTCAAGATTCTTCATCAGCTCGGCACGATAGAGCCTTGCCGTGCGGAGCGAGAACTCCAGCAGCTCGCGCTTCTCGCCGCGCTGCGGGATGATGAAGTGGGTTGATGGGAAGAGCTCCTGCTCGGGCATAAATGGCACGATAACCTCTTTTTGCAGCTCGCCCGCGATATTCTCTACAATATGCTGTATGCCCAGCGTGAGCATCTGCTCCTCGGTAGCCTCAACGCCCTGCGATATGGCGAGGGTCTGCACGGCGATGATAGCTCCGCCCTTGACACGCAGGAAGTTACAGTATGCCTCGTCGCCCTCGGTGTAGAGCGAGAAGATATCTGCATCGGTCATATTGGCACTGACAATGACAGACTTTGCGCGATACTTCTCCAGCGCCTCCAACCGCATCTTGAAGCGGTGTGCAGCCTCAAAGCGTAGCTCCGCAGCAGCACGATTCATCTCGCCCTCCAAGTAGCTCTTTACACCGCGCAGCTCGCCTTTGAGAGCCGATACGGCGAGCTCCACCAGCTCGGCATACTCAGCCGCACTCTGACGACCACAGCAGGGGGCTTTGCAGTTGCCGATATGGTACTGCAAGCAGGGGGCATATTTGCCCTTGTCTATCTGCTCCTGAGAGAGATTTAGGCGGCAGGTGCGCAGCGGAATAACCTCGCCGATAAACTCCAGCATAGCCTTCTGCGCCGCAACGGAGGCGTAGGGCCCGAAGTAGCGCGAGCCATCCTTAACCACGCGGCGGGTAGATATTACACGCTCAAAAGGTGGGGGAGTGAGGGCTATCCACGGATAGGACTTGTCGTCCTTGAGTAGGATGTTGTAGCGGGGTTTGAGACTCTTGATAAGCGAGTTCTCAAGCAGTAGGGCGTCGGTCTCGCTATCAACGATAATGTAGCGTAGCGAGGCTATCTGACGCACCATAACGCGCACCTTGGCACTATGGTCGCGGTTCTGAACGAAGTAGCTGCTTACACGCTTTTTCAGACTCTTAGCCTTGCCGACATATATCACCTCGCCCTCCTTGTTTGAGAAGAGATAGCAGCCAGGTAGCAATGGCAACATTGCTACCTGCTCCTTGAGTGTGTTCTCAATAGTATCTGTCATAGCAAACGGCTATAAATCAGCGGTTTATGGTTTGTATTTCTCTAAGAATAATGCACTTGCATAGCCCGTAGTATTGTTCTTCAGCTTAACCTTTGCCCAGCCGTCGCGGATAAAGTATACCTCAACAGCCTGATTTGGCGAGAGGGTGGACACAACACTGGCACCAGTGTTCGGTTTGCTGCGAACATTGAGCACATCCTTTGAGGTGCAGACATAAGTGGTCGTCTCCCTTGAGGAGGTGGTTACGCTGGTCTTCTCCTGCGCGCTATCCTTAACAAGCTCGACCACAGAAGGTATTGCTGACGAGCCGAGGAGGAGTGCAAGAGCAACAATCAGGGTATAGATGTTGTAGAACGCATATCGTATAGCATAGGCAGGTATCAATATAACGAAGGTTAAAATACCCGCTATGAATGTAAGGGCGTAGACGCCGATACAACATCCGATTACAAATACAACGATACCCCAGAACCAACTATTTGTCATAGCTGCAAGGAAGAGTAGCAACAAACCTCCTATAACAAAGGTTGCAACTGTAACAAAATCACCCTCCGTCAGTTCGTCAATAAGGTTCTCAATTTTATCGCCAATGCTTGTCACCATGCGGTTCAATTTTGACCACAGACCCTCGCTGCTACCACCAGAACGAGGCGAGTAGTGTGGCTTCGGAGCAGGTTTTGGCGCTGGCTTAGGCGCTGGCTTAGGCGTGTAGGACGAGGATGTAGAGCTCTTACGGTTGATAGTCACATAGGTGCTATAGATGCAGGAGTTCTGGTAGTATATCTCAACCTTCCAATTACCTGGAATGGAATATAAATTGCAGCTATCATTTCCCCAACCAGAGAGAAGGCAGGAGAAGCTACCCGAAGTACTTAGGTCTATCTCGGAACTGTAAAGACCTGATTTGATGGTGCTATTTGAGGTAACCTTTCCGTTAGGGTCAGTAATCTTAACCCATACATCAGTACGCTTCGGACCAACACGATTAACATTGAAGTAAATCTTCGGTCTTAGATACATTACATCGGTGTAGAGGGTGCTACCTTCGTCACGAATGACGCTATTATCCTTTTTCACATCCAAGAATGTCATCTTGGTAATCTGGAACGGTGCAGAGGACGGAACGCTCTTTGGCGGGGTGACAGCGCGGCTACTACCTAATGCGTAGATAGTAAAGGTGTCCTTGAAGATACACTTATTCTTGAAGTAGAACTCTATGTTGTATGTTCCTGGGACATCGTAGGCTGTCTTATTAGGATTACCCCAGCCGCCGATAGCCTGGGTGCATTTGCCCTTTGAGTTTGCAGAAACGGTGGCTATAGTCTTGTCGGAGGTTATAACCTCGCCCTTAGGGTTTGTAATTCGGTATCTGAGCTCAATGCTACCGGCAAGGTTTAGCACCTCGTAGCTGAGCTTCGGATTGAGGTATGAGACATCTGTGTAGAGCTTACTGCCGAAGTTGCGAATCACATTGCCATTTTTGTCGGTATCGCCATACTCCACGCTGATAATCTTGATAGGGGAGTCGTTAGATACGCGCTTGACCGCAGAGGCATTGACATTAACGCCCTTCTTGATGATGGTGTAGAATACCTTGCCCCACTCCTCCATAGATGGACGCATTGCAGGGTTTGTGCCAAAGGCACGCTTGAACATCTGCTGCACCTCCACAGGCAGGTTAAAGAAGTTCTGCTGGAGGTTGAAACCAGCAGGCAGGCTGATATATCGCGCCTTCTCGCCAAAGGCAAAAAGTCCCTGAGCGATACAGTCGGCAAGCTCGGTATACTTGTCGTAAGGTGGCTTGAGCACCGTTCCAGAGTATGGGTGGGTACCCGTCAAAATCTGATAGAAGCAGACAGCCGCAGCGAAGTTATCGCACTGAATAGGGAATGGGCGGTTGCACTTCTTCAAATCCTTACCCTCAGGTGCAAAGTAGTCGGGGGTAAAGGCTGTAGCGGGGTGGAGAATACGACCATTTTCCGAAATCTGGATAGAGTCGGTATCCATAATAGAGACCTTACCCGTACCTGTTGCGTCAATATTCTCAGGCTTGAGGTCTACAAGTACATATCTGCCCGTATCGTGAATCTTATGTATCGCAATGGCTACATTGCAGAGCATCTTGATACGGTTGATAATACCCTCCTTGGTGTCCAACTCATACTTGTCGTGCCACTCGGTCTTGTTCTTGAAGCGCTTAATCTGCGAGAGCGGCTTGTTACGATAGACGGAGAGGATAGTAAGGTCGTGACCCTTTTGAAATGCCAGCGGCATCATATAACCGACAAACTTCTTGCTGGTATCGTAGACCAACGCCACGGGCCAGCAGATGCGGAAGGATGGGTTATCCTTGATATTCTGCGGCGGGTGAGAGACCATGTACTTAATCTTCTCAAAGGACTTCTGAGCATCCCTCAAGTAGATTTTGATACAGTACTCTGCCGCATACTGCGATGTTATGATGTTGTAGACAGCTCCTTGACCACCTTTGCCCAGTGGGTCGTCCTTGACATCAATAGTCTCTAAGCTGCCGTTAGCTGTCTTCTGGATGTATAGTTTCATCGTGTAATAGTGTTATATATCGTTTTACCCCACTGCTCAAGTGTTGGGCGGGAGGTGTAGTTGCTACTGAATGCCTGCTTGAAGAGCTGCTGTATATCTGCAGGCATACTCTCAAAGGCCTTATGTAGGTTCAGACCATCTGGCAGGGTGATATACTGCTTTCGCTCGCCGAATGGGAACAGGTCATTCTTGATGCAGTCGCTAATCTCCGAGGCGCTATCGTATGGCGGTCTGAGGACTGTACCTGCATAGGGGTGCGTGCCGGTGAGCACCTGATAGATGTAGACTGCAACGGAGAATAGCCCCGCAGAGGCTGGGATAGCCTCTTTAGCACTGCGGGCCTTATACGCCTCTGGTGCAAAGTAGTCAGGGGTGATAGAGCGCATAGGGAAGAGCACCTTGCCGTTCTCGGCAATCTGAGTGTTGTAGAGTCCGATGATAGATACCTTGCCCTTAGGGGTGATGAGAATCTCCTCAGGCGTGAGGTTTGCTATTGAGTAGCACTCTGGCACAAGATGCAGAGCCTTGACTACATTGTAGAGTAGCTTGTAGCGATTCTGCATACCCACTTCGTCGCGCTCAAACTTGTCGTGCCACTCTGGCTTGCTGGCAAAGCGCTTACGCTTGGAGATAGGGCGTGCGTTGTAGCTTGTCAGAAGTGACAGCCCAAGGCTGCCCTCAAAAGGCATGAGGGTCATATAGCCGACACACTTCCACTCGCTATTGTATACAGCCGCCATAGGCAGGCAGATGTGCAGGTTTGGGTTGTTCTCGGCACCCTTAGGCTGGTGTGCCGCCATATAGAATATCTTGTCTGTGAGGATATTCTCAGGACTGTGCATCAGGTGGACGCAGTAGTCGCTGTAATCTGCCCCCTGGAGGGAGTACATGTCAGACTCTGGGTACTTGCAGAGCAGCTGATCTGCAACGATAGCCTCAAAGCAATCGGTCTGCGATTTCTTGATATAAAGATTCATTACTTCAATAAGTTGTATAGCTCCTTGCACCAATCCTCCATCGTTGGGCGGTAGTTGGGTGCATCAAAAGCCTTGATAAACATAACTCGTAACTGCTGTGGCAGTCGTTCAAAAAATGAGTGAGGGTTTGGCGATAACTGCCTGATATATCGCTTATTGCATCCGTAGAGGAAGAGGTGTTTGCGAATACAGGCGGCAAGCTCGTTGTACTGGTCCGTATCGTATGGCGCAAGCAACTGCATACCAGAGTAGGGGTGTAGCCCGATAAGTATCTGGTAGAATACCACGGAGAGCGAGAAGCAGTCGTTGGTCTTGGTAAATGGTCGCTTCTGCTCGTACTGAGCCTCAAACTCCGGGGCGCAATACTCAGGTGTGGCGGCAGCCCCCGGGAAGAGGATATGCTCGCTATCGGCAATCTGGAACGAGTCGGTATCTACAATAGAGACCTTGCCCGTTGCCGTTGCAAGGATATTGTCGGGCTTGATATCCAGCACCACATAGTTATCGGTGTGGTGTATCTGGTAGAACGCCTGAGCAATATTTGCCATCATCTTGAGTCGGTTGCGAATACCATCGCCCGAGGTGCGTTCAAACTTGTCAAACCACTCGGGGTAGTTCTTGAAGCGGCTGGCTATACTCTTGCCCTTGCTGTGGTAGCAGAGGATGTAGAGGTCGCGGCTATGCTCAAAAGCCTTCGGCATATAGAAGCCAACGACCTCGTGATTCTCGTTGTATACAAACCCCTCCGGCCAGCAGATGCGAAAGGCGGCACTGCGTGTTATGGCAGGTGGGTGGTCAATCATATAGCGTAGGCGCTCAACGGTACTCTCCTTGCAGCCGTTGTGGTAGACCTTTATGCAGCAATCCTCCAGAGCGGCGGGGTAGACCACATTGTACACAACCGCCTGACCTCCCTTACCAAGAGGCTTATCTACAAGCAGGTGCTTGAACTGCGAGTTGTGTATGTAGTAGAACTTCTCCATCCCCACTGCCTATTGGCTGCTACTTGAATACGCCAAAGAGCATTGTTCTATCGTCGTGCTCAGACCTACCTGCAGTGGTGCCGACATTGATAATCTCTATCAGTCGGTCTACGCGAGCCTCTGGGGTGAGGTCTGCATTCATCTCCTCAAGCAGCGGTTCAAAGAAGCCTGTAAATGGCTTGTTAGGGTCGTAGTAGTGACCATTATCGTCGCGTGAGTAGCAGCTCCAGGTGATATTCTCGCAGCCGTCGCTCATAAGTACTACAACCTCTGGTAGCTCGTGCACAACCCTTACATCTGGAAGGAAGGCGTCCGACATCGTAAATGCAGGTACGCGCACCTGATTCCAGTCGTTAGGGATAAATACTGTTGAGGATGCCTCGTCGCCCTTGTGTGGTGTGAGCAGGGCCTTCCACTCGCCATCCTTGCTCTTGTAGCCCATTCGTCCATCGCCGATGTGGGCGGTAAGCATACCGTTAGGGGTGAGCAGCATAAGTATGATGGTTGCGTTGAAGTCGCGTGCACTCAGCGGACGGTTGATGTCGGCAATAAGGTCGCGCTTGTGGCTCTCTAACTTACCACGCACAACAAGGTCTAAAGTCTGCTCAATCTTAGCCTCAAGCTCCTTGAGAGCAGCCTCCTTAGACTCCTTGTACTGCGCCGCCTGCTTCTCTGCCTGACGGAAGATGATAGCCTTCATAGAGAGGAAGATGTTGTAGCACTCAATGTACCACTCCAGCTCGGTTGGCATATAGTTCTTCTCTACCCAACCCTTTGTGGCAAGCAGCTGAGTGATAAACTTCTCAGCCATCTCGCAGTTGGCCTTTGAGCCACGGGCAGACTCGCGTGCCGAGCCAGCGCCGTCAGAGGTGATAAAGAGCTTCCAACCAGGTGCAAGCTCCTTGTAGGCGTGATAGTCCTCGCAAGGTGTGCCGTTGGAGATGTGGCTACGACCCTGGATAGAGAAACCTACAACATAGCCACTCTCGTCTGCAACAGAGGTCACTACGCGGCGCTCTGGCTTGTCAAGGTCTACAGGCTTCTGTGGCTCCGCAGGAACATCTACGGGGTCGGTGTCGGTAACATCCTTAGGCTCGTCTGCTGGTGCATCCGCAGGGGTATCCTCCGGCTCGTCTTTCGGCTCGTCTTTCGGCTCGTCGGCTGGAGCATCGTCCTTAGGCTCATCCTTAGGCTCGTCGGCAGGGGTATCTGCTGGCTCGTCCTTCGGAGTATCCTCGCTGCTGGTATCAACTGTGAAGAGGTCGTCATCCAGCGGGGACTTCTTTGGCGCAGGAGCGGGAGCAGGTGTTACTGGCTCTACTGGCGCATCAGGCGCATCAGGCGCATCTGCTACGGGAGCTGCGGGTGTAGGAGGTGTAACAACGGGAGTTGAGTCTGCGCTGTCGCCTCCAGGGATGATATTCTTGAAGAAATCGGTAAACTTGTTCATAGTCTGTTAGATTAAAAACGAGGTGTAACCGCAAGGCGGATACACCTCTGTCTATACATATAGTTGATTTTAGATCTCGAAAGAGTCCATCCAAGCATCAGCACCATCCTTGATGCTAACCTTGTCACCCTCCTTGCTGGTAGATACCATAGAGAGTGAGTTACTGAGCCACTGGAAGAACTCAGTGAACTTAGTACCAGCCAGAGGCAGAGCCTTGCCGCACATTCTGCCGAGCAACTCCATATTAGCCTCGCCAACGCCGATACCCATCATAAAGTACTTCTTAGCAGCCGAGTCAGCAGCTACGCGAGCAGAGATAGCGTCAATATCTGCAGCAGAGTCGCGGTTGCCATAAGGCTCACCGTCGGTCATAACTACAATCCAAGGACGGTAGTACTTCTGACCAGTCTCCTTATACCAAGCCTTACGCTCCTCTACCATACGGATAGCCTCCTCCATAGCGGTTACGGTATCGGTGATAGAGCCACGCTCTGTGAGGGTTGGAGCCTGCTCCTCCTCGTCCAACAGGGAAGGGTCACGCAGAATCTGAGCCTCCTCGTCATACTGGATAACAGCAACCTCAAGCTGATCTATGAGCTTCTCAGAGACATTCTCGCCACCTTGAATCTCAGCATAGAAATCCTTCATACCCTGGTTGAGGGCCTCAAGTCTTGCACCGCGCATAGAGCCGGATACATCCAGCACGAATACGCAAAGACATTTCATCTCCTGGTTTACAGCCGATTCGCCGGCAAATCTGTGTTCTGTACTCATAGTTTAAGTTGTGTTAAGTTGTTAATATTTCGTTAATTTACTCTCCTAAGTTAATTTCCTACAAATATAATGAATATTTTTTAGATTTCAACATCTATATGTCAAATTCTGACAAAAAAGCCGAAAAATTGGCTGTCCCAGGGTCGGTAGCCGCCACTCTGCGCTTATTGTCTATAGCCTGCAGAGGGTTGCCGATAGCGTGCACAATCTGCTCAATGTTCAGGCTTATCTCCGCATCAAACAGCTCGCTAAACTCCATAGGCTGCAGGTGTGGGTGCGTTACGACCTTTATGGTGCTGAACTTACGTTGGGTATGGGCGTCGTTAAGTTGTTGTACAAGTGATGCGTTGTTGCATAACTCGTTTGTAGCCGAGCAGAAGAGTATCAGTGGCATATAGTATCGCTGTCCGCTCTGGCGGTACCACACTTTGCGCTTCTCTATAATATCCATCGCCATCTGCAGTGCTGCCGCATTATTGGGCATGCAGAGCGTAGGCTCAACCTTCGGCGGGAGTTCATCCCCATCCTCGTCTATCAGTGCTGGGCTGCGCAGGATAGTAGGCTCCTTGCCCGCCTGGATAATGCCAACCTCAATGGAGGAGGCGAGTGCCTCGTTAAGCTCCGCAGATTGCAGCTGTGAGTACAGACCCTCCAGCATAGCATTTACTGATGCGGTTATCTCGCCGTCGTTGTAGGCGGTGCCATCTATCACAAATATACAGAGGCGCTTAGGGGTCATATTGGGAACAGCTTGGTCTGCATATCGGTTTGGGACATCATATCGTTCCCACTTGGGGCTGGATAGCGGCGGGATGCTGCTGTTATTGCGCGGAATGCTGAAGGTATACTCAAACAGTGCACCTGGCATAGGCAGTAGGGTGCTCAGTAGCTCCTTGCAATCTGCAAAGGCATCCATCGCCGCGCCAGAGCAATCTAAGCCGACAATCTTGTATCGCTTGAAGAATATGTCGCACTGGACCCTCTCTGCCAATGTGCGGAGGTGGTGTTTATCGCCCTTGATGCCCGTAGAGATGATGTAGATGTTAGGTATGTGGCGCTTCTGCTTAGTGTGCGCATACCACTGGCAGCGGTCGTAAATCATATCTATAGCCTCGTGCAGAGCCGCTACGGAGCTATTCGCAGTAGTGTTAGTAGAGAATGTGGGTGCCGTCTCGCCCTTTGTTAGCAGTGCAAGGTCGCGCACGATGTTGTAGCCCTCGCCGAGGCTCTGGATGATACCAAACTCCACAATATTGCCATACCGCGAGCTGCTGAGTGACTCATAAATGCTGCTGATGAACATATTGATGCACTCAAGCATACTGCTATCCGTATTGGCGTTGGTGATGTCCACAACGAATACACACGGAGATTTTATCTCCATATTATCTACCTGCTGGTCTATGTATCTGTTTTTGCTATCCATAGCGCGAATTTACTAATATGGAGGCGAAATTGCAAAAAATATTGCAAAAAAGAGTAAAATATCATATATTTGTCAAAAATAGAGAGTATGCTCAGTCTTAAGGATATTGGAATAAGTACTTGCGTCATCTGTGGCAAGCCTCTGCTGGGGTCGTATCGTATGGATAAGTGGGGACAGAAGGTCTGTATGGACCACGACCTTACCTACTGCGCAAACTGCGGTAGAATTGTCAAGGATGATGATATGCGCTCAAGCGATGGCCGTGCGGTATGCTCCCACTGCGTGGGTAAGGTTGTACGCCGTTCGGAGCATGTTGAGTGGGTATATCAGCGCGTGTGCGAGATATTTGAGCGTAACTTCCTTGTCCTGCCCGAGAAGGTGCCCGTAGAGATTGTGAATGCTGAGCGTATGCGCCAGCTGGTTGACTGCAACCGCCTGGGTGCTCTGCCTATGGGTTTGGCGTCAATGGGTGGTATTCCGCTATTCGGTATGCCTGTGCACCATAAGGTCTATATGCTTGATTGTCAGCATAAAGTGAACTTCGGTGGGGTGCTTGCGCACGAGCTGCTGCATGTGTGGCAGAATCAGCGTCGCGTAAGGCAGCTGCCTCCGAAATATTGCGAGGGCTTCTGCAACCTCGGCTCGTATCTGTTCTACGGCTACCTGAACAACGAACTCTCGCAGCGACTTATGGAGGGTATGATGAACAGCCCCGACCCAATATACGGCGAGGGTTTCAGGGAGGTGAAGGTTATCTTTGAGACCGAGGGCGAGCATAACCTTGAGAAGACAATGGATATATTAGTTAAAAAGAGATAATTATGAAGGTAAATATCATTAACCGTTCTGGTATGGCTCTGCCACAGTATGCCACCCCGCTATCAGCAGGTATGGACCTTAGAGCCGCAATAGAGGAGAAGATAACCCTTGCCCCACTTGAGCGAGCAATGGTCCCTACAGGCCTGTTTGTGGAGCTCCCTGAGGGTTATGAGCTGCAGGTGCGCCCACGCAGTGGTCTGGCTGCAAAGCACGGTATCACTGTGCTCAATAGCCCAGGCACCGTTGATGCCGACTACCGTGGTGAGATAAAGGTTATCCTCGTAAACCTCTCAAATACCCCATTTGAAATCCTCCCTGGCGAGCGCATCGCCCAGGCCGTAGTTGCCCAGCACGCGCACATAGAGTGGTGCGAAGTGGATGTTCTTTCCGATACAGAGCGAGGGGTAGGAGGGTTTGGCAGTACTGGCAAGTAATTTGGCGTGATAAGGCGGATACCTGCTTCCGCTAGCTAAAAAATCAGCAATGGGCAGTACGCTTTAGTACAGCCCATCGCTGTTTTTTTACCCGAGCGTGGCATCTACCGCCTTCTGACGCCAAATTAGGTGTGCGACAAAATGGGTGTCACAATGTCACAATGTCACAGGCGTGTGTAGACGATGTGACAGATGTGACAAGTGTGTACGCTTTGATAAGGCTAACGCCCAACCATTCGTGTGATAGTCTCCTTGATGTCTGCGAGGGCCTCAAGGCGGAAGAGGAGGCCGAGGGCGGTGTAGGTGATAACGCCCGTGAGGATTTGGAGCGTAAAGCGCAGAGGCAGGCTCATATCGCAGAGCAGGTGCTCGGTGGCAAATGTTACGGCGAGGTACATAGTAAGCGAGAGCAAGGCTACGGGCAGCAGGCTCCGTATCAGTTGCCAGATAGTAAGGCGGGCGAAGCGCAGGGAGGCGGCAGCGTTGAGGACAAACTCAACGGCGGTCATTGCTGTAAGACCCCAAGCGACAGCCGTAACGGAGTGTGGAATAGTGACCGCGAGGATGACGGTCATAATGCTCTTTTTAACCACCTCAAGGCGCAGGATAAGCGTTCCATTGCCTCCCACCTTAAGGATGTTATAGGCAATCATGGAGAGCGGATAAAAGAGCCCTGAGAGTGACAGAATCTTGAAGTAGGGCACTGTAGGCATCCAACGCTCACCAAGCAGCAGCATAAACATATCGTCAGCAACGGCGACCATACCCGTCATAACGGGGAACATCACAGCCGCAGTAATCATCAGCACGCGGCGGTAGCTATCGGCTAACTTCGCGGGGTTATCCTTAACGCCTGCAAGGGCGGGATAGGTGACGCTCTGGAACGACTGCACAGCCGAGGTTACGGGTAGCTCCTTGAGCTTCTGAGCCTGGTTGAAGTAGCCGAGCGTAGAGGGCGAGTATATCTTGCCGATAAAGAGTTGCGCTATATTATTATATAGGTAGGAGATGATATCCGTACCCATAAGTTTGAACGAGAAGTGGCTCATTTCGCCCAAAGCCTTACGACTAAATCGTCCCTCGCATCGCCAGCTGCCATAGCGCCACAGCAGCACTGCCTTACAAGCCATCTGCGAGAGTCGCTGACCGACAAGGCTCCACACCCCACATCCTGCGCAAGCCATAGCTATAGCCACAGCACCCGAGAGTGCCGAGCAGGCGAAGTTTATGCGCGAGAGGGTAGCGAAGCGGAACTGACGAGCAAAGATTGTATTCTGTATAACGCAGAGTGCGCTTAGCGGCAGCAGCAACATCAGCACTGGCGCTATGTGGTTGATAATCGGCAACTTATAGTATGCAGCAATAGCGGGAGCGAGAGCCACCATAATGGCATAGAGCGCAACCGACACCACTACATTAAAGACAAAGACGCTCTTATAGTCGTCTGCCGTAGGCTCAGCCTTGCGGATAAGGGTCTGCGAGAAGCCGCTATCTACCACCACGGTCATCAGAGCCGTGAAGAAGGTGAGTATAGCCAGCACGCCGAAGTCTTGAGGCATAAGCAGTCGTGCCACGACGATGCTAACCACCATCTGTAGCAGCATAGAGCCAACCTTCTCGGCTGCACTCCACGCCACGCCCGACGCCACCTTATCCCTCAGCTGCTGCGCCATAGAGGTTACTCAAGGTGTAGTTTAAGTGCCTCAACGCCAAGACGATAGGAGTTAAGTCCGAAACCTACGATGCTGCCGATAGCCACACTGCCGATAAGGGTTGTATGGCGGAAATCTTCGCGAGCGGCGATATTGGAGATATGAATCTCCACCACAGGGGTATCTATTGCCGAGATAGCATCGCGGATAACTACCGATGTGTGGGTATACCCGCCAGCGTTGAGCAACACGCCGTCGTAGTGCCCCTCTGCGCGGTGCAGGGCATCTACAATCTCCCCCTCAATATTTGTCTGGTGGTACTCTATCGTATCGTTAGGGTAGAGCGACTGCAGGCGGGGGATAAACTCATCAAAGCTCTCGCAGCCGTAGACCCCCTTGTCGCGACGACCTTGGAGGTTGAGGTTGGCTCCGTTGAGGATTAGTACTTTCATAATAATACTTTTGGCTGTTGGCTATTAGCTATTGGCTATTCAGAGGTGTCGGCAAGCCGACAATGTTTATAGGGTGTAGTATGAACTGTTAATTCCTACCCCCCCCTATAAAACTATCGCGGAGCGATACCTATATAAAGCCAATGGCTAACAGCTAATGGCTAATGTCTATCGTGCCAGCAGGCAAGCCAGGGCGATAGAGTACTTCTTAGAGGCTGCAGAGTCGCCACGCGAGGTGAGAACGCAAGGGACCTTAGCGCCCATAACTACAGCGGCAATCTCGCCACCTGCAAGGTGTGATACAGACTTGAAGAAGACATTGCCCGACTCAATGTTAGGGAACAGCAGCGCATCTACATCGCCCGCGATAGTAGAGCCCTTGACCTTCTTGTGGTCTGCAACCTCCTTAAACAGAGCAACATCCAGTGACAGCGGTCCATCTACAACAACATTACCTAACTGACCACGGTCTGCCATCTTGGCAAGCATAGCGCCCTCAATAGATGATACCGATGCTGGCAGTACCTGCTCCGATGGAGCTACGCAGCCAATCTTCGGAGTCTCTACGCCCAGGGTGTTTGCCACCTGACGAAGGTAGCCAATCTGCTGCTGCTTCTGCTTGATATCAGGCTGGAGGATGATTGCGATATCCGATGCGAGGAGCAACTTGTGGTAACCGCTCCACTCAAATACAGATACATGGCTCAGCACCGCCTTTGGAGGACAAAGACCAAGGTCCTTGTTCAGAATGGCGCGCATATACTTATCTGTCGGAAGCATACCCTTCATCAGCACATCTGCCTCGCCAGTGGCTACGGCTGTAGCTGCAAGGGCTGCAGCCTTAACATCGCTCTTCTCGTCAATAATCTGGAATACCGAGCTGTCAATATTCATCTGCTTGCACACATTCTCAATAACGATGCGGTCGCCATAGAGAATTGGGTCTACCAGACCCTCGTTGTAGGCGTTGTATACCGCCTCAATGGTGTGCGAATCCTGTCCGTAGGCTACTGCAAGGCGTCTCTTTCCACGCAGCTGCGCAACCTCTACTATCTCCTGTAAGTGTTTCATGGTTTGCTTTTTTTTGGCTGTTGGCTGTTGGCTATTGGCTGTTGGCTTTTCTGTGGTATCCGCTGCGCGGATGGTATTTATAGAGTGCAATTTGCATCGCAAGCATCTATTTGCACCCCTAAACACTATCGCGGAGCGATACCTTAATAAGGCTAATGGCCAATGGCTAACGGCTAACAGCTATCGTGTTAAATTATATGTGTCTGTAGCGATTACAAGCTCCTCGTTGGTGGCGATAACGGCAACCTTTACCTTTGCATCCTCGGCAGAGATGATGGTGTCTGTGCCGCGGGTAGCCTTGTTTATGCCGTCGTTGAGTGCGATACCCATAAACTCCAACCCTGAGGTTGCGCCCTCGCGCAGCTCCCAAGAGTTCTCGCCCACGCCACCGGTGAAGATTACAAGGTCTACGCCACCCATCAGGGCTGCGTACTTGCCGATATACTGCTTCACGCGGTCGTAGTAGATATCGCGAGCGATGATAGCACGCTCGTTGCCAGCCTCATAGGCAGCGTCAATGTCGCGCATATCGCTTGATACGCCACTCAGACCCTCAACGCCCGAGCGCTTGTTAATCATAGTGTTGATATCTGCAAGATTCATACCCTCCTTCTCAGCGATGAAGAGCAGAGCCGATGGGTCTACATCGCCACAGCGAGTACCCATAACCAGTCCGTCCACAGGCGAGAAGCCCATAGAGGTGCATACGCTCTTGCCATCCTTGATAGCCGTTACAGAGGCACCATTGCCGATGTGGCAGGTGATAATCTTTGAGCTACCCAGCTCAAGACCTGCAAGCTGAGCACCCACAGCAGCGACAAACTTGTGGCTTGTGCCGTGGAAGCCGTAGCGACGCACGCGATACTTCTCATAGTACTCGTACGGCAGGGCGTAGAGGTAGTTCACAGCAGGGATGCTCTGGTGGAATGAGGTGTCAAAGACAGCCACCTGAGCAACCTCAGGCAACACCTTCTCTATTGAGAGAATACCCTCAAGGTTTGCAGGGTTGTGCAGCGGAGCAATGTCAAATAGCGAGCGAATCTTAGCCTTCACATCCTCAGTAACAATGCAGCTGCTTGCAAAATACTCGCCACCGTGCGCTACACGATGACCTACAGCCTTAACCTCGTCCAACGAAGCAATCACGCCGTGCTGCGCATCTGTCAGCGCATCCAACACCAAACGAATACCCGTCGTGTGGTCTGCAATCGGCTGATGCAGATGGTAAACCTCCTTACCCACTGGCTTGTGGGTCAAATCTCCCTCTGGCAGACCAATACGCTCCACCAAACCCTTCGCCAGCAGTGTATGCCCGCCCTGGCAGATGTCAATCACCTGATACTTAATGGACGAGCTTCCACAGTTCAATACTAAAATGACCATAATTTTTATAGATTTTGTTGATTTTTTTCTCTAACCTGCAAAGGTACAAAATACTAATGTATTTTCAAAATCAGAGCGGACTTTTTTGTCACTTGTCACATTGTCACGGGCGTGTGAGTTTGTCACATCTGTCACTCTTGTCACATTCGTCACATCTATGTCACTTGTCACACCCATTTCACACGCCTGTGACAGTGTGACATGTGACATTTAGCCGTTGGCCGTTGGCTTTTGGCTATTAGCTTTTCAGAGGTGTCCGCTACGCGGATGAGTGTTTAGGGGTAACTAATGGTCGCGTTCCGCGACGCTACGCAGTACTCAAAGACGATACGCGCTACCCTTAGTAGTCCTTAATAACCCTTAATAACCTTTAATGTTGCGCCACTGACCGCACCGCCGTTCTAATAGCTTACTGTTCAACTATTTATTATTTTTGTTCAAAAATATTTCCAAAAATACTTGACAAAGGGGGTATTCGTGTATTATATTTGCAGTCGGATATCCAACCAAAACAATCTATTTTTGGTAGTACTACCGCTCTGGTAGTCTATCGTAACATTTTAATACATACTGACTTATGAACAAAGACGAACCTGTAGGCTCGGCAGTAATCTCTGCGCCTACATTCAACATCGCCGCTATGGAGGCAGATTTTCAATCTTTAAGCAGCAGTGTAACTAAAGATTTAGAAATTGAACTACGCGAACAGCGTATTGTTCCATTTATTATTGATATTACCAAGCCTATGGCTCCCGTAAAACCATTGCTTGCAATCGGCGGCGCAACGGTGTGCTCGGCGGGTAATATCTCGGCAATAGTAGGCGAGGCAAAGAGTAAGAAGACCTTTCTTACTACAGCCCTCGTAGCCTCGGCATTCGCCTACCCATTCTCGGACAGCCTTGCCTTTGAGAATGTATCCTACAACCCCAACCTTACGGTGTTGTGGTTAGATACAGAGCAGAGCGAGGCGCACGTACGCAAGGTTATTGAGCGCATAAATAAGATGTCGGGCATAACCCGCATAGGAGAGGAGGTAGACTGCCGTCTTACAGTGCTGGGGCTTAGGGAGTTAGCCCCTAATGAGCGACGCGATGTACTACGCGATTCGCTCTATGTCCGCCACCCAGATATAGTTGTTATTGACGGTATTGCAGATATGATGTTCAATACCAACGATATTGAGGAGGCAGATAACCTTATAGGCGAACTTATGGCATTAAGCACTGCCTATAATTGCCATATTATCAATGTGTTGCATACCAACCCTGGTACTGATAAGGCTCGTGGACATATAGGCTCGTCGCTACAGCGCAAGAGCGAGAGTGTGATATATGTCCATAGGGACAATGATATCAGCATTGCCGAGCCTCAGTTCTGCCGTAACGAGCCCTTTGAGCGCTTCGCCTTTACGGTTAATGATATGGGTCTGCCCGAGATGTGCAGCCTGCCTACTGAGCTTACCAGTAAGGAGGACGAGGTCTGCGACATTATCCGCACCTACTATGGCGGCAGCGTAGAGCGTAGCGTGCTGGCTAATAAGCTGATAGAGACATTGGGATTAGGTCGTACAACAGCCTCTATGCGCATATCCCGCGCTGTGCGCAAGGGTATCCTTGAGCTTGACGAACAGACCAAAATCGTGCGCTTACCCTCACACATCGGAGCGAAAGTGTCACATGTCACATCGTCACAGGCGTGCGATGACCGTGTGACAGTGACACCAAATGTGACAAATGTGACAAATGTGACAACACCCCACGCGTGTGACAGCGTGACATGTGACAACAAGTTTAACCAATCAAACAATTCTAACTACTTAAACAATTACCACTATGAAAGCAAAAACACAGACAATCAAGATTCAGGCTCAGCCACTTACCGAGGAGATGGAGAAGACTTTGACGCAGAGCTGGACGAAGATCCGTTCCCTGACTACGACCCGTACGACTACGACTATGGGGATAACGATTGCGGGTATTCCTCATACAGTTGTGATTACAGCTGTTCCCCCGAAGACGATTAAACCCAAGTCTCTGCCTAAGCTGCAGCCCAAACCTCACCGCCTCCGCGTAAGGATGTACAAGAAGCACCGTTAGCGTCCGTAAGAGCAGTTAGGGAGTCTGAGGATATTACAAACTCCTTAAACTCCCTAACCTCCTTAATTTCACTGTTCTGCGTAGCCTAATAGATGGACGGTTGAATAATTTTTCTCAAAAAAGTATCAAATAATTTTGCAGGTTTGAAAAAAATGCCTATTTTTGTGCGCTGTTTGAAAGAATAGCACTATTTGACATAGTTTTGGAGGGTTGGGTGAGTGGCTTAAACCAGCAGTTTGCTAAACTGCCGATATCGTAAGGTATCCACTGGTTCGAATCCAGTATCCTCCGCAAAAGGCTTCTATCGGTTGATAGAGGCCTTTTTGTTTCTCTGTGGGTGTGCTTTTTTGTGGCATTGCCCAATATTTGTACCTATTATTATAGGATATTAAAGGAATTTTTCTTACCTTTGCGCGATTATGAAAGAGAATAACCAACAAGATATATTAGACTCCCTGCAGAGTAAGGAGTATGAGTACGGGTTTACCTCCGACATTGAGTCCACGATGTTGCCTGTGGGACTTAGTGAGGATATAGTTCGTGCTATCTCTGCTCGCAAGGATGAGCCTGAGTGGCTGACGGAGTATCGTCTTAAGGCGTACCGTCACTTTCTCACTCTGAGTGTGCCGACATGGGCGCACCTTGATATTCCGCCGATAGATTTTCAGAAGATTATATACTACGCCGAGCCGAAGCTCAAAAAGCCTCTGGGCTCTATGGACGAGGTAGACCCCGAGCTCAAGCGTACCTTTGACAAGCTCGGCATTCCGCTTGAGGAGCAGATGGCGCTTGCTGGCGTGGCTGTAGATGCGGTGTTAGACTCCGTGTCGGTCAAGACCACCTTCCGCGAGACGCTGGCTCAGAAGGGTATTATCTTCTGTTCAATCTCGGAGGCTGTGCGCGAGCATCCAGAGCTTGTGCGCAAGTACTTAGGCTCGGTTGTAAGCTATGCCGACAACTTCTACGCAGCACTCAATGCGGCGGTGTTCTCGGACGGCTCGTTCTGCTACATCCCTAAGGGTGTTCGTTGTCCTATGGAGCTGTCTACCTATTTCCGCATCAATGCCCGCGGTACGGGTCAGTTTGAGCGTACCCTTATCGTTGCCGACGAGGGTGCGTATGTCAGCTACTTAGAGGGCTGCACAGCGCCTCAGCGCGATGAGAACCAGCTGCACGCGGCGGTTGTGGAGATTGTCGTGGAGCGCGATGCAGAGGTCAAGTACTCCACGGTGCAGAACTGGTATCCGGGCGATAAGGAGGGTCGCGGTGGCGTCTATAACTTCGTTACCAAGCGCGGTATATGCCACGAAAATGCCCGCCTGTCGTGGACTCAGGTGGAGACCGGCTCGGCGATTACCTGGAAGTACCCAAGCTGTGTGCTTGCGGGCGATAACGCTGTGGGCGAGTTCTACTCTGTGGCTATGACAAACAACTACCAGCAGGCAGATACGGGAACAAAGATGATACACCTGGGTCGCAATACCCGCTCGCGTATCGTCTCTAAGGGTATCAGCGCGGGACAGAGCCAGAATGCCTACCGCGGACTTGTGAAGATAGCCCCTAAGGCTGAGAATGCACGCAACTACTCGCAGTGCGACTCGCTGCTTATCGGCGACAAGTGCGGTGCACACACCTTCCCGCATATTGACTGCCGTAACCGCACCGCTATGCTTGAGCACGAGGCTACCACCTCCAAAATCTCCGAGGAGCAGTTATTCTACTGCAACCAGCGCGGTATCTCTACCGAGGACGCCGTAGGACTTATCGTAAACGGCTACGCCCGCGAGGTACTGGCGAAACTTCCTATGGAGTTTGCCGTGGAGGCTCAGAAGTTGCTTGCCATCAGCCTTGAAGGCTCGGTAGGGTAGCGATTATTAAGGAGTATTAAGGAATTTAAGGGTTGTTAATGGCGAACAAGTTCGCGTTAGCCGTACTGCGTTAGCTCCCTTAGTGAGCTTTAATAGCCCTTAATAGTCTTTAATGAGAAGTAAAAAAGTTAAACAATAAAATAAGCCAATAGCCAATGGCTAACGGCCAACAGCTAAAGATGTTATCAGTAAAGAATTTACACGCCTCAGTGGGCGATAAGCAGATACTCAAGGGCATAAACCTTGAGGTTAAGGCGGGCGAGGTGCACGCCATAATGGGTCCTAACGGCTCGGGCAAGAGTACCCTTGCTTCGGTGCTGGCGGGCAGTGAGAAGTTTACAGTTACGGCTGGCGAGGTGACCTATATGGGTGAGGACCTGCTGCAGCTCTCTATTGAGGAGCGTGCTCGCAAGGGTCTGTTCCTCGGCTTCCAGTATCCCGTTGAGATTCCGGGCGTTACGATGGCTAACTTTATGAAGATAGCCGTAAACGAGAAGCGCAAGGCGCAGGGTCTTGAGCCTCTGACGGCTGCTGAGTTTCTGCGTATGATGCGCGAGAAGAGCGCTATTGTAGAGCTTGACAGCAAGCTCACCGCCAGAGCGGTAAACGAGGGCTTCTCGGGTGGCGAGAAGAAGAAGAACGAGATTTTCCAGATGGCTATGCTTGAGCCTAAGCTGGCAATTCTTGACGAGACCGACTCGGGTCTGGATATTGACGCGCTGCGTATCGTGGCTACGGGCGTTACCCGCCTTAAGACGCCAGAGAATGCTACGGTAGTGATTACCCACTATCAGCGCCTGCTGGACTATATCGTTCCGGACTATGTGCATGTGCTCTACAAGGGTAGAATCATCTACTCGGGCGATAAGAGCCTTGCGCTGAAGTTGGAGAAGGAGGGTTACGATTGGCTTATTAACGATTACCGCGAGTAGTATGACCATTGCAGAGTATATCGCTTCGGAGGCTATAGAGAGCTTCAAGGGTGGGGTGGTGGATAGTAGTACCGACACCTCGCACCCACTTGTTGTCCTCAACCCGAAGAGTTTTAAGATGGAGCTGCAGCAGGGCATAAAGGCTCAGCTTGTCATCGCTTGCACCAGCTCGGTAACCGCCTCTGTGGAGGTTAGCCTTGCTGAGGGTGTTGTGCTGGATATTGTGGAGCTCTATGCAGCCGATAGTATCGTCAAGGTTACGGTGCATCAGGCGGAGAGCTCGGCTCTGAGTACCTTCTCGGCACTGCTTAGCAGTAGCCATGTAAGCTACACCCATGCCCTTGAGGGTCGCGGAGCAACGAACAGATTTAACGCACTGTTTGTTGCTACGGGAGCTGAGCACCAGACTATTGAGCTCAATACGCGCCACCTTGTGCCCGACTGTAGCAGTAACTCGCTTATCAAGGGTATCGCCGCAGGTCGTGCTACGGGCGAGTTCCGCGGACTGGTATATGTTGCACCCGATGCACAGCGCACCGATGCACAGCAGCAGAATAGAAACATACAACTTGATAACGCACAGATAGTTGCCCTTCCACAGCTTGAGATTTATGCCGACGATGTTCGTTGTTCGCACGGCTCTACGGTGGGTTACGAGGATGCTGAGGTGCTCTACTATATGCGCCAGCGCGGTATAGATGCTGCTACGGCTCGTAGATTGCAGGTTGAGGGCTTTGTGCAGGAGGTTGTTATGCGTTGTAATATGGAGCCTCTGTGCGGTATTGTCCGCGAGGCTGTAAGTGATAAAATGTCGCAGATATAATGGCGTTTGATGTAGAACATATCCGCAGCCAGTTCCCCATTCTGGCGAGTGAGGTTTATGGTCGCCCGTTGGTCTACCTTGATAGTGGAGCTACGGCGCAGAAGCCGCTGTGCGTTATTGAGCGTGAGGCAGAGCTCTACCGCACCCTTAATGCCAATATCCACCGTGGTGTGCACCACCTCTCCGACCGTATGACGGCACTCTACGAGGCTGCGCGTAGTACGGTTGCGAGTTATATCGGTGCTCAGCAGCGCGAGGTAGTATTTACCTCTGGCGCTACGGCATCTATAAACCTTGTTGCAAGGAGCTGGGGCGGAGCAAACCTTACAGCTGGCGATGTGGTTCTGGCAAGTACTATGGAGCACCACTCCAATATAGTTCCGTGGCAGATAGTCGCCCAGCAGAGGGGTGCTACGCTGCGCCAGATTCCTATCCTGGATAACGGCGCTATAGATATGGAGCAGTATGCCCACCTGCTTGCTACTGAGCCAGTTAAGATTGTCGCCATCACGCAGGCTTCCAATACTTTAGGTACACGCCCAGACCTGAAAACTATGATTACTATGGCACACAGCGTGGGCGCTTTGGTGCTGGTAGATGGCTGTCAGGGCATTGTGCACGAGAGGGTAGATGTTAAGGCCTTGGATTGCGATTTCTACGCCTTCTCGGGCCATAAGCTCTATGCCCCTACGGGTATCGGCGTACTTTATGGCAAGGGCGAAATACTGGACGCTATGCCACCATTTATGGGCGGTGGCGATATGGTTGATAAGGTCTCGTTTGAGCGTACGACCTACGCCCCTGTGCCGCTGAAGTTTGAGGCTGGCACGGCGAACTTTATCGGCGCTGTAACGCTTGCCGAGGCCACTGCTTTCCTTGCTTCGCTACCTGAGAGTGAGGTACTTGCGCACGAGCAGAACCTGCTCCGCTATGCTACCGAGCAACTGCTTGGTATAGAGGGACTTACCATCTACGGTACGACCGTGGATAAGGCTCCGATTGTGAGCTTCAATGTGGCTGGTTGCGACCACTACGACATCGGTATGATACTGGATAAGATGGGCGTTGCTGTTCGTACGGGTCACCACTGCGCACAGCCTACTATGGAACGCTTCGGGGTGAACGGTATGTGCCGCGCCTCATTTGGATTGTATAATACAACTGCCGAGATTGACGCCTTAGTTAATGGCGTTATCCGCGCGGTTAAAATGTTGAGATAGAGATGTTTATTGTACTTGAAGGCTTGGACGGTGCTGGAAAGAGTACCCAAATTAAGCGACTTGTGGCACTGCTCAAGGGGCGTGGTATAGAGAGTGAGTATGTCCACTTTCCGCGCTTTGATGCGCCTGTGTATGGCGAGCTTATTGCCCGCTTTTTGCGTGGCGAGTTGGGTAGTGTTGAGAGCGTAGACCCCTATATCGTAGCACTCCTCTTTGCGGGTGACCGTGCCGATATGGCGCAGCAGATTCGTGATTGGCAGGCTGAGGGCAAGGTGGTTATCGTAGACCGCTATGTCTACTCCAACATCGGCTACCAGTGCGCCAAGATTGCCGATGCTGAGGGTCAGGCACGCCTCAAGCAGTGGATATTGGATACCGAGTACGGCTACTACAACATCCCGCGTCCGGACCTCTCTATCTTCCTTGATGTACCATTCTCCTTTACCGCCAAGTCGCTTACCGAGCAGCGTGCGGGCGAGGATAGGGCATACCTCAATGGCGGCTCAGACATCCACGAGTCGTCGCTTGATTTGCAGCAGATGGTGCGCCGCGTATATCTTGAGGCGGCGCAGAGCGATGCAGCCCTCAAGGTGGTTGATTGCTCCAATGCCGAGGGCGGTATGGATAGCCCCGATGGCATCTTTGCACGCATAGAGGCACTTGTTGCTCCACTGATAAATAACCTGAACAATGAGTAATATCCCAATCAGAAACCGCCGCAGCTTCCGCCTGCTGACCCACTTCTGTAGAGTCGTTGTCGCCCTGACCTTCATCTTCTCGGGCGCAGTGAAGTCTATAGACCCGTGGGGCACTGCACTCAGCGTCTCAAACTACCTTGTCTCCTATGGCATAGAGTGGTTCAAGCCGCTGGTGATGATATTCTCTATCTGGCTCTGTGGTGCGGAGCTGATGATGGGATGTATGTTACTCTTCAAGGTCAGAATACGAATGTGCTCCACCTTCGCCTTTGCATCTATGATATTCTTCACGGTGCTCACATTCCTCAGCGCAACATTTATACCCGTTGAGGACTGCGGCTGCTTTGGCGAGTTCATTAAGCTAACCCCTTGGCAGACATTTCTCAAGAATGTCGTGCTGCTGCCGATGATTGCTATTGTCTGGTGGCGCTATCGTCCCGATAGGATGTTCGCCTTCTCGCGCCTTGAGTTCGCTATGGCTGTATGCTTCTTCCTCTTCAGTATGGGCGTGGGAACATACAGCTACTACCACCTGCCATTGGTAGACTTGCTGCCTTATAAGGAGGGTACAAATATCGCACAGGCTATGGAGCAGGCTCGTGAACGCGAGACTATTGACGATGTGGTGCTTGTCTATCGCAACCGCCGTACGGGTAAGCTCAAGGAGTTCTCGCTGGAGGATAAGGCGTGGCATAACGAGAAGCGCTGGGAGTGGGTTGAGACCCGCGTCTCGGACGATGTCGTGGATACTGTGGAGCCTATGATTCTGGAGTTCTATATCGCCGACGAGCAGGGCGAAGTTACCGATAGCCTGCTTAACATCAAGGGCAACCTCTATATGCTCTGCGTCACCGACCGCGATAAGGTCTCTAAGCGATGCGAGCAGCGCCTGCGTACGGTCGTAGAGCGAGCTGCAGAGGAGCAGGCAGCCATCATCTGCCTCACCCCGGAGCCAATTACTCGCCCTACCTACCATTCGTTTGCCGGCAGTGAGAATGTCCGCTGTTATAACATCGATTCCAAGACTATGAAGACTATGCTTCGCGCGAATACGGGCATTGTTGTTCTCACTGACGGCATAATTACGCGTAAATCCAACTGCCGAGATATTTAGCGTGATAGCGGTGCATCTGCTGCCTTGTCTGCATCTCACAAGACAGTCACATACGCTTAGTATGCTCCTGCCTTGCTCGCCTTGACAGCGTTGCATCTGCACCACTCTGACGCTAAATTGGTGCAATTTGACAACGTTGCATCTGCATCACTAAACACTTGTCGGCTTGCCGACACCTCTGAAAAAGCTAATAGCCAACAGCTAATAGCCAACAGCTAATAGCCAACAGCCAACATCTACACTTCAATCGCTTCGGTGCTGACGATAGAGACCTCGTGCGAGAGGGGAGCGATGCGGCGTATCATCTGTAGTGTGCCGCAGTACTTCTCGGTCGTAAGGTTTACTGCACGACCAATCTTCGCCTGTTCATTCAGGTGCGAGCACTCTATGCGATAGAGGATGTTGAACGAGCGGTAGAGGCTCTTGGCCATAACTTGCTCTGTATCCAGTTCGCCCGAGAGCTCAATCTCGGTGCTCTTAGGCAGTATATGCTCCTTATCCAATATCCCCTTCAGTGTCAGTGCAGCGCAGTATGCCGCAGAATAGAGCAACAGCTCCTTAGGGTTCAACTTCTCAATACTCTTGCCGGCAAGGCGTATAGCTCCGTTGCCATCCATCTCAATAGTAACTTTAACTCTCATAGCTTTTTTTTTGTTTTGCAGCAGAGGGTGCAATTTCCGTTCCAAACTCTGAAACACCCCTTTTTTGTGGGATATTATGGGTTGTCGGTTGATTTTCCTTTGGAAAATTAGGAGGTCTTGTTGGAAATTGTTATTTTTGCACAAATTGTGTGTATATGTATAGAAAAATGAAGATAGTAACTCTGGCACTGCTTGCGCTCCTCTGTGGGCAGGCTACGGCTCAGAGTATTGAGAAGGAGATTTTTGCACGCGCGCAGTCGCTGCTGGAGCACCACCGTTATGCCGATGCAAGGCACGAGTTTATGCGCCTGCAGTCTGTCGTAGATGCCAATGATATAGCCGCTGTGCAGCTGGTGGAGTATGGACTTACGGTCTGCGCTGTCAATCTGGACGATAATATCGCCGAGCAGCGAATGAAGGCCTTTCTGGCGAAGTACCCCGGCTCTGTGCACTGTGCCGATATCCACTTCCTGCTGGCGCTGCACTACTGCGAGACGCAGGAGTATACGCTGGCAAAGCAGAGCTTTGAGAGTGTGAACTACACCTCGCTCAATGCCTACGACCGTCAGCGATACGATATTCGTATGGGTTACATAGAGTTCAATCTGGGTAACTTTGATGCGGCAATAGAGCACTTTGACCGCGTATCGCCCGAGAGTGAGCTTGCCGACCACGCAACATACTACAAGTCCTATATCAACTACAGCCGCGGGAATATTGACAAGGCATACAACGGCTTCAAGTCACTTGAGAATAGTCAGGCGTACTCTCAGCTGGCGCCATTCTACCTGCTGCAGCTGGAGTTTGAGCGCGGGAATTACCGCTATGTGGTAAATACCTGCGACAGCCTGCTCAAGAGTGCTACGGGTCAGGAGCGTAAGACCGTTATGCGTCTTGCTGCCGAGTCGTGGTTCCGTCTGGAGGGCTACAACAAGGCACTACAATATATTACCGCCTATGCCCAGAGTGCGGGCGAGAATATGAGCCGCGAGGATAGCTACCTGCTGGGCTATACAGCCTATCGCACTGCCGACTATGCAAGTGCTGTAGAGCCACTTAAGGCGGCTTGTAACGGCACTGACGACCTTGCGCAGAATGCCTCCTACCACCTTG
Organism: Alistipes sp.; assembly: GCA_017463615.1. GTDB lineage: Bacteria > Bacteroidota > Bacteroidia > Bacteroidales > Rikenellaceae > Alistipes. Next base: position 52,344 of record JAFTOU010000018.1, on the reverse strand, counting down.
CCGACTGCTATATCCGTCTGGGCGATAAGCGCAATGCTGTCCGCGCCTTTGCTATGGCTGCCGACGAGCGCTACAATAACGATATTGCCGAGGATGCGCTGTTCAACTACGGCAAGTTGCTCTTTGAGACTGGCGGAGGAACTTTCAACCAGTCTATCAATGTCTTGGCGCGTTATCTAAATCGCTATCCCGATACCGAGCGTACTTCGGAGGTTAAGGAGCTGCTTATTGCAGCCTACTACAACTCAAAGGATTACGATATGGCTTACGATGCTATCAAGGCGTTCCCAAATCCTGACGGAAGTATGAAGACTGCCCTGCAGAAGATAGCCTACTTCAAGGGTGTAGAGGCCTTTGAGGCGGGAGATTTTGCGTTGGCAAAGCAGTCGTTAGAGGAGTCACTCAATGTGGGCGTGAGTCCAAAGTATAATGCTCTGTGTGCCTTCTGGCTTGGCGAGGTGGCATACAAGAGTGGTGATATGAAGCAGGCGGTAACGCAGTACAACTACTATCTCAAGCGTGCCCCTCGCACGGCAAATGAGTATAAGCTGGCGCTCTACAACCTCGGCTATACGCAGATGGCGCTGGAGGACTACTCTGCAGCACAGAGTGCCCTTGAGGGCTTTATCTGGCTCTACAAGCAGCGCGACGAGTTGCGTGCCGATGGCTACAACCGTCTTGCCGATGTGCACTACCTGCAGCGCGACTATCAGCAGGCTGTAAAGAACTATGAGGGTGCTATAGCGCTCTCTACACCTCAGAGTCACTATGCTCGCTATCGTCGTGCACTCTCGCTCGGCCTACTGGGCAAGGAGCAGCCGAAGATTGATGCGCTGAAGGGCATTGTATCGGCAAAGGAGGGCGACTATGTAGACGATGCCGCCTATCAGCTTGGTCGTACATACCTTACGGCGGGTCGCTACAGCGATGGCGCAAAGGCGTTGGAGTCGTTGGTGGCAGACCATCCTACAACACCTTATATGACAGCTGCGATGCTTGACCTCGGCCTTGTATACTTCAACCTCGGCAATACCAGCAAGTCGCTTGCCTGCTACGACAAGGTTATCACAGCCGCTCCGCAGTCTCAGGCGGCAAGGGATGCTATCAACAGCGTGCGCGAGATTTATGTGGCTAAAGGCGATGTCTCCTCATACTTCGCATACGCCGAGCGTACGGGTGTGGAGTGTGACCTGAGTGCCGTTACGCGCGACTCGCTCAGCTATCGTGCGGCGGAGAAGATATATCTGGCAGGAAGGACAGACGAGTCTATTGCCCACTTTGAGAACTACATAACCTCCTACCCAAGGGGTTACTATATCGACGATGCGCTCTTCTGTCTGAGTGATAGCTACCTGAAGTGCGACTCTCTTGACCGCGCAATGGAGCGAATGAAGACCCTCTCGCAGCGCCCTAAGAATAGATATACAGTGCCTGTGCTGGAGAAGTTGGCTACCGTTAGCTACGACCATAAAATCTACACCGAGTCTGCTGCGGCATACCGTCGCCTATACGATGTTGTTGAGGATGCTGCGGAGCGTCGTGCAGCGGCAAAGCGATATGTAGAGTCTACGCTACTGGATGCCGAGGATAACCTTACCCTGGCTATGGCTGACGATGTGGATACCCTTGTAGATATTGACGAAGCGGTAGTTCGCAAGGCGCACTTTGCCCGTGCAAAGGTCTACGACAACCAGTCGCGCAAGGCTGAGGCGCTGGAGATTTTCCGCACGCTTAGCAGTAATAAGAGCGATGCTGTGGGTGCTGAGTCGGCATACTATGTCATCTGCCACCACTTTGATAGCGGCGAGCACGATACAGCCGAGCGATTGGTCTATGAGCTTGCCGATAGCAAGACAACACACAGCTATCCATTGGGTCGTGCGTTTATAATTTTGGGCGATATATATGCAGCTAAGGGCGATTCGTTCCAGGCTCGCGCAACATATCAGAGTATTATTGATGGTTACACTCCTACTGACGACGGCGTTGTTGCTCAGGCAAAGGAGAGATTAGCAAGTTTACTATAATGAGAAGAGTACTATTTACAATAGCGGCTCTGCTCGTGGCTTCAACGGCAGTAGCGCAGTTAGATAAGGAGGTAGAGGTTATCAAGCAGTATGTACCTAAGCTACCCCCTGCACGCAAGATGGATATGACGCCGGATAGGGTAGATACCGTAGCCATCCGTCCGGAGATAGACTATACTATTGTCCCTAAGTCGTTTGACTCGGCACTTACAACCGATAAGTTCCGCCCAGCAACGGTAACCTACTGGGAGTATACAAAGCAGTACCCGTTCTATATCAAGGCGGGTGTCGGCTATCCGTTGGCAAGCGAGGTGGATGCCTACGCATCTACGCACCGTGCCGATGTGGGCTACTTCAGTGCCTATGTAAACCATCGTGGCAGCTTCTCGGATATCAAGACCAGCAACCCTATTACGGGCGAGGAGTTTGTGGACAATAACTCGCAGCAGATGCACAACCGCGTGGGTGTTACTGGCGCTAAATATATGGGTTGCTACACACTCAATGGCGACCTCTACTATAGCGCCGATATACTCCACCGCTATGCTCAGCAGCAGACCGAAGATGTGGAGGCTGTGGACGAGATTAACTACGAGAATGTGGCTCTGACGCTCAACTTTGGCGACTCGTTTACCGATATGCAGCGTCTCAACTTCGCCGTTCACGCTTCGGCAGACTACTATAACGACAAGTCGGAGCAGTTGCCACTTGTGGATAGCGAGCGCAAGGTGCAGCAGTTTAGTGCCGCTGTGGGTGCTAAGGTGGGGCATAATATCATCGGTACGAGTGGTCGCCTCTACGCTTCGTTGGACTACGACGGACACTATGGACTCAAGTATATGGGCGACTATGGCAATACAGCCATCACCGCAGGCGTGGCGTTTGAGTACGATGCTGTTGCCAATCTGGAGATTAAGGCGGGGCTGAAGTATGGCTACGATAAGGTCTCTACTATCAAGGCTCGCCACCATGTACTGCCAAGCCTCTATGTGGGTTATAATGTTGGGCAGAAGGGCGTCTTTGTTCCATACATCAAGGTGGATAGTAGGGTAGAGAACAACTCCTACCAGCAGCTACAGATGCAGAACCCATACATACTGCTGCGCGACGAGCAGCCACTCTGTGTGCCAAATACAGCAATATATAATATAAGTATCGGCTTTGCAGGTCATACATTGAACCACAAGCTCAGCTACCGCCTCTATGCCAACGCGGCATTTATGAAAGATGCACTCTACTGGTACAATGTAGATAATCTTGGCTTCAGCCTTGAGACGGCAAGTCAGAATATATGGTCTGTAAATGGTGTTGTGGAGTACAAGCCACTCTCGTCGCTCTTTGTCAATGCGGGCTTTAAGGCTATGGCGTACGACAACTATGCAGAGGGTATAGAGAATGGTAAGCCGAACTTTGAGGCAAATATCGGTATCAGATATACTCATCGTAAGTTTGCCGTTGGTGCTACAGCTGACTTTATCGGTAGTCGCAAGTGGACGATTGTGGATAGCGTAAACGGAACAAACGATAGCTACAAGTACCCCGTATGCGTAGATTTGGGTCTTACCTTTGACTGGTTTGTGGCAAAGCAGTGTACAATCTACATTGAGGGTCGCAACTTGGGTAACGCCAAGATTTACGACTACGCCCTCTATCGCCGATTAGGTATTGGTGCTCTGGCGGGTATTAAAGTTCAGTTCTAAGCGATGGGTAGAGAGACGGTATATACATACCCGTTTGTCTGGAGTAGGACGGTGTGGGCGATAACCTTCGGTTACTTTATAGTGGCCGTGGGGGTGCTCTCGCTGCTGGTGTGGACTATCACTCTCGGTGCTGTGGCGGCAGGGGTTGTGGGGTTAGTTATTGCCCTGCCAGTGCTGCTGGGCATTGTATTCTACTGCGAGGGCTACTCTCCTCAGCGGTTGGAGGTGTCGCAGAGTAGAATTACTATCCTGCGCAGGTACGATAGCGTCACCATCCTGCGCTCTACGGTGCTGGATATAACGCCCATAAGCCGTAAGGATATGTCGTGGACCATTGCTCAGGGTGGCTGCGGAGGTCTGTTTGGCTACTTCGGTAACTTTAGCAATAGACGCTTGGGGCACTTTACGATGTATGCCACCTCGTTTGATAATCTCTGCCTTATCCGCACCGCAGATGGCCGTAGGGTGGTTATTAACTGCGAAATAGATGAGAAAAAGTTGAGGTAATATTTGCCCTTTTAGAATAGTTTTATAACTTTGCGCTGTAAATAGATATAAAATGAAGTCATTTTCTACTGTATCCGAGCTTAGAGCGGCACTGCTTCCGCTTCGTGATAAGACAATCGGTTTTGTCCCTACTATGGGTGCTCTGCATCAGGGACATATCTCTCTGGTAGAGCGTGCTCGCAAGGAGTGTGACACCGTTGTTGTCTCTGTATTTGTAAACCCTACGCAGTTTAACGATAAGAACGATCTTAAGAACTATCCTCGTACCCCAGAGGCTGATGCCGCAATGCTGGAGGCTGCAGGTGTGGACTATGTGCTCTTCCCAAGTGTGGAGGAGATATACCCAGAGCCTGATACCCGCATCTTTGACTTCGGTCTGGTGGATAAGGTTATGGAGGGTGCAACCCGTCCAGGTCATTTCAATGGTGTGGCGCAGGTTGTTAGCCGATTGTTTGATATCGTGGAGCCCACAAAGGCATACTTTGGCGAGAAGGACTTTCAGCAGATTGCAGTCATTCGCGCAATGGTGGCACAGCTATCTCTTAGTGTAGAGATTGTGGAGTGTCCTATTATCCGCGATACGGATGGTCTGGCTCGCTCGTCACGAAATACGCTGCTTACCGCAGAGCACCGCGCTGCAGCTCCGCAGATATACCGTGCACTAAAGGGTGCCGTGGAGCGTGTAGGTACGATGTCCCCTGCCGAGCTTACGGCGTGGGTAGTAGCGGAGGTTGAGAGCAACCCTCTGCTCAAGGTTATCTATTTCCAGGCTGTGAATGCTACCACTATGCAGCAGGTTGAGAGCTGGGGCGAGTGCGAGCGTATTCAGGGATGTATAGCTGTTCAGGCGGGCGAGATTCGCCTTATTGACAATATAAAGTTGAAGTAAAATGGTTATTGAAGTACTCAAATCAAAGATACACCGAGTATCGGTTACGCAGGCAAATATAGACTATGTTGGCAGTATAACCATTGACAGCGCCCTTATGGAGGCTGCAAATATCATCACAGGCGAGAAGGTGCAGGTGGTAAATGTCACCAATGGTGAGCGCCTGGAGACCTACGCCATCCCTGGCGAGGCGGGCAGTGGCGTTATCTGCCTCAATGGAGCTGCTGCGCACAAAGCCTCTGTGGGTGATGTTGTCATCATAATCTCATACGCCTCAATGGACTTTGAGGAGGCTAAGAGTTTTAAGCCGTGGGTTATCTTCCCAGATACGGCAACAAATAAACTGGTTAAGTAATGGATGTACTACTCTCCATACTCGCCATACTGTTTATCCTTATTGGCATCGTAGGCTGTGTTCTTCCAATACTGCCGGGTCAGTTTTTGGCCTATGTGGGCTTTGTATGTTGCTACTTCTGCTCATACGCTCAGATTCCTACGCGCCTGCTGTGGATATATCTTGCACTTATCGTGGTAGTCTCCATTCTGGACTTTATCCTTCCAGCCTACTTTACCAAGCTCAGTGGCGGTAGTAAGGCTGGCGAGCGTGGTGCTACGGCGGGTCTTATTGTGGGTATGTTACTGGGTAGTATTGTGGGCGCTATTGTCGGCCCATTCTTTGGCGCTATTGCGGGCGAGTTGCTTAAGGATAGCTCTGATGTGGGTCGCGCTGTTAAGTCGGGCTTCGGCTCGTTCCTCTCCTTTATCGTCGGCACGGGGATGAAGTTGTTTCTCTCTATGCTGATGCTCTTCAAGGTTTGCGGAGAGGTGTTTCCAGCTATCGGAAATTGGTTTTCAAATATATTTTAGGTATGAAAAAGGTAAGGTTAATTCTGATGGCGGTGGCAATTCTGGCACTGTCATCCTGTTCGGAGTATAGTTACGAGCGTGTTTCGGGCGATCCGCTTGCTACTCGCATCTATACACTTGACAATGGTCTGAAGGTCTATCTGTCTGTGAATAAGGAGCAGCCGAGGGTGCAGACCATCATTTCTGTTCGCGTAGGTAGCAAGAACGACCCTGCAGAGACTACGGGTCTTGCTCACTATTTTGAGCATTTGATGTTCAAGGGTACAGACAAGTTCGGTACAAGTAATTACGAGGCAGAGAAGCCATTGCTTGACCAGATAGAGGCTCTGTTTGAGCAGTATCGTGTAACTACAGACGAGGGCGAGCGTAAGGCTCTCTATGCTCAGATAGATAACCTCTCGCAGCAGGCTGCGCAGTATGCAATCCCTAACGAGTATGACAAACTTATCCAGAGCATCGGTGGCGATGGCTGTAATGCGTGGACATCGTACGACGAGACCAGCTATATGTCCGAGGTTCCGTCAAATCAGATTGAGAACTGGGCGAAGATAGAGTCCGACCGCTTTAAGAATAGCGTTATTCGCGGTTTCCACACCGAGCTTGAGACCGTCTACGAGGAGTATAATATGAGCCTTACGCGCGATAGCCGCAAGGTGGTGGAGAAGCTACTGGGGCTGATTATGCCAAACCATCCGTATGGTCAGCACTCTGTGCTTGGTAAGCCAGAGCACCTGAAGAATCCATCTATTACCAATATCAAGAACTACTACAAGACCTACTATGTGCCAAATAATATGGCGGTATGTCTGTCGGGCGACTTTGACCCGGATGAGGCAATCCGTATTATTGACACCTACTTTGGCGATATGGTTCCAAATGAGAACCTGCCAACCGAGGCTGTAGGTACAATAGAGCCTCTTAAGGAGTCTATTACTGCCGATGTATATGGTCTGGAGAACGAGATGGTCTATATGGCTTGGCTTACGGGCGGCGCAACAAGCGAGGATGCCCTGATGTCGGAGATTGTATCTTCAGTGCTGAGCAACGACAAGTGCGGTATTGTGGATGTAAACCTTACTCAGGAGCAGAAGGTGCTTGCCGCTGCAGCCTCTTCGGATATCCTTGCCGATGCGGGCTTTATGCTCCTTGTAGGTCTGCCAAAGCAGGGTCAGACCCTTGAGCAGGTAGAGGCGCTGCTGATGGAGCAGGTAGATAAACTCTGCGCTGGCGAGTTTGATGATAGCGTGCTCAGCGCAATTATTGCCAACTATAAGCTCGATTTGATGACCTCCTACGAGGATAACTTCAGCCGTGCTTACGCTATGGCATACTCGTTTATCAATGGCGAGAAGTGGGAGAATGTTGTCTCAAAGATGGAGCGTGCATCAAAGATTACCAAGCAGGATGTTGTCGCTTGGGCAAAGGCTACGCTGGATAAGGGTCGCGTTGTTACGGTCTATAAGCGTCAGGGCGAGGATAAGAGTCAGAAGAAGATTGACAAGCCTCATATTACCCCAATTCCTGCTAACCGCGATAGCAGCTCTGAGTTCCTGACCCAGATTGCAACTGCAGCAGCGGCTGTTGAACCTATAGCACCACGCTTTACCGACTTTGAGCGCGATATGGATATTACCACTATGGCGTCGGATATTGAGGTGCTCTACAAGCAGAACGAGATTAACGAGCGTTTTGAGCTGGTATATCTCTACGACTTCGGCACTGAGAACGACCCTGCACTCTCGGTGGCTACATCCTATATGGAGCTACTGGGCACAGATAGCAAGTCCTTGGCTCAGTTGCAGAGCGAGCTCTACGCTATCGCTTGCGACTTTAGTATCAAGCCTTCAAAGAACTCTCTGAGCATAAATATCTACGGTATTGACGAGAATATGACTGCCGCTATAGCTCTTGTTGAGGACTATCTGGCAAATGTCAAGGGCGATGAGAATGTGCTTGCGGAGGTTAAGAACGACATTATCAAGGCTCGTGAGAACCGCAAGACCAACCAGCGTGCCTCCTTCTCGGCTCTGCAGCAGTATGTGCTCTACGGTGGCGACTATATTGCTCGCACAACCCTTACAAATGAGCAGCTTATGGCACTGGAGTCGGAGGCTCTGCTGGATAAGATTCGCTCGCTTAAGAACTACCAGCACTGCGTGATGTACTATGGTCCTCAGAGCTGTAAGAGCATCACCTCTCTGCTCAATAAGCACCACGCTGTGGCAGAGACGCTTATCCCTGTGGAGTATAAGAGCACTCCAAACCTTGTTGTTACCGAGCCAAAGGTTGTCTTTGCGCAGTACGATGCAAAGCAGATCTACTATATGCAGTACGCTTGCGGTGGCGATATGTTTGATGTTACGCTTGACCCATCTGTACGCCTCTATAACGAGTACTTCAGCGGTGGTATGAACGCCATCGTATTCCAGGAGATGCGCGAGGCTCGCGGTTTGGCATACTCCTCATACGCATACTTGGGTCAGGGTGCTACCTGCAACGAGCCATACTACTTCTACGCCTTCATCGCTACGCAGAACGACAAGATGCAGCAGGCTATAGAGGCCTTTGACTCAATTATTGAGGATATGCCGCAGTCCGAGAAGGCATTTGAGCTGACAAAACAGGGCTTGCTGACAAATATGGGCACTGGCCGCACCACTAAGATGGATATTCTGTGGAAGTATGTGGGCGATAAGCGCTTCGGCTTTACCGACTTCAACCGCACCGAGGCTGTCTACAACGGCATCAAGAGCATGACCCTTGCCGATGTTGTAGCCTTCCAGCAGAGCCATATCAAGGGTCGCGACTATGTATACTGCATCCTTGGCGACAAGAACGATGTGGATATGCGCTACCTCAAGAGCCTTGGCGATGTAGAGTTTGTTAGCCAGGAGCAGATTTTCGGCTATTAGTACTCTTGCTCTGAAGGCTCAAAAATTAGGAACTATTTAACAATTGCAATACAGAACGCGATGATTAGGAGTATTATTGAGAACGACCTTTACAAGTTCTCTATGTCGCACTACTATCAGGTTAATTGTCCCAATGCGTGGGGTACTTTCACATTCCACGATAGGAACAATACGGAGTATAGCGAGGAGTTTCTCTCTGAGCTGAAGGAGGAGTTCAAACGGCTGGATAGTCTATTCCTACAGAAGAACGAGTTTGACTGGTGTGTGCAGAATATCCCATACATTCCGCAGTACTACTGGGAGTGGTTGCAGGGATTTCGCTACAACTCTTACGACATCAAGGTGTGGCTGGATAGCGATAAGCACCTGCATATAGAGGTTAGCGATTTGATGTACCGCGTAACATTCTACGAGATTCCAATTCTGGCAATCGTCTCGGAGCTCTACCACAAGCACAATGGCGATGGTTATCAGTTCTCGGAGCAGGTTGCAAATGCTATGATTCCAGGTCTGGAGGCAAAGAAGGCTATAGCAGAGAAGCACAACCTCTACTTTGCTGACTTCGGTCTGCGTAGGCGCTTTAACCACTACTCGGAGGATGTTGTTGTGGAGTATATGAAGTCCAACTGCAAGACCTTCGTCGGCACCTCAAATGTCTACTTGGCAATGGCGCTGGGCGTTAAGCCTGTGGGTACAATGGCGCACGAGTGCTTTATGTTCCAGGCGGCAATTCACTCACCTAAGGAGGCTAACTTTGAGGTTATGGAGAACTGGGTCAAGACCTACGACGGCGCGCTGGGAACGGTGCTGACCGATACCTTTACGGTGGATGTGTTCCTGCGCAACTTCTCTATGAAGCTGGCAAAGCTCTACGACGGCGTTAGACACGATAGCGGATGCCCGTTTGAGTTCGGCGATAAGATTATTGAGAAGTATCGCTCCTACGGCATTGACCCGATGAGCAAGACTATCGTCTTTAGCGACGGACTTGATTTCCCTACGGCAGCCAAGATTAAGGAGTACTTCGCAGGTAAAATCAAGGTCACCTTCGGCATCGGTACAAACCTCACTTGCGACATTCCGGGCGTTAAGCCGATGAATATCGTAATGAAACTCAAGCAGTGCAGAGTCAATAACCGCCAGCCAATCTACGGTTGCGTCAAGCTGAGCGATGTCACTGGCAAGGCAATCGGCAAATCCGAAGATATCGCCAACTATAAATACCAGCTCGGTTTAGCGTGATAGCGCGCCATCTACGACACATCTCTCATATCCCCGAATGGGTAGTACATCCTACTACAACCCGTTCGGGGATATTTCACTATGCCCCGCACCTGACGCACCCTGACGCTAAAACGGCGCAAGGGGTAGTCGGTGGTGCCGCCCAGCTAACGCAGCATTTTGTCTAACGGTACACCGTTCCGTTTAGCTCGGAGTATATCTTTTCGTCGCGGTATTGTTCTATATATTCGGCGCGGAGGGCGGCGTTGTCAATGGTGCCGATGTAGCGAATCTTGTAGCCATTGAGTGGCTCGGCGGAGGGTTGCAAACCGTCCATGATAAACTCGCCATAGCGGTAGTATTTCAGCTGCAGGGTGGTCTGTGCGTAGCTGCTGCCCGCGGCTTGGTAGTCGGTATTGGTCAGCGTAAGGCTATTTGTCTCGCTATCAAAGCTCCACAGCAGGGTGGTGTAGAGGAACGGATAGGGGATGTTGTTGTAGGGCGCAGGGGCGTAGAGGTAGCATTGGCGGCAGGTGCCGTCGGCAAAGAATATAAGGTCAAGGAACTGGCTGCCCTTACCGAAGGCTACATTGACAAAGCCTCCGTAGGAGCTACTCCACACATCGCCATTGCGATAGGTTACCCAGTTGTCCAAGTCCCACACGCCCGTCTCAATGTCGGAGATAAACTGCCGGAACTCGCTCTCCGTAGCGGGATAATCTGTAATTAGGCTCTCAATGCGCTTGATTTGGTGGTGGGGTGTCCAGTCGTTGTTGTCATCGCAGCTTGCAAAGGCAAGCAGAGCCATCAGCAGGGCTGAAAATGTAAAAAATCGTCTCATAACTTTACTATTTAGTGTTACGAGACGATTGTTACAAATTTGCTACCAAAGACTACAGGTAGATATTGCTCAGTGCAACATCGTAGCTTACCGTCTCGCCAGAGTCAAGGGTCAGGGCGATGGTAAGGGTGTGGGTTGTCATATCCTCCGGAATGGTTGCCGTGTGGATAGCCATATCCGTGCCGCCGTAGATGTTCCAGTCGGTCTCAAGCATCAGTGCAGTCTTTGTAGTATCCAACTCGCTGGCGATGCAACGGTAGCTCTTAAGCTCGCGGTCCTGGAAGCCTGAAGATACATACTCTGCCAGTGACGAGAACTCAACGGTAAAGAGTGGCGCGAGGTCAGTGCCGATAGGGTAGCCCTCGGTCCACGGGCGGTTAGAGGTAATCTTGATGCCCTTAATCTGCTCGCTGAAGCAGTAGTAGATGCACTCCGCAGCGCCATCAAGCACCCACTCGCCACCTTTCTTCTTGGTGTAGTAGCGGAAGAGCGAGGAGTTAGGGTTGAAGTCACCAAACTTCTCCTGGCAAGCCTCGTATGCCAACGCATTCTCGCCATAAGGGGTCTCAATCAGGTCGTAAACAGAGCCTACATAGTCGCCCACAAGGCTGAACATAACATATAGCTCCTCGGAGTTCATCGTCGCCGCCGTTACGGGGTGTGGCAGTGCCTTGCCCTCCTCTACGCGGATGAATTTGAAGTAGGCATTCACCGTGCTGTTTGCCTTGAAGGTACGCTCGGTAGCCTTGTAGTTATCAACGCAGCCGACAAGGGTCAGAGCTGCAGCTAAAACAATAAAAAGTCTTTTCATAATCGGTTTTTTGGGATAAAATGTTACTATGCCTCCTCAACAAGCTCCAGCTCGTAGACAGCCTTCTCCCACTCGTGCATCAGGTGGTCAAGCTGCTGCTTTAGAGCCTCGTAAGCCTTGTAGTCGTCGGCGTTATACTCTGTTGCAGTTGCAAATTTACTATCATAAGCGGCAATCTGAGCCTCCACCTCGGTGGTCTGTGCCTCAATGGTCTCTACAGCCTTGCGGTGGCGACGAATGAGCTTCTCCTGCTCCTTGCGCTGCTCGTAGCTCAGTTTACCCTGCGACTGGGATGCTGGGGCAGAGGAGCTCTGTGCTGCAGGCGCTTTGCGCTCAATCTCGCGCAAATCCTCAATCTTGCGCTTCTCAAGGAAGTAGTAGATGCCACCCAAGTACTCGCGCACACCTCCGTCGCGGAACTCGTAGACCTTGTCTACAATGCCATCAAGGAACTCTCTATCGTGCGATACGAGTACTACCGTGCCGTCAAACTTACGCAGCGCCTCCTTCAGAATATCCTTAGAGCGCATATCCATGTGGTTTGTAGGCTCGTCAAGCACAAGAAGGTTGTGTGGCTCAAGCATCATACGCGCCATAGCTAATCGCGAGCGCTCGCCACCAGAGAGCACCTTGACCTTCTTGTCTACATCCTCGCCACGGAAGAGAAATGCACCCAATATATCGCGCAGGTGGGTACGAATATCGCCCACAGCCACGCGGTCAAGGGTGTCGTAGACGGTAAACTCGCCATCCATCAGATCATCCTGATTCTGCGCAAAGTAACCTATGCTTACATTCGCACCAATGCGGATAGTACCCTCCGTAGGTTCGCTCTCGCCGATAAGTATGCGGGCAAAGGTGGTCTTACCCTCGCCATTGCGACCTACAAGTGCAATCTTGTCGCCCTTGTGAATTGTAAACTCAGCGCCCGAGAATACGCGGTGACTGCCGAAGGCCTTACCCACGCCCTTTACCTCGGCAACAATCTGTCCCGAGCGGGGTGCTGGTGGGAATTTGATGTTTACTGTTGCCAAGTCCTCCTCCTCAACCTCTATGCGCTCCAGACGGTCAAGCTGCTTGATGCGCGACTGCACCTGGTTGCTCTTTGTAGGCTTATAGCGGAACTTCTCGATAAACTCCTCGCTCTTCTCAATCAGACGCTGTTGGTTTTGATATGCCGCCAGCTGCTGTGCGCGACGCTCAGCACGGAGAGTTACGAACTGCGAGTAAGGTACTTTGTAGTCGTAAATCTTGCCGAGCGAGAGCTCTATGGTGCGCGTTGTTACATTATCCAGAAAGGCGCGGTCGTGCGAGATTAGTAGCACAGCGCCGTTGTATGTGCTCAGATACTGCTCAAGCCACTGTATGGACTCAATGTCAAGGTGGTTTGTAGGCTCGTCAAGCAGGAAGATAGATGGGCGACGGAGCAGCAGCTTTGCCAGCTCAATACGCATACGCCAACCACCCGAGAAGGTGCTTGTTGGCTTGTCAAACTCCTCGCGACGGAAACCAAGACCGAGCAGGGTCTTCTCAATATCTGCATCGCGCGTGTCACCACCCAATATGTGGTAGCGGTCGTTGGCATCGTTGAGACGGTGGAGTAGCTTCTCATACTCTTCGCTCTCGTAGTCGGTGCGGGAGGCAATCTCTGCCGTGAGGCTCTCTATCTGCGCCTCTATGGCAAGTACCTCCTCAAACGCCTTAGCCGTCTCAGCCAGCAGGGTAGTGGTATCTGCCACCTGCATCTGCTGCGGGAGGTAGCCTATGGTGCAGTCGGCATTACGCGTCACAGCACCCGATGTCGGCTGCTCAAGACCCGCAATGAGCTTTAGTATGGTGGTCTTTCCCGCTCCATTCTTACCCACCAAGCCTATGCGCTCCTTTGGGTTTATTAGGAACGAAATCTCGTCAAACAGTGTCCAACCGCCGAAGCTGACTGAAAGATTATCTATAGAAATCATTTTTTTGTGTGTTTATGAGGCTTTTACTTCCGCTACCTCATTCTCAGCAATGGGTAGTACGCTTAGTACAACCCATCGCTTCGCATATCGGCGAGCGTTGTAAAATCACTCCTAAATTCCACAAAAAGGTGCATATAACATCTTTTTGTGTAATGTGTTAGCTACGCGTTAAGTATCTTTACAATTTCGGTTTCGGGGTCAGCAGCGCCGAAGACTGCAGAGCCTGCAACGACAACATCTACACCTGCGCGAAAGACCTCGCCAGCGTTAGCTGCGCTGATGCCGCCATCAATCTCTATGAGGCACTGGCTGCCCTCTGCCGTAATCATATCCTTGAGGATGCGCACCTTATCAAGTGACTCGGGCATAAAGGATTGACCTCCGAAGCCGGGCTCTACGCTCATAACGAGTATCATATCCAGCTTCTCAATCCACGGCTGCAGAACGCGAGCGTCGGTAGCGGGCTTGATGCTGATACCAGCCTTTGCACCAGCTGCGTGGATAGCATCTATGCAGGCATCAATGTCGTTTGTGGCCTCGTAGTGGAAGGTCACATAGTGCGAGCCAGCCTTGGCGAACTTCTCCACATAGCGCAGAGGGTTGCTAATCATCAGGTGGGTGTCAATCACTTTGGTGCTCACCTTCGTTACGGCCTTGAGTACAGGGAAGCCGAAGGAGATATTGGGCACAAAGTCGCCATCCATAACATCTACATGTACCCACTCAGCAGCCGAGCGGTTGAGCATAAGCGTGTCGCGCTCAAGGTTGCCAAAGTCGGCAGAGAGTATTGAGGGTGCTACAATTCGTTTCATATTACAAAGGTATCTGTTATTATCTACATTTACAAATCCGAGGCGGCTAAAGAGGCGACGGCTGGCGATATTTTCGCTATCAATCGTGGCTTGAAGGCTTGTAATACCCAGTGCCTTTGCCCAGCCTATCACAGTCTGTAGCGCATCGGTAGCATAGCCCTGCTTGCGGTCGGCGTGGTCGTAGACCAGAACTCCCACCTCGGCAGTAGTGCCGTCGTAATCAAATAGGTCTACGGCTCCGACTGTTCTGCCCCCGACCTCTATCATCAGTCGCAGCTGTCCATTCGCCTGAAGGCCATACTGTTGGCAGGCGATAAACTCCTCTATCTGCTCGCGGCTATAGGGCGGGTGAGGGTCGCTATACTGAGCAAGTGCAGGGTCATTCTCCCACAAAAGAATAGTGCCGACATCCGAAGAGACGACACTACGCAATATGCACACTTTGCCCCGCAACTCCATTCTACAAGCCGATAACCTGGTTACGGATAAGCATAGCCACGCCCCACGCAGGAGCATTCTCGCTCATCTTTGAGAGGCGGAACTTGGTGTCTTTATATACAAGGTTGAGTGAGTACTTGTTGGTCGCACTCTTGAGTGGAAGCATCACATAGTCACCCGCTGCAGCGAGGTTACCACCGACAATGACGGTCTCAGGGTTGAAGATGTTGATAAGGATAGCAACAGCCTTACCAATCTTCTCGCCCGCCTCCTCAATAAGCTCAATGGAGAGGTTGTCGTCGTTGCGAGCAGCGTTGATGATGTCGTTGATGTGGATTGTCTCGCCACTCTCGTACTTAGGACGCAGGATAGAGTTAGCGCCCGAGCGGATAAGCTCGCTCATCTTCTCCTCAATGGCGATACCCGAAACCTCTGTCTCCAGACAGCCCTTCTTGCCACAGAAGCATATCTTCTCGTTGTCAAAGAATGGGATGTGACCAAACTCGCCCGCAAAGCCATTCTTACCGTAGAAGAGCTTGCCGTTCACTACAATACCGATAGCAACACCGAGTCCCAAGTGGAGATAGAGTACATTGCTCTCCTCCTTAGAGCGACCACAGGTGTACTCTGCATAGCAGCGCGAGCGGGTATCGTTCTCCACCAGCACACGAATGCCGATGCGACTCTCAATAATCTCCTTGAGCGGAGTCTCCACGCTTGTGAAGTACTTGTACGAGCGACCCTGCTGGGTATTTACACGACCTACGATGCAGACGCCAACGCCCAAGATGTGACTCTTGTCAATGCCGCAGGTGTTGATAAAGTTCTCAATGTTGTCGCAAATCTTGTCAAGACACTGCGTGCGGTCGCTAAGCTCAAAAGTATCATCTACAACCTCCTTGATGATGTTGTTCTGCAGGTCGGTGATTACGAAGGTCATACGGTCACGACCCACATTGATACCTGCAAAGTAGATAGCCGTATTTGTCAGGCCAAAGACATTAGGACGACGACCTCCTGGGGTCTCAACCTTGCCAAGGTCTGTTACAATGCCCTCGTCGCAGAGCTCCTGCACCAGCTTGGTTATCGTCGGAACACTTATTCTCAGCTCCTTAGTCAGCTCGGCAAGTGTAGACTCACCATTTACAGCCATGTAGGCGATAATGCTGCGCTTGATGATGTTGTTCTTCTGCTGCAGACCCTTGTTCTCGGTCTGATTATTGTTGAAAAAATCTATTAACGAACTCATCCCTAATTCCTTTAAGTTGTTTGATGCTACAAATATATAAAAAAAGAGTGGAAATTACCACTCTTTATTAAATTTTTTTCAGAAAATTGTAAAAAATCTTAAAGATTGCTTACGCTTGTAGCCTCAACCTCACGATTTGTCTTGGTGATAAGTCCCTGAAGTACAGTGCCGCAGCCAACCTCAGTAAAGGAGTCAAAGCCGTCGGCAATCATACGCTCAACACTCTGGCACCAACGCACCGGAGCGGTAAGCTGAGCAACGAGGTTGGCCTTGATGGTCTGAGGGTCGGTATGTGGCTGTGCATCTACATTCTGATAGATAGGGCAGCGCGGAGTCATAAACTCAGCCTCGGCAATAGCCTGCTCCAACTCAGCCTGAGCCGAAGCCATCAGTGGCGAGTGGAAAGCACCACCTACAGGCAGTACCAGCGCACGACGCGCACCAGCAGCCTTGAGTGCCTCACAAGCGGCATTTACCGCATCCACAGCGCCCGAGATAACCAGCTGACCTGGGCAGTTGTAGTTTGCAGCGACCACCACGCCATCTATGCTCTCGCACACCTGCTCAATAGTGCTATCTGGAAGTGCAAGCACTGCAGCCATAGTACCCGCCTGCTCGGTGCAAGCCTTCTGCATCGCTGCAGCGCGCTTAGCTACGAGCTTAAGTCCCTGCTCAAAGCTCAGTGCACCAGCGGCAACCAATGCCGAGAACTCGCCGAGCGAGTGACCTGCAACAGCCTCGGGCTCAATGCCCATAACCTCTGCCAATATTACCGAGTGGAGGAATACTGCAGGCTGTGTAACATCGGTGCGCTTAAGCTCCTCAGCCGTACCTGCGAACATTATATCTGTAATTCTGAAACCTAAAATCTCATTTGCCTTCTCAAATAGAGCCTTTGCAATCTCAGAATTCTCATACAACTCCTTACCCATTCCCACACTCTGCGATCCTTGTCCAGGAAAAACAAATGCTTTCATAACTATATTCTTTTTAAGTTTAACGGCGCAAAGATACGAAAAATTCTCAAACTACCTACTCGCCTATATAATAATAGGTATACATCCGACACTCTGCTACCACCCTCAGCGGAGGCTGTGCCTACAAAAAGCTAATCTCTTGTCAATAAATTGTTAAAAAAAATGGGTGCTATATTTGCAGGTTCGCAAAAAGAAGTGTAACTTTACACTCTGTAATGTGATTATAATATTTTTGATATAATCTAAACTTGATATATGAAAAAAGTAGATGTTGTACTCGGTCTTCAGTGGGGAGACGAGGGTAAAGGTAAGGTGGTTGATGTATTAACCCCTAATTACGATGTGATTGCCCGTTTTCAGGGTGGACCTAATGCTGGACACTCGCTCCACTTTGGTGGCGAGAAGTTCGTGCTGCACACTGTGCCGTCGGGTATCTTCCGCGAGGGCTCTATGAACATTATCGGTAATGGCGTGGTTATTGACCCTGTGATTCTGGCTGAGGAGATTGCTCAGATTGAGGCTACAGGTATCAATATGGTGGAGCGCATGAAGATATCTAAGCGCGCACACCTCATCCTGCCAACTCACCGCGCACTGGATGCTGCATCGGAGGCTGCTAAGGGTAAGACCAAGATTGGCTCTACACTCAAGGGTATCGGCCCTGCTTATATGGACAAGACTGGTCGTAACGGTCTGCGCGTGGGTGATATCCTGCTGCCAGACTTTATGGAGCGCTATCAGGCTCTGAAGGACAAGCACCTGTTCCAGCTGCGCCAGTATGACTATCAGGTAGATGTTGATGCTTACGAGCAGGAGTGGTTCCGTGGCGTTGAGTCGCTCAAGCGCTTTGAGTTCGTAGATAGCGAGATGCTTGTAAATGGCTACCTGCAGAGCAATACCTCCGTTCTCGCTGAGGGTGCTCAGGGCTCACTGCTTGATGTAGACTTCGGTACATATCCGTATGTAACCTCTTCTAATACCCTCTGCGCAGGTGTCTGCACAGGCCTGGGCGTTGCTCCAACACGCATTGGCGAGGTTTATGGTATTTTCAAGGCTTACTGCACCCGCGTAGGTAGCGGTCCGTTCCCAACAGAGCTCTTTGACTCTACTGGCGAGACCCTGCGTCAGGTAGGTTGCGAGTATGGCGCTACTACCGGTCGCCCACGCCGCTGTGGCTGGCTTGACCTCGTGGCTCTGAAGTATGCCGTTATGATGAATGGCGTTACTGCCCTTATTATGATGAAGTCCGATATCCTCAACGACTTTGATACTATCAAGGTTGCCGTTGGCTACCAGCTGAATGGCAAGCAGGTGGACTACTTCCCATACGAGGCAGACGATACTATTGAGCCTATCTACCGCGAGTTTGAGGGCTGGAATTGCGATATCTGCAACGTCCGCGACTATAACGACTTCCCTCAGCAGTTCAAGGACTATGTATCCTTCATTGAGGCTGAGTGCGGTGTGCCAGTGAAGATTATTTCGGTGGGTCCAGACCGCGAGGAGACAATTATCCGATAATTTTGTAGTGAAGCATTTGCCGTGAAAATACGGCATTAGCTGCACATCCCTTAAAAAGCAACATCGGCTGTACGCTTTAGTACTATCCGATGTTGCTTTTTTGCACGATGCACACCAACTACCGCATTTTGACGACAAATGGGGTGTGCAACTACCGCCTTCTGACGCGAAAACGGTGCAATTTGTATTGCAAGAAATTTTTACTATCTTTGTAGAAATGTTACCCGAACTGATATGAAGCACGATGTTTTTATAAGCTACTCAAGTAAAGACTCTGCAATGGCGCAGGAGATTTGTCATCTGCTTGAAGATTGTAATATCAAATGCCTAATGGCTCCGCGTGATATACCAGCAGGGTCAGGGTACAATTCGGCTGTTGCTCAAGATATCAAGGAGTGCAAGGCTGTTGTGCTGTTATTCTCGGAGTCCTC
Source organism: Alistipes sp. (assembly GCA_017463615.1). GTDB lineage: Bacteria > Bacteroidota > Bacteroidia > Bacteroidales > Rikenellaceae > Alistipes. The sequence goes on along the minus strand of JAFTOU010000018.1, from coordinate 33,180 downwards.
GGTATTCTCTCGTCGGGTGGTGGATGATTTGTTTGCTGCCGCCTTCTTTGATTACAAGCCAATCGTTTCCTATAAAATAGAACCTGTAGCCATTGAAGACGATGAAGAATCGTTATGTCTATTTCCGATGCTATATAACGGCTTCTGTGTAGAGTCTTACTCCGATTTCAGAGCGGGATTTGCAGAGTTGATAAAGATAGTCTCTAATATTACCATCGGCAAAACATATAAGGTAGGCGATTACTACAACGAGAATGGCAAAGAGGGTGTTGTCTTTGAGGTTAGTGCTGACGGTTGCCATGGCAAGATTGTGAGTATGAAGCATTCAGTAGATGAATTGCAGTGGACATCAGATGAATCCGAATGGGGGCGCGTATTATGCGCTGATTGGGAGGACAACGGTGCTTTTAATATGGGAAAGGTTATAGCAATACCCGGGTGGAAGGAAAAATACCCAGCTTTTGCGTGGTGTGCCAACTTGGGCTATGGGTGGTATCTGCCGGCTATAAAAGAGTTGGAGGTTTTTACATTGAACGACTCGGTTCGCAAGTTGGTAAATCAAACTCTTGTTTCCAAAGAAGGTGCTAAAATAGATGACGACGATTTGGGAAGCTATTGGTCATCAACAGAGGTATATCATTTGGATTGGGTGTGGCGTGTTCCTGTGTATGGCAGCACCCTCTACGACAGAAAGAACTACAACTACTATGTGCGCGCCGTCTCCGCTTTTTAATTTAGGCTTAAGGCTTCTAATATTGCGCCCGACTTTAGAGGTCGGGCGCTTATTTGTTAGTGTTCGGCGAGGACGGTGTGGGCGACCTTGCCGTGGCTGACGATTTGGATAGGGCAGTGGTAGTTGTCCAGTTGCTCCTGGGTGATGACATTTGAGTCGTGGCGGTGCACGGTGCGGTTTACGCAGACGATGCTCCTCACGGTGCTGGTGATTGTGCCCACATCGTGCGAGACCATAACGATAGCCATCTGCTCGTTCAGCTCGCGCAGCAGGGCGTAGAGCTCGTTCTCAAAGCGGTTATCCACAAAGTTGGTCGGCTCGTCCAGTATCAGCAATTTAGGTTCGGATATTATCGCGCGACAGAGCAATGCTCGCTGCATCTGACCGCCCGAAATCTCGCCAATCTGTCTATCTGCAATATCCGCAACTCCCATTCTTTCAAGTAGTTGCATCGCCTTAGCGCGGTCGTTGGACCTATATCTGCCCAAGAATCCCCTCTCCGATTGTAGGCCCGAGAGCACCACCTCCACAACCGAGATTGGAAAGGCGCGGTCAAAGGTTGTCTGCTGCGGCAGGTAGCCAATAAGTCGCTTAGAGCCGCGGTAGAGGGTAGGGGAGAGTTCAATCGTTCCCGTATGCGCGACAGAGCCTAAAATGCTCTTTATCAGCGTGGTTTTACCGCCGCCATTAGGACCAATGATGCCGATAAAATCGTTGTCGTAGATCGTAAGGTTTGCACCCTCAATAGCCACGCAGTTGTCGTAGCTGATAGTCACATCTCGCAGTGTTACAATCGCCTCCATAGCTACTCGGTTATAAGGGTTACCATCGCAAGGATGCTGTCAAATACATTCTCGTCCAACGGGTTGATTTCCACCGCATTAGCACCGATATCCTCAGCCACCACAGCCACGCTTGACTGCGGAAATTCGCTCTGGTAGAATACGCGCTTGATGCCATCTCGGCGTGCGCGCTCAATGATTTGAGCTATGCGCTTAGCACTCGGCTCCTTGCCCTCAGCCTCTATTGCCACCTGCTCAAGGTTGTAGTCGCGGGCGATGTATGTCAGGGCAGGATGGTAGATGATAAAGTAGGGGAGTGACGCCTCGCTGCAGAGCTGTGTCACATCGGCATCCAAGCGGTTAATGCGCTCATTCAGAGCCGTATAGCCTGCCTGGAAATCCCTCTCCGGCATAGCCGCAACAAGGGCATTGTAGATGTTCTTCGCCATCACAGAGAGCGACTTTGGCGAGCACCAGATGTGCGGGTCTATGCCGTGCGTGCACTTGTGCCCGTGGTGCGTGTGCGAGCAACTGCCCGCGATAACATCTATGCCGACGCTCAGATTGATAACCTTGCTCTGGTCATAAATACGCTCTAACAGCGACCGCTCAAAGTCCAAAAGTCCTGTGCCACAGACCATTACCGACTCATTGAGGGCAACAAACTGCTTCGCCGTAAGCTCAAATGTCTCAGGCGACGCACCTGCAGGCACAAGCACCTCAACGGTAAACTCATCGCCCACAATCGCCTCCACAAGCGGCTTTATTGGCGCTATAGATACGAAAATGGTCTTGTCGTAGCTCGGCTTCTTGCCGCCACCACAGCCCGCCGCCATCACCAGCGCAGCTATATATATAAATAGGTATACTAACTTTCTCATAACCCGACATTCGTTTGTAGAGACAAAGGTAACTCAATTTTACAAAAAATGGATATAAGTCCCCATATTTTTTATCTCCCCGCCCGAATAGTGGGGTTTGGTATTTGATGTAATAGCGCGATTATGTTAAATTTAAGTCAAACAATAAAAGGTCTGATGACTCTCGCCCTCGGGTCGGCAATACGTCAAAGAACTATTTTCAAGATATTAACCAAGGAGATAACAATAATAGTTAAGCCCCAAAGCATAACTGCAATACCAGTTAAATAAGCCAAAAAGGTAAATATCTTTTTCATAGCGCAAATAATTGTTGAGATTTTACAGATTTAAGCGTTTGTACAAAATTACGAACTATCCTGAACAAAAGCAAATAGCTGCGTGAAATTGTCTAAGTTGTTGATGCGCAGACTGTTAAGACGATTATTGGTGCGCGCTTAACCCTCTGAGAATTGAATAAACGGAGCAAAGTCGTACCCTCGGTGGTATTTTTTGGATTTCTGAAGGCTAAAAAATGCAAAAATTTTACTGGGACTCAGTTTCGGGTGCTGACTCTACTTTTTGGGAGTGAAGGTCTCAAAGCTCTTGTCTCGGTAGAAGACAATCACTCGCTCAATCTCGGAGTGAGGCTGAGAGGTCGTCACCATCGGCGCGGTTGCAGCCGCCGACTCAAAGAGAGACGGAGCATCCGACTTTGTTGGCGTTGTCAGATTTGGAGTGGTCGCTCGGTTTGACAACTCCGACTCCGACGATGCGGATGAGTCAGAACTTGGAGCGGCAGTCGGACAACTTGTCGCATTTGGATCGTCAGAAATTCCGAGCCACCAGAGAGGGGAGTAATCGGTAAAGGTTGCAATAATCTTTCGAGTCAGGCTGAAGTTCGGCTGATTTCTCCCGCTGAGGATGTGCGACAACACCGGAGCCTTCACTCCAAGCATCGCAGCAATCTGACTCGCTCGCAAACCGCTGTTTGCCATCAAATACTCTAATTTTGCCTTCATTTTCGCTATTTTTTACAAAGGTAAACAAATTTTACAAAAACAACAAACTTGTTTCCAAAAATGTTGGTTATTCACAGTTATTAACATTGTTTACAAGTGTATACAAATAGGCAAATGTTAAATTATGAAAACCTTATCAGATAAAGTTGTACCTTATATAATATAGCTAAGTGGCTGATAATAATAGTAGTTAGTGGCGCAATTATCATTAAATATTGAACTTAGTATCCAAATCGGTGATACAGTGACATTAGAGTTAAATTAAACTTCTGATAAAACTCGTAACCGATTGATTATTAGCACTAAACAATAGCTAAATACAATAACTGAACTACCCTATTTATCAGGAAATTCTGATAACTTTTAACACTTAATCTATGGTTACAAATGTGTATGAAATAGGATTGTTGACAACTTGTAAACCGCTGTAAAATTTACAAAAGTGTACAAATGTAAAACTTTATGCTTTTACAAATGTTAATTACAGATGGAAAACTGGTGAAAATTTGAGAATTTTTTGATATTCCGACTCTCTGATAACCGATTTTTGAACAATCTTCTGTGATTTCGCTATATTATGTTAAATTAGATTGTTAATAACTAAAAAATAAGTCCCTATATTATTGAATATAAGGACTTTACGAGTTATTAACAACTCCCCTACCCTCTCAAGGCCTGCGCGATTTCTGAAAACTCTTCTGGAGTCAATTTGAGTTTCTCTTTGCGGAAATCTACATCACTTTCGGTGTTCATTGGGATTAGATGGATGTGTGCATGGGGCACTTCAAGACCTAAAACCACCATTGCAACCTTCTTGCAGCCTGTCATTTTCTGTAGTTTTTCGGCAATTTGCTTAGCAAAGATGGTCATACCCGCCAGTGTCTGGTCGTCGAGGTCAAAAATGTAGTCTGTTTCGCACTTAGGAACTACCAATGTGTGTCCCTTAGCGAGCGGATTGATGTCCAAAAACGCAAAATAATGGTCGTTTTCAGCGACTTTATAGCACGGTATCTCCCCTGCTATGATTCTTGAGAATATTGTAGCCATAATTTACTGAATTTTACGGTATAATTGTTAGTAAATATCTTCACTTTTGAATTTAGGGGTCAAAATCTCCGAATAGATGACCGCTTTCTCTAAGTCAAATCTATCCTCATCCGCCTCGTTTGGGGCGGTTTTAGGGGTGTTTTTGACCGTTTTAACGCTACTCTTCGGCTTTGCTGTCGCCGCTCTTGGTTTAACCACGGCTGCAGGATAGCCATCCTCTGGCATAGTGGTATGTACCGGAGCAGGTGCCGGGCTAACGGGTTTTGCCGGCTTGATATTATCTATAGCGCTACTTGAAATATCGTCTATATTTACATCTGTATCAATGTGTTGTGGTTTATTAAGTTGCTGTTTTGCGCTCTTATTTTGCGAGTTGAAAGTTCGCGCAATCAGTATGATTACAGCTGCAATGACGAAGAAAATATTTGATATACTCATACTATTACTCTTTATGGTCTGCACCTCGTTTAACACTCTCAATACCCTTAATCTCCCTAAACTTGTCCATCAGGGCGTTCAGAGAGTCTGCATCCTGTACATAAATGCTCAAATTTCCCTCAAAAATGCCGTCGTGGCTGCGTATAGATACCTCGCGGATGTTGATGCTAAAGTCCTCAGAGACAATGCGAGAGATATCTAAAAGCAGTCCCATACGGTCTATGCCCCTCAGTTCTATGGTTGAGAGGTAGGATACGGCCTTATGTTGCGACCAGTGTATCTGGTCCTTGATGATATTCTTGCCAAATAGCGACGCAAGGCGGTTGAGCTCGTTGCAGGTCGCTTTGTGGACGATAATGCGCCCTGTCATCGGATCCTTGAAGCCCACTACACTGTCGCCTGGAAGTGGGTTGCAGCAGGATGCGATGACGAATTTGTCGCTCTTAATCTCCTGTTCATTCTCTGGGATATCTATCTCGTTTGAGTTAGAATCTGCTTTAGGTTCTCGCCATAACTTCCAGAATTTGAGCATTTTGCTTGCAGAGCTGGACTTGATGATTTTCTCAATATTGTCAAGCGAAATAATCCCCGCGCCTATCTTGCTGTAGAGCTCGTCTTTGTACTTGCAGCCGTATGCCTGCATCACTTTGCGCAGAACGCTACCGCTGAGGGTAATGTTAAATTCGGCAATTTTCTGCTCAAAAATCGCCTGACCGTGGCTGATATTATCCTCGCGCACACGCTTGAGGTAGCTGGTAATAGCCTGCTTCGCCTTCGTTGTCACCACAAGGTCAATCCACTCGGGCTTTGGTGAGGCGTTGTCGGCAGTGATTATCTCAATCTGGTCTCCGGAGTTAATCTGCTTGGTTACCGGCTCAATTTTATGGTTGATTTTGGCACCAATGGCCTTGTTTCCAATCTTTGTGTGTATGTCGTACGCGAAGTCCAAAGCTGTCGCTCCGAAAGGCAATCTTCGCTGCTCGCCCTTTGGTGTAAATACAGTAATTTCAGATGTATAGAGCGATAACTTAAAGTTATCCAAGAACTCAACTGCGTTCTCTGTAGAGCCACTCAGCGCATCGCGAATTTTGCCTAACCAGTTGTCAAAGGCATCCTCGCTCTGAGAGATTGTGGACTGCTTGTACTTCCAGTGTGCAGCAAAGCCGTGGTCGGCAATCTCCTCCATGCGCTGCGTGCGAATCTGTACCTCTACCCAGATGCCGTCGTTGCCCATCACGGTTGAGTGCAACGCCTCGTATCCGTTGGCCTTTGGCATGCTAATCCAGTCGCGTAGGCGGTCTGGTTTTGGGGTGTAAATGTCTGTTATTGAGGAGTATATCTGCCAGCACTGGGTCTTCTCTGATGGGAATGGTAGCGGTTTGAATACGATGCGGATGGCAAACAGGTCGTAAATCTCCTCAAAAGGTATCTGCTTGCGCTGCATCTTTGACCAGATAGAGTAGACGCTTTTTACTCTCGCAGAGAGCTCGTAATCAATTCCGTTCTGTTGAAGTATTGCGTGAATTGGTGCGCAGAACTTATTGATATACTGCTGTCTTTCGGGCTCTGTCTCCTCTATCTTACGCTCTATTTCAGCGTACTCATTTGGGAAGCGATACTTCATACATAAGTCCTCAAGCTCGCTCTTTATCGGATATAGTCCGAGGCGGTACGCCAGTGGCGCAAAGAGGTGTATGGTCTCGCCTGTAATCTTTATCTGCTTGTCTTTTGGCATATAGCCGAGCGTGCGCATATTGTGCAGACGGTCGGCAATCTTTATAAGAATAACTCTCACATCGTGCGAGAGTGTGAGCAGAACTTTGCGGAAATACTCCGCCTGAGCCGATGTGTCGGCGTTAAATACACCCGACATCTTGGTTAGTCCGTCCACCATGGAGGCTATCTTCTGCCCGAAAATACGCTCTATATCCTCTACGGTGTAGTCTGTATCCTCCACGACATCGTGTAGCAACGCTGCGACAACAGACTTGACGCCCAATCCTATCTCTTCAATCACAATTTTGGCTACAGCAATGGGATGCAGGAGGTAAGGTTCGCCAGATCGGCGCCTTACCCCCTGATGTGCCTCCTTAGCCAGAAAGAATGCACGCTTGATGAAATTCCAGTCATCCTCGCCCTTGCAAATCTTTGTGCAACATTGGGCTAAGTCTTGCCAGGCCTCATCTATAAGTTTCTCATCTTCCCTGCTGTAATCCATATTACATCAAGTAATACTTTAACTTATTTTGCCATCATTGCCTCGCGGACCTTAGCCTCTACCTCGGCGCAAATCTCCTCGTTTGCTACAAGGAAATCCTTGACGGCATCCCTACCCTGTCCAATCTTAGTCTCGCCGTATGAGAACCAAGAGCCAGACTTCTTGATAATTCCGTAGTCTACTGCAAGGTCAATAATCTCGCCAAGCTTTGAGATACCCTCGCCGAACATGATGTCAAACTCAGCCTTCTTGAATGGAGGTGCAACCTTGTTCTTTACAACCTTCACACGAGCGCGAGCGCCGAGCTGCTCCTCGCCATCCTTGATAACTGATGTGCGGCGGATGTCAATACGCACGCTGGCGTAGAACTTCAGGGCATTACCACCCGTTGTGGTCTCTGGGTTGCCGTAGATTACGCCAATCTTATCGCGCAGCTGGTTGATGAAGATGCAGACGGTCTTGGTCTTTGAGATGCTTGCGGTGAGCTTACGCAGTGCCTGAGACATCAGTCGTGCCTGCAGACCCATCTTTGAGTCGCCCATCTCGCCCTCAATCTCGGCCTTTGGTGTAAGTGCTGCTACAGAGTCAATTACGATGATGTCAATCGCGCTTGAGCGAATCAACGAGTCGGCAATCTCCAACGCCTGCTCGCCATTATCTGGCTGTGAGATAAGCAGATTCTCAACATCTACGCCCAACTTCTGCGCATAGTAGCTGTCAAAGGCGTGCTCAGCATCAATGAAAGCGGCAATACCGCCCTGCTTCTGCGCCTCGGCAATGGCGTGAATGGCGAGTGTGGTCTTACCTGATGACTCAGGACCGTAAATCTCAATCACACGACCCTTTGGATAGCCACCAACGCCCAATGCAACATCAAGAGTAATTGAGCCTGAAGGAATTACAGGGATATCTGTAACCTGCTCGCTGCTCATACGCATAATGGAGCCGCGACCAAAGTCCTTCTCAATCTTCTCCATTACAGCCTTTAGAACCTTTAATTTTTCCGGATTAACTTCTGCCATAGTAGGTATGTTCTATAAATTAGTAAATTAGTATTCGCTTCTGAGTAGATTCTATTGCGGTCGCTTTTGGGCTTATTTCGGCATCTTTCGCCGCTTTTCTCGGTTACAATAGGCTATTGCGCCCTCAAAAGAGCGGCAAAACCTATCCGAAATAACCTCCAAAATCGCCTCGCCCTAATTTATAGAACCTACCTAATGTTCATTCTTTTTTTGTTCCTTTTAGTCAATTTCAAATACCTGTCCAGCTATTGAAAATAACAGCAGACAGCTGAAAAATATTGTAAACAACATTTTGCACTCAAAGTTAAGATTTTTTTTTCAATTTACCAAGTCATTACCGACTCAATATGCTGCTCCAGCTCCTCGGGTGTGCGATTGAGTCTTGTGTGGCAGCTCGGACAGAAGATTGGAGCCTCGGTCTCTACGCTGCACTCGCAGCCAACACAGGCGCGAATAACGCCAAAATCATCATCTGCAATGTGTAAAAATGCTGTACCACAGTGCTTGCACTTAATGTTGTAACTTACTCCCATAGTTTTAAGGTTTTAATCGTTAAACTTCTTGTTTCCGAGTGCAAAGTAACTGCGGTTCTGTGACAACTTGTGACACAGCAAAAATAGATGCAAAAAAAATGTGCAACTTTTTTACGGTTGCACAAATTTTAGTTTTGTCATTGACGGTATTAAATAAAATGAACAAGCAAAAATGGTGTATAAAGTGCCTATATGGTTGTTGTGCTATTGTATTTTCTTATTTTATATCAACATCTAATATTACGCGACTCTGTTCGCTCAGCTTATCTACTATCAAAGCTTTAGTCCAGACGGGTGCTTCGTCAGTCATATTTGTTGTTATCGCAATGTGTAATGCCAGTTCTGTGGCTGATGTTTGTGCAAAATCAGTTATGCTCATATTGGAGATTCCATTTCTGCAACCGCCATACGCTACAATCAACGAGTACTTCGCGAAATCCACACTTGGATAGCTACAACCCTCCTCGCACACAAGATGTGTAATTAGGTTGTTCAGCTCCTTATCACTATTTACTATGATTATATCACCCTCCTCTTTTACAGAGCCCCAAGAGAAGTTCCATTCACAGGTATTAAGTGTGTACTCTGTATAAGAAACATCATTATCACCATTGTCCTTGCCTGCCTGCACACCTCGCCAGACTGTCTGCCACTCCTCCCAGTGCTCCTCCGATGTGTTAGCATTGTCGCATACACTCGCATCAAGATACTTGCCATCTTCAGACAGGTGGAACTCTTTTGCTTTGGAAATTTCAAGCACCACATCGCGCTCTGCATTACCCTCATTTGCTGGCACTGTAAACTTTAACGAATAGGTTTGGTTAGAGTGTAAACTATCTCCTATATTGTCGCCCAAAACCAGGCGATAACGGTAACATTTAAATATTTCCCCTGGGTTGTAGGCTCTGGTTGTGCCAGCTTGCTCGTACTCAAACTCTGAAAAATAGTATGTTCCACCTTGTTGGGGTATTTGTACTATTTCTGTTTGTGGTGTTACCTCCCAATCAAGAAGATATTCAAAGCAGGATGTGAACAAGATAGAGGTAGCGACTACCACTATAATTTGCAATAAACGATTGTTCATATTTACTTAGGCTATTTGGATAGTAATTTTTCTAAGTTGCAGTGCATCAGGCACTCGTGCTCGTCGTAGAGGTGCATGCCGTTGCCGTTGCAGTAGCGCCAGGCGGAGCAGGTGGCACATCTACCCTTTCGTGCCCAGTCGCGGTTGCGGTAGCGCTCAAAGCGGGTGTTCCATACCTCCCAGAGGTTGTCCTTGTAGATATTTCCCTGGTCAAAGTTGGCGCGGATGCTTGTGCAGCCTGATATTGCGCCATCTATGCGTATGCCGGCTATGCCGATGCCCGCCATGCAGCCGAAGAAGTTGTCGCGCACCTCTGCCTCATAGCCGCCCAAGAAGCCCTCGCAGGCGTATGAGCAGGTTATCTTGCCCTCCTTGCGGGTCTGAGCTATAAACTCCATCAGCTCGCGGTATTGCGCAGGCGAGAGTTGCAGGCTCTGGTCGTCGGCAGCTCTGCCTACGGGAAATACGGTGAATATTCGCCACGCCTTGCAACCCTCGGAGATAAGAAACTCCTTGAAGGCGGCGAGCGATGCGAAATTGTCGGGCGTTACGCATGTGACTACATCGTAGCGCACTCCGCTGCTTATAATCTCGCGCAGTGCGCGTATGGCGTTCTGGAAGCTACGAGGGTTCTGCCTTATGGCGTTGTGCTGCTCCTCAAAGCCGTCAAGCGAGAGTGTTATGGCGCATATTCCTGCACGCACGAGCGACTCCATGCGAGCCTTGTCAAGCACCATTCCGTTGGTCACTACACCCCACTGGTAGCCACGCTTGCGAAGCTCTACACCTATGCGCTCTATATCCTTGCGTATCAGCGCCTCTCCGCCAGTCATTGTAACCAATACTTTATGTGGGTCAAGGTGTGACGTAAGGGTATCTACGGCGCGGAGAAAGTCCTCGGCTGGCATATCTGCAGTGCCCGATATGGCACGGCAATCACTACCGCAGTGCTTACATTGGAGGTTGCAACGCAGGGTACACTCCCAAAAGAGAACTTTCAGGTCGTGATTTGCCACCAAATCTTTGCGGATGGAGCGAAATAGCTCTAAGGCTATGCGTTTGCGTAGTGAAATTTTGACACCCATTACTCCTTCTCGCGCAGTACGGCGTTTTGATTGTGGTGGTTTTCGCTTGTTACGATGTAGGCGTTGCTGTAAAATTCGCCATTCTCTGCACCGTCAATGTCCTCAAACGAAGCCCTTACTGATGAGCTGAAGAAGTGGTCAATGTAGAACCTGCCCTCGCTGTCGGTCGTTGTGCTGATGTCGTAGGTTGGCACGCTTACCTTGATGCCAGGGATAGGCTTCATGGTGTCGTGCTCATAGACAACGCCGCTGATGTCGTCAAATGGAGTTGGGTCAATCTCATCTTCGCTGTACGGCATACCATAGCAGGCGGTAAGCATAGGCGTAGCGGAGAAACCGAGCAGATACATCGCTGCTCGCTTGAGCTTTGTAATGATAGATTGTTTCATAATAACGAGGTTTTTTGCATTCGGCAATGCCGAATAGATTAAACATCAAAATTACCCCCCCCCTTGCGGAGGAATCTGATACAAAGGTAGTTAAAAGTTTTGTGTAAAACAAACTTTACATCAAGAAAAGTGAAAAAATATTGAATATAGGGTGTTGCAATGCAAAAAAAATAGTCGCAAATCTGCGACTATTTATTCTACTTTGTCGGTATTGAGGCGGCCTTGACGCGGAAGAAGTTGGTACCGCTGTCGGTGCTCTCCCAGAGGCGGTACTCGTGGTGGTTACCCCAGCTTGCAGGTCGGTCCTTAATCTGCGTATCCTCCTCGGTATCGTTATCTACAAAGCTGTTAATCATTGCGTGCCAGCTCTTTATGCGGGCGATGGCGGTGGTGTAGTAGAACTCGCCTGATGGGCTGCATAGCTCATTTAGGGTATCTACATATATCTTGCGGTAGTCATCAAACTGCAGAATCTTTGAGATAAGCGGAGAGGTGTCGCTATTACCCCAATTCAATGGGTCGTGTCTGCCCGAGTCGCTCTGCACGCCGCAGTTGTGACTTGTGCCGAGGGTGTTGTCGTAGTCATACGGGATAAGGTAGAACTTGTACTTCTCCGTGTCGGTTGAGTTGAAGTAGATGTAGAAGTTGTTTGTGTTGTTCCAGTAGTCGTCCCACATACCTACGGCAACATTTACGGCGTATGTGCGCATAAGTAGCTCTATGTCAATTGCTTCTGCTAACCAGTCGTGCAGCTGCTGACCTTTCAGGTCGCGCAACTGCTTCATAAAGTGGAGCAGCTGAGCCTTCGCTGCGCTAAGGTCGCTATTTATCTCCTCAACCTCGTAAACTGGGTCGTAACTACCGTCGCTCTCCCCTATGCTGGTGTCCTTGTCGCGGTCGTAGTTGAGCGATGCGCCATAGTTGCACTTCCAGAGGTTACCCTTGTGGTTGCCGAACTTATCCTTGCGCATCTTGAGGAATGTGTCGTCAATGGTCTCGTTCATCTCGTAGACGCCGTAGTATGCAGGTTCCTTGTCGCCCTCTACATGCACCCAGAGACGGCAGTAGCAGTTCTCTATCGCTGTCCAGACACCAAAGCGACGGAAGAGGTCGTAGCAGAATATCTCGCGGCAGTAGGCGGCATCGTCTTTGAACCACTTGAGGTACATCTTGCGCACGCCACGCAGGGTGTGCTCCTCGTCCTTGTTGTACTTGCGGAAGTTGAACTGGAAGTGGCAGTGCTGCCAGTCGGCGTTGTCCTTCACATGCTCGCCATTGCCACTCTCTGGACGACGACGCGAGGTGTTACCCTTCAGGCGCACACCTGCATCGGCTATGGTGTAGTTCTCGCCCTTGAGCTTTATCTCTACATCGCAGTGGAAGTACTCCTTGGTGTTGCTGTCCTTGTCATACTCGGCAAGCATACGATTCCACTCCTCAAGGGAGAGGGTCATACGAATCTCCGGCACAGATGCCATATCAAAGACATAGCTGCGCTCGTCGCCCCACTCTACTGGGGTCTGACTGCCTCCGCCGTTGTTGTTATTCTCGTTGTTCTCGCCGCTATTATCGCCTCCGCCAGGCTGCTCCTGGTTGCCGCTACCACTGTTGTCGGCGCGGTCGGTATTGCTGTCTGTACAAGAGACAAAAAATAGTAAAAGAAGCGGTAGTAATGCTCTTAGTTTCATTTGAAGTATTGATTTAGATAGGTGGATATATACTCTTTTAGTTCAGGTGATTGGCTGATGTCTATATCGTCCAATAATCCGATTACAAAACGCCCCACGCCTTGTAGGTTTGCGACCTTGGTTTCAAGCATCCAGTGGCCCTCGTCCTGCTGGGTGATGTACTTCTCGGAGAGTGGGTACTCCTCCAGGATAAGGTTGTAGGAGAGTCGTCCGAGACGCAATTTTATATCTGTCAGCGGGGTGTCGGCGCGCTCAATCATTCGGAAGATGTCAATAAATCCCTCCTTGTGCTGCTCGCCGTGTTGCCACTGCTCGGTGGTCACCTCTACCGAGCCAATGCGGGTGGTTTTGAAGATTTTGCAGCGGTTGTCCTCAGTGTCGTAGCACCAAACATTTACATAGTTTGTGGTAAATGCAAATGGCTCTACCCTACGGTCGCGGATAGAGTTGGAGGACTGGTAGTTGTGTAGAACAACCTGCATACGCTGCTCCATAGCCTCAATGAGCGAGTGCACATTGCTGGAGTTGCGACCCTTCACGATGGTATCGGCAAGCGTTCCGCTGTCGTATACGGAGTAGAGCTTGCGCTTGAGATTCTGCTTGAGTAGGTTTGTGTCGTCAATGCTCTCAATCGCGCGGCGCAGAATTACAGCCTCCTCCTCGGTAAAGTGTATCAGCTGCGAGATATCCTTGAAGTGCGGCGACTCCTTGTCCAGACGGATGCAACCACCTCTCTTCTTGATAACAAAGCCCGCATCGCGGAAGGTGTCAATGTAGCGATATACCGTGCGGCGCGACATATCAAGACGCTCGGCGATATCATCTACCGAGTAGTCCACATTGGCGGTAAGCATCTTCATCAGACGCAGTAATCGTTCAACTTTTGGCTGGTCCATAGGACAAAGATAGTAAAAACTGTTTAATTTTTACCCACTTAGCCTTTTGGGGAATAAAAAATCGGCATATTTCTATGCCGATACGATTTTCTCAAGATCCTCAACCTGTAGCTTGAACGACTGGTCGGTCTCCATAAGGTTTGTAATTGTCTTGCAGGAGTGAAGCACCGTTGCGTGGTTTCGTCCGCCCATTGCAAGTCCTATGGCTGTGAGTGGAATCTTGGTCAGCTGCTTTGCAAGATACATTGCAATCTGACGCGCTATAGCCACCTCGCGTGTTCTCTCTGACGAGAGCAGTCGCTCCTTGTCTACATTCATCTGCTCGCAGATGGTGTCGATGATATGCTCAATGGTTATCTCCTTCTGGTAGAGTGAGATATAACCCTTCAGAATCTCCTTTGCCAGCGAGATTGTAATCTTCTTGCCCATAAACGAGGTGTTGGCAACAAGCGAAGATATCGCACCCTCAATCTCGCGGATGTTTGCCGAGATATTGTCGGCAAGGTAGTTGATTACATCGGTAGGAATCTCCGCACCTAAACGAGCTGCCTTGGCCTTGATAATCTTAATCTTGGTCTGGTAGTCTGGAATGTGAATCTGTGCCGACAGACCCCACTTGAAGCGGGTGAGCAGTCGCTCCTCAATATCCTTCAACTCTACAGGTGGCTTATCGGAGATAAGTACCAGCTGCTTGCCCGACATCTGCAGGTGGTTGAAGATGTTGAAAAAGGCATTCTGTGTGCCAGGCTTGCCCGAAAGCTCCTGGATATCGTCCAGAATAAGTACATCTACACCCTGATAGAAGTGGATGAAGTTAGGAATGTTCTTCTCAATAGTCGCCGCCTGGAACTGAGACTGGAACTTACTCATCGCCACATAGAGTACCTGCAGCTCTGGATGACGCATACTAATCTCGTTTCCGATAGCCTGCGCAACATGGGTCTTGCCCAGTCCCGAATCACCATATATATATAATGGGTTGAATGGGGTGCTGCTACCCGGATTTACCGCCACTGCCATAGATGCCGAGCGAACAAGACGGTTGCACTCACCCTCAATAAATGTCTCAAAGGTGTAGTTGTGGTTCAACTGCGGATCAAAGCGCGGAGTAGATTTCTGTACCAAACCTGGGATAATTAAGCCAGGATTTTGTATATTTGCAGGATCTATGCGTGTTGGTACACTCTGTGCAGAATTTGTAGCCGACTGAATGCTCTGCTGCTCGCTACGAGGCACGGCATAGCAGAGACGAGTCTGACAACCGAAGGTCTCGGCAATCAGTGGACGGAGTACATTGATGTAGCGCTCCTCTATCTGATCAACGAATGATTTGCTCGGTACACGAAGACGCAGCTTTGAGCCATCGAACTCAAGCGGTACGATGGGGAGAAACCATTTGGCAAACTCCTCGGCGGAGGTCTGCGCCTGTATTTGGCTTAGACAGTTTTGCCAAGCGTCTTTGTATGCAACAGAAGTTGTGAGCATATTGTTGATTATCAGTTGTTTATAAGTTAAGGTAAGTGTGTCGGACGGGCTATTTCTAACAGAGCTTCGTTTTGACATTGCAAAGTTGTGAATAAATTTATATTAAAAAAAACCTCTACCCTATTGTTTATTTGATTTTTTATTTTATAGGAAAGCAACGCGAAAATTTGATGTAAAATTTAACTCGCTGATAATGAATAATAGAAAAAAAATTACTATATTTGCATTATGGGAAATTAAGTACCGCGAATGATTTTGTTATAAGAAAAACCTATACGGAAACCTAATATTAAAAACTATAATAATAATCTAAAATGAGTAATTTAGAGCAATTAGTACAGTCAAAGGCTCAGTCGTGGTTGGATGGCGATTACGACGAGGCTACCAAGGCGCAGGTGCGTCATCTTATGGAGAATGACCACAACGAGTTGGTTGAGAGTTTCTACAAGGATTTGGAGTTCGGTACAGGTGGTCTGCGCGGCATTATGGGCGTGGGTACAAACCGTATGAATAACTACACCGTAGGCTTTGCAACTCAGGGTCTTGCTAACTATCTGAAAATCAACTTCCCAGGTGAGCAGATTAAGGTTGCTATTGCACACGATTCGCGCAACAATTCTCGCGTATTTGCCGAGCGTGTTGCCGATATCTTTGCTGCAAACGACTTCAAGGTATACCTCTTTGATGCTCTCCGCCCTACTCCGGAGCTCAGCTTCGCTATTCGCGAGCTCGGCTGTCAGAGTGGTGTTATGGTTACCGCTTCTCACAATCCGAAGGAGTACAACGGCTACAAGGCTTACTGGTCTGATGGTTCGCAGGTGACCTCTCCACACGATGTTAATATTATTAAGGAGGTTGAGAAGATTACCGAGGTTAGCCAGGTGCTTACTGGTGGCAATCCTGCAAACATTGAGATTTTGGGCGAGGAGTTTGATAAGCTCTACCTCGCAGCTATCAAGGCGCTGTCGCTCTCTCCTGAGTGCGTGGCAAACAATGCCGATATGAAGATTGTCTACACCCCACTTCACGGTGCTGGTGTAAACCTTGTTCCTGCATCGCTGGCAAACTATGGCTTCAAGAATGTTATCACCGTAAAGGAGCAGTGTGTTCTGGATGGTAACTTCCCTACTGTAGCCTCTCCGAACCCAGAGGAGCGCAAGACTATGCAGATGGCTATCGATCTTGCACAGGCTGAGAATGCAGACCTCGTGCTTGCTACCGACCCAGACTCAGACCGCCTCGGCGTGGCTCTGCGTACAGGTGCGGGCGACTATGTGCTGCTCAATGGTAACCAGACTCTGGTGCTTATCATGTGCTACCAGCTCACTCGCTGGGCAGAGCTCGGTCAGATTAAGGAGGGTGACTATGTTGTAAAGACCATCGTAACCTCTATGATGCCTGATGCTGTGGCTGCACACTATGGCGTGAAGTGCTACAACTGCCTCACCGGCTTTAAGTATATCGCAAAGATTATCCGCGAGCAGGAGGGTAAGCACTCCTATATCGGTGGTGGCGAGGAGTCTTTCGGTTACCTCCCAGGCGCGTATGTACGCGATAAGGATGGTGTATCTGCTTGTACACTGGCTGCAGAGGCTGCTGCTTGGTGCCGCGATACAAAGGGTATGACACTCTACGAGTGGCTTCAGAACCTCTATGTTCAGTTCGGCTTCTACCGCGAGAGCCTTGTGAATGTTGTTCGTAAGGGCAAGGACGGCGCAGAGCAGATTCAGAATATGATGGTCAACTTCCGCGAGAACCCTCCAAAGTCAATCCTCGGCTCTCCAGTAGTTCAGGTATACGACTATAAGACCCTTGAGGTGCTTGATACCGTCTCTGGCGTTAAGTCTCCAATTGAGGGTATTGAGGATAAGAGCAATGTGCTCCAGTGGGTTACCGCTGACGGCACTAAGGTCTCTGTTCGTCCTTCAGGTACCGAGCCAAAGATCAAGTTCTACTTCGGCGTTAAAGCAGACCTCCCATCCGTAGATAAGTTTGACGAGGTGCAGGCGGCGTTGGATGCTAAGATGGAGGCTATTAAAGCCGAACTCAACCTGTAGTTTTCGCGTGATAACGCGGATACCTACTTCCGCTAACATAAAAAGCAACAATGGGCAGTACGATTTAGTACAGCCCATCGTTGTTTTTTATCCCGAGCGTTGTATCTACCGCGTTCTGACGCGAAAACGGGCTTAAGTAGGTAAATTGGGGGTGCAAGCAAACATTCAAAAATGCTGTTTGCTATTTGCACGAATAAGTTTTAGCCGATTTTACTGTGTGTATGAAGTTGCTGTCGTCAAGCATATAGACCGTAAAGTTCTCGCCACCAGGCGCTACGCGAAGGACGATATGTCCATTATAACCACTAATCTTACTGATAAGCTCTCTATTTTCGGCCTCAATATCTGGATGGATGTTTGTGGCGAAGAAGTCCTCTATAATCGGCAGTATAGCCGCCAGCTTCTCTGCATGAGGTTTGGTAGAAGCGAAGCAGTGTCCCAAAACTACGCGAGGGTCAAAGTTGCAATTCTGCATCTGTGAACCCCACGAGTTGGATGCCAAATGGTGGTGACATTTGAAGGCGTCCAGATTTCCACATCCGATAAAGTCGCGGAAATAGAAGGCTACTAAATTCTGCGGAGAGCTTGTTAAATCGCCACAAGCGATATAGTCAAACTTGCCATATCTGATATGGAATCCGCAAGAGGCGGGGTTTCCTCCGGTGCTTGGCTTCTTGCCAGTAATGCCTACACTACCGTCACTATTTTTGCACACCACAAAGCCATTTGCGCAGATGTTGAGCAACGAGAAATTACTATACTGCTCGCTGTTGTATCGCAGTACAATCTGCTCCTTGCCCGGTGTAAATCTCTCGGCGGTAAACCTCTTCTCCTTAACGCCCCAAGTGACAAACTTAGCCCAATCTTCTGATAGTTGACCGCTCAGTGGTGGGGTGACCTCATCCTCGGCGTATGTCGGATATAGTCTGTCAAGTATATGATTGTATGGCACTTCGTCGTAGAGAGCCAATAATCCCGCTTTGCGATACCCTGCTGGCGATGTCTCTGTAACCGCATCTGCTGCGCCAATATGGTCAATATGTAGGTGCGAAGGCGCGCAGTAGTCAATACTCTGCCTACCCTTTGGCATAAAGTGCTTGATATATTGGGCGTATGTTATGTATGGACGAACGGAGTTGGATGGCTTTTGTGCTATCGGATAGTCCTTCTCTTGAGTAATCTCACCTGCATCTACAAGCAGTGTTGTTCCGTCTGGCAGGATGTAGAAACAGCACTCTCCACGCCCTGTGTTTATAAGGTGGATGTCAAGCTCTCCTTCGCTCCACGCGGGTAAAGCCTTGCCAACTTCGGCCTTTGTGTCAGATTTACTTGGCTGTAAATCCTTGTCGGAGCTATTGCTGCAAGTGGTACATAGCAGAGCTACAGCGGTAAGTAGCAGAATGGTATTTTTCATAGTTAGGTTGTTTTAGCAATACAAATGTATTGAAATTCAAATAAAAAAGCAAACCTCCGCGGAGATTTGCTTTTGTTATAAGAGTTGGAGTAGCGACTATACGCAGCCCTGTGCCATCATAGCCTCGGCGACCTTCATAAAACCGCCGATATTTGCACCCTTGACATAGTTTACATAGCCATCCTCCTCGGTGCCGTACTTGGTGCAGACCTCGTGGATATTCTGCATGATAGAGTGCAGTTTCTCATCCACCTCCTCGGCGGTCCACTTGATGCGCATAGAGTTCTGCGACATCTCCAGACCCGAGGTTGCTACGCCGCCGGCATTTGAGGCCTTGCCTGGTGCGTAGAGGAGCTTATTTGTAAGGAAAACCTCAATAGCCTCTGGTGTTGAAGGCATATTTGCACCCTCGGCAACGCAGAAGCAACCGTTGTCTACAAGCATCTGAGCCTCCTGACCGTTAAGCTCGTTCTGTGTTGCGCAAGGCAGTGCGATGTCGCACTTCACGCCCCATGGACGCTCGCCAGCGAAGTATTGTGCAGTAGGATATTTCTCTGTGTACTCCTTGATTCTTCCGCGATATACATTCTTCAGCAGCTTGACATACTGAATCTTCTCCTCGTTAAAGCCCTCTGGATCGTAGATGTAACCCGAAGAGTCTGAGAGTGTTACAACCTTAGCGCCCAGTCGCATAGCCTTCTCGGCTGCATGCTGAGCAACATTTCCCGAGCCAGATACGCATACAGTCTTACCCTCAAAGCTCTCGCCGCGGGTTGCGAGCATCTGCTCTGTGAAGTAGCAAAGACCATAGCCCGTAGCCTCTGGACGAAGTAGAGAACCTCCCCAGCCCAGTCCCTTGCCGGTAAATGTGCCGGTAAACTCGTCGCGCAGGCGCTTATACTGACCAAACATATATCCAATCTCGCGGCCACCTACGCCAATATCGCCCGCAGGAACATCTGTATCCTGACCAATGTGGCGGTAGAGCTCGGTGATAAACGACTGGCAGAACTTCATCACCTCGTTGTCCGAGCGACCCTTAGGGTTGAAGTCCGAGCCGCCCTTACCACCACCCATAGGCAGGGTTGTAAGGCTGTTCTTGAAGGTCTGCTCAAAGGCGAGGAACTTCATAATGCTCAGATTTACAGAGGCATGGAAACGAATACCGCCCTTGTAAGGACCCAGGGCGCTGTTCATCTGCACGCGGAAGCCGCGGTTAATCTCAATCTCACCGCGGTCGTTGAGCCACGGCACGCGGAAGATAATCACACGCTCAGGCTCTGCGATGCGCTCCAAAATCTTGAGCTGCTGCAACGCTGGGTCAGCAACGATGTATGGAGCAAGAGACTCTGCCACCTCTCGCACTGCCTGATGAAACTCAGGCTCATTTGGATTTCTGGCAATCACTTGTGCCATAAAATTCTCAACATACTGTTTTGCTTGTCTCTCCATAACTAACCAAAATTTAATTCTGTGCCACAAATGTAGCGTATTTTTGTGAAAAAAGTGCGAGAAAATCGCACTTTTTTATTCACAAATTATTGACTAAAACGCTATTTGCTGATACTCAGATGCCAAATTGTGCCCTCTATGAAGCTGACCCACAACTCGCCGCTGCTATCTATCCTCAGGTCGTTGGCTGCCGAGCTTGCAAACTTGCCTACGCTGAGCGTTTTGCCCTGCTCGTTTACGGCGGCAATCTTACCGCGTCGGGATGCCATGTATACTACCCCGTCCGACACTGCTAATGGGCAGAAATTGTGGTCGTAACCCCACCCTACATTGGTCACCCACTGCTCTGTGTAGCTGTTGCACGCCATCGGTACGGCAATCATCTCGCCATCCATTGTCTTGGCGTAGAATGTATTACCGTCATTACTTAAACCAGTACTTTCACGCACTCGGCGCTCCTTTACTCGCCAAATCTCGCGGCCAGTGTTGAGGTCAATGTTGGTTATATGTCTATCTGGCGCCACTATCATTACCCTGTCGCCCGATATTCGTGGGATGATGTGCCCTGGGGAGAATAGGCGATTTTTAGAGCCGTTGCTCCATCGCCAAAGCTCCTTACCACTCTGACAATCAACACAATATAGGTTACAGTCCCACGCGCCAAATACTATCTTGCCGTCGCTTACAGTAGGCCTACCCTGCGGATGTGCATCGCCAAAGGCAAATCGCCAGACGATTTTGCCACTGTTTGGGTCAATCTTGAGCATCGCCCCGCGCATACCTATATATAAATAGTTGTCGGCGATAACTCCACCACCGACAAAACAGTTGCACTCGCGGTTGCGCCAGACGACCTTTCCACTCTTGCGGTTGAGGGCTACAATGCCATTGCTGAGAGTCGGAACGATGATGATGTAGCGGTGAATTATTGGCGATGAATATATCGGGTCGCTAAAGCGTCGCGTCCATATAAACTGCTTAGTATCAATGTTGTACGCCTTTACCTCGCCTGCGGAATTGCCGTAGTAGAGCGTGCGGTCAGTAACCTGCGCAGCGGTATATATGGCGGCATTGTCCGTGATGACACATTC
The DNA here is from genome assembly GCA_017463615.1 of Alistipes sp. Classification (GTDB taxonomy): domain Bacteria; phylum Bacteroidota; class Bacteroidia; order Bacteroidales; family Rikenellaceae; genus Alistipes. Next base: position 11,887 of record JAFTOU010000018.1, on the reverse strand, counting down.
GGCTCTAAAGTTGCCGTTGTAGGGCTTTTCTGGCATCGGGTCGCACGGCAGAGAGTTTACGGTGCTGTCGGTGCATTGGCGAATGGCGTAGCGGGGCACTGCAGCCTCTCCAATTAACCTCTCGGCAACGAAAATGGAGTCGCCACGCAGGGTTAGCTCGGTGTAGCCGTAGGTGCTCTTTGACTGCTCCTTGAGCATCAGGCTACGCCCCAAAATGCCCGGCAGAGAGTCAAAATTCATCAGTTGTGGTTTGTGATAATGTCCGCATAATGAGGCACTTACGCCGTAGCGCTTGAGTAGCGAGACTATCTCTGTGCGGTTCGTCAAATCGTCGTTGAGGGGATAGTGACAGATGGAGATTATGCGCCCCTTGCGTCCGCGCTGGAGCTGCTTTTCAATCCATGATAGGCGGTTACCATCCTGCGCTGTGCCGTCTGCCATCTTCATATATGGGCCTGCGGGATAGGCAACGAAAAGATAGCCGCCCACGCGAGCCGTCGTGCAGCCGTTGTGGTGCCAATATTTCTCAAAATCTCTACCTCCGCTCTCGCTCCAAGTAGTCTCGTGATTTCCGTGCGTGACAATTTGGCGATGGCGTATCTGGCGGAGGTGGTTGTAGGCGCATCTTAGCTCCTTGTCGCTGCCCATATTTGTGATGTCGCCAGCGGTAATTACAAGGTCATAATACTCGCTGTTTATCTGTTCAATAACACGCTTCATCACCTTGTCGTTCTTGTTACCAGGTGATATGTGCAGGTCGGTAAGAAGTGCTATTTTTAGCGGTTTGCTCTCTGCGTAAACAGCGAATGTAGAGAATATTGCAAAGATTATTGAAAGTAAAGGTTTCATAGTGTAATCTCCTTGCGATACTCAATAATATCTCCTGGCTGGCAGTCTAAAACCTCGCATATAGCCTCTAATGTAGAGAAGCGGATAGCCCTCGCTTTTCCGCTCTTGAGAACCGATAGATTTACGATAGAGATACCCACTCTTTCCGCTAGTTCAGAGAGGGTAATCTTGCGCTTGGCTAGTATTATATCCAGATTGGTTATGATAGGCATAATGGCTGTGTAGTTGTATATTATTTGTACAAAGATACGCCGCTTAATTGTAAAATCAAAATCTGGGCCGACATAGGTGTGCAGCTCGCCTACAAAATTGATTTGCAATAACGGGAATATTTTGCTATCTTTGCGCGATTTATAATGTGTTCATTAAATAAAAGATATAAATTATGTGTGGAATTGTCGGATACATAGGCAATAGAAGGGCTTATGACATCCTCATTCAGGGACTGCATCGTCTGGAGTATCGTGGCTACGACTCTTCGGGTGTTGCGATGATCTCTGAGACTGGGGAGTTGAATATATACAAATCTAAGGGTAAGGTTGAGGCGCTGGAGCGTTATGCCGTAGATAAGGATTTGGGCGGTAACATCGGTATTGCCCACACCCGCTGGGCTACGCATGGCGAGCCAAATGATATCAACGCCCACCCTCACTACTCACAGTCGGGCAGAATCGCCCTTGTGCACAACGGTACTATTGAAAACTACTCAGTACTCAAGGAGGCGCTTATTCAGCAAGGCTATAAGTTTGTTAGTCAGACAGATACAGAGGTTGCTGTTCAGCTGATAGAGTATATTATGACCACCAACAACTGCTCGCTCTTTGATGCTGTCAAGGAGGCTGCAAAGCGTATTGTTGGTGCTTATGCCATCGCTGTGGTAGACCGCGAGAATCCGGGTCAGATTATCGCAGCTCGTCAATCTTCGCCACTGGTTATCGGCGTTGGCGAGGGCGAGTATTTCCTCGCTTCGGATGCTACTCCTATTATTGAGTACACGAATAAGGTTGTATACCTGAACGATGGCGAGATTGCTGTAATCAATCGCGACGAGGAGCTGAAGGTGTATCATATCAACGGTGCAGACCAGAGTAAGATTGAGATTACCGAGCTCCAGATGTCTATAGAGCAGCTTGAGAAGGGTGGTTATCCACACTTTATGCTCAAGGAGATTTTTGAGCAGCCTCGTACCCTTGCAGACTGCATCAGCGGCCGTATTACGGCTGATGGTAAGAGTATTGTCCTCGCGGGCGTTACAGACCACAAGGAGCGCTTCCTCAATGCTGGTCGTATTATCATTGTTGCTTGCGGTACATCTTGGCACGCAGCACTTATCGGTAAGCATCTGTTTGAGGACTTCTGCCGTATCCCAGTGGCTGTGGAGTATGCCAGCGAGTTCCGCTATAGCAACCCTGTTGTAACCGATAAGGATGTGCTTATCGCCCTCTCGCAGTCGGGAGAGACGGCAGATACACTGGCGGCGCTGGAGCTTGCAAAGTCTAAGGGTGCATTTGTGTTCGGTATCTGTAATGTTATCGGCTCGTCTATCCCTCGTGCAACGCACTCTGGCTGCTATATCCACGTAGGTCCGGAGATTGGTGTTGCCTCTACAAAGGCATTTACTGGTCAGGTTACTGTGCTGGCGATGATGGCGCTGCTCATCGGTCAGATGAAGGGTACTGTAGACGCCGAGACCCTTGAGACCGTGGCAAACGATATTCGCCGCGTGCCTACGCTGATAAAGGAGATTTTCAAGCTCAACGATAAGATTGAGGACCTGGCGAAGATATTTACCTACGCCCACAACTTCCTCTACCTTGGTCGTGGATACAACTTCCCATCGGCTCTGGAGGGCGCGCTGAAGCTCAAGGAGATTTCGTATATTCACGCCGAGGGCTACCCTGCTGCCGAGATGAAGCACGGCACTATCGCGCTGATTGACAACGATATGCCGTCTGTCGTTATCGCTATCAAGGATCATGTCTACGACAAGACGGTGAACAATATTCAGCAGGTTAAGGCTCGTGGCGGTAAGGTCGTAGCTATCGTTACCGAGGGCGATACGGTGGTAAAGGAGATGGCGGACTATGTTATTGAGGTTCCGCAGATTTCGGAGTGCCTCACCCCGCTGCTTACCGCTATTCCGCTGCAACTTCTGGCATACTATATCGCTGTAAATAAGGGCCGAAATGTAGACCAGCCACGAAACCTCGCCAAGTCGGTAACTGTGGAGTAACGAGCACCAAACGAGAAGAACAAGAACACTTAAGCTACCATAAACTACCAAATAATCATGAAGAAAATCTTAATGACCCTCTGCCTGCTCGTCGGCATTACGCTTACAGCAGGGGCGAAGGAGGCGGACTATCTCCTCTCCACGCCAAACACCACCCTCTGCATCACTGCCGAGGTGGGCAAACCGCTCTACTTCCGCTACTACGGCTCTAAGGCTGAGGTGGGAGATATTCGCGCTACGGGCAGAATGCTCAAGTATGACGCCTACCCTGCTTTCGGTACTCGCTGCGATGCCCCTTACGCTTCGCTTGTAAAGCAGCACGATGGCGATAACGCTACAAAGTTCGTTGTAGATAAGGTTGAGAAGAGCACTAACGGTGCGCTTACAACCCTCTCGGTGTGGTTGCGCGATGTGGCTCACTCAAACCTTGTTGTGAAGGTGAACTACTCGGCATACAACGACTGCGATGTCGTGAAGATGAACACCGAGTACTTCAACAATGGCAAGAAGCCTATGGTACTCCAGAAGTATATGTCTGCAGTGTTGCCTATCCAGTCTGATAACTGCGTTCTGCTGCAGTTGGATGGCTCTACGAAGAACGAGTGCAACGAGCACACAATGCCACTGCCTGTAGGTATTCACACAATCGCTTCGCAGGTTGGCTCGCGTATCTCGCAGTATAACAACGCATCGTTTATGCTCGGTCTTGACGGTAAGTTGGAGGAGACCGCTTGTCCAGTTATCGCAGGTACATTGGTGTGGATGGGTAACTACCACTTTGAGTTCCACAATACCCACATTGCTCGCACCCCTACCCTCTTTATGGGTGGTATCAACCCTGCTGCAAGCGACTATACACTTGCTGGCGGTAAGAGCCTTGTAACCCCAGAGATGGTACTCACATACGCTACTAACGGTAAGGGAGAGGCTACCCGCTCACTGCACCGTTGGGCTCGTAAGCACCAGCTGCTGGATGGTACAAAGGAGCGCGAGGTGCTGCTCAACTCTTGGGAGGGCGTGCACTTTGATATCAGCGAGACCAGTATGGTTGATATGACTAAGGACTTCGCTGCTCTGGGTGGCGAGATGTTCGTGGTTGATGACGGCTGGTTTGGCGATAAGTATCCGCGCAATAATGGCACCTCATCGCTCGGCGACTGGTGTATTGCCCCTTCAAAGCTGCCAAATGGCATTCGCCCGCTGATTGACCTTGCCCACAATAATGGTATGAAGTTCGGTATCTGGATTGAGCCAGAGATGGTCAATGTTACCAGCGAGCTTTATGAGAAGCACCCTGACTGGGTACTGCGCCATCCAGACTTTGAGCCTACTTACGGTCGTGGTAAGACCCAGCTGCTGCTTGATTTGACCAACCCTAAGGTGCAGGACCATGTATTCAGCGTTGTAGACGACCTGCTCACTCAGTATCCGGACATCTACTACATCAAGTGGGATAACAATATGTCTATGCACAACGCTCAGAGCCAGTATCTTCCAAAGGCTCTGCAGTCTAACCTTACTGTAGACTTCACCCTTGCCCTTGAGAATATCCTCAAGCGTATCCGTGCTAAGTATCCAACTGTTGTTATCCAGCTCTGCGCATCGGGTGGTGCTCGCCTCAACTATGGCTTTATGCCATACTTCCAGGAGATGTGGACCTCTGACCAGACAGATGCTTACCACCGCGTGCTTATCCAGTGGGGTGCTATGAACTTCTACCCTTCAAATATGCTCGCAGCGCATGTCGGCTCTGCATTTAGCAAGTATACACAGCGCTTTATCCCTATCAAGTATCGCTTTGATGTTGCCTCTATGTGCCGTCTGGGTATGGAGATGGTCCCTGCAAAGCTCAACGATGCTGAGCGCGAGTATGCAAAGCGTGCTATTGCAGAGTATAAGAATATCCGCCCAGTAGTTCAGCAGGGTGACCTCTACCGCCTTGTATCTCCATACGAGGGTAAGCGCGACTTCACCTCGCTGATGTATGTTACTGAGAGCAAGGATAGAGCTGTTCTGTTTGCATATCGCCACCTCTTTAAGCACGATATGTCAAATATCATCATCCGCCTGCAGGGTCTTAATCCAGATGCTAAGTATCGCATCCGCGAGGTTGCTCCGGAGGTTGCAGGCAAGCCTGTAAAGATTAACGGCGCTGTAGTTAGCGGTCGCGTGCTGATGCAGGAGGGTGTTGTAATCCCTGAGCTTGTTAAGGGATTTACTCGCAACGCTCCTCTTGGTGAGGTTCGCGCCGGAAACGACTTCCGTAGTGTAATTCTTGAACTTACAGAGGTTAAATAACGACGATGATTACTAAAGCCGTTTTTAAGTGTAGCTCCGAGCGTATTTCGCAGGTGCCAAAGGATAACTTGCCAGACATTGCTTTTATTGGACGAAGCAATGTCGGCAAGTCGTCGCTCATCAATATGCTTACGCGCCACCACGGACTGGCTAAGGTCTCCTCTACCCCAGGAAAGACTCGTCTGATAAACCACTTCACTATCAACGATAGCTGGTATCTTGTAGACCTTCCGGGCTATGGCTACGCCCGCACCTCTAAGAGTACACGCGGCGGCTTTGCAAAGATTATTACAGACTATGTCTTTAAGTGCGAGAAGATGCACTTCCTCTTTGTGCTTGTAGACTCCCGTCTTGCGCCTCAGCGCATAGACCTTGATTTTATAGAACAACTCGGTATGAACGGTGTACCTTTCGGTATCATCTTCACAAAGGCAGATAAACTCTCAAAGACACAGCTTCAACGCAGCATCTCTACCTACCAGCAGACGCTCTTGCAGCAGTGGGAGGAGCTTCCGCCTATGTTCGCCAGCTCGTCCGAAAAGGGTACTGGTCGTGACGAAATCATCGGTTATATTGAGGAGATATTAAATAATTTTAGTAAATATAGCGAAAAATAGACTTTTTTCACTACATTTGTACCCGTATTGGGAAGTTGCTAACAACTTTTGATATTATAGTATACGATATTTGAAGTTAAAATTGCTAACAACTATTTAATAAATACCAAAACACACTTTTATGGCTATCCACAAAATCAAATTCTTCACAGGTCGCTCGTCGCGTTACCTGGCAGAGAAAATCGTTGCCGCTTACGGCACAACATTGGGCGACTGCGAGTGCCTTGAGTTTAGCGATGGCGAGTTCCAGCCACGCTATGCTGAGTCTATCCGCGGTTGTACCGTATTTATTATCCAGTCTACTTTCCCTAAGTCAGACAACCTTATGGAGCTGCTGATGATGATTGACGCTGCTCGTCGCGCATCGGCTTATAAGGTTATTGCAGTTATCCCTTACTTCGGTTGGGCTCGTCAGGACCGTAAGGATCGTCCTCGCGTACCTATCACCTCTAAGCTCGTGGCAAATATGCTTACCGCTGCAGGTGTAGACCGCGTGATGACTATGGACTTGCACGCAGACCAGATTCAGGGCTTCTTTGAGGTTCCAGTAGATGCACTCTACGCAAGCGGTATGTTCGTGCCTTATATCCAGAGCTTGGGTATTGAGGATCTCTCTATCGCTGCACCAGATATGGGTGGTGCAAAGCGTGCTGGTACCTACGCAAAGCTGCTCGGTACACCGATTATCATCTCTCACAAGGAGCGTGCAAAGGCTAATGTCGTTGGCTCTATGACCGCTATCGGCGATGTTGAGGGTCGCAATGTGCTTATCGTAGACGATATGATTGATACCGCAGGTACGATCTGTATGGCTGCCAATATGCTTATGGAGCGCGGTGCAAAGTCTGTTCGCGCAGCAATCACTCACCCAGTACTCTCTGGCAAGGCTTATGACCGCATCAATGCCAGCGCACTTCAGGAGGTTATCGTGTCAGATACTATTCCGCTTGATCAGACTCAGGATCTGCACAAATTCACCGTCCTCTCTTGCGCCGACATCTTCGCCGAGGTCATCGAGCGCGTCCACAACTATAAGGAGATTTCATCCATCTTCTTCCATTAGAATTTGGATCTACCCCAACACCAAATCACCCTCCACAATCGCGGAGGGTGATTTTTTTTTGTGATATGTCCAATGTGGTAACTCTACTCCTATCTCTTGCCGCCGCCGAAGGCGAAGCCGACGCTGAGGAGGAGGTGGTTGTTGGCCTTTTCGTAGAATTTGTAGGTGGCGGTGATGCGCAGGTGGTTGGCAATCTCAACGCCGATGCGTGGGGCTACGCAGGGGTTAAAGCCGCTGCGAGTATTGTCCTGGTTTATGTTATTCCAAGCGCAGCCGGCGCCCATGCCGACAAAGAGCGAGGCGAGTCGGGTCTGGAAGAAGTTATAGTCCGAGGTGATAAGCAGCGTTTGGCTATTGAAGCTGTAGTTACTTGCCGTATTATTCGTCCTCTCGCCGCGATTGAATGTGCAGAGCGAGAACTGCAGTCCCAAGTCTACAGGGGCTTGATAGAAGTTGTATCTAACCTCTGCGCCGACCTCTACGCCTTGACGGCTACGGCCAAAATCAACCATCTTATTGGTTGCTGTCACAAGGCCCACGCTCAAATCAACCTCTACGGCACCCACAGTGCGCTTTAGATAGCTCTGTGCGTATGTAGTTGAGGGTACAATAAGTAGCGCCATAAAGATGGCGAAAATAACTAACCTTTTCATCTTTCTGGTATGTATTAAAGTTATATCAATAGCAATTACTATATAGCCAATGGCTAATAGCTAACAGCCAATAGACCTATCCCCTGCCGCACTCAAACCACGGGTTGTGCAGGTCCTCTTTATTATATAGTAGTGGCTGGCGGTCTGGTAGCGAGCGGGTATATCCTCCCGCCTCGGCAAGGATAAGCTCTGCAGCGGCGGTATCCCACTCGTAGGTGTGCGTAGTGCGAGGATAGTAGTCTATAGCACCCTCGGCAAGCAGGCAGAACTTGTAGGAGCTGCCCTGCTCAATAATCTCCACATCGTCGCGCATCTTGCGAATAGCCTCTATATACTGCTCGGTCTCGGCGGTCTGGTGCGAGCGCGAAACGGCAATACGGTAGCCGCTATGGTGTGCACCTTCTAACGGCAGACGGCGCTTGCGGGCGCAAATATCCTCATAGCTGTAGCAGGCGTTAGCATCGGGCGTAATGTCGGTAAGCAGATATGCACCCAGCTGCTGACTTGCAACATAGGCCTTACCAAGATATGGGACATAGACCACCGCGCAGATACACACGCGGTCGGACATCAGGGCTATATTTACCGTAAACTCGTTATTGCCCTTGATAAACTCCACCGTGCCGTCTAATGGGTCTACGAGCCAGAAGAGCTCCCAGTTGCGACGCTCGTCGTAGAGCATCTCGCGCCCCTCCTCCGAGAGGATAGGTATGCGGGTCTGCCCTAAGCTCTGCTTAATTTTCTCATGGGCAAGGCGGTCAGCAAGGGTTACGGGCGTATGGTCGCTCTTTACCGCGATGTCGTAGTGGTCTTTGTTCTTGTATACCTGCATAATCTCCCATCCGGCACGCACTGCGGCGTTGAAGGCTTGAGGAAGCAAGTAGGCTCTTATATCATCTGTCAGCATCAGTTTTAAGGTGTGTTCTTAGGTTACTTTTTCAAAGATAGCAATTTATTTCTGTATTTCATAATATTTAACGACAAAAAGTCCCAAAAATTATATCTTGACCGCTCAATAATTAGCGCGTGTTTAGCCTCGTCGTAGCAGTCAAGTGTTAGCGGCTCGGTGATATCTGCATCTGAGTACACTCTGGAGTGTGATTTATCCAGTGCGAAGCCTCCCCTTCTGCGCCACTCGCCGCGCGAAAGAAGCAATACTTTTTGGTCCGTTGTGGTTATGGAGTGTACGGGCGTTACGGCAGCGCTTATCGTGTCGGCAAGGCGGCAGATGGCGTATGGCAGCAGCGTGCACTGCGACGGCACGCGCAACAGGTAGTCGTATAGCGCGCTGCGGGCGGCGAGGTCTACAAGCTCATCCTCCTGCTCGGCGTTTGTGGCAACAACCACCAAGCGCCGAAATACGGCATAACGCGAGCGGTAGACCGTCGCCTCAGCACTCGGTGTGGCGGTTAGTGCATAGCGAATCTTGAGCAGCGAGAGTAGGTTTGGTTGCTCGGCGGCATTCAGTGCTACGACAACCTCCGAGTGCGGATAGTGGCTGCTGAGTAGATTTACCACCGTGGCAACATCTGTCGGACTGGGACATAGGATGGATATGCCTACCCCACCCACGGCCTCGCATTGCGAAGCTGTGGAGAGCGAATGTAACCGCGTGCGGACAAACGCCTTGTGGCTCAATGCGATAACTGCTACGGTTATAAGCAGTATGACGATTGTGATAAATATGGTAAAAATGAATATTATCATCCTAAATAATGTGGTATTTACAAAACCGTTCTCCCTCGCCAAAGTAGGCAAGCGTCTGTATTGCATCTTCGCGCAACTCGCCCCGCTCCGTGCGCACTATTGAGGCTATCTCTGCGCGACTCTCAACAATGCCGAAACGGCGCACGAGGTGTATTCCAAGCAGCTTTAAGTTGTAATTATCCGATGTAAGCAGGGGCGTGTACGGTATGGGGCAATAGCCGCGACTAATTACCGTAAGTATCTCTGCAATATCGCGCCTTGAGAGGTGCTGCTCAAACTCCGATAGGCAGGCGATGGCTCTGTATGGCGCAATGGAAAATATGCACATTAACGCATAAAATCGCACCTGCTCCGAAGTGTCTGTCAGAAATCGCTCAACCCTAACTTCGGTGGCTATGCTTATGGGCAGTCGCGCCAGTAATGCAAGCGCGTAGGCTCGCTGGGCGCTATCCCTGCTTTTTGCTGCGCGGTCTAAGAGGTAACGCTCTAAGTGATAGTACTTTACGATTATGCGCAGAGGGTCGTGCGCCTGCTCGTCTACCCTATCGGCAACAAAGACCACGCACTGCACAAAGTTGTGGCGGGCAATGCCTCGTCCCAGTGAGACTACATCCCCAGTTCCGCAGGTGACAAATGCCGATATGCGCTCTATTGTCAGGCTCTCCGTTGCGGCAGAGCGGGCAGATAGGCGCGTGATGAGTATCAGCACAATAGTGCCGAGGAGCAGGTATGTGATGGTTGCGATAATCATTGATTGCACACTTTTCGCCTCAATCGGGCGGGAGATACGGGCAGGAGGAGGTACTGGTCTATGCCGCACTCAAGCAGGGAGAGGACCGTCTGCTCGTCAATTACGGTTGATAGCACCACAATCTTGGGTCGGGTGGCGAAGTGCGTACGAATACGCTCCACAGAGCCACCGCCATCCATAAAGAGGCGGTAGTCCTCAATCACCACGCGGTCAAATAGCTTCTCGGCGCACCGCTTGAATAGTGCTCGCCGAGAGGTTACACTCTCTACCTCCACCCCTGGGGAGGTCAATATGCCGACAATCATCGCTCGCATTCGGAACGACGGCGAAAAGACAAGTATTTTTACCATAACGCCCCACCTATTGCCAAAAATATGCCAAAGAGCATTGGATATTTTTTCAGCTTCGTTTTTGGTAGTTTGAGAATTATATACTATTTTTGTACATTAAACTTAAAGTGTACTGAAAATATATTACAAAGTAGGTTCTATAAATTAGGGCGAGGTGATTTTGGAGGTTATTTCGGATAGGTTTTGCCGCTCTTTTGAGGGCGCAATAGCCTATTGTAACCGAGAAAAGCGGCGAAAGATGCCGAAATAAACCCAAAAACGACCGCAATAGAATCTACTCAAAAGTGAAATAACAAATTACTAATTTATAGAACATACTTTTTTTATGGCAATAAATATCAAACTTTCGGCGTTAATGGCTAAGAAGAAGATCTCGCTGACTGAGCTTGCAGAGAAGATTGGAATCACCCAGGCAAACCTCTCTATACTCAAGACTGGAAAGGGCCGTGCTATCCGTTTCTCTACCCTTGAGGCTATATGTAAGGTGTTAAAGTGCCAGCCGGGCGATATTCTGGAGTTTGGCGAGTAAAAAATACCGCTGTCCGAAATATTTTTTCACTTTTTTGCCAAAAAAATTGGAAAAGTCGCGGGGGGGGTAAATTTGCGCCATCAATGATTGAAATGGTTTAATGAGCAAAATAACCAAGGTAATAATGTTTAATTAAATTTTTACGACGATGAAAAAATTATTCTTGTCAGCTTTTGCGGCATTAGTAGGTTTCGTTGCAGTGGCTCAGCTGAGCACTCAGCCTCAGATTCCTGTAATTCCGCACGACCCAGCAGTTAGGGTGGGTCAGTTGGAGAACGGAATGAAGTACTACATCCGTCACAACGACAAGCAGAAGGGTCTGGCCGACTTCTACATCATCCACGATGTAGGTGCTATTCAGGAGGATGACAACCAGCAGGGTCTGGCTCACTTCCTTGAGCACATGGCCTTCAATGGTACTAAGAATCTGCCAGGTAAGATGCTTATTGAGTATCTTGAGAAGGTGGGTGTTAAGTTTGGTGCAAACCTCAATGCAGGTACATCTTGGGACTATACCCAGTATCTGATGAAGGATGTTCCAGTGGCTCGTCAGGGTGTTATTGACACTGCAATGCTTATCCTGCACGACTGGTCGCACTTCATCACTCTTGATCACGACGAGATTGATAAGGAGCGTGGCGTTATTCAGGAGGAGTTGCGTATGCGCGATGGTGCCTCTTGGCGTTCTACTATCAACCTGCTCAAGAACCTCTTTAAGGGTACAAAGTACGAGCACCGCAACCTTATCGGTCATCTGGACGGTCTTGCATCATTCACTTACGACGATATCAAGTCGTTCTACGACAAGTGGTATCGCCCTGACTATCAGGCTGTAGT
>JAFTOU010000063.1 GCA_017463615.1 Alistipes sp. | reverse complement strand
GTTAAACCAGGCACCATACTCCTCCGTATAGTTGAGTGTTCCATCTGTTGCCTGATATGGAGTCGGTTGCTTACCTGCTTCCAACTGTGGAGCGGTAATAATTAGCGATATTTCGGATGATATACCAATGCTCATATTCGGAGCATCGGATTGGCGTATCTGGAATGATACCTTATGTCGCAGCCATCGCTCTGCCTGGTCTATGACAATATCGCCAATCAGGTGCTCATCTTGATAGAATCGTACAGAACCAATCTCCTCGGCATAAATCCAAACAGAGAAGCAGTAGTAATTACCGATACGCTCTTTTCTCCAATCTGCACTTTGGGCGTGGATATAACTATCAGTGGTAAGGCGTACACATTTGCCAATACCAACCGGTGAAGATGCTGTAACATCATTAGCCCCTGCAAAGCCACAAGAGAGGCTATCCAGAAGTACATTCTTATGAATCTTGCCCACATAGAATGTTGCTCCGAAACCATTCTCATCGCCTGCGGTAAGCGTTCCTGCGATATTGACATTGCGTGTGGCATATAGGTTTTGGAAGTATGCTCCATAGCCCTCCAATACTCCGAACACAGGGTCAATAACGCCCGATACTTTACCAACACGCGCCTTTGTTGCATCTGTAAAGACTGCCACTGAAGATAGTCGAATGATATTGAGGTCAGCTACCTCGCAACATTCCCCGGCATTGGTAAGGTTTATCGTCAGACTGCGGCTGTATTGCTTGGGATACTCAATAGTGAGCACCCACAGTTTGTACTCCCACTCGGTAGATAGCGAAATTGTGTCCTCGGCATCCAACTTCTCACCATTGGTATAGCCAAAGAATATTGCCGCCACTGCATTTTGTGAGGCGCGAGCCTTGAACGACACCAACAACCTCTCCGGGTGAGCAACAGACTCCTCCAATGTCTGCTTGATACCGTAGGAGCCAGTGCCTGTGATGCGGACTATGCGATTAGCCTCGCTATCCTCACTGCGGTACTCTGTGGCGGCGTTTCCATAGACGGCATACTTCGCCTTGTCGGGAATATCTACAGCGCCTCCCGCCATTGTAGGATAGCATAGCGAGCGTTCTGTGGCCATACCGTCAATGATATCCATATAGGGAGCATCACTATCCGAGGCAGTGAGGTACATCGCTCCGCTGCGGTCATTGTTCGTAAGGCTGGTGATGCGTACAAAGTCGAGCAGCTCGCCACTCTTGGGTTCATCGCCATCGAGCAGAGCACCGATAAAGTATGGCGACTCCTTGCCATCAATGGCATCGATACCCGTCTCCACAACAACCATCAGCGAGTAGATACTTTGGTTTCGCTCGGCATACTGACGACGCACAACATCTCCGACCTGCAGACCTTGCGTCTTCTGCGAGTCGGAGTCTATGCGAATCTTATATTTCGAGTAGTTATATACCGCCATTGTTATGCAATTCTTTCTACACTGTCGCCCGAACAACTGTCGCTAATCCAGAGCGAGCCATTGGTTGCCGAGAGTTTCTTTACCTCAAACTCGTAGGCTCGGAACTTCTTGCGGGCCACAACCTCGTCAAAGGTGGCTGTTACATTGCCTGTGGTACGGTTTGCCTGTATCGCCCAGCCACTGCCGGCAAAGCCTGCCGAGAAGAACTCCGAAGAGAGTGTTCCTCCAAAGTAGCTATTGCCATAGTGCTTGATGCCATCACTTACAGCTTGCAAGCGAAGAGTCTCTGTTAAGTATAGGACTCCATCGGTCAAACGGGTGAAAGAACCATCAATTCCTATATGCCCAACCGCCTCGATAGGAACATTCGCCGCCACAAAGTCGGCATCGGTGCTGACAAAGAATGTTTCGCTGTATCTGTTCTGCGGAGCATATTTGCTGGTGGAAATCCGATGCTTGAATGATGTTTTATGAGGGACGATAGTCTGTACGCCATCTTTCTCATAGACTACATCAGATGATAGAGAGATATGCTCCTTATCGCCTTTGATAAGTATGCCATCAGCCGTGCCAAAGCGTAGGTTTTTATGAATGATAATTCCCTCATCATTGCTATCTACACGATATGACGAAAGAAGGTCAGCTCCGTAGTTATGTCTTACGGTAAGTGAGCCGGAGAAGCACGCCTTGCCGTATGGCGAGAGCATCAGGCAATCGCCATCAATATCCGAGATGCCAGAGAATAGACGAATCTTGGGAGTGTCATCGCTACCCAAAAGCAAATCCCCGCCGATACTGCCTAAACGGATACTTTCACCCTCACGAGTGAGTACCGATTTACCTGCTATGCGAACACCGAAGCCATCAAGGAACGAGAGGTAACCACTGAGTGCCACATCTTCGCCCGAGAACGAGAGTAGCGTATTGCCCTTATCGCCCAACTGCACGCCATATTTCGCCGACAATGTACCATTGAGTGAGGTTGTTCCGTGAACGGTAAAGTCTTTATGTACCGTTCCGTTCTGCATAGTCCAATCAACAGTCGCAAGGTTGGCATTGCCCTTATGATAGACATCCTTGCCGCCCACCTGCAATGATGTTGGCGAAATGAAGATTCCGCTATCCTTATCGCCAATACTCCATTCTCCTGTGGAGTGAACAGAACCACTGAGGAGGTCGATGTTCGATGCATCTATCGTTGCGGTAGCCTTGTAAGGGTCATATCGCAGAACATTCCTACCTCCAAGATAGAGAGTGTCACCTCCAAGTTTGAGGTTGCCTGTAATCTTTATACCGTACTCGATAGCCGAGACAACACCATCAGCATCGGTAATATCCTCCGAGTAGGTTTCAAGGATTCGGGTATTAGCGACACCCGCCTCAAAACCATAGTTGGCGCGGAAGATACCCGTCATATCTCCGCCCGTCTTCTTGAGGTAGTCGATAAGCAGACCACCGCCGGACTCACCGCCTTCGCCCGTAACAGCACCGGCAATGGCAGAGGCAAATCCGTAGGCGGTGTTTTTGAGTCGTACACTCGTCTCATCGCCCTCTTCAACGCCATAAGGGTGTTCGGCATCCTTCTTCTGCTGGGCATTGAAGAAGTTGTGGTACAACTGCGAGTAGATCGAGTAACAAAGGCTCGACCTATCAAGCTGCTCTATATCGGGATGTAGTTGTACGCTCATTACTTCGTAAAGCTGGTTTTAGAGAGAAATTTCTGAATCTTGGACGAGAGTGAGATAAAGT
>JAFTOU010000062.1 GCA_017463615.1 Alistipes sp. | reverse complement strand
TTGCTCTTCATTCGGCAGTCGTGTGTTCGACTCGTGTTATAGTGATGCTACCAGTGTGTTATATACCGCACGGCTGGTGAGCAGTGCCTTCTGCATACAACCTATGGTCATATAGCCATCAATCTCTCCGGGCATCTTCTCACGGTTAGCCTTGACATTGCGACCTCGACCTCGCACGATGCAGCCATCACTCTTGTTGCGGACATATCCTAAACCGCCAACCTTGCGCTTGCCCGTCTTCACGGCACGCAGGCAGTCCATAACAAACTTATTCAGTTCGTCGATGTCTGAGCGAACATTGCACACGGGCAGTATCTGAGTAGCCCAGCTATGCTCGCCATCACCCTTGTAGAGGTAGCGATTAACCGAGTTGATAGCCTTATGCAGTGATGTTCTGGGGTTGCGGATTGTGCGGCGTTCAATCTCTCTCTGGAAGGTCTTGATACGACTCTGCGACAGAGAGATGTATGAACCCTTAATGCTGTAGCCAAGGAATTTGAACCACCTGTCTGATGTCAGATACTCAACTTTCTTTGGATTGAGGTGCATAGACTTCTCGGCGAGACGGCTCTCCAAGATGGTCATCGCCTGCTCATACTTCTCACCGATGTAGAGCATATCGTCCGAGTAGCGAGTGTAGAACTCACCCAGAGCGGTAAGCTCTGCATCAAGGTCGTAGAGCAATACATCTGCAAGCCAGCTCGCCACAGCACAGCCCTGCTTGAGTGATTGGAACTTGCGCTGCAACTTGTTATCCTCATCAAAGTAGAGGTCGTTGTGGTAGTACTTGCGGAGTACATCAACGACTACGGAGTGTCCGTGCTTTGCCTCGACCTTATCGAACGCCTCATCAATAAACATCAGAGGCACGCTGTCGAAGTACTTGCTCAGGTCTGCCTTCCAGCCGAGAGTGTCAGTTGTTGAATTGTAGGCAATACGACTGCTCACCTCCTGCACAACATTACCACAGCCGATGCCTGTCTGATAGGATTTGCACGCAGGGTGCACCATCTCCGGCATAAGGTCAAACAGCAGGTCGTTAGCGATACTGAGGATGATGCGGTCGATAGGCTCGTTAACATAGACGGTGCGGAACTCACCGTTATCCTTGGGGATTTGTGCCGTGTGTGGCGGAGAAATCTCATACTCACCGTGCTTCATTGCACTCGCAATGGCAAGGCGGGTATGCTCACTTGCAAGGTGTATCAGCTGGTCTTTGCGGATATCCTTGCCTACACCTTTCGCAATGGCCTTCGTCCATCGGTCGAGGTCGAAGAACATCTCTAAAATCTTGTCTGCCATAATTCTATGATGCTTGTCTTTGTTCTTGTTCGTCTGCCCAGATGCAGGAGTTGTAGGATACGCCTTCACCATCGATATGGACTCCGCGGCGAACCACTGCCTTTGAGAAATCTTCACACTGCTCGTTGTAGAGCCTGATAACAGTTTCCTCACCCAGAGTCTTCACATAATCTTTGGCATATTTGCCAAACTCTCCGGTTTTGGGATTATAGAAATTATAGCTTGCCTCACCATAGATAAGGCAACTATTTATCATCCCTCGACAGTACAGTTCTTCATACTCTCTGCGTTGAGCAGGTGTCATATCCTTGAAATAGTTTGGCAATCGTCTCTTTGCCGCTTCAATCTGTCTATCTGTCATAATCTTAAATGTATGGTAAAGAGTATTCACTCATAGGCTCTGCGATGGCCTTGCACATCTTGTGTGATGCCTCGTTGCGTGGGTCTATACGCCACGACTCGGCATTTGCCATCTTGCAAACACAACTTCTGACTAATCGGAAGAAGTTCTGCTGCAATGTCCTATGCATATAAGGAATAGCCTCGGCAAAGCGGTCAGGGTTGAAGGAAAATGAATTAATTGCATCTTCCAACGCCCGTGCTGCCTTGAACTCTCGGCTATCTTCAAGATTGTCAGATGGTTTGCCGAACTTGGCAATGTCCAATTGATTTTCTAAAACAATAATGGCGGCACTCATCATTGCCGCCATAACTTCTCCATCAACTCGGAGTATATTGTCTTTAGACACGATTGTTATCTCGTTGCTACTCTCCTTGAACTGCTCAAGCTCTGTGAGCATACCTTTTATTTGCAGTATCTTTTCTTTGTCCATTGTCTATCTGATTAGGTGGTTTTCACATAGAAGCACATCACCCACGATGTAGTCCAGCGTGGTGTAGTGCTGGTGGAATATCTCGTCTGCCTGCTCGTTGTAAGGCAGGTCGAGCAACTTGCCCTCCTCGTTAAGGATCATAGATTGCTTGTCGTCGAGTTCTACAATCTCGACCATTCCGCCAACTGCCGCCTGCATCTCCTCAAGAGTGAAATACTCTCCATTGGCAGGTGCTGCAGCGGTGCGTGTTCCGTCTGTTTTGATTATCTCAGCCATTGTTATTTATGGTTTTTATGTTCGTTACACAGTTCAATGAAGTATTTGCGCTCGGCAAGGAGTCGGTCATATTTTTCGGGGTCATCCTCGCGGCGCATATCAGGTTTGCCCGCTGCAAAGTGCTCAACAAGTACGCAGCCGCAGGTGTGAGTAATCTTTATCGAGGTACTCAGAGCCTCAATCTTTGCACCCTCTTTGGGCACAGCATCGCTCTCGATGATGCGTAGTTTATCTATCTGGTACATCACTTTCGGGGTTTAGGCAGCCACGCCGTATGTCGCTTTACACGCCGCAGCTGGTTGATGATATTCTCGAACAACTCTCTGGAATAGATGCGGTAGTGAAAGGCGGCAGAATACTCGCACACATTGCCGTGAAAGTCCACATAATTTCTATCAGGGTCTATGCTGAAAAGTGAGCCCTGCACTTCGAGGGTGTAGTGGTTTTCTCGCAGCCACTTGAAGAACTCAAAGATGTCGGGATAGCGTGAGTGGAAGGTGCAGTAGTCGTAGTGGTTCCGGCGGAGATTGAGAAGACGCTCTGCCATCTCTCGGCGGTAGCGTCTGTCATCATACTTATTACCGCTATCCGAGGTGAGACTGCAAAGGAAGAATTTTCGCTTACCCAACTGAAAGTAGTATGGCGTGTGCAACACAATCCTATTGTGCCACCCGTTATGGTTGCGGAAAGGCTCACCCTTGATAATCTTCGGGTGTTGCTTCAGTTTCTTGGCAAAGCGGCTTATCTCGGCATCTATATCCTCATCACTGAGGCGTATATCACGCAGAGCCTTGAAGTATCTGTCGCCCAAACGGAAGCATAGGTCGTACATCGTGCCCGAGTACGCCTCACCCACAAAGAAGCGGTTGCGACGCTGACGCTTGGGAGGCACACAGCCTAAAAGGTCGTAGTAACGCTCCTCCGTAATCTCCTCGAAGGGCTGGCTGAGGGCTTTATCGTAGCGTTTGAGCAGCAGGGCTATGCGGTCAGGGGTTACAGTGATAAGAAATGGATTGTCATACCTATCACGCAGTTGTTCCAGAGTTTCCCCACCATAGTCGCTATGCACATCATCACGCATAGAGGTGACGATGACGCTATCAAAGTAGC
>JAFTOU010000061.1 GCA_017463615.1 Alistipes sp. | reverse complement strand
TTTGGACATAAATACCTTGCGCACAAGGTTGTAGACAAATGGCGAATGTACACCGTGACCGCGGAAGTGGCGGATGCGCGAGAGACGGTTGCCTATAAGGGTCAGACCGTAGAGTCGCTGTCGGATATTTCTGCCACTGCGCTTCATAGACTACTTCTTTAGCAGACCTGCCAGATGACCTGTGGAGAATGCAATCTGGAGGTTGTAACCACCCGTATTTGCGTCAATATCAAGTACTTCGCCCGCGAAGTAGAGACCCTTGATGAGCTTAGACTCCATAGTGTACTCGTTCACCTCGTCACACTTCACGCCACCTGCAGTAACGATAGCGTAGTCAAACGATGCGTAGTCTGATATCGGGAACGACCAGCTCTTGAGTACCTTGATAAGTCGCTCAAACTCCTTGTCGCTGACCTTGCTGATGTAGAGGCGAGAGTGGACATCAAGCTCCTTGCAGATAGGTACTACCAGCGGCTTTGGCACAAGGCGACGCACAAGCTCGGCAAAGAACTCCTCGGGACCCATCTCGGCAACCTCGCGCTGTATGCGGGCGCGGAGAATCTCCTCGTCAAGTGCTGGCTTGAGGTCAAGCTCCAACTTAACACTCTTCTCCTCTGTCAGCGCATCTACCGCATCGCGGCTCAGACGCAGCGTTGCAGCGCCCTCAATGCCTCGGTCGGAGAAGCTGACCTCGCCAAACTCCTCGCCGACAACAGTACCATCTACGACAAGTCGTACGGTGGTGTTGCGCAGCAGAACATTCTGGATATACTGAGCCTGCGAATGGGATGTAACAAGAGCAGTGAGTGAAGGACGCACATCCTCAATGCTATGCCCCAGTGCATCGGCAAATAGATAGCCATCGCCCGTAGAACCGGTGCGAGGGTAGGAGATACCTCCCGTAGCTATGATGACATTTGGTGCCTCTATACGACGCTCAAAGCCTCGCTTGTTGAAGTACTTGACACCCATAACCTTGTTGCCCAGCGTAAGGATGCCCGACACGCGGGTGTGGCAGCGAATATCTACATCGTAGTCGCGGCAGTAGAACTCCAGCGCATTGGCAATATCGGCAGCCTTGCCACTCTCGGGAAAGACGCGGTCGCCACGCTCGGTCTTGAGTTTCACACCCATACGCTCAAAGAAGCGCATCGTTGCGCGATTGTTGAACTCGGAGTATGCCACGCGGACAAAGTCGTAGTTGGTGCGGATATTCTGCTCATAGTACTCCTCGCCACGCTCGTTTGTAAGGTTGCAACGACCCTTACCCGTAATACGAACCTTTCGTGCGGGTTTCTCCATCTTCTCAAGCAGGAGCACCTTAGCTCCATTGCGTGCAGCAGTACCTGCCGCCATCATACCTGCAGCACCTGCGCCGATGACGATAACATCGTACGACGGCTGCTCGGGGATATTGTCAAAAATCTCTTCCATACTGCAAATGTAACACTTTATTTTAATAAATCACGCAACTGCTCGCAACTTTTCTCAGGATTGTTGCGGTCAAAGTGAAATGGAGTGATGCCAACCTCGGCCGCTGCTGCTACATTCTCGGCACGGTCGTCAATAAATATAGTCTGCGACGGGTCGAGCGAGTAACGCTGCAGAAGTAGCTCGTAGATAGCCTTCTCGGGCTTTATCAGCCCCGTTTCGCAGGAGATTATCTCGCCCTCAAAGTGGCGGTAGACATCCATACGGCGCAGGTAGGCGATATACTCCTTAGACATATTGGAGAGCACAAAGAGCCTATAGCCCGCCTGCTTTAGCTCGGCAATAAGTTCGGCAGTAGGGACAACCTGCTCCTGGTAGGTTATGGCGCTGAGCATCATACTCTTAGCTGTCTCAAAGTCGGAGCCACGAAAGGCAGCTAAGCACTCAGCTACGGAGTCAATATCTCGCGTGCCACGGTCGTAGTCGTTCCAAAACTCAGGCATCGCTTCGCCCGAGTTGATAAAGTAGAAGTAGTCCATAAGGCTCTGCGGACAGCGCGCTACATTGCGAGCAAAGACCACTCCTGCAAGGTCAAAAACAATATTTTTCATAGTTAAGTATGCGTTAGAATACAACCCTTACACCCAGTTGCATACGCCAGCGCGAGAGCAGGTCGTTGCGCGACACCTCGCCACCTACAAAGCGGTAGGTCGGGGTCTTGTTGCCATTGCCATCGTCTGCAAGCGAAACAACCTCTACAGGCGAGAGCTTCCAGTCGTCAAGGAAGTAGGATGCGCCCCAGTTGCGGTTGAATAGGTTGCCAAGATTCATAATATCAAGTGTAATCTGCACCTTGCGCGAGTTGTTACGGCTGAAGTAGAAGTCCTGAGCAAAGTGCAGGTCTATATGGTGCTCAAAAGGCGCTATAAGGCAGTTGCGCTCGGCATACTTGCCACGGTTATTGCGCAGTGCGTTGTGGTTGTTAATGTAGGCGTCAAAGGCTGTGCGCTGCTCGGCGCTCTCAAAGTTCATAGCCGCGAGCTCAGCCTCTGTAGGGATGTAGATTGTTGTATTTCCGCGGTAGGTGTCGCCATTGACATCAACGCCATTCTTGTAGTATGTAGGGCTGTAGCGCATACCCGAGTAGCCCTGATAGATAAGCGATACGGTAGAGCCGAAGATAGAGCCATAACGGCGAGAGAATACCGCCTGCAGGGTAACCTTATGCGGAGTCTCAAATACCGAATGGGTCAGCTGCTTGCTGTTAGAAACGGTTGCGTAGCTCTTGCCCCAAATGCTTGGTGCTGAGGATGATACGCCATCGTTTACGGTGTAGCTCTGCGAGAATGTATATGCTGCCGAGAGCTGCAGACCGAAGGTAAACTGCTTCTCAATGAGGGCAGAGAGGTTGTATGAGTAGCCACGGCTCTCGTTCTCAAGGTAGTAGACAGACGAGAACTGCTTCTTGGCGCTTGAGTCGTAGAATACGGTGGTGTTGTTGCTGTTTGCAAGGTCGCTATTTACAGCATAGAGCTTCGCCCCGTTATCCTGCGCCACAAGGTTGCGGATAGAGATGTCGTTGAGCATCTTTGCATAGACACCCTCAAGGGTTATGTTCCAACCCTTGCCGATATGGCTCTCAAAGGCGAGGTTTGCCTTTGCAGTCTGTGGCATACGGAACTTGCGGTCAGCAACATATATTACCGGGTTTGCACTTGTGCCCGCAGTGCCTGAAGGGGAGACGCCAAATGGAGGAATATTATCGCCATAGAGCGTATAGCCCATCTGGGTCATACCAGTGTTGGAGTAGCAGTTGGTAATCCATACGAATGGTATTCTGCCTGTGAAGATACCCACGCCACCACGCAGTCTGTTGTTGATGTTGATATACCAGTCAAACCCTACGCGAGGGGAGAGTAGTATGTGGGTCTTAGGCTTGCTGTTGGTTGCAACGCCGTAATTCTGAGCAATCTCGCTACTGTTGAAGGTGCTGTTCTCGCGCGGAGTGTTGAAGATAGTCGGGATGTCGGCACGAAGTCCGTATGTCAG
This sequence comes from Alistipes sp., assembly GCA_017463615.1. Lineage (GTDB taxonomy): Bacteria > Bacteroidota > Bacteroidia > Bacteroidales > Rikenellaceae > Alistipes. The sequence continues at coordinate 35,390 of JAFTOU010000061.1, read as the reverse complement.
CTTAACATCGCCCAGCGCCACCTCATCCTGCGCAAAGAGACCAAACTGGGCGGTGCGTATGCGTGTAGATGCGTCGCCGATAGGAATTGTCTGCTGGAACATAGATGGCTTGCCCTCCAAGAAGTCCGCCATGGTGTTGTAGGTGTACGAACCTAAGGAGTTTGACACAAAGAGTACTTTGGCTGCAAAAATCTCGTTGTGAGTGCCGAGGGTGATGTTGTGTGCCCCGCGGTTGATGGTCAGGTGGTCGGAGATAGTTATGCAGTTCTGCGTCAGCGAGTTGCTGTGCGCCATACCGTCTGTACCAATCTTTACGGCTGTATTCTCGCCCTCGCGGATATGGTCTATGGTTACAAATGGCGTTCTGGCGTCGGTCTTTCTGCCGTCTGTTACGCGGCTGTAACCTACGCGCAGCGAGTTGTATATGCCATTGCTCAGGCGCGAGCTAAGCTCTGCCATAACGGAGTGGCTACTGCATACAGAGGTGTATCCCGCGCCGTGGAAGAGTAGGGTAGAGGCGGAGTTTACATACTCCTCTTTGCCCGCATCAAGGAAGTGGTAGCGCACGGCGAGGTTGTGCTTGTCGGATATATTCCAGTCTATACGCGCAAGGATAGATGTCGATTGGCGATTGACGCCACGGCTACCATAACCGCCACCATCGTAGCCAGTGAGCGACTTGAAGTGCTCTGAAATAGTCTTGGCATCAGCCTCAGAGACCTTGCAGTTCGCATCGCCAATATGGTATGCCGAAGGGGAGTAGTCTGTAGAGTTCTCGGCGCTGACAAAGTAGAAGAGCTTGTTCTTGACAATCGCACCACCCAGGGATGCTCCGTAGGTTAGTGTGTTGAGCTTTGCTAATGGGGCGTTGTTTACCCCCTTACCATATAGATTATTGTCGGTGTAGTAGGCGTATGCAGAGCCTGTGAAGTTGTTTGTGCCCGACTTGGTTACGGCGTTGATACCTCCGCCCGTAAAGCCACTCTGGCGAACATCAAAGGGCGCTGTTACAATCTGCACCTGCTCCAGCGCATCCAACGGTATAGGGTTTGCATTTGCCAGTCCGCCGTTGGTACCCGAGGCGGTAAGTCCGTACATATCGTTGTTTACTATGCCGTCAATGTAGAAGCTGTTGTAACGGCTATTTGCACCTCCAATGCTTACGCCACCCTCCTGCTGCGAGGCGGCGTAGGGACTCAGACGAGCGATGTCGTATATTGAGCGAGATACCGTCGGTAGAACCTCTATATCTGTTGTGGAGTAGTTGTCGCTGCTCTTGCGAGTGGTGACTACAAGCTCGTCAATAGCTTGCTGCTGCTCGTGCAGTACGGCATTGAGCATAAGGGGCTGACCCAAGGAGGTGTAGATGCCCTGCTGGCGAACTGTATTGTATCCTATGCAGCTGAACTCTACTCTGTACTCGCCACCGACCTTAAGGCCATCTATGCGGTAGAGGCCATCAACATTGGTTGCCACTCCGTATGTTGTGCCCGTAGGGGTGTGTAGGGCGACTATCGTTGCGCCGACGATGGGTCTTTCGCTACCGTCTACCACCCGACCCGTGATTGTAGATGTTGTTGTCTGTGCCCATGCAGTGAGGGCGAAGAGAGAGAAAAATAGTACTGTAAAAAGTTTGCGCATAGCATAAAAATAAAAAATCCGACATCAGTTACGATATCGGGGCATACCATATAGCACGGCAAGACATAGTATGTCCTGCGCCACCATATTCAGACTTCTACCATCCGGACTATACCGTCGGTATCGGAATTTCACCGATTCAGTCCTATAAGAGTCTTAGCATAACTTAAACCTTGCCGATCCACACCCTGTAGCCTAACGCTGTGTGTTTCAAACCCTTATAGGAGTCGCGGACTATCACCGCCGGTGGGGAGTTGCACCCCGCCCCGAAATCTTGATGCAAATATAGGTAATTGCGGCGTAAAAACCAAATAGTTTACAAAAAAAGGTTGTTCAACCCAACGGCTGAACAACCCCTTGCTGTAGTGTGGATGACTACTTGTTTACCTCAGAGAGCTTCTCAAACAACTCGCCGAAAGAGGCATCCATCTGCTGACGCAGAGCAGCATAGTGCTTGCGAACAAGAGAAGGGTTGTGTGGCTCTGCAGGGTTGTTTGCCTGAGTGTAGAGGGCATTGCGAAGCTGTACGCCCTGCTCCATGATGGCGAAAATATCCTCAACCTTAGCTGGCTGGAAATAGATAGCCATATCACAATCAAACACCAACTCCTCCAAGCGGTAGTCAATCTCTTTCTTCAATACTCGTAAATTTGCCATAGTAATATTTGGTTTAGTTTAACATTCTTACAGCAAAGATACTAATATCTTGCGAAATGACAAATCTTTCTAACGATTTTTTCGCTTATGACGGTGTTCTTTCTGCGGAACTTCCACAATAATGCCCGTTTCGTCGGTCTCTACAACCGCTACGGGGTATGGTTTTTCTGTCTGTTTTGGAGTACTCTGCGCCTGTGGCTGAGCTGCTGGCTGCGGTGCAGGTTGTGGCTTCGGCTTAGGCTGCGCCACAACGGTAACCTTCTCTACAACCTTGTCTGTGGTGTAGTCTACCACCACCGTTGCATGACGCATAGACGGCAGTATGGTATTCTTCAGCTCGCTCCACGCCTTCGGCAGTTTTATTAGCTCCGCCTGCTTCTGCATAGGGGTGTGGGCGGTACTCTTGAGAATAGCTATTACCGCCTGCTTGTCCGCCATTGATGAGGCATTTACTGCAGGAACACAATCTTGCCAACTGTACGCCACTCCCGAGACCATAATATCCTTGTGGCTGCAGTTTTTGCGTATCAGCTCCGCCGTGGCATTGGCTCTGTTCATCGCCAGTGTCTTATTCTTGGACTCTAAACCATCGGGCGAGGCATATCCCACAACCTTCACCGCCACAATGCGCATCGTCGTGTCGGCCAGCTGCTCGGCAAAGCCTCCCATCGCCTCTATCGCCTCAGCATTGGATGCAAAATTACTCTCAACCGCCGAGCTGTTTATCGGAAATAACAGCTCAAACTCCACACTCTGACTCTCCGCCCCTCGGATAAGGTATCTCTCAATAATCTTATCCCCCTTCTGCTCCTTTGAGAGCAACAACGAATCCTGGGCATCGCCCTGCGCCACCACCACATATCCCATCAGCAGCGCCATAATAGATAATGTAAACTTTTTCACGATAGTAATGATTTTTGGTTTTCGTGGTTGTTTCCACCAAAAACCAAGCCAATTTGTCGTGAAAATAGCTATTGGCCTTTAGCTATTAGCTATATCAAGGTATCACTCCGCGATAGTATTTAGGGAGTAGAGGGTGGATGACGGTGCAAGATGGAATGCGCAACAATGGCAAAATGGCATTTAATAGTAAGTAATGACAGCGGACTTCGCCCTTAATAGCAGAGCGCGTACTGCGCTTGTTATTCAATGTTATTGAGGGCTTTAGCCCGATTGCTATTCTATGTCATTGACTATCGCGCTAAAAACTATCGCGCAGCGATACCTTAGAAAAGCTAATGGCCAATGGCTAATGGCTAACAGCCAACTATTTTGCTATCCAGATGCTGGCTTCGTAGAGAAGATACAGCGGGATGATGACAAGAATCATGCTCATGATGTCGGGAGGGGTGATAATTGCGGCGCCGATGGCGAGGACGACCACTGCGTGGCGGCGGTATTTGCGCATAAAGGATGCGGTGAGCAGGCCTGTGCGGGAGAGGAAGAATACTGCCACGGGAAGTTCAAAGACAACGGCGCAGACGAGCACCATATTTGCCACCAGAGAGATATACGACCCCACATCAATCATATTTGTAATGTCGCTACTAACCACATATCCCGTAAGGAAGTTCACCGACAGCGGCGCGAGGATGAAGTAGCCGAAGCAAACCCCGGCGACCAGGCAGAGTAGGATGTAGAACATATACATATAGCTACTTCTTCGCTCCGAGCGCGTAAGGGCAGGTAGGACGAATATCCACAGTTCCACCAGTAGGTACGGTATTGCCACAATCAACGCTACATAGAACGCCATGAGCATGTGCATATTGAACTGACCCGCCATGGTGGTATTTATCAGCGTTACGGGGTTCTGATTTATCTTGAGCACCTCGCTACCCGTCTGCTCGGCAAGGGCATACATAGCCCTATTTGTCACAAACTCGGGCGACTTGGGTGCCATAACAGCATCCATAATCGGCTCTTTGAACATAAATGCCACCACCATAGCCACCAGCAACACCCCCACGCTACGGATAAGACCGGGACGCAGGCAGTCGAGGTGCTCAAAAAATGTCATATTATTCGCATCTTTCATATTTGGCTGTTGGCCGTTAGCTGTTGGCTATTGGCTTTTTAGTGGTGTCGGCAGAGCCGACAAGGTAATGAATATTCATCCGCGTAGCGGATACCGATTATAGCCAAAGGCTAATGGCTAATGGCTAAGGTGCGCGTAGCGCTATTTTACAGCGTGCTTATAGCCGTTAATCTTGTTCCACGCGCCGCGTGTAAAGTCAGGTATGGTCACTGGTGCAGAGCCGTGGGCGATAGATACTGCGCTCAGCTCTATAGGGCAGCACCACTCGGCAAGGTCGTAGATATCCATATCCAATGGAAGGCCGTTCTGCAGGCAGTAGACCAGTCGGTAGTCCATAATGTAGTCCATGCCTCCATGGCCGCCCACCTTTGCCGCCATAACCTCGGTGTGTGCTGTGATTGGGTGCTTATACTGCTCCATCAGCGCTTTGCGAACATCGTCAGAGACCACGCGATGGCTATTTAGATTCTCTATATCCACCTCTCCAACGGTCTCAGTACCAAGCAGGAACGCCTGCGTCGGGTACTTAGTCGCATATCCCGTAGTGCCGACAAGTGCATAGTCGCGCGAGTATGGGCGTGGGGTCATAACATTGTGATGGAGCTGGATAACCTTGCCATTCTCGGTCTGTATAAGCGTTGTGGTCTGGTCGCCATTGGCAAAATCCTCGCAAGGCTCACCGAACATCTGCTCCCAGTACTTAGCTCCGCTGACAGGCTTTGTGCTCATTGAGACAAGGGTCTTGAGCCTATCGCCGCGGTGGATATTGAGCACCTGGCATACAGGACCAATGCCGTGAGTAGGGTATACATCGCCCGCAAAGGTGCGGTTGTAGTCCAATCGCCAGTTGTTGTAGTACTTATCCCAGTACTCTGCAAGGCAGTGGATATACGCCCCCTCAACATGCAGAATCTCGCCAAACAACCCCTGCTGTGCCATATTTAGCGCCGTCATCTCAAAGCGGTCGTAGACGCAATTCTCAAGTTGTATGCAGTGCTTGCGCGTGCGCTCGGAGGTGTTGATAAGTGCCCAAATCTCCGCCATACTCATCGCTGCAGGTACCTCTATAGCCACATGTTTACCGCACTCCATAGCGTAGAGAGCCATCTGAGCGTGGTTTTTCCAGTCGGTCATAATGTAGACCAGGTCTATATCCTCGCGCTGGCAGAGCTGCTGCCATACATCCTCGCTACCGCAGTACTCTACGGCAGGGGTGCGACCCGCCTCGGCGATATACCTCTGACTCTTAGCAATACCCTCGGGGTTGATGTCGCAGAGGGCAACAATCTCAGTGCCCTCTATCTGACACCAGCGACGCACTGCACCAGGCCCGCGCATGCCTAAGCCGATAAAGCCTACGCGCACGGTCTGGAGTGGCTCTGCTGCAAAGCCGACCATATCGCTCTGACCTGCAGGGCGCTCGGGGGTGTTGTAGACTATAGTGCCATCCACTATGCGGTAGTCGCCCTCACTCTGACTACAACCTATGGTAAAGAGTGCGCAGAGTAGGACTATAAGTAAGGTAGGTCTCATTTTAGGTTAGGTTTGTAGGGGTTAGTACTGCTCGTTCTCGTTAGGGAAGTCGCCACTCTTGACATCATCAATATACTGACCTATAGCGTCGGTCATCACCGTATGCAGGTCGGCATAGCGACGCAGGAACTTAGGACTGAAGCCCTTGTTGATACCCAGCATATCGTGGATAACAAGCACCTGACCATCCGTGCCACCACCAGCACCGATACCGATAGTAGGGATTGTTAGCGCCTCTGATACTCGCTTGGCAAGCGCTGCAGGAATCTTCTCAAGCACTACGGCAAAGCAGCCCGCCTGCTCCAATAGCTTAGCATCGGCAATGAGTTTCTCAGCCTCAGCCTCCTCCTTAGCCCTCAGACCGTAACCGCCAAACTGGTGCACCGACTGCGGGGTAAGACCGAGGTGACCCATAATAGGAATACCAGCGGTAAGGATAGCCTTCACAGAGTCCAATATCTCCGCGCCGCCCTCAAGTTTCACGCCGTCAGCGCCACTCTCCTTCATAATGCGCACGGCAGAGTGGAGGGCAGTCTTCGCATCGCCCTGATAGGTTCCAAATGGCATATCGCACACCACAAATGCGCGCTCAGTGCCACGAACAACGGACGAGGCGTGGTATATCATCTGGTCAAGGGTTATAGGTAGGGTGGTCTTGTGACCAGCCATAACATTTGCTGCCGAGTCACCCACGAGGATAATATCTATACCCGCACCATCGGCAATAGCTGCCATAGAGTAGTCGTATGATGTAATCATAGATATCTTCTCGCCCTGCTCTTTCATCTGCTTGAGTCGCGATGTAGTCACGGCTCTAACTTTGCTTTCTGTAGACATAGTTGTATGATTTTTGTGTTAATGTTGCAAAAGTAGCGAAAATTTTACTATATTTGACAAACTAAAGTAATAATATGAATAAAATTATAGTTATCGGTAGCTCTAATACCGATATGGTAGTCCGCTCCGAGCGCCTACCCCGCCCTGGCGAGAGTGTTATCGGCAACCACTTTATGATGGCGGGTGGTGGTAAGGGCGCAAATCAGGCTGTAGCAGCCTCACGCATGGGTCATCGCGTGCTTTTTGCCGCCGCTGTGGGTAACGATATGTTCGGCGATGCAGCTATTGCTGGCTATCAGCGCTTTGGTATAGACACCTCCTACATCGTGCGCAAAACAACCCCTTCGGGCGTTGCACTTATTATGGTAGATGGCGCGGGTCAGAACTCAATATCGGTGGCTCTGGGTGCTAACGACTGCCTGACTATTGAGGATGTTATGCCGGCACTTGAGTGCGTGGAGAGTGGCGATATCGTCCTCCTGCAGCTTGAGATTCCGATGGCAACTGTTGATGCTGTTGTAGACGCTGCCACTGCTGAGGGTGCGCGCGTGGTACTTAACCCTGCCCCAGCTGCTGTGGTAAGCGCGCAAACACTCTCAAAGCTCTACCTTATAACTCCAAATCAGACTGAAGCTCAGACCCTTACGTGTGTGGAGGTTACAGACGAGGCGTCGGCTCAGGTGGCTGCTCAGGTGCTTGTTTCGCAGGGCGTTGAGCGCGTAGTTATCACTATGGGTAGCGCAGGTGCTTACCTCTATCAGGATGGTAAGGGGATAATCATCCCAGCCCATAAGGTTACTGCCGTAGATACTACCGCTGCGGGCGATGTCTATAATGGCGCTCTCTGTGCAGCCCTCGCCGAGGGTCAGAGCCTTGAGGATGCACTCCGCTTTGCCACAAAAGCCTCGGCAATATCCGTCACCCGCGCAGGTGCACAGCCATCCGTGCCAACACGCGAGGAGGTGGATAGTTTTAACCATTAGCTGTTAGCCATTGGCTATTAGCTATTAGCTATATCAAGGTATCCGCTATGCGGATTTGTATTTATTGCGCTATAAATACCCGTCGGCTTGCCGACACCGCTGAAAAGCCAAAAGCCAGAAATCAACCTAAAATCTATAAAATTATGTTTATCATTGAAAGTTATTCGCTTGCAGTAATCTTCTGCTTTATCACAATGCTCTGCTGGGGCTCGTGGGGAAATACCCAGAAACTGGCGGGTAAAACTTGGCGTTACGAGCTCTTCTACTGGGACTATGTCATCGGCATGGTGCTCTTCACTCTGCTGCTCGGCTTTACGATGGGTAGCACTGGCGATATGGGTCGTAGCTTTGTTGCCGACCTGGGTCAGGCAAGCGCCGTATCTATCGGCTGGGTGCTGCTGGGTGGCGTTATCTTCAACGCCTCAAATATCCTGCTCTCGGCATCTACATCGTTGGCAGGTATGTCCGTAGCCTTCCCTCTCGGTTGCGGTCTGGCACTGGTGCTGGGCGTTGTGAACAACTACCTTGAGCAGGCAAAGGGTAACCCGTGGTTGCTCGGCCTTGGCGTGCTGTTTGTCGTTGTGGCTATCATCTGCAACGGTATGGCAGCGGGTCGCGTGTCAAAGCAGGGCGAGAGCAGTGGCAATAGCCGCAAGGGCGTTATCCTGGCTATCGTTGCGGGTCTGCTGATGTCTACATTCTACCGCTTCGTGGTTAAGGGTATGGATATCAATAACTTTGAACAGCCTGCAGCAGGTATGCTAACCCCTTACTCGGCAATCTTTATCTTCTCCCTCGGCGTGCTTGTCTCTAACTTGGCATTCAATACCTTCGTTATGCGTAAGCCTTTTGTCGGCACCCCTGTAACATACGGCGAGTACTTCCGTGGCTCACTTTCAACCCACCTCGTGGGCGTTCTCGGTGGCGCTATCTGGTGCCTCGGTACAGCATTTAGCTATATCGCCGCAGGTAAGGCTGGCGCAGCCGTATCCTACGCGCTCGGTCAGGGCGCACCGATGATTGCCGCCTTCTGGGGCGTGTTCATCTGGAAAGAATTTAAGGGCGCCGACCGCAAAACCGGCTACCTCCTCGCGCTGATGTTCGCCCTCTTTATCGTGGGTTTGGGCATTATTGTCGCTGCCGGCAACTGATTTTGGCGTGATAAGGGCATACCTGCCGCCGCTAACAAAAAGTACCCGCAATGGGCAGTACGCCATAGTACAGCCCATCGCGGGTATTTTTGCCGAGCGTTGCATCTACGCCCTTCTGACGCCAAAATGACTATTGGCTGTTAGCTATTGGCTATTGGCTTTTTAGCGGTGTCGGCAAGCCGACAGTGTTTATAGGGTGCAAGGGACAACCGAGAGTGCCGACTGTACCCCTAAACACTATCGCGTAGCGATACCTTGATAAAGCTAACGGCTAATAGCCAATGGCTAAAAGCTAATAGTAAAAATCTTGCAGCCGCAAGATTTTTTATTATCTTTGCATTCTAATTTTTGGGGAAGATGGACGAGAAGATTCGTGAAAAGGGTATTTTCAGGGTTGTTATCATCGGCGGAGTGGTTAATCTGCTGTTGCTGACTTTTAAGTTTGTGGCGGGAGTTGTGGGTCATAGTGCAGCGATGATTGCCGATGCTGTGCACTCGCTCTCGGACTTTATTACCGACATTATTGTCGTGGTCTTTGTGCGCATATCGGGCAAGCCTGAGGATGCGGACCATCGCTATGGGCACGGCAAGTACGAGACTCTCGCTACGGCGATTATCGGCGTTGTGCTGCTCGGCGTGGGCGTGGCGATGCTTGTTGGTGGCGTGAAGAGCATTGTTGCGGCGCTCGGTGGCGCGACCATTGAGGTGCCGAGTATGATTGCCCTTGTCGCTGCGGCGGTATCTATCGTTACAAAGGAGATTCTCTATCACTACACCGTTATTCGTGGCAAGCAGTACAACTCGCCAGCGGTGGTTGCCAATGCGTGGCACCATCGTAGCGACGCCTTCTCCTCTATCGGTACATTTGTGGGTATCGGCGGCGCAATATTCCTTGGCGAGCGATGGCGCATCCTTGACCCTCTGGCGGCGGTTGTTGTGAGCGCCTTTATCATCAAGGTAGCCGTGGAGCTTATAAAACCCTGCATGGAGGAGCTGCTGGAGCGCTCCCTGCCCGCAGATGTTGAGCGCGAGATTGAGGAGCTGATACTCTCCGTGGAGGGCGTTACCTCGCCCCACCACCTCCGCACCCGCCGCATCGGAAACGCTTACGCTATAGAGGTGCATATCCGCATGGACGGCAATATGACCCTCAATCAGGCACATGCAATCACCACCTCCGTGGAGCACCTACTAAAAGAGCGCTTCGGCCCCGCTACACATGTGGGCATCCACACCGAGCCTATAAAATAGATAAGAGCAGCACTCGCTGCTCTTATCTGTTTAGTGACCGCACTCATCGGTGTGGGTCAAAGTGATGCTCTTGAATTCGTTTTCAAACTTGAACTTCCAAATGTTATTCGTCAAATCCGGCGCAGGTACGTTGCTTTCGTTCATCTGTCCGCAGTTGAGGATTAAATCACAACCGCCTACTTTATATCCGACTTGATTAAAAATAGCCCCCAACTCATTTACTTCTGTAATTACAGAACCAAATGTGATTGTTCGTAAGTATAGTGTACCATAAAAAGCTTGATCTGCTAATTTCGTTACTTTGGCAAGTGTGATGCTGTTAAGGGCGCGTGCAGAATGAAACTCTTGATCAAAGATTTCCGTTACATCGGGAAGAATCAAATCAATCTTGCCGTTATAAGACTCTTCTTTTGAAAGACGATAAATCGCTTCACCAATAACTGTATTCGTCCACGAATCCATTTCTATTAAAGCAGGTTCGCTGCCTGGTACGATAATCGTGGTAATTCCGTTATCCACATAAGCTTTAAGCTGTTCCACCAAGGCAGTGATATCGCTTTCTTCTGCTGTGTCCTTGCCTCCCAATGTGCCGTCTATGACAGGTGTTGCATCCAATGCATAGCTCTTATTGTACTCTGTGCCGTTAGGGTTCTTCTCTGCTGTAAAGGTGTAATCTTTAAGTGTTATATCGCCCTGCTTTACACTTACCGTTGCACCCTCTGCAAACACGCCATAAAGGAAAGCGTTGCCGTTGTTGTCAGTGGTAAGGGTGTATGCCGCTGTTGCTACCTCGGTCGCTCCAGCGGGAGTAAAGCCCGTGGTGGTGACAGTCAGCGTCTGATTTTCCAATCCTGCAATACGCAGGCGGCTGTAGGTGCGCGCGGCATCTGCAAATGAGATGGTTACCGTATTGCCAGAGAGTGTCGCCTCGGTGGTGTAGTACTCGCCTGTGCCTAACGGTAACGACTCTTGCGGAGTGATAACACCTGCTGTGAGTGCGCAGTTTGGAGCGTAGGTAACGGCTATCTCGCTCTGCTCGTTAAGACCCCCTAAAGTGCAATCTGCAACCCATTTATAGTCTGCTGTATAGGTTAGGGTAGTGCTGCTACCTGCATCGGTGACTACAAGCAACTTATCGCCCACATCCCAAGCTGTCTTGCCTATGTCTGGAGTGCCAATAATGCGGGTTTGAGAGGCTCCGAACTGGACGAAATCTCCAACTTCAAATGTGATGTCCGACTTGGCATTGGAGATATCATCAAATCCTTTATTAACGCAGCCACTAAGTAGGAGCGCGCCCAATATTATTGCAAAGTATAATCTTCTCATAACTTCATCATTTTAAGTTGGTTACTTCAAATCTTCCTCGTCCTCCCATCCCCCTGGGAAAGAGTCGTCATAGTAGCCTGTATTGGCAAATCCCAGCTCTGTTGTAACCTCCACAGCCTTCACCAGAGGCGCAACGTAGATAGTTGTTTTTCTCTTCATAGCATCTGTTTTTTCGTTTGTAAAATTTTCACCACTACAAAATTAGTGAAAAAACTGCTAATACAAAAAAAACTGTAAAATATTATTAGAATTATTTAATTGGGGCGATTTTTTGGGACTGGAATAGGAGCTAACCCTGCACCAAGTTCGCAATCCCCTCCTTTTCGCTCAATGCTGTAGGACAGCTTGCTGTTGGGAGGTGGGGGATTGGCTACTACGCAAATAAATTTGCTCCGTGACGCCCATCCCCTCGCTGCCGCGGGCGTCCTTGCAAAGATTGAAAGTAGCAAGCTACTTTTTTCTTTATTGCAATATGGCTTTAGTAAGCGAGCTTCCTCGCCATATTACAATAAAGAAAGCCTTGCGTTTGCAAGGCTTTCAATCTTTATAAAACTATATCATAAGAATAATAACTGTTCAAGGGGTATTCACTAAAGAATACCCCTTATTTTGGTATTTTATACACAGATTTCAGAATTATTAATTCGTATTGCAATAATCTGGTAAACATATATATACGTTAATGGACAGAGCTATTATTTTAAGTAGAGTTAGTACACAGCAGCAGGACTTGACCCAGCAAACAGATGAGGTACTTCGCGAGGTACACAAGGACGGTTTTAGTGATGATAACATTATCATAATCGAAGACAAGGAGTCTGCTATAAAACTTTCTGAAGAGGAACGAAGAGGTTTGAATCGAATGAAATGCGAGATAAATGAAGATCCGAATATAAAGTGTGTGTATATATACGAATTATCTCGATTAAGCCGAAGGCAATTGGTACTGTTCAGTATTCGCGATTACTTGGTAGAACGAAACATACAACTGATATGCTTAAAACCTTATTTCCGATTATTGGATAATGATGGCAAGATGTCGCAAACAGGTTCGTTGATGTTTTCATTATTCTCCTCTTTATCAGAATCTGAAATGATGTTAAAACAAGAGAGAATGATTAGGGGACGAAAACGAAACTTATCATTAGGAAAATCGGCGGGCGGACGCCCCGCATTTGGGTATATCACAGATAAAGATAAAAAATATATAGTTCACAAAGAGCAGGCCGAGATCCTTCGTAGAATTTTCAAAGAGTACGCTTATGGAGGCTTAACAATCAGAGATATAGCCACCAATCTCAAAGAGGAGGGATACTTCCCTGAAACCTCATTAAAGACGCTTATATTAAGAATTTCTAACTACTTAAAGCGCAGACTATACATTGGTGAAGGGCCTTGTCCACAAATAATCACGCCAAAAGTCTTTGAAGATGCACAAAAGGCTCTTACGAACAATAAAACCATTCACAAACTAAACCATAAGGAGCAGTTCTTGCTTAAGGGTTTAATATGTGATGCCCATACAGGATGTATATTGAGCGGTAATAGTTCTTTGGACTCTTATTTCAGTAAGCATTGTTCGGGAGTGGCTATTCGCAGAGTAAATATAGATCCTATTGTTTGGGAATTTTCAAAAATGATGTATTCCCAATATATAATGAACAGGGGTCTATTACAAAAACAGATAGACAAAGAAATAACTACCACACGCAAAAAGTTGAGTACTATAGATCAAGAACTGAATAATATCCAAGCAAGAATAGATAAAGTTGAGGAGCGTTTGATTATGGGGCGTATAAGTGAGGTAAAGGCCGATGAGTTGAATCACCAATTACAAGAAGATTTGCAAATCAAAGACAAACGACATTGTGAGTTGGTGAACTATCTATTAGCTAAACAATATCAAATACAAGAAGCAATGTTGGCTGAAGAGATAAACGAAACGACAATGTCGCTCCAAGAAAAAGTAGATATCGTTCGTAAGGTCGTTGATATCATCACCGTAGAGAAACCAAGTGTATCAAAGTCGATAATCAAGATATATAACCGCATTAACGACAGGGTACATATTTATGAAGTTGATTGTTGGAAGCACACTTGGGGGCTGATTAGGGAGACGACAAGTAAAGAGGTGCCACACATAAAATTGAAGTCAAAACATATTAAAGTCAAACCCTATTAATTTAACATTGAAAAGAGGTTTAATAGGGCCATAATTTCATATTAATTTAAGGTTTTATATTAAAGTAATCGCCACAGTTTGTTATATATATCCATAGTCTAATAGTTTTAATTTACATATATGGAAAAGGTTGTAATCTTAGCCAGAGTGAGTACCGAAAAACAGGAGTACCAAAGGCAGATAAATGAACTTACAGCACACTGTCAGCAGATGGATTGGGTAGTCGTAAAGGTATTCACCAACAAAATCAGCGGAGCAAAAAAGAACGAGGAACGAGAGGAGATTTGTGAATTGATTGAGTTTGTAAAGAACAACCAAATTCGAAGGGTTGTTTGTTTGGAGATTAGTCGTATAGGTCGAAATACCTTGGAGGCTCTCAAAGTCATTCAAATCCTAACCGAAAACAAGGTGAGTCTATATGTGAAGAACTACAACTTGGAGACTTTGGATAGTGACGGTAGGGCCAATCCAGTCGCATCGCTGATTTGTACAATCCTATTAGAGGTCGCAGCGATGGAACGCCTAACCATTAAAGAGCGAATGGAGAGTGGTCGCAGACAGTATATCGAAAAGTGCCGTCGTGAAGGTATCAAAATGGGACGCCCTGACACCTATCGTAAGTCCGATGACGAATATCGAAAACAATACCAGAGAGAAATATCTCTGATTCGCAAGGGACTCTCTCTGGCAAATATCTCAGCTATTACGGGTACAAGTATTAATACGATTCGTAAGATTAAGGCTGTAATAACCAATAATTAATTTATTAATATATATAGTGCATTGATTTATATTGAGTTACAGGTGTTAAAGATTTTGATTTTAGAAAATTGCCCTTTTGAGCGTGATAATATATATAATATACATTGGTATAATCTATCGCTATTTTTATATTTAAGATTATTAATCTGTATAAAGCATTGAATACGATGAGATTACGAAGATTAAAACAAATGAGAGTAATATTTCTCGAATAACTCTTGCCCCTTTTGGTTTATAAATTCCAAGTATTCATAACCATCATTGTACCGTCTTAATTGTGTAGCCTCTTTTATGGCCGACAAATATTCGCTTTGAGTACGCAATAGATTGTAGATTTCTGCTAACTGAGATAGCGTTAATCGTTCACCTGTTTTGGGATTTATCGTCAGCATCAAGTTATTGTCGAAGAAGTATAAATTGCCGTAAGGGTCTAATGTGTCGCCATTCTGATACGCTTCCAAGCGTTTCCTGTTATCTTCTGTAATCCGTTCATACCACTCTCTATCCAAACCAACAGCCAATTCCATAGAGAATAGAGCGTCCCTTTTATCACGCGACTTCCTCATCATCAATGTGTAAAACTTATCTCGCAAACGGTCATATTGCTTTTTTAATTTGTTGTAATCTGATTTGTATTTGTTGATTTGCCCTCGAAGGTCTGCCTTACTTTTTGACTGCGATTGAATGAGAGTCTCTTTTGATTCTTTTATTTTCTCCTTAGCCATTCGTTTTTGACCTCTTACGGCCTCTTTAAGCTCCGCGACCTCTCTTTTCAGGCGGATAATTGTCTGGTCTTTAGTTTCTCGCATAATATTATTTCGTTTTATTTTAACTATGAATGAAAATATAAAATCGCAAGGACATCTTAAGTTGTACCACAAAATAGAGGCACAAATTACCCCAAATTCAGAATAACATATTTCACATTCAATATTGATTTTTAGAAAGATTTGGCAGAAATTTGTAGCCGAAAATCGTTATTTCACACATATTTAGCCATAGCAACAGTAAAAAATGTTCGCAAAATTGCACATTCTGCTAAATGTTTGTTACCTTTGTACAAACATACTTTACGCGGAAAGTGTAAGTTTATTCTCGCAATCGAATCTGGAAAATTCAAAGGGAGAGAATGAGCGGACATCTTCTTGCGTCATACCACTTGGTATGGCGTGGGGCTGTTGCTTATTTTATCCCATAGGTATTCCAGAACCTGATTGCTAAGATAAGTTTTCAGCACCACGCTTTCCTTTTTTCGCAGATTGCCATTTTAGGTGTTGGATGGCCAACTATAAAATAGTTATGGCAAAGATTGCTCTAATATCGTGTAGCAAAGCAAAAGAGGCGGTTAAGAACCCAGACACAATCAAAGCCGAGTCTTTGTACAAAAGCCCTCTATTTAAGAAGGCTTTGAAGTATGCCAAAGAGACTTTGAAGGCTGACCGGATCTATATCTTATCGGCAAAACATCATCTGCTCGCTCTTGATTGTCAAATCTCTGAGTACGACTATACGCTGAATGGCCAGAAGGCTGATGTCGTCAAGGCGTGGAGCGCAGAGGTGCGCAAACAGTTGAGTGCCGAAGGTGTTGACTTCGCTAATGACGAGATATTCATTCTTGCGGGTAAAAACTACTATAAGTATCTGATTACAGATGAATTCTCGAATGTGAAGTATCTGTACCAAAATATGAAAATAGGTCAAATTTTACAGTTTTTAAGCGAGTGATATGAAGAACTTAATCAAAGTCAGTCTTTTGCGTGAGCAACTGTCTAATCGCACAAGTGGCATTGAGCCCTTGCGTGGCGGAGTATATTGCTGGTGGTTTAAGAGAGAGGCAGCACAGACCCTTTTGGCAAAATTACCATTGACTCAAGAAGAACTCGCCAAGATTCAAGCACAAGAAATCGAGGGTGAAAGTTATTTGGCTCTATACTTTGGTATCAGCAAGGATATGCTCGCCCGAGCAAAGTGGCACACTTTGCAAAAACATTCTCCCTCTGCGGTAAAGCACGGAACGCTATCCACTTTAAGACAAACTATCAGTGCTTTGCTTGGCGAAGATATGTCACAAAGTGAGGGCACAGTTAATGAGTTCATAGATGGCAACTGCTATTGGGAATGGGAATATGACGAAAGCTACAAACTGCGAGAAACAGTTGAGTTGTCGTCAACCATAAAGTGCTATCCGCTGAATATCCAGGAGAATAAAACCATAACTAAAGAGGTGCGTAAGGAACTCTCCAAATTGAGAAAGCAACATAAAAAATAACCTAAAACTTTCGGAACTATGATAAAGGTTAAGACTTTTGCTATGAATAGCAAGAACATCGCACACCGCGAACGATTGGAGAACTCAATCAATGCGTTTCTGGAAGCCAACGACATCGAGGTCATCGATATAAAATACTCGACTTGTTGCTATATGAATGCCAACGGTGCAGAGTGCTGGATTCCAACAGCTTTGATGATTTACAACGACAAACAGTAAAAAAAATTCTACTAACTACTAAAGTTTTTCGACTCATTTCTTATGTTTATATGAGGCTAAACTTTAAGGTCATAATAATTCTTAACACAAACTTTAAAAATAAAAAATATGAGTTCAGCTAAAAAATCAGTTATTGCAGGCGAATACATTTTGTCTGTATTGAACAATGGAAGTATCGAAGTTTGTCGCAGTAATGACAATGTCAAGATCGACAATGTTAAAGAGGCTCTTCGCCAGATTGCAAAACAGGAGGGATTTGAGTACGACCCTAATTGGAATACTCGTCAGTTCGGAAATAAATTGCTAAATTTTCTTAATGGGAATGGAGTAAATACAACTACTGAAGAATCTTTAGATGTGTCGAAAGGTGGTAAATACACTATTGAGCTATCTCTCTGGGCTAAAGGTGTTCAGCTTTTGGATGTCACAGAGGAAGAAAAAGATGAACTTTCGGAGGGAAACCTTAACGATGTCTTCTATGATTGGGCAAGTAAGTATGATTATGATTTCTACTATGAAAGACAGTTTATTTGCCCTGATACAGAGTATTTTGAGCTTGTAGTAAAGGACGAAGAGGATAATGTTGTTTATGAGACTCAGTGCGTTTCAGACCTATCCGACAAGACTGACGAGGATAAATCAAGAGAGTTTAAGGGGGTTAAAGATGGTTACTATCTCGCACGCGTACAGAACCTTAAGGGGATGTTTTTCTGTGGAGAGTTGGAGTTAGATGAGCCATTCGATGCAGATAAACTTTACCTTATTCAGGATTCAACGTTGGATAGTGAGTTTGTTAATGAGCCGCTCTATCCGTTAGGCTCTATCTATTACCAGCAGGGTGAGGGATATGATTCTAACAGAGATGAGATTTCGTTAGACAACGAGGGCGATATGCGAGAGACAGAGTGTAAAACTACACTATTTGATACTGTTAATGGTAACGAATGGTACATTTTGCACGAAACCTACTCTTATGGCGACGATGATGAGGACTATGATGATTGGGATGATGACTACGATGAGGATGAAGATGAAGAGGTTGAAAAAATACAGTGCTTGAATGTTAATAATGAGTTGTTATTTGAGCACGAAGCCTATTATACTTCAGATGTTAACGTGTCTCCGAATGGTATGATTCTGTTAAAGGATGAGGATGGTATGGTATACTATGCCAACAAGGTTGGAGAACAAGTTTTATCTGACAAATTTAATGATGCTGGTATTTTTGCTAATGGTTTAGCATATGTACAAGTTGATGGCAAATATGGCTATATAAATGAGCAGGGCGAGGTGGTTATTGCTTGTGAGTTTGATTGTGCTTATGATTTTACTTCTAATGGCCTGGCCAGAGTAGAGGCTGATGGTAAATATAGCTATATCAACGAGCAGGGCAAGGTAGTTATTGCTTGTGAGTTTGATTATGCTGATGATTTTACTTCTAATGGTCTGGCAAGAGTAAAGGTTGATGGCAAATATGGCTATATAAATGAGCAGGGCGAAGTAGTTATTCCTTGTAAATTTAGCCACGCTAGTATTTTTAGCACTAATGGTTGGGCAAGTGTAGAAGTTGATGGTAAGTGGGGTTATATTAACGAGAAGGGAGAAACTGTTATCCCTTGCGAATTTGATGATGCTGGTATTTTTGCTAATGGCTTGGCAAGAGTAAAGGTTGATGGCAAATATGGCTATATAAATGAGCAGGGCGAGGTCATTATTGCTTGTAAATTTAACAACGCTGGTATTTTTAGCACTAATGGCTTGGCAAGAGTAAAAGTTGATGGTAAGTGGGGTTATATTAATAAGCAGGGTGAAATTGTTATCGCTTGCGAGTTTGACAATGCTGGAGACTTCTCTAATGGTTTAGCAGATGTTGAATATCTTGAAAAAAACGGCGTGATCAATACCGAGGATAAATTCGTGATCCCTTGCAAATATTCGGAGTTGGCATTATTTGCTGAGGCTGGGCTTGTTTTCGTGAAAAAGTAATTAAGTCAACGATATTGTTGTTAAGTGTATAACTTTTAAAAACATTTTAATTATGGGAAGTGGACCAGTAAATCAAGTAAACAAAAAGTGTGTAAAGAAATGGGCTGCACAAATCACAGTTGTCTATAACGGTAGTAGAACATCTACCACAGTTAAGGGACTATCAGCTCCAACAGAGAGTGAGATTCTTAGAGCACTGTATGACCAGTATGGAAAATTTTCAACGCCTAAATTTGAAAATCTTCAAATTCACAATAAATACCAATACGACGAGTGGGAGTAGTATTAGGTAATATTGCGTAGCACACAAGACCTGTCTGATAGGTAATATTAGATAGGTCTTGCGTCTTTAAATCAACATTTGCAATTGATATGTCATTGGTTGATATTTCTTATGTTTCCGATTCGGTGATAGAGTGGAAACCGTATAAAAAAGGCGATGATATTGTTAAGCGATTCTCAACGGAAGATTGGCATAAGATTGCCAGCGATGTTGACTCCGAGGAGATACTACAAGAACTGTTTGAGAATCACCTTGATAAAATACAAGGATATGTGCTATATGAAGTCAAGAATAATACCCCCATCGCTTTTGTTTATATTCTAAAAGAATATTGCCGAATCAAAACCGTATCATACCACGGGGGCGGTTGGAGTAAATCTCCACGCTTGACTTTGCTTTATATGAGAGGAACAATCCTACTTATAGAACGCCTATTGAAGGAGGGATTCAAAGTTCGGACTTACTGTAATAAAGATAATCATAACGCATATAGATTTATGCAGGGATTGGGATTCGTTCGCTATCGCACCACAGAAGAACGGATATACCAATGGATAAATTTGCGGAGATTATATAATAGCAACATATACAATTACATATTTAAGCGTCGACTACTATGAGAAAATACACAGCATCACGAATCTCGGCGAACAATACGCTATTCCCACCTCAGATTATCTTGGACGATGAAAATGTGATTATTAAATGCCCTGGATTCTTCTCGGGCAAGACAACATCAATTCCTTATGAGAATATATCGTATGTTAGTGCGGTTACTCCATTAATTGGCTTCTCTACATTATCATTTATAGTACACGGTGAGGAAGTTGTGATACACGGCTTTACAAAATCCGAAGTAAGAGAAATAGAGAGAATAATCGCTCAAAAGCAAACAAAATAATTTTTTTTGCAGCATAAGAATTGTCCTATTCAGCAGAAGAATTGACATGATTTATCAATGGGTGAGCTTAAAGCAATCACCTGATAGCAAGATATTTATATTTGAGAAATAACAATGTAGTAATTCATATATCAATCAACAAAGGCCACCTGTTATGGTGGCTTTTGTTGTAAATGTACTACGATAGTTTTATTTAGAAAAGAATTCAAGTTTCCTTAATCTCCTGTTATATAAAACCCAAAGAGTATTGTTAATCTTATGATTTATGAAAAAAGGAGATAAAATAAGAGTGCTACAAATGGAAGATTATAATGGAGCAGACAAGCAAGCTACACAAATGAATGGTAGAATATACACCGTAGATTACATTGATGACTCAGGGCAGATTCATCTACAAGAGTCGGGATTGGCTGTAATTCCAAATGTTGATAGGTTTGTGTTGGTGGATTGTGCCACAAAATTTGATAAGGAAATGTCGGATATCTATGATGTGATAGATGATTACCTTAAAATTAATGACTATATAGAAGATGAAGATGGTATCTTCCTGTCGAAAAGAGGTACGACTCACTTGACTACACTATGCGCTATTAGAAGCGAAGGAGAGTTCTTTCCGATAGAATCGTTAGTTCGCTATACTTTTGCGGGCTACGCCCCAGATGCAGACAAAATCGCAAAAATGGTTGATAAATATATTTGCGAATAGTAATAGTGTGTATATCAAGGTGTTAAAAAATAATAACCGCCTTTTGAGCGGTTATTATCCTTTTCATATAGTTTGTTTTGCGGAAAGGAGGGGATTCGAACCCCTGAAACGCTTTTGACGTTTACTCGCTTTCCAGGCGGGCCAGTTCAACCACTCCTGCACCTTTCCGTTTTTTCGGGTGACAAAGATAGAAAAGTTTTTTTATTCCTCCAACTTTTTAGGGAAATATCGCTATCTTTGCCCGTAGATTAGAAGCATATTATGGTTAGTAGAAATTCTCTCTTTGGACACTTCGCCTGCTTTACGGCGTATCTGATATTTGGTCTCAACATTGTTATATGCAAAGATTTGACCAGCAGCGGTGCAATATCGCCCATTGCCCTCTTTACGCTTCGCTCGTTAGGCGCGGGTGCGCTCTTCTGGCTCATATCGCTCTTTATGCCACGGGAGAGGGTGGAGAGGGGCGACTATCCGAAGATTTTTGCAGCCTCGGTGTTGGGTTTCTTCCTCACGCAGATGTTCTTCCTGATGGCAATCTCGCGCATCACGCCGATGGACTGCTCAATAATAACCTCGCTCTCGCCCGTATACACGATGTTCATCGCCGCGTATGCACTCAAGGAGCCACTATCGGCAAAGAAAATCGGCGGCGTGGTGCTCAGTCTTTGTGGTGTTATATACCTGATACTCAATAGTGTAACCTCTGCCTCGGCGGTGGCGCAGACTACCCCTCTGGGTGTTGCGTTGATGATTGGCAACTCGCTCTGCTTCTCGCTCTACTTGGGTATCTTCAAGCCGACGATTACAAAGTACTCGGTAGTCACATTTATGAAGTGGATATTCCTCTTTGCCTCGCTACTCTCGCTGCCATTCTCGGTGGGGGAGCTTACAAGGCTTGACTTCGCTCAGCTGCCTACGGCATATATCGCCGAGCTCTCCTTTTTGATTATCTGTGCGACATTTGTCACCTACTTCCTTATCCCCGTGGGTCAGAAGATTCTGCGCCCGACGCTGGTGAGTATGTACTCCTATGTGCAGCCTATTGTGGCTATAGTCGTGAGTATATATGTAGGTATGGACACCCTTAGCTGGCAGAAGGTGCTGGCGGCGGTTACCGTCTTTGCGGGCGTGGTGATTGTCTCGCATAGCCGCCAGAAGGAGCAGCTACCAATTAACGCTGATGTTGAGCAGCGGAATTAGCTGCAGTATGGCGCTGTTGTAGCATAGCGCCCGACACTCCGTAGTCGCCTCGGGGTTGAATATCTTAGCCCATGGCACAAAGCGCTCGGGAATGGTACTTGAACTCCTCGCTAACGCATATATCGGGTGCGCTTCGGGTATATCCTCCAGTCGCGGGAAGTAGAATCTATCCTCAATAGGGTTGGCATCTATGCAGATGTTGAACACCAGCGTGCGCCCATTGTTTGTGCCTATATTCTTTAGCAACTCCAACCTCTCAATCAGCGAGCCGGTGTACTCCGACTCGTCTATGCTGTCGGTGATGTTGAAGATTATCGGCGGGAAACTATCTTGGTTGGCGCTATTGCTGCACCACTCATTGACAATGTCGGAGATGATGTTTACTGTGTCGGTTATTGGCGTGGAGCCTCCAGTGCGTGGCTTTACCCACTCCTTGATGCTCTCCAGCACAAACTCGGGGTGGTTCTGACTGTTGATATAGACCGCCGCGCGGGTGTAGTGTGGCGTAGCATCGCGGTTTAGCGCGGTGATGGGTAGCACTACGGCTCCTGGATGCAGCAGCGGGTAGACTTCGTTCTGTGAGTAGCCAAGAACGGCTATGTCGCAATATGGGCAGGGATCGTTGAGCCTATGTGCCTGCTGCGAGTGCATCACCAGCTCGTCTATCAGCGCGGAGGCTACAGAGGAGGCAATCTCGCACTTCTTCGCCGTTATTGTGTGGCGATGAAATGGCGACTGCATAGAGCCCGACTGGTCTATGGCTATGATAAATAGAGCCTTGTGCTCCTGAGATATAATTTGCGAGTAATTCATAATAAAATGGACTGCCTGGATGTCCAAGCAGTCCTATTTCAAATTGGCGTCTACTTTTATTTGCTTGGTTTTGCGATGTAGTAGGTCATAATGGAGCTGACGATATAGAGCGCAGCGATAACCCATACAATGCCAGTGTAGCCGATAGGCTCCTTGAGGAGCTTGACCAGCAGCGGGCCGATGAATGTCGCCAGACCTGCGCCGAGGTTGAGCACCGATACTGCAGCACCCTTGTCCTTATCTACCAGCGATGGTACAAGCGCACTCAGAGGTACATAACCTGCCAGCATAACGCACCAGAAGCCTCCGCAGGCGAGGATAAACCAGAAGTTGTTCCATATCTCCGGCGCGTAGTAGAATAGCAGCACGCCCACGGCGCAGCCCACGCCACCAAACCAGATTATTGTGCGTCCCCAGCCGAGCTTGTCGCCCACGATGCCAAAGACGAGGTTAAAGACGATGTTGAACATAAATACCGAGCCCCAGATAAGTCCCCACTCGGTGTCGGTCATACCGTGGTCAGCGAAGTAGAGCGGCATAAATACCACGAAGGCAAACTGCGAAATGGAGTTGATTATGCGCACAATACCGCCCATCAGCACCTTCGGCTCGCGCTTCATAATGCCCAAGCCGTGGATAAGCTCCTTGAACTTGCTGCCATTATTTTTTGTATTACCCTCTGCAAAGAGGTTTGTGTCGGGACACTTGTTTACCCATAGCGCGAGAATAGCACCTATAGTTACAAATATAAGCGATGTCCAGAGCGTCGGCACAACGCCAATAGCCTCCTTCGTGTATGCGCCATAGTATGCGCCCAGAACATTTAGTCCGCCTGTGAATACAAACCAGAACCAACCCTGCGCCGAGCTGAGACTCTCCTTACCTACGCGATAGGTTATCCAGACGATGAATGTGTAGGCAAAGAGCGGATATGCAAAGCCCTTGATGGCGTATGTAGCCAGCAGAGTAGGGTAGTTGAGCCCCGTCATACCAATGCCAGCAAAGCCCGCCATGCCGATGATGTAGATGATAAATCCCAACGCCATCGTGCGCTTTACGCCTATCGTCTCGGCAATCACACCCGAGAGCCACGACGAGATTGCTATTGCAATGCCGTAGACGGTAAATAGCATCTCGTGATCCAAGCCCTGCGATTCAATGTACTTGCTCAGCCACGTCTGCTCAATACCATCGCCCATCATAAAGATAAGCACTCCAAGAAAACCCCAGAATAGACTCTTAGGCAAACCAGTTCTTTCAAAGAAATTCATAAAAAAGCGTTTTTAGATAAAACCACCCACAAATGTAACAAAAAAACCGCATTCAGCAAGCGAATGCGGCCTTTTTTTGTGGGGAGGGTTACTCCTCGGTCTGCTCCTCGTCCTCTGGGAGGCGGAACTCGGTCATACCGGCAGCAACGAGAATGTTGAACCAGTTTACGGCCTTCTTGATGTCTGAAACATGTACGCGCTCGCGGTCGTAGTCGGTGATAACTGCGCCGAAGAACTCCTTGAGTGCCTCGTTAGACTCCTTATGAGACAGAGCCTGCTTGCCCTCGGTGTAGGCGAACATCTTTGTAAAGACCTCTGCGAGTGGAATATCCTCGCCCTCGGTGTACATAGAGATCTCTGACAGTGCGCTAACCTTTGAAGAGGCGGTAGCGTTGCTACGCTTGCCGTCGAGCAGAGACTCTACAATAAAACCATTGCGCGACTGCGCGATATAGCGATAGAGGCCAGGCTGACCCGAAATCGCCAAAATGTCTTTCAATTCCATAGTTATATTCTAAAATTAGTTTTGTTTAATATGAACATCCATCTGTGGGTAAGGGAAGTTGATACCCTTAGCTGGCAACTCCTTATAGATACGCTCGTTAATATCCCAGTAGAGTGACCAGTAGTCGCCATTTGCTGTCCAAGCACGCGCGGTGAGTACAACGGCGCTATCGCCCAGCTCCGAGAGCACAACCATAGGCTTTGCGGGCTCGCTGAGCACGCGCTTATCCTCAAGCATTGCAAGTATTGCCTGGCGAGCAACATCTACATCGTCGCCGTAGGAGATTGTAATCTTCCAATCTACGCGGCGGGTAGCTGGCTGTGAGTAGTTGTCTACGATAGAGGTAGAGATTGCGCTATTTGGTACATATATAATACGGTTGTCGCCAGTAGTGAGCTGAGTAGAGAAGAGGCCGATAGCCTTAACCGTACCCGACTGACCCTGTGCGGTGATGTAGTCGCCTACGCGATAAGGGCGTAGCAGGAGCAGGATAACGCCACCTGCGAAGTTCTGCAGCGTACCACTCAGAGCCATACCTACAGCAAGACCTGCTGAGGCGAAGATTGCCAAGAACGAGGTTGTGTTGATGCCCAAGGTCTGGATAGCGGCGAGGATTACAAGGATGGTCATCACCACCTTCACCATGCTGCGCAGGAACGAGCAGAGCGAAACATCCACATTACGACGCGCAAATGAGCGGTCCATAATGCGCAGAATCCAGTTGGTAATACACTTACCGACATAGTAGATGATAACTGCGAGGATAATCTTCAGACCAATCCACAGCGCCTGCTCAATAAGGCTATTGAACAGCTCGTTGTAGTCGGTGGTAAAAATCTTATTGACCGTCTCGGCCAAATGTGCTTTCTGAAGGCTGTCTGGGAGGATAAGGTTCTCCATAGCCTTTGTAGGGTCTTCGGTTTGTAACAGATATTTCATAATGCAAATGTATTTATTCCATTTTCGGGGTGCTAAATTACTAAAATTTTCAATAAAGTGTAATAAATTAAAAATTTATTGCTACTTTTGTTTGCTAACTGCGTACAAACCAAATCTAAAATATCTATGAAAAGATTGCTTTTATCACTACTTGCTTTGGCGGCAACTACTGCCGTTATTGCACAGCCTGTAATGAGTTTTGAGCAGGCGGAGGCTAAGGCCGATGAGATTATCAAGACCCTGACCCTTGAGGAGAAACTCTCTATGATTCAGGGACATAACCGATTCTTCCTGCCGGGTGTTCCGGCAAAGGGGCTGCCTCATATCTACACTACCGATGCCTCTATGGGTGTTAAGAACAAGCAGCACATGCACGACGCTGGCGAGATTATCCTTGCCGAGCGCACAACCCAGTTCCCTGCATTTATTATGCTTGCAGCGACCTTTAACCCTCAGCTTGCATACTCATACGGTCACGCTGTGGGCGAGGAGGCTCGTATGGCAGGTGCAGGTGTTATCCTTGGTCCTGGTATGAATATCTACCGTAACTCGCAGTGCGGTCGCAACTTTGAGTATCTGGGCGAGGATCCACATCTGGCAGCATCCATCATCTACGACTATGTTACCGGTATGCAGAGCACTGGTACTCTGGCGTGCGCTAAGCACTTCCTCTGCAACCAGACCGAGTTCTACCGCCGTCGTTCAAACTCTATCGTGGACGAGCGTGCTATTATGGAGATCTACACTCCAGCCTTCAAGGCGGCTATTGATGCGGGCGTGGCTACGGTTATGACCGCCTACAATCAGCTCAATGGTGAGTGGACCGGCGAGAGTAAGTATGTTATTACAGACCTGCTCCGCGGTACGCTTGGCTTCAAGGGTCTGGTGATGTCGGACTGGAACTCTATCTACGACTGGAAGAATGTAATCTTCTCGGGTCAGAACCTTGATATGCCTGGCGAGGATGCCTTCTATATCAAGAAGAAGCCTGCAGACCTTGTTGCTGAGGGCGTTGCTACTGAGCAGGATATTGAGAAGATGATTCGCCCACTGATTGCAACCTGCATCCGCTGGGGTCTCTACGACCGCTATAATAGTGGCAAGCAGTATGACCGCTCGCTGGAGGCAAACCTGCCTGCACACCAGCAGATTAGCTATCAGACAGCTGCCGAGGGTGCTGTGCTGCTGCGCAATAATGGTATACTGCCACTTGCAACCTCTCGCAAGCTGCTTGTTGTGGGTAAGTGGTTTGATAAGGTGCCGCATGGTGGTGGCGCTGCTCGCGTGACTGGTTACGACCATGTTACACTGCGTGATGTGCTTACCGAGAGCTTCGGTAAGGATGTTGTCTTTGCGGAGAGACCATCTGCAGTGCAGCTCAAGGCTGCCGATGTAGTACTTTGCGTTACAGGCACTTTTGACGCTGAGGCTTCGGAGCGTCCATTTGATTTGGATAAGAAGGAGGAGACATTTGTCCGTAAGGTTGTGGAGTCAAATCCAAATACTATCGTGCTTGTTCACTCTGGCTCGGCTGTGAATATGAGCGCTTGGGCAGATAAGTGCGCAGCTCTGATTTATGGTTGGTACCCAGGTCAGAATGGTCAGAAGGCTATTCGCGACATTATCATCGGTGCTGTAAACCCTTCGGGTAAGCTGCCAATGTCTATTGAGCGCGACTTCAAGGACTCACCAGCTGTAAACTCTGTACCTGAGGGCTTCAATATTGCAAAGGCCTATGGTAACCCTAACGAAAAGGCGTTCCATCCGTGGACTTACGATGTGCACTACGACGAGTCTGTGCTTGTTGGCTACCGCTGGTATGAGAAGAAGGATATCAAGCCTCTCTTTCCATTCGGTTATGGTCTGAGCTACACAACCTTCAACCTTGATAAGGCTAAGATTCTGAGCAAGGGCAAGGTTAAGACCCTGACGGCCGAGAAACCGCTCAAGGTGGCTATTGAGGTTAGCAATACGGGCTCTATGGCGGGTGCTGAGGTTGTTCAGCTCTATATTGCCGAGAAGAACCCAACCGTTCTGCGTCCAAATAAGGAGCTGAAGGCTATCCGTAAGGTTGCTGTTGAGCCTGGCAAGAAGAGCGTTGTAACCTTTGAGGTGGATAAGAAGATGTGTGCCTTCTGGTGCGACAAGACCCACAGCTGGACTACCAATGCGGGTGAGTACGAGATTCTTATCGGAACATCCTCTGCCGATATTGCAGCTGTTCTGCCATTCGTTGTGCAGTAATACAACGCGAGATGAAATATATCTGTAGGCTGTTGCTACTTGCTCAACTGCTGCTCGCCATCTCTTGTGGCGGGGCGGATGAGGAGGCTGTGGTAACCATAAAATCCCTAACCATCAAGCCGAGGTCTGTTACACTTATTGTTGGTGGCACTATCCAGTTTAGTGCCACCAGCGACCCTTTATGCGAGGAGCTTGAGCTGTCGTGGCGCTCGGACAATGAGTCTGTGGTTACGGTTGATAGCAACGGCGTAGCTACGGCTGTGGGGGTTGGTAAGGCTGCGGTTATCTGTAGCTATGGCGATAGCGTGACCGCAAGGGCATCTGTCAGCGTTATTGAGCATAAGGTGGAGGCGCGAACATTGGAGAGCCTGCTCAGCGAGCAGCTTATTTTCTCCTCGCGCCAGCTTACATATCCAGGAACGGTTATGCAGTGTTTTGACTTCTACGACTCAAGCGAGAATGGCTATATCTACTTCAGCCAGTGTGGTGGCGATAGCGCTACGGGAAGTAAGTGGATAGTGGTTCTGAGCCGTGTGAAGCGAGGCTCTTATGGCGATAAGACCGTTAGTAGCGAGCGTATGTTGATGCGCTGGTTTGGTCACGGAACAAATCTCTGCGTGGAGCGGGCAACTGATGGGGGAGAGGACTTTGTGTGGCTAAACTCCAACGGGACGGTCTCAAGTACAAGCACCAGTGCGGTGTACGACTACTCTAACAACAAGACCTTCTGCCGTGTTCGCTATCAGCCAAATACCACCTTTGAGCACTATACGGGCGAGAACTTCTATATGAGTAGCTATACGGATACGAGTGGTAAGAAGTGGAGCGTGAGCAACCTGCAGGTAAGCCTTGACTTTGAGTATAGGCGAATGTTGGTTACCTGTACTTCAAGCGGTACTCGCCACTGTGTAATCTACGACCTTGATGCAGTCCTTGCCCTCAATGAGCAGACCGTCACTTTAGAGCGTATCTGGGGTGGCGAGGCTGGCACAAATACAGAGCGCAAGAAGGGCACTACCACACTCTCGGCGCGCGTGCTGGATAACCTTACGCCTCTGGGCTCTTTCCGCGTGGCATCCAACCTCAATTCGGGAGACTATGATAAAACCTACTCCTGCAGTTTTCAGGGTCAGGCTATCTATGGCAATCGGGTATTCTGGTACGAGGGGCAACCCCTTGAGTCGGTAGTTGGTAGTGGCGTCTACGACAACGCTCAGGCCTATGTGGAGGTGTTTGACTACAAGGGTAACCGCCTTGCACCACGACAAAGGGTGGCAGCCGTGTCGGACTTTGATAATATGAAAAAACTGCTCAATCTCAACGAAAATCTATTCTCTGAGGCTGAGGGTATGCAGATTAAGGATGGCGGTAAAAAGTTGTACCTCGGCATCACTACCCACCTTGCCGGTGCAACGACAAAAAATCGCCTCTCTACCATCCTGGAGTACGACTATTCGGAGTAGCCGGAGCGCGATTGATGCACGATTATGATAGTAGGAGCTTGCTTAAATGCAGACTCCTATCTTTTATGTTTTGGAGTTTTGAAAGTATTTATTATCTTTGTGCTCCAAATTATGAAAATTTTAATAAAGTAGATGAAGAAAGTACTCTCATTTTCGCTGATGTTGATTGTCGGACTCCTGCTCTCGCAGCTCCTTCCGGGGGTGATGGGGGAGGGGTATGAAATCTTATCTCAAGTTGTATTTATGCTGCTCGGAACCTGCCTTGCATTTATCATGATAAATGTGGGTCGCGAGTTTGAGTTAGATAAGAATAATGTGGGCAGTTACGCAAAGGACTACTGTGTGGCTATGCTTGCAGCGGCAGCTCCGTGGATACTTATCGCTGTATACTACATCTTCTTCCTCCTCCCGCCAGAGTTCTGGGGCAGTGGTGCTGCGTGGAAGGAGACTCTGCTGCTCAGCCGTTTTGCAGCCCCTACATCGGCGGGTATCCTCTTCTCTATGCTTGCTGCGCTGGGTCTGCAGCAGAGGTGGATATATCGCAAGATTCAGGTGCTGGCTATCTTTGATGACCTTGATACCATCCTGCTGATGATTCCGCTGCAGATTGCTATGATTGGCTTGCAGTGGCAGATGGGCGCTATACTGGTTATTGTCTTTGGTCTGCTCTATATCGGTTGGAAGAAGATGAGCCACTTCCAGATGCGTCAGGAGTGGTGGGCTATCCTCTGCTATGCACTGTTGGTATTCAGCCTTACGCAGCTTATACATGTGGTTACTAAGCACTTCTTTGGCGCTGAGGATGCACTCCATATTGAGGTGCTGCTGCCGGCATTTGTACTCGGTATGGTTATCAAGCGCGAGCATAGCGAGTCTAAGAACGACGAGCGTATTACCACGGCAATCTCGCTGCTCTTTATGCTACTTGTGGGTATGAGTATGCCGCAGATTAGCGCAAGCGTAAGCGTTACAGGTCAGAGTATTATGGCTTCTCAACCAATGCCATCTTGGGGCGTAATTGCACTCCATGTGCTGGCGGTGTCGCTGCTCTCAAATATCGGAAAACTCGTTCCTATGTTGTTCTACCGCAACCACTCGCTTAAGGAGCGCTTGGCACTCTCTATCGGTATGTTTACCCGTGGCGAGGTGGGCGCAGGTGTTATCTTTATCGCTCTGGGTTATAATATCGGCGGTGCGGCTCTGCTTGTGTCGGTGCTCACGCTGGTGCTAAACCTTGTTCTTACGGGCGGTTTTGTGCTTATAGTTAAGCGATTGGCAATCAGCGCATACCATGACGAGGAGTAATTTCTTAAAAAATAGGTCGGTAAAAGTGGCGTTTTGAAAAAAATGTCACTTTTTTCGTTAAAATTGTTGATAAATCTACAAAAATTGCTATCTTTGTTATTTGATTAACAGCGTGTACGAATTAACACAACATTATAAAACCTTAAAAATTATGGCTAAAGTACTAAAAATTAGGGATTTAACATTGCGTGACGGACAGCAGTCTTCTTTCGCAACCCGTATGACACAGGCTCAGGTAGAGCGTTGCTTGCCATTCTACAAAGATGCACACTTCTTCGCTATGGAGGTTTGGGGCGGTGCAGTGCCTGACTCTGTAATGCGTTATTTGAGCGAGAACCCTTGGACTCGCTTGGAGAGCATCAAGAGTGCTGTAGGCGATGTATCTAAGCTCACTGCTCTCTCTCGTGGTCGTAACCTGTTTGGTTATGCGCCTTATACCGACGAGATTATTGAGGGCTTCTGCCGTAACTCTATTGAGAGTGGTCTGGGTATTATGCGTATCTTTGACTGTCTGAACGATGTCAATAATGTTAAGTCTACCATCAAGTATGTAAAGAAGTATGGCGGTATTGCAGATTGCGCAGTATGTTACACTGTGGATCCTAAGTACCCTAAGCTCAGCTTCTGGGACAAGCTGCGTGGTAAGAAGAACCCTGCTTTAGTATTTACCGATGACTACTTTGTAGGTAAGGCTAAGGAGCTTGCTGCTCTGGGTGCCGATATGATTACCATCAAGGATATGTCAGGTCTTATTCCGCCACAGCGTGTAAGCGCACTGATTAAGAAGCTCAAGGCTGCCGTATCTATTCCTATCGACTTCCATACACACTGTACCCCTGGCTACGGTCTTGCATCTGTATATGCGGCTATCGCAGCGGGTGTAGACGTTGTTGATACAAACTGCTGGTGGTTTGGTGGTGGTACTGGTGCTCCAGCGTTGGAGTTGGTATACCTCTTCTGCCAGAAGTTGGGCATAGATTTGGGCGTGAATATGGAGGCTGTTGCTAAGATTAACGAGCAGCTGAAGGATATTCGCACCGAGCTCAATATCTCTGTATTCGGTCAGGATAAGCCAGCACCAAAGCCATTCAACCCACTTGTAGATGCAGTTCCTGCAGAGGTGGAGGCAGAGCTCAACCGCGCCGTTAAGGCTGCTCAGAGCGAGGACTTCGCTACACTGCTTGCTGCAGCACAGGCTATTGAGGCTTACTTCGGCTTCCCAGCACCTAACAAGCTCGTTCAGGAGGCTGAGATTCCTGGCGGTATGTACTCAAATATGGTTGCACAGCTTCAGGCTCTTAAGGCAGAGGATATCCTGCCACGCGCTATGGAGCTTATCCCAACAGTTCGTCTGTCGGCAGGTCTGCCACCGCTTGTAACCCCTACTTCACAGATTGTAGGTGCTCAGGCTGTAAACTGCGCTTTGGACGAGAAGGCTGGTCGTGCAATGTATACCACAAAGAACAACCAGTTTGTAAACCTTGTAAAGGGTGAGTATGGTGCAACTCCAGTACCTGTAGACCCTGAGTTCCGTCTCCAGATTTGCGGTGTTCGCGAGGAGACTGCTTACGATATCTCTAAGTACCAGAAGCAGCCAAATCCACAGCTTGAGGAGGCTGGTGGCGTACTGCTCGCTGAGAATGAGAAGGAGGAGCTGCTCCTTGAGCTCTTCCCATTGGTTGCAAAGCCATACCTCACTGCACTTAAGAAGGCTGCATATCAGGCAACTGTTGCTGCCGCTGCTCCTAAGGAGGAGGCTGCTCCAGTAGCTGCAGAGGTTAAGCAGCCTATCACTGGTAAGACCGTTGTAGCTCCGCTGCCAGGTAAGGTTATTGATATCAAGGTTAAGGTTGGCGATGCTGTTGCTCCGGGTCAGGAGGTTGTCGTTCTTGAGGCTATGAAGATGGAGAACTCTATCACTGCCGACTTCGGAGGTGTTGTTCGCCAGATTCTGGTTGCTGTAGGCGACAATGTTGCAACCGACGCTATCATCCTTGAGATTGGCGAGGAGGCTCCTGCTACTGCACCTGCTGCCGCACCAGCTGCTACTGCTGTTACCGGTAATAAGGTTGTAGCTCCGCTGCCAGGTCGCGTTATCTCACTTGCTGTTAAGGTGGGTGATGCTGTTGCTGCAGGTCAGGAGGTGGCTGTACTTGAGGCTATGAAGATGGAGAACTCTATCACATCTGACTATGCAGGTACTGTTCAGCAGATTCTTGTTGCTGAGGGCGAGAATATCGCAACTGATGCTGTAATTATGATTGTAGGATAAACATTTTATAACAATTAAAAAACCAAACGATTATGGGATTTTTGAAGGAATTTAAGGCATTCGCCCTCAAGGGTAATGTGATGGATATGGCAGTCGGTGTTATCATCGGTGGTGCCTTTGGTAAGATTGTTACCTCTTTGGTAAACGATGTTATTATGCCTCCAATTGGTCTGGTTGTAGGTGGTGTAGACTTCACCGACCTGAAGCTGACCCTCAAGAAGGCAGTTATTGAGGCAGGCGCTGAGGTTGCTCCAGCTGTAACTTGGAACTATGGCGCATTCATCCAGCAGGTTGTAGACTTTACTATCCTCGCATTCTGCGTATTTATGATGGTAAAGGTTATGAACAAGCTGCTCAAGAAGGAGGAGGCTAAGCCGGCTCCTGCTCCTGCTCCACCAGCACCAAGCAAGGAGGAGGTTCTTCTGACCGAGATTCGCGATATTCTCAAGGAGAAGAAGTAATTTTTAGCGATAGCGGAACTCTTCCGCAATCAATCAAGCAGAGGACTGTACCGAGCGTATAGTCCTCTGCTTTTTTGTATCATATCCGAACAAGACCCTACAAGAGTGTTGTTATTTGCGAAACTTTTACTAATTTTGTGATGTCGTTGGGCTTATACCCTCGGCAGACATATTTGATGAAAGTGTTTTCGCTTTAATCCTTATACAGAAAATCTGACAGTTTTCAACGAAACGAGGATACGACAACACTCATTTCTTGTATAGCTATGTGGCTATGCACACTTTGTGCATACACCCCATACTATCCAAGTGTGGGGTCTTGTATCGTTTATTCGTCTTGGGTTTTGTCAGAACCTCTTATCAGATAAACGGAAGTCAGCTCCACACTTTCTATTTTGTAAATAATCCCCATAGAGGAGCGTATGGTAATTTGATTTGGAGATAACTTTTAACCAAATTTATATTACTATGAAGAAATTATTTCTTTTATTGGCAGTGTTTGGAATGATTTTCACTGCTTGCAGTCCAGTCGATGACGGCAACGACAACAATGCTGAACAACCAGGCGAAGAAACCGTATTTATTACCGATTATGAGGGAAATATCGTTGTTGGGGCAAACGGTGGTGTCGTAGTAGTTACCGTATCTACCAACCTTGAATACTCGGTTGAGATTCCTGAGGAGGCGCAGTCGTGGTTGAGCATAGCCGATACCCGTGCTATCCGTTTGGAAAAATTGACCTTTACTGTTGCTAAAAATGAGGCGGATGCAGAGCGCAGAGCTATTGTAAAACTACTTGGTAGCGACAATGCCGAGTTGCAGAGCCTATTATTTGTCCAGGAGGGCGCAACTGCCGAGGAGACACA
Source organism: Alistipes sp. (assembly GCA_017463615.1). Lineage (GTDB taxonomy): Bacteria > Bacteroidota > Bacteroidia > Bacteroidales > Rikenellaceae > Alistipes. The sequence continues at coordinate 1,323 of JAFTOU010000061.1, read as the reverse complement.
GGCTATCAAGTTCCAAGATGAGAACACCAAACTCCTCTGTACGCTTCATTGGGACGAGAACGAGGATGGCGAGTTGTCGTACGAGGAGGCTGCTGCCGTTACCGACCTCGGCACAGCATTCAAAGGCTCTTCGATTTTGGCATTTTCCGAGCTGGAGTACTTCACTTCTCTCGAAAAGATTGCCGACAGTGCATTCGAGGGGTGTGTCAGCCTTGTAAAAATCACTCTGCCCGAGCAAGTTACAGCTATTGGAGCATCGGCTTTTAATGGCTGTACTAACTTAAAAAATATTACTATTCCCGACAGCGTAACTTCGATTGGAGAGCATGCATTCGATGGTTGCTCTTCGCTGACAAGTGTTACCATTGGCAATGGCGTAACTTCGATTGGAGAGCGTGCATTCTCTGGTTGCTCTTCGCTGACAAGTGTAACTATTGGCAATGGCGTTACTTCGATTGGGTATAATGCATTCAACGGTTGCATCAGCCTACCAGTAATAGACAATATTAGATACGCTGATACATGCTTAGTAGAGGCTGTTGATAGATCCTTGACAAGCTATTCAATTAAGGCGGGAACTAGATTTATTGGAAGTGGTGCATTCCTTAATTGCTCTTCGCTAACAAGCATTACTATTCCCGATAGCGTAACTAGCATTGGAGTTTCTGCATTCTATCAATGCTACTCGCTGACAAGTGTAACAATTCCGAATAGCGTTACTTCGATTAGAGGGGCTGCATTCGATGCATGTACCAGCCTCACGAGCATAACTATTCCCGATGGCGTGACTTCGATTGGAAATCGTACATTCTATCAATGCTTCTCGCTGACAAGTGTTACAATTCCAGATAGTGTTACTTCGATTGGAGATAGCGCATTCTTTTATTGCAGCTCGCTGAAAAACATTACAATTCCAGATAGTGTTACTTCGATTGGTAGTAGTGCATTCGCGGGTTGCGACTCGCTGAAAGAGGTTTATTGCAAGCCAATAACACCTCCGAGCGGAGGTAGCAGTATGTTCTATAAAAATGCTTCGGGTAGAATGATTTATGTGCCACGCAATTCGGTAAATGCGTATAAAGCGGCTAATGGTTGGAAAGATTATGCTTCGAATATAGAAGGATATGATTTTTAACCAAATAACAAATAAAGTATTAACAATTAAAATTTAAGATTATGGCAAAAGTAATTGTGATTAAAGGCGATCCTAATGCGGGAAAAACCACCGCATCGAGGTTTATACTACAAGTGTTGCTATATCAAGGCGCAAAGTTGGTTAGTTACACCGCATTGAACGGATTGGGCAACCTTAAAGGTGATTTT
>JAFTOU010000060.1 GCA_017463615.1 Alistipes sp. | reverse complement strand
CTCGGTGCTCCTTGAGCCCACCTTTCTGCCTGTGACAGAGCAGTTTATGCTTCTGGAAGCGGTGGCGCTCTCGCTTGCCGACTTTTTTGCCCTGCACGATATTAAGACGGCGGTGAAGTGGACCAACGATATCTATGTTGGTGACAGCAAGGCGGTGGGAATACTTATTGAGCACTCCTATAGTGGCTCAAAGCTCTCGCGTACCATCGTTGGTATCGGTATAAATGTCAATCAGATGGAGTTCTCTGCCGATATCCCAAACCCCATCTCGCTCAGCCTGCTTACGGGTAAAAAGTACGACCTCGCACAGTTGCTCGCCCAGTACGAGCAGTGCCTACAGCGTCGCTACTCGCAACTGCGAAATAGGGAGTATGCCACACTCCAAAACGACTATCACTCAGCGCTTTACCGCCGCGACGAACTCCATATCTACGCCCTGCCCGACGGCACCCGTTTCCAAGGCATCATCCGCGGCGTAGAGACTACAGGTGAGTTGGTTGTTGAGGATGAGAAAGGGGTTGTAAGAGGTTATCTCTTCAAGGGGATAGAGTTTATCATTTGACGACAAAATGGTGCAAGGAATTAGCAGCGGTGCAAACTGCAACAAAAAGGGTGCGCTTGCACCCTAAATACTATCGCGGAGCGATACCTCTGAGAAGCCAATGGCCAACCGACGCTGCCGAGCCGCGAGGAGGAAGGGTCGCCATAGGCGAGCCAACGGCTAACAGCAAACAGCCAAACTCTCGCATATCGTTTTGGCAATCAAACTATGTCCTTTTCTATTTGGATGGATGCCGTCGGTGCAGAATAGCTCTCGGTAGTTTCGCATTACCAAGAACGGGGATGTTATATCAATAATCTTCACTCCTATATCCGATGCGAGTTTGAATAGCGCGAGGTTGTACATCTCGTGCCACTGCGTTATATTCTCAAGGCGGCCATTGAGCCACTGCATCACATTGCTACGCTGCTCGGGACACATGCTTGCCGTAAATGTGTTGAAGTAGTCGTCGGCGATAATCGGCGGCAGGGAGAGCAGTATCGGCTCGGTGCCGAGCGCCTCTATGGAGTATATCAGCTGGCGCACCTGCTCGGTGTATTGAGGGATGGTTGTCAGCGGATGGTGCTCCGCCGATGGACTTGCGGCAATCTCTGCCCAGTGGTGGTCGCAGTCGTTGCCGCCAAACTCTATAATGGCATACTCGGAGCGGACAATCTCCTCCTTGTACCTCTCTAAATTATGTAATGCGCGCAGCGCGGTATTCCCAAACCGCCCATAATTCTTAATCTCACAACCAAGCTGCGCGCTACATAACGATACAAAACTATCATCTATCTGTGTGTATCGTGGTTTTATATCATTATTTAGTACAATGCCTCGTACTATAGAGTCTCCAAAAGCTACTATCTGTCGCATAATCATCAGTCTATTTGTTTAACGACATTGCAAAATTAGTGCATACTTCCGAACTGTTCAAATAGGTGGGTCTTGTGACTAAAAATAGTGACAATATGCTATTTTTAGGGACTAAATCGTAATATTTGGGATAAATTTTATATATTTGTGCATTCGTCACAACGCATTATATGTTACAGTTACCGAGAATTTTTCAGACAAAGTCGGCGCAGCTGATACATGTTGTCTCTATGCCGCTCACATTTTTTGCCTTTATGGTAATCTATCGCCCGTTTCACATTGAGGAGCATCTATCTATCGGGCAATTTCCATTCGGTGTGCATCTGACGCTGCTCTCCTGCATAATCTTCGGCACAACAGCCCTTCTGCGCACCATCTACTACCTTATTCGCCGCAGGGTGGATAAGCTCTCCTACTTCTTCTGGGCAATCTTTGAGATGGTAGTTGCGGCATTCTTCGTGGCGCTCTATGCTTGGCTGATAGATAGGTGTGCAGAGCCATACTTCCTCGTCCTCTCGCGTGCGCTGGCGTGGGTGCTACCCGTGCTGATATACCCCTATGTTATCATCACGCTCGCCCTCTTTTTGGTGGAGCAGTATCGCCACAATCGCATTGAGGAGAAGCAGGAGTCCAAGATTCGCTTCTACGACGAGCGCAAGAACCTCAAGCTCGTTGTTGAGGCATCATCTATACTCTACATCGCCGCCGAGGAGAACTATATCAACATCAGCTACCTTGATGGTCAGAGTCTTAACAGCTACCTGCTCCGTCGCTCAATGAAGTCGGTGGAGAGCCTATGTGCCGAGTATGGTCTGCTGCGCTGTCACCGCTCCTACTACATCAACCCCGCCCATATCAAGGCGCTGCGCAAGGAGCGCGATGGGGCTATAGTTGCCGAGATTGAGGGCGTTGAGCGCGAGATACCTGTGACAAAGCGCTACTACGACACAATTTCGGAGCATATCTGAGCCTCAAAAGCCTGAATTGCAGAAAAAAAGTGAACGATTGTTGCTATAATCTGAAAAAAATGCTACATTTGTACACTTGAAATTGTGCAAATACCTAAAATTATAAGAACTATGGCTAATATTCCAGTTGAATTGAAGTACTCTGACGACCACGAGTGGTGTCGTGTAGAGGGCGAGTATGCCTATGTGGGCATTACAGATTTTGCTCAGAGCGAGCTTGGCGACATCGTCTTTGTAGACATCCCTACCGAGGGCGAGGAGCTTGCTGCTGGCGATGTTTTCGGTACTATTGAGGCTGTAAAGACCGTATCAGATGCCTTCCTGCCTGTATCTGGCGTAATTGAGGAGGTAAACCCTGCTATTGATGCAGACCCTGCTCTGGTAAATAGCGACCCATACGGCGAGGGCTGGATGGTGAAGGTTAAGATGTCTAACCCTGCAGAGGTAGACGACCTGCTTACTGCAGAGCAGTACACCGCTCTTATTGCGAAATAAAGAAGTTTTCATCAAATAATTTTACAAAACACTATGTCTAAAGTTACAGTTATCGGCGCAGGTGCAGTAGGTGCAACTTGTGCAAATGTATTGGCTTGCCGTGGCGTTGCAAGCGAGGTAGTTCTCGTTGATATTAAGGACGGTCTGTCTGAGGGTAAGATGCTGGATATGTTCCAGGCTGCAGCTACTCAGGGCTACAAGACTAAGCTCGTAGGCGTTACCGCTACCGATGCAGAGGGCTACAAGCCAACTGCAAACTCTGATGTTATCGTTGTAACATCTGGTATCCCTCGTAAGCCAGGTATGACCCGCGAGGAGCTCATCGGCATCAACGCAGGTATCGTTAAGGGTGTTGTTGGTAACGCTCTGAAGTGGTCTCCAAAGGCTATCGTTGTTGTTATCTCTAACCCTATGGATACAATGACTTACCTCGCACTCAAGGCTACAGGCCTTAAGAAGAACCGTATCATCGGTATGGGTGGTGCTCTGGACTCTTCTCGTTTCCGCTGCTACCTCTCTAAGGCTTCTGGCGTAGGTATTCAGGATATTGACGGTATGGTTATCGGCGGTCACGGCGATACTACTATGGTTCCGCTCGTATCAAAGGCTTCTATCAAGGGCGTTCCTGCATCTCAGTTCCTCTCAAAGAAGAAGCTTGAGCAGGTTGCTGCTGACACTATGGTTGGTGGTGCTACCCTTACAGGTCTGCTCGGTACCTCTGCATGGTATGCTCCAGGTTCTGCTGGTGCTTATGTTGTTGATGCTATTATCAACGATACTAAGGCTGTTGTACCTTGCTCAGTACTGCTTGAGGGCGAGTATGGCCAGGATGACATCTGCCTCGGTGTACCTGTAGTTCTCGGTAAGAAGGGTGTTGAGAAGATCGTTAAGGTTGAGCTCAACAAGGAGGAGCAGGCTAAGTTCGCAGCAGCTGCTGATGCAGTTCGCAAGGTGAATGGTGCTCTTTACGAGATCGGCGCACTTTAATTTTCGCGTGATAAGGCGGATACCTACTTCCGCTAACAAAAAGTACCCGCAATGGGCAGTACGCTTAGTACAGCCCATCGCGGGTATTTTTGCCGAGCGTTGTATCTACCGCCTTCTGACGCGAAAATGGCCGTTAGCTGTTAGCCATTGGCTATTAGCCGGCTAACGCAGTAGAGCCAAAAACAGAAAAACTACGATAACACTTCTATTCGGAAATAGGCTGGTATCCGCAAGGATACTAAAAGCAGAGAGATACTCACTCAAGCTCGCTTGAAAGTGATGTATCTCTCTGATTTTGTATTGTCGTAGACAATAGACTATTTCCGCAACGCTTAGAAGAGAAACGGAGTTTCTCAGAAAGTCTTTTGGGTCACTTTTCTTCAGAAAAGGGACGGTACTATAGTTTCTGCGTAGCTACTTAACGAACTGGATTTTAGATTCGTCGCGGGGTTTAGCCTCTGGGTTTTGGTCGGGGTATCCGATAGCGATAGCGTACTGGAGTGTGTAGCCATCGGGGAGGTTAAGTGACTGAAGGAATGGTTTTCCTGCGTCGGAGTTCATAAATGGCACGGGGCTACCGAGGCAGCATGTTCCCAGGCCGAGCTCGTATGCTGCGAGCATCATATTTTGCGCCATTATGCCGCAGTCCACGCCTGCGAAGAGGCTTGGCTCAGCAGCTACGAATATCACTGCTGGGGCGTTGCGGAACATATTTTTGAAGTCCGGGGTGAGCAGGTGCTCGCCCATAGGTGTACCCTGCACTGTTGGCACGAAGGCGGCTGTGCAGCCATCTATCCACTCCCTGCTGTTCACCACTCTTACGGCCCAAGCCTGGCGGTTCATCGCATTTGGAGCTGCTATACCTGCTTTGGCAACCTCCATCAGCTTGCTATCCTCTACGGGAGTATCTTTATACTGGCGGATGCTTCTGCGGGCGTGAATAGCCTCAATTACGCTCTGCTGAGGCTCTGCCTTTGGAGCTGCAAGGCGCAGACCTATAAGGGCTGTTGCGCATAGAATTACGGTGATAAGAATCTCTTTCATAGTACTTTAGTATTAGTTAAGGTTTGATGCTACAATCTCGGATAGATCCTTAATCTTCTGCGCCGTTGTTCTGCCTAATGCCTTCTTGCAGAGCGGGCAGGCGGTGACGAGCGTAGTTGCCCCCGTTGCCTCTAACTCAAGGGTTAGCGCAGCGGATATTTTTAGCTGCTCGGCATCGTTTATAATCGTATTTGCCAACGAGGAGCCGCAGCAGAGCGAGTTTCGGTGGTGGTGCTTCGGCTCTATGAGCGTACCTATCGCCTTTATCACACTTCGTGGTGGCTCGTAGATGCCACTTCCGCGACCAAGCTCGCACGGGTCGTGATATGTAAACGACTGATTGTCAGCGTGCTTTAGGCTTATGCGTCCCTGCTCTATAAGCCGCTCAATATACTGCGAGTGGTGCAGCAGTTCTATGCCCTCAAGGTTGTAATCCTCGCGGAAGGTCTTGAGGCATATCGGGCAGGAGGTTACCAGTGTGGTTATGCCGTGGCGGCGGAAGAGCTCTATGTTGTACTCCACCATCTTATTTGCCGAGTCGGTCTCGCCCGAGAGTCGTAACGGCCTACCGCAGCATACGCCACCATTGCGGTCTGCCCACCATACCTCTTCGCCCGCAGCGTCAAAGATTGTCTGCATAGCTGTCAGGGTGTGTGGCGTTAGCAGGGTCATACAGCCCGCAAAGTAGCCCACCTTACCACTACCCTCGGAGCGGTCTACACCCTTGAAGTAGCCATATCGGCGCTCATTGGGCAGGTTGCGCATCGTGGCGCGGGAGTTGAGCCTCAGCGCATTGAGGTCTATGCCTACGGGGCAACGCTCCTGACACTTTCCGCACATCAGGCAGTCAAAGGCTACGGGCATAGTGAGCCTATTTGCTCGTCTGTCGCGCAGGAAGTAGACCGACTGCACGCCATTATGCCCCAGTTCGCTCTGCAGCTGACAAGCATCTATGCAGATACCGCAGCGCGAGCAGCTCTGCAGCTGGAAGTTGTCGTACGAGGTGCTACTCTGTGTCACGCGGAGGCGATAGTTGCGCAGAAATATGAGCGGTATCTCCGTGAAGATGTGCATATACCTTGAGTGAGGCATAGCGATGAAGAAACCACCTAATACTGCCGAGTAGAACCACCATACGGGTTCGTAGATAGCCTCTAACGCACCTGCGGAGAGTGTATGCTGCAGAGCACCACCTACCGCTGCCGTGAGAAATCCTCCGCCGCCATATACCGCCGCTGTCACCGACTCGGCAACAAGGCGCGCAGGGAAGATAAACCATAGGAAGCTGAGGGCTATGCGGTCACCCACAGAGTGTTTCGTTGTGCGGCGCATACCTAACGCCTTTGAGCGCAGACGCTTAAACCACGCCAATGCTACGCCCGAGAGCACAAAGAGCAGCAGGGCGTCCATGATATGGTCAAAGATTGGTATGTGTGTATCTATCTGCGTTGCGAAGTAGCGGAAGAAGACATGCCCCTGCAGCGGAACAAGCTCTGCACCCATATATACGGTGGTCTCTATCCACCCCACGGCGATAAGCAGAAACCAGCCGAAGGCGAGCGAGCAGTGCATATATCCCAACAGCGGATTGACCCTGAATATTGAGATGTGGAGCAGCGACTCGCGGATAATCTCCCATACGGAGCGGAGCGTTGCTGTGGAGAATATACCCTTGGCAATCAGTCGTTTATCGCCCTTTGGGAGCTCCACAACCCACGATATATAGCGGTAGAGCAGGGTGAGTAGCATTATCACCGCGCCAACGATAAAAGGTATACAGAAGTGAGCGTAGAACATCCTAAAAATCTCCTAAAGTTCGTTTTATAGTCATCACTGCCGCGCGGGTATTTATCCCTCGCGGACAGAGCAGGCGACATTTGCCGCAGAGCATACACTTATTCAGCTCCTCATAGACACCCGTATACTCGCCACGACGCACAAGGGTGTGTACCTTGCGGAAGTTAAACGAGGTGAGGTTTCCCGCTGTGCAGCTCGCCGTGCAGGCGCCACAGCCTATGCAGCTCTGCAACTGCGGCATAGAGGCGAGGATGTCGTCGCTCTTGCGCAGGTTATTGGCATCCATGTCTATCACGCGGGGTTTGGATATTGAGAAGCCGAAGTTAGTTGCCATAGCGTAAGTATTCTGCAATTCGTATAGCCGCAGCCGACGCCTCGTTGAGGGTCTGACCTACGGTCTTGGGCGAGGAGATGGTACCTACAAGGAATATCCCCTCCTTTGTACTTAACACATTGTCCATAAAGCTGTTGCGCGGCTTGAAAAAGCCATTCTCGGCGAGCTCTGCACCCGACGAGGAGCTGATGAAGGCATTGTCGTCGTTTGCCCTCATACCCACCATCAGCACCAGCATATCTACCGACATACGCAGCGGACGACCCGTAAGAGTATCCTCCGCCTTAATCTGCACGCGCGAGTCCATCAGAGGGCTTGCCTCCGAGATACGACCGCGCACAAAGTGTATATTGTGCTCTATCTGCGCACGACGGTAGAGCTCCTCGTAGCCCGGCCCGAACATACGCATATCCATGTAGAAGTTGAACACATCGGCATCGGGGAAGAGCTTTTTGAGCTCTATAGCCTGCTTTACGGCAGTTATGCAGCAGACCTTGGAGCAGTGGCGCTGGCACACCTTCTCGTCGCGCGAGCCTACGCAGTGGAGGATGGCTATACGCTCAGGTGTGCGACCATCTGCCATGGCAACCTTGCCGTTGTTCATCATCTGCTCTATATCTGCCGAGGTGAATACATTGTCGTAGATGCCGTAGCCGTACTCCTCCTTAATCTTGGCATTAAAGAGGGTAGAGCCACTGCAGAGCACCACCGCAGCAGCATCTATGCGCTCGCCAGAGTCGAGAATAACACGACGGCTATCTACTGATACCACCTTGCAGCCAAAGCGGGTCTGAATACCGCTCTGCCTTACCGCGCGAATCAGCGGCGCGACAACATCCTGCGCAGGGGTGAAGGTCGGAAAGAGTAGGTGCCAGCCAGTGAGTTTGCCTCCCAACTGACGACTCTGCTCCAATATCAACGACTCAATGCCTAACGCCTTGAGGCTCAGCGCGGTCTGCATACCTGCAACACCTCCGCCGACAATTACTACACGCCCTTTCATAAGCTTAGCATACTGTAGAAACCCGATGGGCAGTCGCCATTGACCACAGCCTGCTCGGGCTTACCTATATATTTACCATTTACACCTAAATACTTCGTCGCTGGGTCGTACTCCACGCCCATCTTGTCCAATAGCGGCTCTACATCCACCTGGTGCATCTGCATACCCAGCTGCCAAGGGTCGTAACCCAATACCAAGCCCGCCATCTCCTCGTATGTCAGTACCGGAATACCTACGCCACCCTGACCGTATGTCGTGCCCTCCATCTCGGCGATGGTGTACTGCCACTTGTCAAGGAACATTGCACACCCGGGGCAGTTGCAGACGATAAAGTCGGGACGATAGGGTGCCATGCTCTCCAACTTCTTCTGCGAGTTGGCAACCGAGTAGCCACGATTTGCCTGCACAAGGTAGTTTCTGAAGCCAAAGCCGCAGCAGTGACGACGCTCTGGATAGTCCACAACCTCGCCGCCCCACGACTCAATCATACCTGCAAGTACATAGGGAAACTCCGAGCCACCAATGCCCTTCTTAGGAAATATCTTCGCATAGTGGCAACCGATATGCTCCACCACGCGCAACGGCTCGCCTGTGCGGACATTTATCAGCGGGCGGGTCATCTGCTCGGCTATCTGCTTGCGTAGGTGGAAGATAACATCCGATGTGTGCGCCACATTCTTTGGCTTTACCAGTGTGCGCCCCGTAGCCTTGTAGAGGGTCTCTGCCGCACGCTGCTCAGTCTCGGGAAACTCCTCCCAAGTGGATAGTATCTCGGTGTAGATGCCAAACGATGTGATGCAGGAGCTTACAAGATTCTCATACCCTGCCTCGTTCATCAGCGCAAACTGACGCGCTACAACCGCCATGATAGTATCTAACGGAACGATGTCCGAGTGGTAGCCAATGCCCGTGCAGGAGCTGTGTAGCGGGTCGTCGTAGATATTTCTGCCCAGACGATTTGCTACAATATCTAAAAATGCCTTCTCACTGCCCGGAAAGAAGTTCTGACGGATGCAACTACGGGCATAGTAGTAGTTGTCGTCGGCAATACTCTTCTGATACTCCTCCCAATTACCCCTTCTCATTGCTCAGAACTGTTTTTAGTGAATGTGTCTAACATATACTCGTGCGTAGCCCCCTCGTAGCCCATCTCGCGCGCCTTGCGCTCCGAGTACTCCTCAATAAGGTCAAAGAACTCCTTGCCACCACTTAGCTCAAATATGCGATGAATCTCGGCAAGACTGCCCTCGTCTAACTTACGCAACGCCCCCGCACCCGCCTTGCGATAGGATGGGGTGAAGAGGGGATAGATGTCGCGGTCGTGGGAGTGTATCCATCGCCATACAGTGCCCTGCTCAGGATGTAGGTCGGGCGAAATCTCCTGCGGCACAAGACAGTAGCCGTAGTGCATGATATTCTCGCCTATGGTGCGCTTGAGCGCTAACTGCTGACGCCCCTTCTCACTCTGCACAAAGAGCCCGAGCTTCTGCGATAAATACCTGAGCGACTGGATGATATAACCCGGCGTGTTGCCCCTCGGACAGCGCGGGCGACAGGACATACACTGGCCGCAGTACCATATCGTCTCGCTGCAAAGTAGCGCCTCTATTCGGCTGTTGTCGCGCGACTGCACCGTCTCTACAATCTGCCGTGGGTCGTAGTCGTAAAACTCCGCCGCAGGGCATATCGCCGTGCAGACTCCGCAGTTCATACACGCCTTTAACCCTTCGCGCATACGAACATCCTCCATCAACATCTTGAAGTAATCCATAGTGCAAAGGTATGGGGGCTTTTTGAAAAAATATTCAGTATTTTTACCAATTTTGTTGTGAAAGTGGCGCATTTACGACATTATTACAACAGAATTGACCATCAGCTGGCTGATGCAGTAGAGAGATAATTAAAGGTGATTAAGGGGTATTAAGGGTTATTAACGAAATGCGCAAATGTACAGCGCAGCGTCGCGAAAAGCGACCATTAATAACCTTTAATAGCCTTTAATCACCCTTAATAAAGAGTTCCTCTAAATGGCTAAATCCAACCTACTCCAGTTCGTACTCAAGGATTGTTGCGAGGCGGTTGCCAGAGCTTTTGCCTGCGATGTGGGTGGCGATGCCGAGGTAGAGGCGGTTGCCGTCCTTGATTTGCAGACCCTCAGCCTCGCAGTAGCAGTTGTTGTGGAGGTTGAGCAGCGTCTTCATACCTGCGAAGTCGGATACTGCAGCCACCTTAGTGCGTGTAGTTACGCGGTTGCCGTTATAGTCAAACACCTCCACATAGGCGTGTGAGCCGTCGTAGACGCCACTGCCCGATGTCAGCTCGCGAGCGTTACCCTCGTACCAGTATACATAATTGCCCCAGATGGCGTGTCCCTGGTGGTTGCAGGAGTATGGTTTGCTGAAGTCGCCAGTGTTGAGTGCGCTCTCAAGGCGGAATGAGCCCAGAGGGGTCAACTCGCCAAGGTCGCGTGCAGAGATGGTCTCCTCTACCGTGCGCTGTGTGGTGCCAGTGCCACTCTCGCCGCCCCAAGTACGGGTGATAGTAATATCTTTCTCCTTGAGGGCGAGCACCTTATCAAGGTCGTAGACGATATTGTGGCGCAGACCGCTGCTACGACAGCCGATAAGCAGGCGGCGGTTTGTGAAGTCTATATTTACCTGATGGTCGTAGACGGTGTATGTCTTACCCTGAGCATCCTTGTAGGAGTTGAGGTAGAATGTCTCGCCAGCGTAGTGGTCGTGGGTGACATTTGGCTCAAAGCGGAAGCGCGAGAAGGTCTTGTTGTTGGTGTACTCCGTACCTGAGAGCGTTCCGTTAGAGTTTGTCCACATATAGTCGCCCTTGCCGTCGGTAGCCTTCTCTACGCAGAGAACTGTACCGTGACCAAACCAGCGCAGCGACATAGTCTCGCTACTTACAGTCTTGTCGCCATAAGCACCGCGCTTTACACGGCTCAGGGCAACGAACCACTTGTTGTATGGCTTTGTGCCGTCAGATACGCACTGGGTGAAGTAGATATAGCCATCCTCGCTGCTGTCGTGGAAGTCGAAGCTCTGCATCACAGTGCCGGTATATACCAGCTGACGCGAGGAGAATATCATGCCGATATTCATCGGAGCGTCAAGGGTCTTGGATGTTGTGCCACCCCCTGGGTCTACCATCCCGTCCATTACCTGCACCGTTGCGCGGGCGATACGCTCGTTCTTATACTTGCAGGTAATCTCTACCGTACCTGCTCCAACACCGCGCACAAGGCCGTTGTCGTCTACCGTAGCTACAGTTGTATCTGCCGAAGCCCAAGTGTAGACCAGACCCTCGTATACGGGGTCGCTGATAGCGTTCAGTTGCAGTGTGCCACCTACAGCTATGGCGGCGGTCTTAGGCTCTATGCGGAGCGAGTAGAGCTCAATATTCTCCTCTCCGCCACCGCACGATGCGAGCAGTAGCGAGAGCGAACAAAGTAATGTCTTTATAATTCTTCTCATAGTGCGACAAAGTTACGAAAAAAAGCGGGTAGAAAAAAACTCTACCCGCTAAAAAAAGCATTTGTTACTCCTCGGCGACATAGATCTTAACCTCGTTCTTCACACGCTCAGAGCCAGTAGCTGCAATAGCATAGCTTGCCTGAGTATTGTTCAGACGCAGGTTGAGTGAGTAGCGCAGGCGGAGGTAGAACCAACCGTCAGCAAGACCCTTCTCTACTGGGAAGGTAACCTTTGCCCAGCCGTCCTCAGCGGTCTTGTCGTTACGAACACCCTGATTAGCATCCTTGTTTACATACTGGTTGTCGGTAAATACCTCAAGGTGAATATTTGCCTTATCGCCAGTCCAAGGGTGTACATACTCGCGACCACCAGCAGCCTCAAGCCAAGTATTACCGCCATCTACTGAGTACTCAATAGTAGCAACCTTTGGACCTGAGCCAGAGCAACCGATAGCACCCTCAAAGGTGAGCTTAGTGCCCGCCTCAAGGTTGCGAACCTTTGTTGCCATAAGCCAGTAGTCGTTGTGTACCATACCCTTAGTGTATGCGTGACCCTCACCATAAGCATACTGGGTAATCTTACCAGATACGGTGAAGTATGCCTGATTTACATCGCAGAAATTCCAGTCAAGGAACTTGTGGTCTGTAGAAGGAGCAGAACCATCGCAAGGATTGAGCGACGAGCTACCCCAGCTATAGTCGTACTGTGTACCCTGAAGAGCAGCCTTCTTCTCAGCAACGGTAGTACCTGCATCGTAGTGAGCGAAGTCCCAGAATACAGGGAAACCAAACAGCGCAACATCCGATGGGTCAAGTACCTGAGCAGTCAGAGCAGTACCCTGAGGTGCACCATCTACAGTCATCTGGAAGGTTACATCGCCAACGGTTGTTGGGGTACCAGTGATAGCGTACTCAATAACGCCGCTGCCCTTCTGGAAGCTGCTGTACTGAACCTCTTCTGCTACAAGACCTGCAGCTGCAGCGCCAGAAATCTGACAGCCGAGCTTTACAGACTCATCGCCGTAAGCCTTTGTGTAGGCGAGCTTAAGAGTATACTCTGCAGGCTTGTTCTGCACGAGCTTACCCTCGCCAGAGAGGTTGCCGTATGCGAAGTCGCACGCGCCCTGAGCAACGGTAACAGGGTAGCCCTTGCCGTTGAAATTGATGTAGATAGTACCAGTACGCTCTGCACCGCGGTTGTAGGCAACGCCGATAGATACATACTCTACCTCGCCACTACCTACGCCAGAGTCTGGGGTAACGGTGATCCACTCGTTGCCGTTGTAATCAACCTCCCACGCGCCCTGACACTGGATAGTCTGATCTACAGCCTGCTCCGCGCAGTTGAACGACAGCTGGTCGTTCTCGCGCACCAGATATGCCTCCTCCTGAGCACAGCCGCAGAAGAGCGATGTGCAAGCGAGGATAATCAATCCGATTTTATTGATAAGTTTCATAGTTGTAAACTTTTTTTTAATTTATATCAATTAGGTACTGTTCGTCTGCCCCCAAAAAGGGGACAGATGAACATAGTGCCTTATTACCATCCAGGGTTCTGCTGAAGATTAGGGTTCTCCTGAATTGCAGAGGTAGGGATTGGCTTGACATACTTGTAGTCGTGCCACTTACGCTCCATCTTTGTAGCGGTCATGATGTTACCCTTAGTACCCTCAGAGAGCGTGTGACCAATGTCAGATGCGCCGTCAATATAGAGGACGGTCATCTTTGTGGTGTTGCCCTTATCAGCGGTAACCATAGTCTCCTTAACGCCGTCGTAGTTGAGATCAAGCTCGGTCTCAGAGGCCTCAATCCAGATACCTCTCCATGGACGAGCAAAGAGCTCACCCTGACGCCAGCGGATAATATCGTCGTAGCGGATATTCTCCATTGTCATCTCAACACCGCGCTCACGACGCACCTCAAGGATAGCAGCATCAGTAACCTTACCCTGGAAGTAAGAGACCATATAAGGGTCTGCCTCGGTAGGGTAGATGCTTGTAACGCCAGCACGCTCGCGCAGAGGCTTGATGGTCTTGTTCCAAACATCCTGAGTCATCTCGCCCAGCTCGGCCTTAGCCTCAGCATAGTTGAGAAGCACCTCGGCATAACGCATCAGCGGCACATCGTTGTCGCAAGGAGAGGTGTTGGTATCCATTGTAGCATCGTCAGAGAGCCACTTGATAGGGTGGTAACCGGTCTTAGCGAAACCCAAGTCTGGAGCGAAGGTAACCTTTGCACCATTCTTTGTACGGGTGAAGCCCGGGTGACGCATAGTCTGTGTCATACGAAGGTCACGACCAGTACACTCGGTCTTGAAGTCTACGCTGTTGTAGTCTGCATACTTTGTAGTAAATGGAGTACCGTCCTGCATCAGGTAGGTGTTTACAAAGTCGCGGTTGAAAGAGTAGTTACCGTACTGGACATTAACCATGTAAGAGTTGAAGATGTGTGTTACGCTCAGCTCAGCATTGTATGTACGCGCCCAGATAAACTCGTTGGTATAGATCTCAGAGGCCTTGCTGTTGGTAAACATATCGCGGTACTGAGTAGCACGAGCTGCAGGGTTGTCGGTAAGGCTATATACGCCTGAAGCCATCAGCTCCTCGCAAGCCTTAGCACACTCCTGAAGATACATCTTAGACTCGTCGGCAATCCAAGGCTGTCCGGTAGATGGGTCTACTGGGTGATACTTACGGAATGTACCCTCGTAGAGGCAGAAGCGAGCCTTGAGAGCCAGAGCCACATACTTGTGGATGTAAGATGACTGTACGCGATACTTAGCGTCGGTCAAGCAGTGCTCACAAGCGTAGTTGAGGTCGGCAAGGATATTGCGGCAAACCTCCTCGCGGTTATCACGACCCTTGTAGAGTGCCTCCTCGTCGGTAGCGTCAATCATGTGCTCGTACCAAGGTACTGCACCGAAGGTGCGCACCTTAGCGTAGTAGAACCAAGCGCGGAAGAAGCGACCAACGCCCTCGTAGTGGTTCATCACAGCCTCCGAAGCTGTAGCCTTGCGCATATTGTCAAGGTAGAAGTTTACGGAACGAAGATACGACCAGTTGCCCTGACCCCAGTTTGAAGCATCGGTTGGGGCATAGTTGTCGCGGAAGTATGCGTAAGTACCGTCCCAAGCCTGTGTATCGGCATACTTGTCGCCGTCTACAAAGCTCTGCATTGCTGTTGCAGCACTGATAACAAGTCCGTTGGTGTAGATCTCCAGTGACGACTCGTCGGTAAAGTAGTAGTCGCTCTCGATTTTGTAAGGGTTCTCCCTGTCAAGGAAGTCCGAGCAAGATACGAGCGAGCTGGCTGCGATTAATATTGCAATTAGTTTTTTCATAACTTTCACTGTTTTAGAATGTGACGTTTACACCCAAAGTAATGCTCTTAGTTACAGGGTAGCCGTAACCATCGCCAGTACCTGTAGAGTAGTCAGGGTCGTTGCCCAGAGCCTCAGGGTCGTAGTTAGGAGCCCACTTGTGCAGCGGAGTTGCGGTAAAGAGGTTCTCGCCAGAGAGGTAGACCTTCAGACCACCGAGCTTAATCTTCTCGCAGATAGCCTTAGGGAAGGTGTAGTCCAGCTGGATGTTCTTAACACGCATATATGCTGCATTCTGAGTATAGCGGGTATTTGCTGCGTTGTGCAGACGAGCCCATGTTACAGTCTGGTTTGCCTGATATGTAGAGAGACGAGGCCAGTAAGCTGTATCCCAGTTGTCAAGCTCCTCGCTATAGATGGTCTTAGCATACTTAGGATTTGTGTAGTCGTGGATGCTCAGTACCCACATAAATGGACGAGCATACTTACCCCAGAAGTAACCAGCGTCAGTACCTGGATGCCAGTCGCGCTTCATTACACCCTGAAGGAATACCGACAAACCGATACCGTTCCAGCGTGCGCCGAGGTTTACACCGAACATATAGTGAGGGTTGATATTACCGATGATAGAGAGGTCACCGTGGTCGTCCTTAGTAAATGCGCCAGCGTCAATCTTGCCATCGCCATTCAGGTCCACAATCTTAACCTGACCTGGCAGGGTAGCCTTGTTAGCCTCCTGCTGGAAGATGCTGTGGTCTGCCGAAGAGTCAATATCAGCCTGATCCTTGAACAGACCTGCTACGGTCCATCCCCACATCTCACCAAGCTCCATACCCTCGTAGTAGGTAGAAGGTGTACAACCGCCAGTCATATAGTTACCTACAGTACCGAGCGACTTGGTCTCGTTGTAGAACTTAGTAACCCAAGAGCGGCTATCCCAAACCATCGCCTTGATGTCATACTCAAATGGCTTGCCACCGAGCTTAAACTGGTCGCGCCAAGAGACCGAAACCTCCCAACCCTTAGTTACCAGCTCAGCATTGTTACCCTTTGGAGGGGTAGTACCGTATACTGAAGGCAGTGATACAGACTGGGTAAACATATCGGTAGTATAGCGGTGGAAGTAGTCTGCACTGATAGAGAGGCGATTCTTGAACAGCTCAAGGTCAATACCTACATCGTAAGTCGTAGAGGTCTCCCAAGTGAGCGATACAGGAACAGTACCACCTACAGTGGTGTAAGATGGCAGTGAACCACCCAGAACAATATCCTCTCTGGTTGCAATACTCATAGTTGAGGTGTAAGAGTAAGGGCTTACATTACCGTTACCCATAGAACCTACAGAGAGGCGGAGCTTGAGGTTGTCCAACCAGCCGTCAGTAGCATCCATCCAAGGCTCGTCAGCAATACGCCAAGCAGCCGATACAGATGGGAAGAAACCCCTCTTAGAGTTCTGTGGGAACTTAGAGCTACCGTCGTAACGACCGCTCACCTCAATCAGGTAGCGACCCTTGTAGCCGTAGTTTGCACGGAAGAAAGCACCCATGTAAGACCAGCCGTTACCAGAGACCTGAGGGTCCTCAGTAAGACCAGTCATCAGTGCATATGTTGGCTTGCCGCTAACTACAAAGTCCTTACGCTTGATGTAGAATACCTCGTAGTCCTGCTTCTCAACATTCCAACCAGCAAGCAGGCGGAAGCTGTGGTCGTTGCCCAACTTAGGCGACCAGTTCAGGTAGGCATTTGCAGAGTGGTAGTGTGTCTCGTAGTCGTTGGTCTCAAGGTAAGCGCCCGAAGACTCAAAGCCCTTAACAAATACACCAGGAGCTGTAGAGTAGGTCACCATCTGCTGGCTACGGTTGAGCTTGCGGTGGGTGAAGTTGTAAGAGTAGTCTGCCTGGAGCTTGAGCACATCCTTCTTGATGTCAATATCTACATCAAACTTATTACGCAGGTAGAGATAGTCGTCCTTACGCCAAGAGGTACCCTCGCTAAATGCTGCATAACCAGACTTTGCCGCTGCTGCAGTCCAAGAGCCATCAGGGTTCTTCACTGGCGAGAGTGGCATAGCGGTGTGGTTGAGCAGACGGGTCAGCTGGCTGTTACCCTGGTTGGTCTTAGGCTCATACTGGTTGATGATAGATACCGAGATGTTGTTACGCAGGCGCAACCAAGGACGAACCTTCAGGCTACCCTTTGCGCGAACATCGTACTTGTTGTAGTGGTCATCACCCACGCGGTAGATACCGTCGTTGTTGTGGTAGCGACCAGAGATGTAGTAGTCTGCGCGGTCAGAGCCACCAGAGATAGAGAGGTTGTGCTCTGTAGACCAGTTGTAATCCTTGTAGAAGAGGTCGTGCCAGTCGGTAGAGTCGTAGTATGCGTAGCCGAACATGCTGTGACCATCAAGTACGGTGGTCTTTGCCAGCGTCTTGTCGCCACGACGACGCTCCAGCTCCTTGTAGATAGCCTCGGTGTAAGGCACTGTAGAGTCTACATGGTTAGGCAGAGCCTTAGTACCGCGGTAGTAGTCGTTGTAGCAATCCTTCCACCAAGTCATCCAGGTGTAACCGTCGGTTACAAGGTCTGGAATAACTGTACGGCGTACCATAGATACCGAGCCGTTATAGTTGATTACAGGTGTACCCTTCTTAGCACTCTTTGTAGTCACCAGTACAACACCGAATGCACCACGCGCACCGTAAACGGCAGCCGAAGAGGCATCCTTGAGCACTGATACGCTCTCAACATCCTGTGGGTTGATAGAGTTCAAATCGCCCTCAACACCGTCGATGAGTACGAGTGATGAACCACCAGCACCGATAGAGCCCGAACCACGCACATTGAGCGATGCAGAACGGGTAGGCTTAGAGTCGGCGAAGGTGAGGTTCATACCTGGCAGCTGACCCTGCAGGGCTCGTGCCAAAGTACCTGTAGAGCGGTCCTCAAGCACCTTGCTTGATACCATATCAACAGCACCAACCAGGTCGCGCTTCTTTACCGAGCCGTAACCTACAACAACCACATCCTCCAGCTGCTGTGCATCCTCCTTGAGCTCAATCTTGAGCGAGGTGCGGTTGCCTACAGCAACAACCTGCTCAACATAGCCGAGGAAAGATACCTCCAGAAAGCTCTCTGCAGGGGCTGTGATGACAAAGTTACCCTCAGTGTCGGTAATTGCGCCGATGGTTGTGTCCTTAACAATCACTGTCGCACCAACGATGGGGGCACCTGCGCTATCGGTTACTAAACCCTTGATATCTAAGGGTTTGCCCGAGCGAGTGGTATTTGCGCTCTTCTTGTTCAGAATAATGTGCTTGCCCTCTACTTTGTAGACTATAGGGGCAGATGCAAAGATACGATCCAACACCGACTTTACAGGCTCGTTTGTAGCCTTTACTGTTACGGTAAAATCAAGGTTGTTATCGTTGTAAACAAACAGATAGTCGGTCTGTTTTTCAATGTCGTTCAGAACTGTCTGAACTGGAGTCTCGGCACGGTTGAGCGTAACAGTTGCGCTCTGTGCAGATGCTGCGAAGCTGATAGCTGCGAAAGCTACCGCCAAGATCATCTTGCCGAAAAATCCGACATTTAGATTCTTATCCATAACTTTATAAGAATTTTAGTAAACTTCTTAGATTAGTAAAAGAGTTTGGCAATTACTGCCTTTTTGCGTCTTTGCGCATCGTTAAAGTTCTGAGTCACTTTATTTTACCATAGGCACTTAGGTTTTTTTGTGGTTCTACATTAGGTTAATTATAATTAGTAAATCTCTATCACATTCTTCTGATTGTCGTATGTGTAACTAAACTGAACGAGGTTCTGGAGCACGCGCAGCGAGTACTCTACGCCATCGCTCTGGCGGAACTTACCTGTGCAGCGGGTGTTGTAGAGCGACGGGTTGTGCAGGCGAATCTCGGTGTCAAAGTAGTTGCTAAAGCGCTCAATCAGCTCGCCGAAGGTTACATTGTTCAGGCATATCATACCCTCAATCCAGCGCAGGCGGTCGCGGTCTACCAGTGGGCGGCTCACCAGCGTGCCATCTGCCGAGTTTACAGCCGTCTGATTTGGCTGAAGGAGGATGGAGTTAGAGCTGTCGGTGCGCGAAACAACCTCCACGCTACCCTCTATGAGCGATGTCTCAAAGGTGCGGCTCTGCTCAAAGGCGCAGACATTGAATGTTGTTCCCAATACCTTTATATCATAATCCTGCGTGCGCACGATAAATGGCTTGCGGCGCGACTTTGTAACCTCAAAGTAGCCCTCGCCCGAGAGCGATACATTGCGCGTAAAGTAGCCGAAGAGGGTTGAGTACTCCAGGCGGCTCTTGGCATTGAGCCATATATGTGTTCCGTCGGCGAGGGTAAGCTCTACGCGCTGACCGCTTGGCACAGATATCACCTGCGTGCGCGAGAAGATGCCGTCGGAGGCCACGAGGTAGCCCACAACGATGACCATCAGCAGAACCACCGCTGCAGCCAAACCAGTAATACGCTGCAGCGGTAGCCTGCCTCGGCTGACAGAAACACGCTTTGAATCGGTTGCGGGGTGCATAAGTATCGCACACCACAACTTCCTCTCTTCCATATATATCTCATAATTCTCTGTGGACTCCTTAGCCCACGCCATCACACGACGATTCTCCTCGGGAGTCGTCATTCCATCAAAATAACGATATAACAGTTCTCTTTCCATAGTCTATTTTAATAACACTCAGTCCTAATTCTAACCCTAAAAAGCTAATGGTTGACAATAGTGCCTACTTATGCTCATAGCGCAGATATGAATATAAGGAAACAGAGTATATAATCTTTAAGGTTTACGCGTAAAATCTTGAGAATCTTTGTGATATGAAACTCCACGGTCTTTATGGATATGCCTAACTGCTCGGCAATCTCGCTGTTGCGCAGATGCTCGTAACGCGACATTATAAATATGCGGCGCGTCTGCTCGGGTACGGAGTTGAGGGTGCGACTGACAATCTGCTCAATGTCGTCGGTAAAGAGGTTCTCAATGGTGAAGTTCTCCAACGAGTTGATTCTGAAGTCCAGCTCTACGCGCGCCTGTCGCATCATATAGTCCGAGGCGTTCTCCTTTATTCGCTGGTGACGCAGATAGTTCAGCGCCTTGTTGCGCAGCGATGTGAGCACATACCCCGGCACATTCGTATTCTGGGGCAGCAACTCTCGCCTCTGCCAGTAGTCTACCAACGCATCCACAAAGAGACTCTCCGCAACGACGGTGTCGCGGACAAACGAATTTGCAAAGCGCGTAAATGGCTCCTTGTACTGCTCAAATAGCTTTGCAAAAAGTGCTGAATCTCTGTGCGTAGTCTCCTCCACTTAGGTTAGTTAAAATGGGTTTTCTGTAGCGTTGGTTAATAGATTAACACTTAAGGGCGCCCAAACCCTATGGTAAGAAGTCGCTTAAAATAATTTCGTGAACAAATTTAACCAACTTCCAGAACAAAAATAGAGTTTTTTTCGCATAATGACAATCATCCGCGCACTACTTTGCGCTAAAATATGTTCTGTTTCTCGCCCATAAAATGCCTTGACGCGCAACCAATCGCTTTCTGAATAAAATACCATTCCCCTGAGCCATTTCTAACCATCAAAAATGTTCTTGTAATAAAATAGCATCTTTTTATCAATTTGTAAATACCTGACCTTCAGCGCTCTACCCCCCCCGTGGCTCTGCAATCAGATTTGCTTGCATTTGTAAAAATAAATTCATAACTTTGTAGCGAACAATGAATTTTTACCCGCCTGTTTATAGATATTAGGTGTACCTGCAAAAATATTTACAACTAAAATATACGACTATGAAGAAGTTATTCACAATCGCTTTGATTCTCGGCGCTTTATTCGTATCTTGCACAGTAGAGTACGAGGAGGTAGAGATTAAGCCTCAGCGAGATTATCTGCCCAAACCCACTCGTACAGAGGTAGCAGATACGGAGGATGGCCTTATG
>JAFTOU010000025.1 GCA_017463615.1 Alistipes sp. | reverse complement strand
TATCCGGGCGACAAAGTGAACTACAATGGCGTGATCTATCTCTGCCTATCGGAGAATGGCTATAAGTTCGATGATATTCGCATCCCTATGGTTGGAGGTTGGATTGAGGCAGAGACAACGCTATGGCAACCTATCGACTATCCGTTGTGGGCTGTTGTAGAGTTCGAAGGTGCGTTCTATACATTGATGACGCTCGATGGCTTTGACAACAACATCGACCCGCTAACATCGGATTGCTGGGGTGCTATTGCCGACTATGATTCTATATATAACGACTACGAACTTTCGGACCACGAATATGTGGTTTATGAAGGGCGTGTATTCTATCCCGAAACAGATGTCAATGCTGATGTGCCGGAACTTGGCAACAACCTCTCGCTTCATGATCCTCGCAACTACAACCTCAAAAAGCATATGGTACGCCTTGCAGTTTATGAACTCACGAAACTCATTGCTCCGAACAATGTGAGTGCAGTGCGTATGCGAGATTATGAGGACTCGATGAAGTGGCTTAACGATGCGGCCAAACTACGACTTAACCCACAGATTCCACGCAAGGTCGATGAAACAAAGAAGCCAGTCACCGATTGGCAACTGGCTACATTCCAGAACGACTACGACCCATATCGCAACCCGTGGATGGTGTAAGTTTATTTTTATAGCACCCGCGATTGCTGCGGTTTATGTTCTTTTGCGGCTTTCATATGGCTGATGGTTTATTCCGGATTATAATAGCCACCATCGTCGCCAATCTTTACAGTACCACCATTGCCGTCGCTGACCCATACGCCGCCGAAAGCGTCATACTTATAAATACTGCCATCATTTCCTCTACCGAGAGCATAACCCTGAGACTCATTAACGGCGGATAACATATCCGCCGTGACGGGAATTCCTTATTTATTCACAACAGTCCAGCCTTCAGGGATGCCGCTTATGCCGGTTGGTATTTGGCCTGCTTCTGAACCTTGTATTAAGCTTGCCGCTTTGGTAAATGTACCTGATGAAGCCACGCCTGATACCCAATCACGTAAACAACCAACATTTGCAGGTATATTCGTTGCCAGCATAGTGATGCTACTCAGATTTGTGCAACCATAGAACATACGATAGTAGCACCAATTAACTAAAGTTGCAGCAGGAAGTTCAGGTGCGACAGTCAGGCTTGTGCAACCACGGAACATCTCGTAGTAGCAATTCGCAAACAATGTAGTAGCAGGAAGTTTAGGTGCGGCAGTCAGGCTTGTGCAACCGTTGAACATCTGTAGGTAGCAATATTCCGCTAAAGTTGTAGCCGGAAGTTCGGGTGCTGTAGTAAGATTTGTGCAATTATAGAACATACTACGGTAGCAAGACTCAGCCAACGCAGTAGCAGGAAGTTCGGGTGCCACAGTCAAGCTTGTACATCCATAGAACATATATTCATAACAAGACTCTGCCAATGTTGTAGCCGGGAGTTCGGGTGCCACAGTCAGGCTTGTACAGTTATAGAACATTGAATAGTAGCAATATTCCGTTAAAGTTGTAGCCGGGAGTTCAGGTGCGGCAGTAAGGCTTGTACAGTTCCAGAACATACCATAGTAGCAATTATCTGCCAAAGTCGTAGCGGGAAGTTCGGGTGCCACAGTCAAGCTTGTACAGTTCCAGAACATACTATCGTAGCAATCATCTGCCAAAGTTGTAGCCGGAAGTTCTGGGGCGGCAGTCAAACTTTTGCAACCCAGGAACAAACTGCAGAATCTGGCATTGGCGGTAGAAACTGTAGCATGGTTCTCATAATCCACCAAAGTGCGGATGTCGCCCGAGCAGGCAACCTGCACATTGTCATCGCCAAAAGATATTTGAGCCCATGATGAAGAAGATGTCGCCGTACCATTGGCGCTCTTTCCACGAAGGCGCAGCGTACCCTTATCACCCCCAAAGGCAATGGCTGTCTTGGCTATCAGTTGTGTCCACTCGCCTCCATCCACAGAGTATTGCACACTTTCGTCCAAAACATAGCCGCCGTAGGTTTTAATCGTCATAGTCTGCGCGGCAGAAGCCGTGAAGGTGAGGTAAGGGTATGTGGCATCCAGCGCATAACTCACACGCTCCTCCGTGGCATTAGTGAAAGTGTGACTTTCCATCTCTATATTGCCATTGCTCACGCTTACCGTTGCTTTCTCTGCAAACACGCCATATAAATAGGCATTGCCTTTCTTATCAGCAGTGATGGTGTACGGCTCGGTCGCCACCTCGGTTGCTCCTGCCGGAGTGAAGCCCGTAGTGGTTACGATCAGTTTCTGACCCGCATCTGCTGCAATACGCAAACGACTGTATTTACGGGTTACGTCCGCGAAGCTGATGCTGATGGCACCATTTGCGATGCTGCAATCCGCAGGTATGTACTCTGTCATTCCGAGCTGCATACCGTCTCTCAACTTCATCACGCCATCTTCCGTCACTTCGTAGCATGGTGCATAGATGGCACTGACGGCAGGTGTCTCGTTATCGAGATACAAGAAGCTTACTGCCGTACTCCACGATGTGCCGTTGTAGGTAAGTGCAGCACTCTGTGCGCCAAACTTCTTTGAAGTAAGGGTGACAATGATCTGATCGTCTATATCCCACGCTGTCTTACCGATATCTTGAGTGCCGATAACACGGGTATCGGGGCTTTCACCAAAAGCAGGGAAATCGCTTACTACGAATTGCAACGAGCCATTTCCGGCAGGCTGCAACACCTCATCCAATTCGTTGCTGCACGATGCCGTTGCTACCACGGCAACAGCCATCAGTATGTATTGAAATATCTTTCTCATAGTTCGTCCTCCTTTACTTTAAGTCTTCTTCATCGCTCCAGCCATCTCCAAACGGGCTGTCAAAATCGCCCATTGATATTTGCTCGATAGTCACCTTGTCCTTACCCACTTTCACGCTGATAGTATAGTGGGTGCCACTGGACAGTACCTCGGTATCGTAGATAGTCTCGGCATTATCCAATAAGGCGGTAAGGGTGAAGAGGCGACCGCTGTCTGTCGTGATGCGTAGAGCAAGAGACTCTGCCTCGTTCGGCAAAGCATAACCGCAGTAGGTTAGACCATTGCCATACAATGCGAGGTCGGCATTTGCGCCATAATTGCTGAGCGACGCATCCGGAAGAGTCCAGTCAGCCGTGCGTGGAACTCCAACGAGTTCGACACTCTTTATGCCGTCGCCCGCGTCAATGTCTGTGCCTGTGGTAACATTTACCGTTACCTTTGCCATCAAGTGCTTCATCTTGATGGCGGCAGGGTTGCTGGTCAGCGGTGCATACTCGCCATAGAGGTAGTCGTAGTTGTCGTAATCATCGCCGTATGCTTCGGGCAGGGTGATCTGAACCTTGCCCTCGGTCGGCTCTGCATAGGGATAGTAAGCTGCTATCTGCTGCTTCTCGCCATTGTTCTCGAAAAGCACCACGGTCTCATCATCCAGTTCCCAATAACCGTTGTTGTAGATCCACTTGATGTTGTCGCCCTTATAGCTATCACCGGTTGTAGAGTACACATATACACCGATGCTGCCTTCTTCGAGGCGGTCATTGTTGATGGTGGCGCGTGTGGTCAGTTCCGCCACGCCAGCCGAAGCAATGGCAAGGGGCGTGTCCTTCAGATTGCCCTCAAGGGTGAAATCGTCCTCCTGCGTGCAGGCGGCAAAGGATAGTGCCAGCGCTGCGAGGGCTATATATTGATATGTTTTCATATTCTTCAAATGTTATTTCTTAATTACCGGATAATTCTCTCCCTGCGTCCAATACTCACCAAGTTGGGTGGCGATTGTGCCGCCCCTGAGTTCTTCCTCGGTAACCTCTATGATTTCGACGTTGTCACTACCGGGTTTCAGATCCGAATCGCTGTGTACTGCCTCAAGACCGTCATGGGCGAGGTAGTAGCAGTTCTTGATTGCATTGACAGACCGAAGCGTACCGAATGCACCAAGACGAGCCTCGTCAGTCAGATTTGCACCGCGCTCAAACTTACC
>JAFTOU010000059.1 GCA_017463615.1 Alistipes sp. | reverse complement strand
TATAATTATTTATTAGGCGTACACCTGGCGGTAGTACCCACATAGCAGAGCAAACCGAACGAACAAACACGGGCGTGTGCACTCTTGCTTTGTTTGTTCGGTGCAAGCGGGATAGCGCGCATCAGCTCTGAGTACTGGGCAGCTACGCCACTCTCCTTAAACTCATTAACCAAACCGAACGAACAAACATGGGCACGCATACCTGTTTGTGTTCGTTCGGTAGGAAGCACCATTTTATCGTCAGAAGGGGTTAGATGCAACGCTCGGCATATAAAACAACGAAGGGCTGTACTAATGCGTACGGCCCTTTGTTGATTTATTGTTAGCGGAAGCAGGTATGCCCCTTATCACGCTAAAATATCACAGCAAAATCCAAATTAGCGAATGGATGCTCCACACTGCTTCTCAAACGCGCTCTGTAAAGCAGCCATAGTGCGCTCAATAGCCTTATCGGTAAGGGTTTGGCTCTTATCCTCAAGGATGAAGCTGAGGGCGTAGGACTTCTTGCCTGCAGGGAGTTTATCGCCCTGGTAGACATCAAAGAGAGCCACGCTCTTGAGCAACTTGCGCTCGGTAGCGAAGGCTACAGCACGCAGGGTAGCGAAGCTGACAGACTGATCTACCAGCAGAGCCAGGTCGCGCTTAACCTCTGGATACTTAGGCAGCTCGGTGACGGTAATCTTATGCTTGCGGGTAGCCTTGAGCAGCAGGTCAAAGTCAATCTCAGCGAAGAATACCTCCTGCTTAATGCCCATACTCTTGCAGAGCTTGCCAGCCACCTGACCCATCCAGACGAGTGGCTTATTGTTGATATAGAGGCAAATAGCATCGCCGAAGATATCGTAGTTGCAGCTCTCGCACTTAAGGTCGTAGATATTCAAGCCAAAGCGCTTGAGCAGCAGCTCCACAGATGCGCGGAGGGTGAAGAACGATGCACCCTCAGCCTTGCAGTTCCACGATGGAGCGGTAGCGCTACCAGTAACGGTGATGGCGAGGCGGTAGTTCTCTGAGTATGCGCCCAGAGGGTTCTCCTCACTGCCATTTGCAGCGTTGTAGTAGTAGCAGTTGCCCACCTCATAGAGCTTGAGGTCTGCATTCTTGTGGTTTACATTGAGCTCCACTGCCTCCAGAGCGTTGAAAATCAGCGTCTGACGCATAACATTGAGGTCGGCAGAGAGTGGGTTGAGAATCTTCACGCAGTTCTCAGCCTTGTAGCACTCCAGGCTCTCGTAGTAAGAGGCCTTAGTGAGCGAGTTAGACATAATCTCGGTATATCCGCGCGCGGTGAGCATATCGGATACGAGGTTCACAAGGCGGGTCTTATCAGGCTTCTGGACATAGGAGAGGGTAGAGTTTACATGTGTAGGAATCTCTACATTGTTATATCCATAGATGCGGAGCACATCCTCAATAAGGTCTGCCTCGCGCTGAACATCTACACGGTATGGCGGAACGGCAACAGAGAGCACGCCATTCTCCTCCTTCTCAATAGTCACATCCAGCGCAGCGATAATGTTCTTAATAGTCTGGTCGGCAATATCCTTACCGATAATCATTCGCGCACGGTTGAGCGAGAAGTCAAAGCGGAACGGCTCAACCTTTACAGGGTAGATGTCGGTAATCTCGCTACTGATAGTACCGCCAGCAAGCTCCTTGAAGAGCAGGGCAGCACGCTTGAGGGCATAGACCTGCATATTAGGGTCTACACCGCGCTCAAAACGGAACGACGAGTCGGTATTCAGACCGTGGCGCTTGGCGCTCTTACGAACAGATACCGGGTTGAAGTATGCGCTCTCAATAAATACATCGGTAGTAGTGTCGCTCACACCCGAGTCAAGACCGCCAAATACACCTGCAAGGCACATAGGGCGCTCTGCAGAGCATATCATAAGGTCGGCAGCCGAGAGCTTACGCTCCGTGCCATCAAGGGTTACGAAAGGAGTTCCCTCCTCGCAGTTGCGGACAACAATCTTACCGCCCTCAATCTTCGCAGCATCAAAGGCGTGCAGTGGCTGACCGAGCTCAAAGAGGACGAAGTTGGTGATATCCACAAGGTTATTCTTAGGGTTTATGCCCGCAGCACGGAGGTAGTTCTGCATCCACTCTGGCGATGGGGCAATCTTACAACCCTTGACCGTAACGCCCGCATAGCGAGGACAAGCATCCGTATTTACCACCTCTACATCTATTGTAAGGTCGTGATTATCAACGGCAAAAGCCTCTACGCTTGGCATCTTAAGCTCCGCCTTCACGCCCTGGCTCTTGAGGTAAGCCACAAGGTCGCGTGCAACACCGATATGCGAAGCAGCATCTACACGGTTTGGGGTAAGACCTATAGCGATAAGGTAGTCATCCTCAATGTGGTAGTACTCACGCGCAGGGGTACCTACAACAGCATCCTCAGGAAGCTCTATAATACCCTCGTGACCAGTACCTAAGCCCAGCTCATCCTCTGCACAGAGCATACCGAGCGACTCCACGCCACGAATCTTGCTGCGCTTAATCTTAAAGCCCTCAGTGGCATCAATAGGGTAGAGCACCGCACCCACGGTAGCACACATAACCTTTAGCCCCTGACGGCAGTTTGCAGCGCCACAGACAATATTCAGAGGCGCCTCTGCACCCACATCTACAGTTGTAATATGGAGGTGGTCAGAGTCTGGATGGTCCTCACAAGTGAGCACCTGACCCACAACAACACCCTCAAGACCACCACGAATGGTCTCCACCTTCTCAAAGCCTTCAACCTCCAGACCAATATCTGTCAGCACGGTTGCCACCTGCTCTGCCGAGAGGTCAAAATCGGCATAATTCTTAAGCCACTTAAACGAAATATTCATATCTTGATTCTATATTTATTTTCAGACGCGCAAAGATAGTAAAAAAGTTGGAAATTAGAAGCACTTGCAGAAAATATCTGCCATACGCTGCTGAATCTCGGAGTCTCGCCCGCGCTTAGGGTGCCAGCCGTAGGTTATGCCATCTATAACCTCCGTAGCGTTCTGGTCGGGGTGAGCATAGAGCACCGAGAGGTGCTTGCCCGTCGCAGGGTCGTAGTCCTGAGCAGTGAAGCCTATATGCTTATCAAACTCGCAGAGGCGCACACACTCCCACTTAGCATCCAACGCCCTGACGGAGCTATTAAATCGCTTGCGAGCATCGTGCCAGTGGGTACAGACGAGGATATCCACAGGTTTACCACCCTCAATGCCGTAGTAGCGCGAGTGGCGATTATACTCAAGCGACTGACAGGCAATCGTATAGCTCTTGATAAGGTAGTCAAACGCTGCAGCATACTGGGCATTAGCACCCGTAGCACTATACACATCCACATCGTGCGTATACATCACCACAAGGGTCGCAAAGCTATCCAACTCCTTAATTGTCATCAGTTTATGCTCCTTTATTCGCTGTACAAGACCACTAATATTCTCGCCCGAAATAGCCTTGTTTATCGGCTTATACCCGAGCCTCTCGCAGGCCATCTCAAACCAGCAATTCTCAGGGTAGGCAAACGATGCGCCGACAATGCAGAGCGCCTCAGCCTTCGGTATATCGGACGAAGCCTCGGAGCTACACTGCACAGAGAGCAGCGCCACGCATATCAGAGTTAGTAGTCGCACCATAACGCGCTATGAGATAAGTAGTTGCAGTATTACAAATGTCGCAAGCGTAAGGCTGGCAATGCCGTTCAGTGTACCGAAGGCGATACCGATACTACGCTGCTTAGTTGGGGTTACGAGAATATGCTCCGTAACGACGCAGAGGCTAAAGAGCACCACGCCAGTCCACAGCAGCCACCCCTGCGGGCAGTGCAGCGCAAAGAGCACAAGGCTCACTATAGAGACTGCGTGCAGCGCAATGCTTATATAGAGCGCACCACGAACACCGAAGCGCACAGGTATGCTATGCAACCCCCTCTGGCGGTCAAACTCCAGGTCCTGCAGGGCGTAGATAATGTCAAAACCGCCACACCAAGTAAGCACCAGCAACGACACCAAACAAGGTGCAAAAGCGAGCGTTCCCGTAACGGCAATATAGGCCGCAGCGGGCGCTATACCCAACGACAAGCCCAGCACAAGATGCGCCATAGATGTAAAGCGCTTGCAGTAGCTATAGAACATCACAACAGCCAGAGCTACAGGCGATAAGAGTGCCGTAAGTAAATTGATACTTGAGCTTGTAGCAACAAAGAGTAGGGCGTTAATCACAACGAAAATCAGCGCACTCTTAGGCGATATTTTACCTGCAGGAATCTCGCGGTCGGCAGTGCGTGGATTATCCTTATCAATGCGCCAGTCTGTCCAGCGATTGAAACCCATAGCCACATTGCGGGCAAAGACCATACATCCCACCACCTTGAGCAGCAGCCACCAGCTAAATTGCGCATCGGTAGTCACTAACGCGTAGACAAACGCCATCATTGCAAATGGCATAGCAAATATCGTATGCGAGAACTTTACTAATCGCAGATAGTCTAAAATTCTATTCATCATTCAGCTTTTAACACATTATAAATCAGCGCTTTGCTCCCGACTTGGTCTTGATAACAATCACACCACCAACACCCCTGAAGCCATAGAGCGTACCGTCGCGCTGTATCTCCACACTCGCAACATCGTTGATATTCACAGCGTTGATAGTGCCTATCTCCATACCGTCACAGACTATCAGCGCAGGGGAGGGGTTGCCAATGCTATTCACACCGCGAATGGTCACCGTGCCGTTGCCGTCCACAATCAGACTCGTCGCCTTAGCACGCAGCGCATCCGCAAGGTTTGAAAACCCTTCGCGCTCAATCATCTCAGCCGTCAACACACCACCTTTGGTCGGCAACTCACGACGCACAACATAGTCCATTCCCGCAGCCTCAAGCTCCGCATCCTCCGTAGCTGAAAGTAGCTCATACGCCTCTGAGAGCACGATTTTAAGGCTCTTGCGACCCTCTACGGCAACCTCCAAGCGAGCCTTCTTACAGCGAATCTCAAGCACATCGTCAGACTTAATATTTGTCAGTCCAAACTTGCCATCCTTGCCCGCTATGGTGCGTTTCTCGCTACCCTTAACGGCAATCTGAGCCTTCAGACCCAGGCCATCAACATCGCAAATAAAGCCGTTAAACGGCACAGAATCGGCACTGCAAACCGCCACAAAACCGATGGCAAGCAGTAGGAAAATAGATAGTCGCTTCATAGTTTTACGCTCTTTACTGCCCAAAGATAGCAAAAATTTCTCTTTTTACAGAAAGTATTGTACTTTTGTCGCCTATGTGGATTATTCTTGCATTCGTATCAGCATCGCTACTCGGACTCTACGATGTAGCCAAAAAGCAGGCTCTCAAGGCTAACGCAGTACTTGAGGTGCTACTGCTTAACACACTCTTTTCCACCATCTTATTCTCGCCGATAATCATCAACTCGTTGCTGGACTTAGGATGGTTTGAGGGCACACGATTTGCCGTATCAGCAGCCGACCTTGAGGCTCACAAGGCTGTATTCATAAAGGCGGTACTGGTACTCACTTCGTGGATTTTAGGCTACTTTGGACTCAAAGAGCTACCCATCACCATCGCTGCTCCGATAAACGCCACACGCCCCGTTATGACCCTTGTAGGAGCAATGCTCATCTTCGGCGAGCGACTAAACCTAACGCAGTGGGTCGGCGTATCGTTGGCATTAGTTTCACTATTCCTCCTCAGCCGTTCTGGCAAGCAGGAGGGCATAGACTTTCGCCACAATCGCGGTGTTCTATTAGTCGGATTAGCCGCCATTACGGGTGCCTGTTGCGGACTCTACGACCGCCATATTATGCACACCCTTGAACCTATGTTTGTGCAGAGCTGGTACACACTCTATCAGGCTATACTTATGGCTATTACGGTCGCTATCTTAACCATTTTCAAGCTACGCAAAGAGGGTAGTGGTGACTCGTTCCACTGGTCGTGGGCAATACCTCTGATTTCACTCTTTCTCTCGGCTGCCGATGTCGCCTATCTATTCGCATTATCGGACTCCGAGGCGATGATTTCCGTCGTCTCAATGATTCGTCGCTCAAGCGTACTTGTCTCCTTCTGCTGCGGTGCAATACTCTTTCGCGAGCGCAACCTAAAGGCTAAAGCCTTTGACCTATTGCTGATTTTCATAGGCGCGCTGCTACTTTATATAGGTACAAAGTAGGAAATTATAATTTTTTTTACTATCTTCGCGCCGTTATGAAGAATATTAGAAATTTTTGCATCATTGCACATATAGACCACGGCAAGAGCACACTTGCCGACCGACTGCTTGAGATGACTGGCACGCTGAATCAGCGCGAAATGCAGAATCAGGTGCTTGACGATATGGACCTTGAGCGTGAGAAGGGTATTACCATCAAGAGCCACGCCATACAGATGGAGTACAAGGCTAAGGATGGTCAGACCTACACTCTCAACCTGATTGACACCCCGGGACACGTGGACTTTTCCTATGAGGTTTCGCGTGCTATCGCTTCGTGCGAGGGCGCACTGCTTGTCGTAGACGCTACGCAGGGTATTCAGGCTCAGACCATCTCAAACCTCTACCTCGCTCTGGGCAACGACCTTGAGATTATCCCCGTACTGAACAAGATTGATATGGAGTCGGCGATGATTGACGAGGTTAAGGACCAGGTAGTAGATATGCTCGGCTGTGACCCAGACGATATTCTCTGCGCTTCGGGCAAGACTGGCTTGGGCGTAGATGATGTACTGGAGGCTATTGTAAACCGCATCCCTGCACCTAAGGGCGACGAGAATGCCCCTCTGCAGGCGCTTATCTTTGACTCCGTATTCAACCCATTCCGTGGCGTTATCGCATACTTCCGCGTCTTCAACGGCACTATCCGCAAGGGCGAGCATGTCAAGTTCTTCAACACGGGCAGCGAGTACGATGCCGACGAGGTGGGTGTACTCAAGCTCAAGATGGTACCACGCACAGAGATTAAGGCTGGCGATGTGGGCTACATCTGCTCGGGTATCAAGAACTCTAAAGAGATTAAGGTAGGTGACACAATCACCTCTGTATCAAACCCTTGCACAGAGGCTATTGCGGGCTTTGAGGATGTCAAGCCTATGGTCTTTGCCGGTGTATATCCCGTAGAGGCTGACCAGTACGAGGACCTGCGTGCTTCGCTTGAGAAGTTGCAGCTCAATGACGCCTCGCTGACCTTTGAGCCAGAGAGCTCGTTAGCATTAGGCTTCGGTTTCCGCTGCGGCTTCCTCGGTCTGCTCCACATGGAGATTATCCAGGAGCGACTCTACCGCGAGTTCAATATGGATGTTATCACCACCGTACCGAATGTCTCCTACCGCATCACAACCACCTCTGGCGATGTTGTGGAGGTACACAACCCATCGGGACTGCCAGAGGTTACCAAGATTGCCAAGATTGAGGAGCCTTACATCCTTGCGCAGGTGATTACCAAGACCGACTTCTTAGGAAGTGTTCTCAAGCTCTGCATTGACAAGCGCGGAGTGATGAAGAACCAGACATATATAACCACAGACCGCGTGGAGGTGAACTTTGAGATGCCACTCTCCGAGATTGTCTTTGACTTCTACGACAAGCTCAAGAGTATCTCTAAGGGCTACGCTTCGTTTGACTACCATCGTACTGGTTATCAGGCAAGTAAGTTGGCTAAGTTGGACATCCTGCTCAATGGCGAGCCTGTGGATGCACTCTCGTCACTCATCTATGCCGACCACGCATACGACTTCGGTCGCAAGATGTGCGAGAAGCTCAAGGAGCTAATTCCTCGTCAGCAGTTTGACATCGCTATTCAGGCGGCTATCGGTAGCAAGATTATCGCCCGCGAGACCGTCAAGGCTGTGCGTAAGGATGTTACGGCAAAGTGTTATGGTGGCGATATCTCCCGTAAGCGTAAGCTGCTGGAGAAGCAGAAGGCTGGTAAGAAGCGTATGCGACAGATTGGCCAGGTGCAGGTGCCTCAGACCGCATTCCTCGCCGTGCTGAAGATGGACTAAGAAGATGGACTAAATGTAAGACATACACAACGCAATAAAACTATTACTAACTTATAGAAACGCTATTCTATGGCAAAAAGAACGATTATTGACCTTTTTGAGGAGTCGGTTGCTAAATATGGCAGCAAGACATTCCTATTGGAGAAACTTGACAAGCAGTTTGAGCCTACAACCTATGCGGATGTGAAGACCGAGGCTCTGCGTATCGGTGCTGGTCTTGCAGCGCTGGGTGTTACTCCAAAGCAGACTGTATCTATCCTGGCTGAGGGTTGCAACAACTGGATTATCTCTGAGTTGGGTCTGCTCTATGCGGGCGCTATCTCTGTGCCGCTCTCAATCAAGTTGGAGGAGGCTAACGACCTGCTTTTCCGTCTGCGTCACGCCGATGTAACCACTATCTTCGTCTCTAAATATCAGCTGCCTAAGATTCGCAAAATCAAGGATCAGCTACCACTTATTGAGCACATTATCGTATTCCAGAACGATGTAGCACTTGAGGAGAAGGAGATGACCCTTGACTCTGTTAAGGAGTTGGGTGATAAGCACTTGGCAGAGCACCGCGAGGAGTTTATGGCTATCAGCGCAGCTCTTCAGAACGACGACTACGCAACAATCACCTATACCTCGGGTACTACTGCAGATCCTAAGGGTGTTGTGCTTACACACCGCAACTATACAGCCAATGTTGAGCAGGCTCTGACCCGTATCTCTATCCCGCCAACATACCGTACGCTGATTATCCTGCCGCTTGACCACTGCTTCGCGCATGTGTGCGGCTTCTATATTATGATTGCTTGCGGTGCTGCTGTGGCAACTACTCAGGTGGGTAGCACCCCTATGCAGACGCTGAAGAATATCCCAGGTAACATCCGCGAGGTTAAGCCTCACTTCCTGCTCTCAGTACCTGCGCTGGCTAAGAACTTCCGCAAGAATATTGAGGGCTCTATCAAGAGCAAGGGTGCATTTACCGAGAAACTCTTCAAGTTCGCTCTCAAGGTATCTTACGAGTACAATCAGGATGGCTATAGCAAGGGTCGTGGCTGGAGATTTATCCTCAAGCCTCTGGTTGCTCTGTTTGACAAGATTCTCTACAGCAAGGTCCGTCAGGGCTTCGGTGGCAGCCTCCAGTTCTTCGTAGGTGGTGGTGCACTGCTTGACTCTGAGCTCCAGCGCTTCTTCTACGCTGTGGGTATGCCTATGTACCAGGGCTACGGTCTTAGCGAGGCAACTCCTATCATCTCCACCAACTCTATCGGCGAGAAGAACCACCGCTTCGGTTCATCTGGTAAGCTGATTCAGCCGCTGGATATTAAGATTCTTGACGACGAGGGTCGCGAGCTGCCTACAGGCGAGAAGGGCGAGATTGTTGTCAAGGGCGAGAATGTTATGGCTGGCTACTGGAAGAACCCTTCAGCTACTGCCGAGACCGTTAAGGACGGCTGGCTCTATACGGGCGATATGGGTTATATGGCTCCAGATGGTTTCCTCTATGTGCTTGGTCGCTTCAAGAGCCTTCTGATTGCATCCGATGGCGAGAAGTATAGCCCAGAGGGTATGGAGGAGGCTATGGTTGACAAGTCGCCTTACATTGACCAGATTATGATTTACAACAACCAGAACCCTTATACCATCGCACTGGTAGTTCCTAATGGCGATGCACTCAAGGCTGCCGTAGCTAACGCCGAGAATAAGGCTCAGGCTGCTGCCGACATCCTCCACGCCGAGATTGAGAAGTACCGCACCGGTGGCGTCTATGCCGACGAGTTCCCTGACCGCTGGCTCCCAGGCGCTCTGGCTATCGTAGACGAGCACTTCACCGAGCAGAACGGTCTGGTAAACAGCACCATGAAGGTTGTGCGCAATAAGGTTGAGGCATACTTCAAGTCTCGCATAGACCACGCCTACACCGCCGAGGGCAAGGTCCTCCACAACGAGCAGAACCTCGCCTCTCTGGAGAAGCTGGTTAAGTAAACCCGCTCACAAATACAAAACAAGGACTACTTTCGTAGTCCTTGTTTGTTTTATCCATAGCATTTTCAGATTTTCTTTGCAGACGATAGCAAATATTTGAAAAGTTTTTCTATCTTTGCAATAGCATTTGCGGCAGTAGCTCAGCGGTAGAGCATCGGCTTCCCAAGCCGAGGGTCACGGGTTCGAACCCCGCTTGCCGCTCAAACGGATAGCTCTTAAGGCTGTCCGTTTTGTGTTTTTTACATAGTATACCCAAACCCGTGACCCTCTACACCCCTTCCAGGGGTCGGGGGTGTGAATAACAATTCTGCAACGCAGTTGCGCGGGTTCGAACCCCGCTTGCCGCTCAAACGGATAGCTCTTAAGGCTGTCCGTTTTTTTATTTATACTCCCAACTCAAGACCACTATTCGCAACATTCCTTCCAGAAGTAAGCGTAACAGGCTTACCTATAGTTGTCGTTCAAATCCTATCAATTATTGGACGGCTTTTCGCTATTAATATATTACTTTGAATATCAATCACAGAAGAAATATTGCAAACAAACTCGCAATTATTAACAATGCCGCTATTACTGTTGCACAGCCAGAATCACTATTATCTTCACTAACGCCACGAATTTCATCAATAACTCGTTTTGCTTCTTGCAAACTACAGCCATGATCTTCTTGATACATTTTAATGGCTTCTAATACCCTTCCATGTGCTATTAACTGTACATACCGTTCCTTCTCGTCATTTGTTGACAAAAGCGTCAAATCAACCTTACGCACTTGCGATGATGGAAAATGTTTGCCGCACTTTTTGCAAGTAAGCCGAACATCATTTGCATTATGCATCCCCGCCAATATACCTATTGCTCCGAATGTTAAAAAACCTGCAGCACTTTTCAACCCACTAAATCCTTTTTTATCCGAATGTAGATCTTTTGAATTACAGAATGGACATGCTAAATATCGTAATGGCATACCACAATTAGGACAATTTTCAGCTTGCGAACTAATCATCTGCTCGCACTCTGGACATTTTATCAAAGCCATATAACATTGTATAGATTTATCCCCACCAACCCCAATTGAGCGATTATTACACAAAAGAAAGTGTGAGGTTGATTAGTTTATCTGAATGGAGGTTCTGGAATACCTATGGAACAAATAAACAATACCCCACACTCGTATTGAGCATAGGGTATGCACCCCAAGTGTATCAATACGGAGTGACGAGTGTGTTGCTCTCCTTGTTCCATTGAAAATTTTCCAGATTTCCATTCAAGGATAAAAGCTAATACACTTTCATCAAAATATGTCTATCGCTAACAGCGATATCACAAAGTTATAAAACTTTCTTGAAAGTTCAAAATTTCTTCTTCAGCACAGTTGATATTTTTCCAACGCCTACTCCTCGCACGATTTTGTCGTCAGAGTGCGCCAGATACGGTGCATCGTGAAAATAGCCTGGATGGGTTGTACTAAAGCGTACTACCCATTCAGGCTATTAAGGGATGTGCCGTAGGTGGCGTGCTATCACGGCAAAATCACGCTAAAATGCGTAGATTTCATTCAATATCGCTGCCAATCTCAAACCTCCTGCAAGAATTCGCTCCTCAATGCGCGGGGTGTAGTAGTTGAGGTAGTAGTAGGAGAGCTTTGCGCGCTTGGGCGAGGCGATGTAGATATCCTTTGCTAAAGCGTGGCTCTCGGCGAGCCAGTCGGCAGGTGTACCCTGAGCAATCTGAGCCTTGCGCTCGGCAGGGCAGTGTTTATCAAGTTGTTGTTGCCACTCGGTATAGCTCCAGCGGTGGCAATCCTCAATAAGGTCTACATCCCACAGTTCATGGAGCTTAATCTTTCGGTCAAAGTACTTGACATAGAGCTTATTACCACCCAAATCGGTCAGTCGCCCTGCGTGCATAGGGGCGTGGATATCGCCCACAAGGTGTATCAAAAACTTGAGCTGCAGGCTCTGCTCCGCCTCGGAGAGGCGACCACTCTTGAGCTTTGCGACAATGCCATCAATAGCCGTAACCACATCGCCCTTTGGGTTGCGAGGCATAGTTTGGTAGGTGTAACCCTCGTCTACATTGGCGTAGTGCCATGTCTTGGTGTAGCGATAGGCATCCGTATGGCTGGCGTTATCCATCCAGTTGGCATAGTAGACCAGCGAATGCCCCCCGAGCAGTTTAGTAACGCGCTGATAGACAGCAGGTTCAAGATTACACTCTGCGATATACGCAACAGCATCGTGCCCCTTCTGTCCCCAGCCGAAGCACTGCAGGGTTGCGGTCAGGGCTACAAGTAGCAGGTAGGCGCGTCTCATAGCTACTGGTTCATCGTTGCGAGGAACTCCTCGTTGCTGGTGGTCATACCCATCTGCTTCTGCAGAAACTCCATAGCCTCCACAGTAGTCATATCGGAGAGGTACTTGCGCAAAATCCAAGTGCGCTGCATAACCTCGCGGCTCAGGAGCATATCCTCACGACGAGTACCCGAAGCGATAACATCCACAGCAGGGTAGATGCGCTTATTTGCCAGACGGCGGTCAAGCTGAAGCTCCATATTACCAGTACCCTTGAACTCCTCAAAGATAACCTCGTCCATCTTAGAACCAGTATCAATCAGGGCTGTAGCGATGATGGTGAGCGAGCCCTTCTCCTCGGTATTTCGTGCTGCGCCGAAGAAACGCTTAGGCTTATGGAGCGCATTTGCATCCACACCTCCCGAGAGCACCTTACCAGAAGCTGGCTGCACGGAGTTGTAGGCACGCGCAAGGCGAGTGATAGAGTCCAGCAGGATAACCACATCGTGTCCGCACTCAACCATACGCTTCGCCTTCTCAAGCACCATCTCAGCAACCTTCACATGGCGTGTAGCCTGCTCGTCAAATGTAGATGCAACAACCTCCGCCTTCACATGGCGAGCCATCTCGGTAACCTCCTCAGGGCGCTCGTCAATAAGCAGAACAATCATATAGACCTCTGGGTGGTTGTCGGCAATAGCATTTGCAATGCTCTGCAGCAACATAGTTTTACCCGTCTTAGGCTGTGCAACAATCAGCGCACGCTGACCCTTACCGATAGGGGAGAATAGGTCCACAACGCGGTTTGAGAGGTCGTTGTGGCCATTGCCTGTAAGGTTGAACTTCTCGTTAGGGAAGAGCGGGGTCATATACTCAAACTGCACACGGTCGCGCACAGCATTAGGCTCTAAGCCGTTAATCTCCAGCACCTGAACAAGCGGAAAGTACTTCTCGCCCTCCTTCGGTGGACGGATAACACCCGTAACAGTATCGCCCGCCTTGAGACCAAAGAGCTTAATCTGCGACGGCGAAACATAGATATCATCTGGCGAGTTGAGATAGTTATAGTCGGCAGAACGGAGGAAACCGTAACCCTCTGGAATAATCTCCAGCACACCCTCGCCAATAACCTCGGCCGTAAAGTCGTCCTTGGTAATCTCTGGCTCAGATATTGGCTCCACCTCTACAGACTCAACATCCTCACTCTCAGAGACTTGCTCCTCAGCCTTGGGTTCTGATTTAGACTCAATACGCTCCGCCTTGCGAGGACGGCCACGACGCTTGTCGCCCTTGCGAACCTCACCCTGAGACTCAGCCTCCGACGGCTCTGCATCCTGCGCTGGAGCAGACTCCGCAACTGACTCTGCTGCAACCTCTACAACCTCCACCTTCTCCACACGCGGCTTGCGACCACGACGCTTCGCCGGAGCCGCAGGCTGCTCCTGAGCTGGCGACTCCTCTGCAGGAGCACTCTCCTCCTCAGCTGGGGTAATTGTACCACCAGCAATCAACTTTATAATTGTACGCTTTGATAACTTGTCACTCGCGATACCAAACGCCTTGGCAATCTCGCGCAGCTCCTTGAGCGTCTTGCTCTCCAAAGTAGCTAAATCCTCCATACTAAGATTATATTAGGTATATTTATTAACGTGATTTGCAACCAATCGGACGACTGGCTAATTGATAGTGCAAAGATAGTACAAAATTCTTAAAAACGAAGAAATCGGGGAGAAAAAACTATCAACCTTTAGCTATTGGCTTTTAGCTGTTAGCTATTAGCTTTTCAGAGGTATCGCCTACGGCGATAGTGTTGAGGGGTGCAAATAGTAACCCATTTTGTCGCTATAAGCACCGACCTATTTTATCGTCAGAGTGGTGTAGTTGCGGAGCATCGTGAAAAAAAATCAGTCTCGGATAGTACTAAGAGAGTACAGCCGAGACTGTTTTTTAAGGGATGTGCCGCAAATGCGCCACTATCACGATAAAATACAACGGAGGGTAATACCATTGTACCACCCTCCGCTGTACTCGAAGCCGGGATCGAAGTGCAGCGACTGAAAGTCGCAAACTCGCGCGGATACATATGTAAGCGCAGACCCAACGGGGCAAGCTATAAACACAATTTTATCCGCGCAACCGCCATTTAGTGAGCATCACGCTTTGAGGATAGCTCCAGTTGGCGAGAATGCCAAAGGCGGCTGGCTATGTGATTGGCGACTGCGGGCTTGCACGCATAGGCGACCAATCACATTGACAGTGGGGCAACGCCCCTCGCCAACTCGGCACTCAACAACCTAACTACATAAAATACAACGGAGGGTAATACCATTGTACCACCCTCCGCTGTACTCGAAGCCGGGATCGAACCGGCACGGACATTTCTGTCCACAGGATTTTAAGTCCGGCGTGTCTACCTATTCCACCATTCGAGCAACCGTTCTATTTGCGATGCAAATTTACAAATTTATATCCTATTCTCCAAATTGGGCGTCAATATATTTTACAATCTGCTCATACTCAGAGGCTTTGAACCACGCAATCTGACTATCGCGCCTAAACCATGTCATCTGTCGCTTTGCGTAGCGGCGAGAGTTGCGCTTAATCAGCTCCACAGCCTCTACAAAGCTAATCTTGCCATCAAAGTAGTCAAACATCTCGGCATAGCCCACCGTGCGCAGTGAGTTGCAGTAGCGATAGGGTAGCACTGCCCGCGCCTCAGCCTCAAGACCAGCTGCGACCATCATATCCACGCGGCGATTTATCCTATCATAAAGCACCTCGCGGGGCATATCAACCCCGACCTTAACTATCTGAAAATCACGCTCTTTACGCTCTCCACCACGCAGTTCTGAATACTTACGACCACTACTAATACACACCTCCAGCGCACGCATCACACGCGCAGGGTTATTACGGTCTACGACCTCATAATACTCAGGGTCAAGCTCGCGCAGTTGCTCGGCAAGAGCCGCAACACCCTCGCTCTCAAGACGCTCTGCGAGCATCTCGCGCAGTGGCGCATCAGCCTCGGGAAGGTCATCCATACCCTCGCACAGCGCGCGAATATAGAGTCCTGAACCACCTACAGCGACAACCGTATCGTGGCTATCAAAGAGCATATTGAGTCGCTCTAAAGCCTGCTTTTCGTACTCCCCGCAGTTAAACTCCTGCGTTAGGTCCTTCTCCCCAATAAAGTGGTGCTCAACAGCTTGCAGCTGCTCCTCCGAAGGGTATGCCGTACCGATAACAAGCCCCTTATAGACCTGGCGTGAGTCGGTAGAGAGTACAGGGGCATTATAATGTCGGGCAAGAGCGATACTAAGATCAGTCTTGCCCGAAGCTGTAGGTCCAACAACGACAATCAGTCGGCGTTTAGTACTCATCGTCATAGCTATCGTCGCCGTCAAACTCCCCAAACTCGTCCATCATCTCGTCAAAGATAGAGCCATCGTCCGCAGGTACGGCATCGGGATCGTACTGGTCTGGCACGCGAGCATTCTCAAACGACACGCGAGGGTAGCTCAGCTCTGGATTTGGCTGACCAGCACTTACAACCTCCAGGTAGAAGGCGCGGTCGGCAATCATATCAAACTGATAAATCAGGCGGTTGCACTCCCCAACAACAAGCTCTGCAAGGGAGACCTTCTCCATAGCGATTGGAGCGCCCTCAAACTGCTCGTCGCCCATATCCATAAGCGAGAACTCCTGCAGGGGATTCCACTGCTCGTCCGCAGAGTAGAACGAAGCCATACAGTCGTCATACTCTATTGACTCAATAATAAAGTTGTGCAGCTCAAGGAGGTTCATCTCGTGCGAAACCTCAAAATCACGAACGAAGTTGTCGTTCTCGTCACTGAGCATTCTAAGTCTGAGAATCATAGCTTGTCTATTTTACCTTCACGCAGCGAATCTGCATTGCATTTGCACGCTTTGATGGGTAGTTGAGATTAAACTTATTTACTGTTCTGGTTGTAGTCAGGTCAAAGTACATACAAGTGGACTGCTTACCGTCTGCTGTAGTGCCGGCAGTCCAGTAGTAACCCTCCCAAGGCTCTGGCTGTGAAGGATATACGCCCTCCTTGTAGTTCATGTTGTGGATAGTACCGTCGTAGTAGCTTCTAAAGCCCGCTGCGGTGTAGAAGTGGCTATTTGTGCCATCTGAGAGCATCCAGCCAAAGCGACCGCGAGCATCCTCAAGTGACATGCTATACTCCTCGTCTGTGAGCTTAAGGCAGTCAAAATCACTCGCTGCAGGTACACGCCAGCCGTATGGACATGGGTCGTAGAGACTCTTAGTTGTTCCGCTCCAGAGCTCATTGTTCGGAGTTGCAAGCCAGTCGCCAATACCATCGCCCGACTCTGCATCTACGCAAGCAGCATTGGTAATAAAAGTCATCGGGTTGGCGATTGTATACTCAACAGTTCCAACCTCAGCCGAGGTCTCTGCATACTCCACATATACAGCGCTACCAGAGTTGCCGTAGACATACTGGTCCTCATTACCTGCGCAATCGTGGTAGTATGGACGCAGGAATGGGTCCTTACGCCCCCACTGATAGTAGAGGCCATAGCTATCCAAAATCAGCGTTGTATCATCCGTAGCGCCATTACTATTAGCGTATGCACCCAGGTTGATATTCATAAATGTTACGCCATTTGAGTAGGTGGTGTAGTTCTCCAGCGGATTTACCGAAGCCTTAACCAACCACAAGTGCCAGCTCCAGAGCACATTCTCATCGTCATCAACAACTGCGATAACCGCATTGCCGTGGCGCATAACATACTGGCCGTCCTCCTTTACATACTCATCGTCATCATCCGCATCTGTCAGCGCATCAACATAGAATGTTACGGTCTGACTATTAGAGTCATAGAGCAGGTGCTGAATCACTGACGAGCCACTCTGCCAAACAATCTTAGCATCGTTAATGCCCGAAATTGGCTGACCACCACCATTGCACGATACATCCAACGAGTATGCCGCCTTTGGTATTGTGAGCACATAACTGTTGGCATACTTACCCCCAGCGTTGAGCATAACCATCTGGTCGCCAATGATATAGCAGTTGATAGTGTAGGTGGTAGAATCGCCACTCTTGCCCGTAAGGGTA
The DNA here is from genome assembly GCA_017463615.1 of Alistipes sp. Classification (GTDB taxonomy): domain Bacteria; phylum Bacteroidota; class Bacteroidia; order Bacteroidales; family Rikenellaceae; genus Alistipes. Next base: position 55,616 of record JAFTOU010000059.1, on the reverse strand, counting down.
AAGACAATATCTGCCTCGCGCTGCTTATCACGACCATCCTCGGTCTCTGGGTCCTTCGGTGGGGTAATGGTGATTGTCTGCGCACTCTTATCCATAGTGCAGGTCCAACCCTCCGTTGCACTCTTAAGCTCTACAGAGGCTGCGTTGTGAGTGGTGTAGGAGATGGTCTGAGCCTGACCGCCCCACTCAAAATAGAGTCCCATCTTAGAGAACTCAATGCTAAAACTATCCTTATCGGAACAAGCTCCGAAACAGATTCCTGCGCAAGCTGCAAGCAGAAGAAACTTCAATTTTCTCATATAGTATTCTACAATTTTCGTCAATACACAATAATTGGTGCAAATGTACCAAAAAAGTTGCAAACTTGAAAATCTTTAGCAACCATTTCCACTACCTACCAACGAATTTTATACTATTTTAGTATACACACAATAAAAAAGCGCCCTCAAAATAACTTTGAGAGCGCCTTTATCCACAGATTTACTCTATCGCTTTGGGATAGAGCGTTCACAAGGAACTTTAACTTGGCACTTTCCGCAGCCAAAACGGGGAGCATACTTCTCGCGCATAGTATTCACATAGGCGCAGCAAGCCGTATGCGACTTACCCTCCTGCAGCGTTATCGCACCCGCAGGGCAACGCATACAAGCGCCACACATAGTGCAGTACTCGTAAATATCGGTGTATGGACGAGGTGTAACCTCCAGCGGAGCATCAACAATAACGCTACCAAATCGTCCCGCCACGCCACGCTCGGTAATAAGCCCCTTGGAGAGGCCAAATGTCCCAAGACCGCAGACATAGGCTACATGGCGCTCGCTCCAGTTGCTGGTAAAGCTGAGGCTTTTATCCTCAATATCCTCGCAACTACCCGCCTCAAAGACATAGCGAAAATCATCACTCGCGTATGGCGACAGAGCCTTAACACCTTGACTCTCAAGCCATTGCTCAAGAAAGTGATTCATCTCCGTAAGGAAAGCCTGACCCTCCACGCGAGCATAGAGCCAGCCATTGCCGACCTCTACGCTATCCTGCCGATTACCATCAACGACAAAGTCGCTAAATGGGGCGAAGTAGCTCACAACACACTGCGCCTCCGCCATCCAGTCCTTCGGAGCACGAAAGAGGTGACCCACAGCCTGCGGGCTCTTCAGCTCCTCCCATAGAGGGTCTGCCGCAGAGCCGATTTTGATAATCGGGTCGTCATAGAGTCGCTTGCCAACATCGTGTGCATCCAAAGCCATCTGCTCCGAAACATAATTATGCTCCGAGCGACGAAAAGCATCCGCAAGCGCAGCCGATATTTGATTGATAGTCAGCATTTTACTATTTCTTAGAACTATCAGTCTTAGGTGCAGAGATAGACTCGCGCATCTGGGTATCAGCAATCATATTCTTCATACGATAGTAGTCCATAATTCCCAGATTACCAGTACGGAACGCCTCAGCCATAGCCAGTGGCACCTCAGACTCTGCAAGGATAACCTTTGCGCGAGCCTCCTGGGCCTTAGCCTTCATCTCCTGCTCCAACGCCACCGCCATAGCACGACGCTCCTCAGCCTTAGCCTGAGCGATATTCTTATCAGCCTCGGCCTGATCCATCTGCAGCTGCGCACCAATATTCTTACCTACATCAATATCTGCGATATCAATAGAGAGAATCTCAAACGCTGTACCTGCATCCAAACCCTTCTCAAGCACTACACGAGAGATAAAATCTGGATTCTCTAGCACCGACTTATGCGACATAGACGAGCCGATAGATGATACAATACCCTCGCCAACACGCGCAAGGACTGTCTCCTCGCCAGCACCACCGACAAGCTGACGGATATTTGCACGCACAGTGACACGCGCCTTAGCGATAAGCTGAATACCATCCTTTGCCACCGCAGTCACTGGAGGGGTATTGATAACCTTCGGATTTACAGACATTTGCACCGCCTCAAACACATCACGACCTGCAAGGTCAATAGCTGTAGCCTCCTCAAAATTGAGGCTAATACCAGCCTTCTGAGCCGAAACAAGCGCGTGCACCACATTGCGGAAATTACCACCCGCAAGGAAATGAGCCTCCAACGAGTTAGGGTTGAGCTTCAGACCCGCCTTTGTACCCTCAATCATTGACGATACGATAGCCGAAACTGGAATCTTTCGCCAGCGCATCAGCACCATCTGCAACAGAGAGATATGCGCACCAGAAATCAGGGCAGTAAACCACAAACCTACTGGTACAAAATAGAAGATAATCCAAATGGCAATAAGCGCCAGAATACCTACAATAAAGACAATACCGATTTCCATAAAATTTTAGTATTAAATGTTTTACAATAATTATCTAAACTGAGCCTTTAGCTTGGTAATAAACTCCGCATCCACATGTCCTGAGCCATCAAGAGCAGGTATACACTTCTCAAAGCTCTGCTCATAGCGATCCAGCCACTCCACAATCTGCTCTGGGTACTCCATAATGAAGTTAGGGGTCTGCGAAACATTCATATACTCATCTGGCAGCAGTGGGTAAGGGTCGTAGCTTACAGCATATCGCTCCTTAAACTCCGGGGTCAGCTGCACGCATCTATTGAAGATGCCCTGCTTGCCATAGAGGCGTGGCTGGTGGCTCTGCAGTGCGCTATCAAACTCCAACTCCACAACGCACTCCTTGCTGCAATCGCAAAGTTCGGTATAGACAATCGGCGCAAGGCTATAGCCATCATAGCCCCACTCGCCCTCACTGGCATAGCGCTTATAAGGAACTGCTACACCGTTGATTTTCACAACCTTAGCAGGCATCTGTGCAGGGAAGCGCAACTCATACTTGCGGCTCTTTGCAGCACCCTCGTAATTACCCTCACGAGGCGAGATAACCACGCGGATACCATTTGCTGTACTACTCTTCACAACCTTTGTAGTGGCATAGTTATCGGCATAGTCCTTAGACACACCATCATCCTCATAGAGCGTCAGCGAGCCATCGCCACCCGGAACAAATGTCAGCACAAGTGTAGAGCAAGGCTCCTGCAAATTCTTTACCGTTGCCGGATTCATCGGAATAATCGCACCTGCGCGAGCGTAGTATGGGTTTTCAGCTACGGTATAACTCAAATCAAGGCACTTGCCGCCCTCAATCATCGCACCGCTAACCATATCGTACCACTTACCCTCTGGAAACCACATCTTTCGCGGAGCAACGCCCGTAACCTTATCCACAGGCTCAACAATAGCTGTAACGAGCAGGTCATCGCCAAACATATACTGCTCCTTCATATCGTAAGCCTCTGCAGCCTCTGGGTAGTAGTAGTACATCGGACGGCACATAGATATACCCGTATCGTATGTCTGACGAGCAGCATTATATATATAAGGTGCAAGGGTATAGCGCAGACGAATAGCGTCTCGCATAAAGAAGATATGGTCTGGGAACTGCCATATACGACGCTCAATATTGCTATTCTTTGTGCAGTGGGTCTTGAAGATAGGGGTAAAGACACCATACTGCAACCAGCGCAGATAGAGCTCTGGGTCGGTCTGCGAACTGCGAATCTTAAATGTATGACCGCCTATATCGTGACCCCAGTAGCCGTAGCCGACATTTGACGCTGTGCTGGTAAACCACGGCAAAAAGCCGAGAGACTCCCAGTTAATCTGGATATCGCCAGAGAAGCCAACCTGATAGCGATGTGAGCCCAATCCACCCCAGCGATGGTAAATCATAGGTCGCTCATTACCACGCTGTTCTGAGTGTTTATTAAAGGTATAGTTTAGCCAGAATGTATTGCTTAGACCCTTAGTATACTTGCTCTGCTTCCACTGCTGCCAGTCAAGCCACCAGAAGTCTACACCAATCTTCTCAAACGGCGCAAGCACGGTATCAAAGTAGGCATCTGCCCACTTCTGCTCGTCAATCTTAAACGGCACGCTCTTGCCCTCCTCTTTCCACTCATAAGCCTTCACAAATCGGTCGTAAGGCTCCTCATAAGGCTGAATACCCGATGCAGGGTGGAGGTTGAGCGCAGTCTTGAGATTCTCCATTCGGCACCACTCAAAGAAGTTATCTGGCGCAGGGAAGAGCTGCTTCTTCCAAGTATAGCCTGTCCAGCCGACACGCTGACCATACTCATCCCTCTTAGCGCCCTTGCGACGCAAACCCCAAGTCTCGTGCCAGTCCATATCAATAATCAGCACATCTACAGGCACATCAATAGAGCGCAGCTGACCGATAAGGTCGCGCAGCTCATTGTCTGAATACTGCCAATATCTGCTCCACCAGTAGCCAAACGCATACTTCGGAGGCAGCGGAATACGACCCGCAAGTGAGATATAATCGCTCACCGCCTCCATATAGTTGTGACCATACGCAAAGAGATACAAATCCTGATAATCGCCATCTGGACGACACTCTACCCACTGCTCCCAGTGCGACGGAGTATCTACAAATAGGTGGCGCGACGAGTCATCCACAACGCTCCAACCACTGCGAGAGATAACACCAGGCTCCATTGGGTCATCAGGGCTGAGATTCCAACCATCTGCCTTATCCAATGTACGGGTTGTACCCATCAGGTTGAGCGAATCGGTATCGCCATAGTGCCAAACCACCTTGTTCCCGTTGAGCATAAACTCCACCGAGAGGTTCTCTACACTAAACTTCGCACCCTTGCGATAGGTAAGCGTCAGCTTCTCTGTGCGAATAGTGAGTTTGCTACGCGACTGGGTAACCTTAAACTTAGGCACTTCGGTCTTACGATTGACAAATGTTAGGGTAGCTCTATCCTCAAACTGCCCCTTCTCACTCCACTCCATACGGATAAGCTGAGGCGTAAGCACAGTAAATCGGGCATTGCCAGCAACAACCACTGCGCGACTATCCGCCACCGGATTCTCAGCCGCATAGAGAGATACTGGAGATAGCAGCAACACAAGTGCAACTATCTGCTTAACAAAATGTTTCATAGGTTAATTGATTGGTTGGTTTAGGTTTATTTGGTTTAGCTTTTTTTGCGGACAATGACGCTGAAGTTCTCAAAGCCAACGACTACGACCTGCTCGCGCTGGTCAATAAAGACATCTGCCGATTTAGCCTCGTAGACCTTCTCACCAAACTGCACCTTGCCCATAGGGGAGAGGCGCGAGACAGCCACACCAACAGCGCCAACACTCAGCTCTGTCTCTGGCTTCGGCATACTTGTAGAGTCAATCTCCTGACGGAGTGCAAAGCGCTGCCAAGTCTTAGCTCTGAGAGAGAAAACAATGGATATAAGCGATACTATAGCCACGATAACGATAGTTACGACACCTGCCGTAACACCCAGTGTATCAAAGGCATACCATATTGCACCGCCATAGCAAGCCATCGCCAGTATAGCACCGAAAGTAACTCCAGGAAGTAGCACCAACTCTGCAATCAGAAAGAGTATGCCCAACAGAATAAGTAGAACGATATACCACATACGCTATAAAATTTTGTTTCTATTTAACCGACTTAACCTCCGCCTTGATATTGCCATCCATAGCGACAATCTCCGAGACAACCAGCTCTGCATCAGCCTTAGAGGCAAATGTACCCACAATAAATGCGCCACCAACGCGAGAGAATCTACAACCCTCATTTCGCAGCGAGATATGGGTCTTAACCGCATCTGAGAGGGTTGCAACGCCCGTAATCTCAATATTAAATCCGAGATTCTTACTCTTCCACTCGGCAATATTTGAGATATACTCGCCATCTACCCACATAACCACCTGCGGAGCACGGAAGCCGAGCTTAGTCAGGTACTTAGCACCCTCCTGAGCCTCCTCCTCACTGCGGAAGCCACCTACAAAGTAGGCATACTTGCCATCGTGATACCTATCTGTATAGGATAGCGGCGTAACACCACGCAGAGCCGAGAGGTTAGGGCGATTGGTATAGATGCCTATACGAACACGATATACCGTGCCGTAGTCGTAAATCTTCGTATGCGGAATAGGGTTCTTGGTGTTGTAAATTGTAGGCTTGATAACCTTTATAGGCTCATGCTCAATAAACGAGCGACGAACAATATTCACCTTAGGCACCAGATAAGCACTCTCCACAAGCGTCTTTTTAACCCTCTGCAGAGAGTCGCGTGCGCTATCCAACTCCAACGACACCGCCACCTTACTCTCATAGCCGAGCAGTGCCTGCTTGCGGTAGTAGTACTCAACGAGCGCATCCGACTCAAACTCGCCCACACGCTGCTCGCTCTTAGCCAAAGCCGCCGAGAGCTCTTGCTCAGAGGCAGAGAGTAGCTCCATATTGCCACCCTTCTCCATTATAAGGTTGTAGATGTAGACCTTGTTGTCAAATATATTGTGCCACATACTTGACAGCTTATCCTCCACCGCATCAGCCTCATTTCGCACAGAATCAAGCACTTGCAGCACGCTATCTGCAGCCTCCTCGGTATCTACACGCTCGTACTCCAACTTCAGAGCCACCATCTTATCGTAGTGGCGCAAATACTCCTTAACCTTAGCAACCACAGCACTCTCATCAGTCTGAGCACTACGCAACAGTCGCAAGTCTGAAGCCGAGAGCAGTGACTCAAACAGACCATTTGACACCAAGTTTGCGCGCTTTGGATAGTTCACCGCCACAGTAGCAGTCTCCTCTGGCGCCTGCTGCATCTGAGCCGCAACAACCTGCTTGTAGGTCTGAGCAAATGCCCGCTGCTCATAGCTATTGAGCGCCAATAGCGCCTTATCATACTCGCGCTTAAGTCTCACAGCCTCAGCCTCGTAGGATGCAATCTGCGCTGCTAATGACTCGCGAGAATCAGACTCTGCAGCGTAGCTATCTCGCGCCTGAGCGATAAGCACATTGAGCGAGTCTATACTCTGCTGTGCGCGAACAACTCCACGCTCAAGCGATGCCGAGTCCATCTTCGGCTGAGCAAAGGCGAGTGGGGCAACAAGGCTTAGTATTGAAACAAAGGCTAACTTTCTCATTATTTCCACCATTTAAGGAACAATAACTGTATAAATCCAAATATCTCCAATCGGCCAATAAGCATCAGTATTGAGTCCTGCAGCTTCAGCACCGCCGGGATATCTGCAAAGTTACCCATAGAGCCTACTTGACCAAAGCCGGGACCCACATTGCTTATACAAGCCACCGCAGACGAGAACGCCGTCATCAGGTCCTGCCCAAATAGCGCATTGGTAAAGGTCGCAACAAGGATAAGGGCTATATATGTAACGATAAAAATCACAACATTATTGAGTACATCCGCATCCTGCGCTACGCCATCTACGCGAATACGAATAACCGCATTTGGATGTTGCTGGCGACGAATACGCGCCCAAAGTATCTTGCAGAATATGAGCAATCTATCTACCTTCATACCTCCCGAAGTAGAGCCCGCACAAGCGCAGACGATAGATACAAATATCAGCAGCACAATGGCAAATGGAGTCCACAGATTGGTATCTGCCGTGGCAAATCCCGTGGTGGTTATAAGCGATACGACCTGGAAGAGCGAGTGGCGCAACGACTCCCAGATAGTAGGGAAGATATCTGCACCATAGAGACTTACGGCGATAAATAGGGTAGATACGCCGATAATGGCGAGATATGTCCTCACTACCTCCGACTTGAAGATATTGTTACTCTTGCGCAGGAAGGTTGCGTAGATGAGTCCGAAGTGGATACTTGAAATCAACATCGCCGCAACGAGGATAAGCTCCACCGCCACATTGTCGTAGAAGGCTACGCTCGTATTCTTTGTACTAAAGCCAGCCGTAGCACACGCCGACATTGCGTGGTTCAGCGCATCAAACCACCTCATACCTGCCGCCTTGAGGGCGAGGGTTGTAGCCACTGTAAGACCGACATAGACCACAAGCAGTATGCGAACAATAACCTGCGTGCGGTAGCGATAGTTATCCTTAGCCAGCGACGAGAGCTCCACATTTGAGAGCGACAGACGGCTTGTTCCGAGCGAAGGCAGGATAACCAGTGCGAACATTACAACGCCCACACCACCAATCCAGTTAGAAGAGGTGCGGTAGAAGAGCAGTCCCTGAGGTAGCTGCTCAATATTATTGAGGATAGTAGAGCCCGTAGCCGTAAAGCCCGAGACACTCTCAAACCAGGCATTTATAAGGGTAAACTCGCCGCCCCAGATAAGATATGGAAACATACCCACAACACTTGCCAGCACCCACGAGCCCACGACAATAGAGAAACCCTCCTTATTTGAGATAGATGTTGCACGCGGCACAAAGAGCATAGGGAACACGCCGAGGGTAAATGTCAGCAGAGCCGAGAGTAGCAGGGGATAGAAACCAGAGTCCACATTGTTGATATACGATATTACTGCCGACACCACCATAAATGCCGACACACAGATCATAACCGACCCCACATATCTCAATACAACACTTACTCGCATACTACCTATTCTGCTTAGTAATTCCAATCAGCTTATCTATATTATCCGCCAGCTGTTTGAACTCGTCCCTCAAGTCCGCCTTCACATTAAACGGCAGACGGTAGCTCAAGTAGTCACTCAGCGCTCTATTCATCTTCACAATAGGATTGACGCAGTAGATTCGGATAAAATAGTAGAACATCAGCACAATGGCAATCATCACCACCAGCGATATAAGTACCGGAGCCACAGAACGATAGGCATTCTTATTGAGTTGCTCTGCACGCGGTGCCAACGAGCTGTGGGTGTGGGTCATAAAGTTCTGAATATCATCCACCATCTCGTCGTAGACAACCTTATACTGCTCGTCATACCAACGCTTACCACTCAGTGCAGCGACACCCTGAACGCCATCACCTGCAACCACAAGCGTATCGGCCTGCACTCTATTTGGTGTAAAGAGATAACTCTCCGACACCTCCCTAAGATGCGAGACGGTCATTGAGAGCGAGTCCAATCGCGAAGCATCCACCGCCTCACTACGCGCTGCAGCGAGTTTTCCCTCCAAGTCGCTCATAGAACGACGGCATATATCGTGCTGTGTGTGGTCGTCAAATAGGGCAATGTGGAGCGTTGCCTGGCTATGCTCGTGCGCAAACTTAAGCATATCCTTTGCCAACTCCAGATTGCGACGCGATGCCGCAAGAATAGTCTCCGTATCGTTACTCAAATTGCTAAGCTCAAAGAGCGAAATTACACCCGAAGCAAACAGCAACGCCACGATACTCAGAAATCCAATCGTAACTCTTCTACCTATACCTTTCATAGAAATACAACTTCTCAATTACGCAAATATAATAATTTTTTTTACAATTATTATATAATCTGCCCAACAATATCACAATTTGGCTCAATACTGAGCAACTTAACCTTCACTATCTGGTTGATATACTTACGGTTATACGGAACTTTGACCTTTATGTAATTACCCGTAAAACCTGTCATAAAACCGCCTCGCTCAGTACTCTCAAACAGCACCAGAGCCTCACTACCCACCGCAGCAGCACAGAAATCGTAGTGCAACCTATCGCTCAGCGCCTCCAACTCCTTCACACGGGCTGTAGATACCGACGACTGCACCTTATTCGGCAGATTTACTGCCGGAGTATTTGCTCGCTCCGAGAATGGGAAGATATGCAGAAAGGCTGGCTCTATGCTTGCCAAAAAGTCGCGCGAAGAGGCGAAATCTTCATCCGTCTCGCCAGGGAAGCCCGTAATAACATCAATGCCGATAAAGGCATCCGGCATCGCACGCTTAACGGCTGCAATGCGGTCGGCAAACTTCTCAACGGTATACCTACGACGCATCAGCGCAAGTATCTTATTTGAACCACACTGGATGGGGATGTGGAAGTGATGTTGAAATTTAGATGACCGTGCGCAAATATCTATTATCTCGTCAGTTAGCAAGTTCGGCTCTATGGAGGATATGCGGTATCGCTCAACCCCCTCCACCTGGTCTAACGCACGCAACAAATCGGCAAAACTCTCGCCCGTAGTGCGACCGAAATCACCCGTATTGACGCCCGTAATCACAATCTCCTTCTGACCACCCGCAACAATAGCTCGTGCCTGCTCGACAACCTCCGCAATCGGGATGTTACGACTGCTTCCTCGTGCGTTGTGGATAGTGCAATATGAACAGCAGTAGTCGCAACCATCCTGCACCTTCAGAAATGCACGCGTTCTGTCGCCACTTGAGAAGGCAGAGAAGAAGGTTGTAATCTCGTCTGTCTCACAACTGTAGACCTCTGTTTTACCCTTGGCTGCCAGTTCAAGTACTCGTTGATATGTTTCGCCTTTATTGTTGTTACTCAGCACAATATCCACACCATCAATCTCTGCGATTTCGTATGGTTTCAGCTGTGCATAACAGCCCGTAACGGCGATGATTGCATTTGGATTTCGGCGGTGCAATTTACGGATTATATTGCGGCATTTCTTATCTGCGTGCTCGGTAACGGAGCAGCTATTTATAATACAAATATCGGCAGGCTCAGTAGGGGAGACGCGTTCAAAACCGCCCTGCTCAAACTGGCGAGCGATGGTAGAGCTCTCCGAGAAGTTGAGCTTGCAACCGAGTGTGTGAAAATTGACTTTTTTACCCATTTTATACCAATTATTGTGCGAAGATACAAAAAAGGTGTTTTAAGTGGTGTAATTCCAACAAAAAAAGTGTATTTTTGTGGGTTGATTATGGATTTTTTGACCGACATATTTGAGTACAGCTACCTTGCAAACGCGGTTATTGCCTGCATACTTTCGGGCATAACTTGCGGTATTGTAGGCACTTACATAGTCTCCCGCCGAATGGTTTTCCTCTGCGGAGGTATTACCCACGCCTCTTTTGGTGGTTTGGGCATAGCCTTCTACCTTGGCATAAACCCCATTTTTGGCGCTATGACCTTCGCCATCCTCTCCTCTATCGGCATTGAGGCGGCGGGTAGCAACACCAAGATACGCGAAGATTCGGCTATCGGTCTGCTTTGGGGCATAGGTATGGCTATAGGCGCGCTATTTATGAGCCTTAAGCCGGGATACACATCGGGCGACCTCTCCAGTTTTCTCTTTGGCAGCATTATCTCGGTAACGACTCAGGATGTTGGTGCGCTTGCCGTTCTGACGCTCTGCCTACTTATAGGCGCTATTCTGTGGTTGCGACCGATAATGTATATCGACTTTGACCGCGATTTTGCACGCTCGGCAGGAGTTAGGACAAAGCTGATTGGCTACATTATGGCGGTGGTTACGGCTGTCACTATCGTGCTCTCTATCAGAGTAATGGGCATTGTGCTGCTGGTTTCGCTGATGACCATCCCTGTGGTTATTGCCAACGCCGTTACAAAGCACTACAAGACCATAACCATCCTCGCCTCCATCATTGCTGCATTAGGGGCACTGTTGGGCATTGTTACAAGCTACTATTTTGAAGTTCCTTCGGGTCCAGCGATAATATTTGTGCTAACTTTGGTGTTGATAATAGTAAAACTATTATCTTTGCATCCGAAAAAAGTCACTGACAGATAATGAAGACTATATATAAACTGATACTCAAGTCCTACATCGGTCCGATGTTTGCCACATTCTTCATCGTCATCTTCATCCTGATGATGAACTTCGTGTGGCGATATATTGACGACCTTGTGGGTAAAGGATTGGACGCAGCCGTAATCATTGAGCTGATTATGTACGCCACAGTGAATATGATTCAGATGGGTCTGCCACTGGCGGTACTGCTTGCAACCATTATGACTATGGGAAATCTGGGCGAGAACTACGAATTGCTGGCGATGAAGTCGGCAGGTATGTCGCTGCTCAAGATTGTCCGCCCACTGGTCTTTGTCGTGCTGCTTATCTCTATAGGTAGTTTCTTCATTATCAACAACTTAGCACCGTACTCCAACAAGAAGATGTTTAGCATCATCCACGATATCCAACGACAAAATCAGGCGTTGGAGTTCCAGGATGGACTCTTTTTCAACGGCATTGACAATATGAGCATCCGCGTAGAGCGTCAGAACCCCGAGACCAAGCTGCTCACGGGCGTGCTTATCTACGACAACCGCTCGGCAGGTGGAAATATGACAACCACCATTGCCGACTCTGGCTATATCCGCCTGAGCGACGACAAGCGCTACCTGCTCGTTACGCTCTTTAACGGCTCTACATACGAGCATACGCGCAACAGCCAGTGGTACACCAAGAGCACCCTGCGTCGCCACACCTTTGAGCGTCAGGATGGACAGATTCCGATGACAGGTTTTGACTTTGAGCGCTCGGACGAGAACCTCTTTAGCGGTAGCAGTCAGACCCTCAATATCAACGAGTTACAGCACAACATTGACTCCTTAGAGATGGCGGTAAACCGCACTACGACTACGGCCTACAACCCGCTGCTGCGCGACCAGATATTCATCAAGGACCCTGATGCCATATCGCCACCAGACACAGTCTTTGTAGACCGCTCAAAGAAGGCTTATGGCAAGCTGCTACTGGACTCAATTCCTAACCTCAGCACGCGCCAAAAGCAGAAGCTCTACAGCAATGCTCGCCAGAGCGCAATCTCGGCTCGCAACAGCTTCTCCTTTGATGAGTCTACATCCAAAGAGGCGCTCAACCAGCTCTACCGCAACAAGAACGAGTGGCACCGCAAGTTGGCTCTGCCGGTATCTATATTTATCTTCTTCCTTGTCGGTGCTCCATTAGGCGCTATTATCCGCAAGGGAGGACTCGGTATGCCGATTGTTATCTCGGTTATCTTCTTCGTTATATATTATATTATAAGTATGACGGGCGAGAAGATGGCTAAGGAGGGCACATGGAGCTCACTGCTCGGTATGTGGATTTCGTCTATCGTACTCTTCCCACTCGCTGTCTACCTTACAAATAAGGCTACAAACGACTCCGCATTGCTGGACTTTGACTGGTATATCGGCAAGTATAAGCAGGGTAAAGAGTGGGTAGTGTCAAAAATTCCGCAGTCGTGGAGGGATAAACTTACCAAAAAGAGGAAGTAGTATGAACGCCAAGGAGTTAAGAATAGTATTTATGGGTACGCCAGAGTTTGCCGTGCCGTCACTTCGCGCCCTTGTAGAGGGTGGATATAATGTCGTGGGTGTGGTTACGACACCCGACCGCCAGGCAGGCCGTGGCCTTAAGATTCACGAGTGCGATGTCAAGGTCGCTGCACGCGAGCTGGGTATCCAGACCATCCTCCAGCCAGAGAAGTTGCGCGACGAGGAGTTCCTGTGCGCTCTGCGCGAGTTAAAGCCCGATTTGGGCATCGTCATCGCCTTTCGTATGCTCCCAGAGGTGGTGTGGGCAATGCCTCACTTCGGCACATTCAACCTACACGCATCGCTGCTGCCACAGTACCGCGGCGCAGCGCCTATCAACTGGGCAATTATCAATGGCGATACAGAGACGGGCGTTACCACCTTCCTGCTCAACCACGAGATTGACAAGGGTGCTATCATCGGTCAGGTGCGCGAAGCTATCGCCGAGAATGATACCGTAGGCACACTCTACGACCGACTGATGACTGTTGGCGCAGACCTTGTCCTGGATAGCGTAAATCGCATCGCTGAGGGTCGCGTAGAGGCTGTAGAGCAGCCACAGAGCGACGATAACCTCCGCCCAGCCCCAAAGATTTTCAAGGAGGACTGCCTTATTGACTGGAGCAAGAGCGGTGTGGAGATTACAAACTTCGTGCGTGGACTCTCGCCATACCCAGCCGCTTGGAGTCGCCTCACAAAAGATGGCGCAGAGACGGGTAGCGCAAAGATTTTTGAGGTGCGCTTTGAGCCAAAGAGCGACACCACAGAGGTCGGTAGGGTAGTCACCGACGGTAAGAAGTATATGGGCGTCACCTGCTCAGACGGCGTTGTCTACATTGAAGACATCCAAATAGCCGGCAAAAAACGCCTCAAAATCCACGAACTCCTCCTCGGCTTCCGTGGTGCAGAGGAGTACAGGTTTGAGTAGAGAGATAAAGAGTTGTAAAAGCAACTCTTTGTTTTTTTAACTGTTGGATGCAACCCGAACGAACGAACATGGGTGCGAACAAAACCGAACATATCCGGACGCTGCGATTGAGCCGAGCGCAATAGCGGTTGCACACCGAAGGTGCAAAAACCGACAATTGAAGGCAAGAGCTTGCTCTTATGACTTCAATGACGGTTTTTGGGCATTTATGCCGCAACTGACATTGCCGAGGCGTAGCAGGGTCGGGCTGCCGAAGGCAAGCCAACAAATAATCTTACGGAATAAACCGAATATTCCCGAACATAACTGAACATACCCGAACAAAACCGAACAAAACCGAACACGAACGAACGAACGAACACGCCCCTGTTCGTTCGTGTTCGGTTGTTCGCTCGCTCAGCTTGTTCCCAGTGTGGTTAGGGGTGGAGTGTTTAGTGTGGCTGACGCGGGTCAGAGTTAGTACGCGCCACCTTTAGTAATATCTAAGGTCGCGCTATCCCGCTCGTGCGGGTTTACATTCAGGTATATACGCCTAATAAATAATTATATTCAGATATTTATCTATATATATAATTATTTGTACTGATTTATCAGTATGTAAGCACCGCAGGTAGTTACTTAATTAGCTATTGGCTGTTAGCTATTAGCTTTTTAGAGGTGTCGACAAGCCGACAGTGTTTATAGGGTGTAAGAGGCAACTGAGAGTACCAACTGCAGCCCTAAACACTATCGCGTAGCGATACCTTAATATAGCCAATAGCTAATGGCTAATGGCTAACGGCCAACGGCCAACAGCCAAATGTCACATGTCACATTGTCACAGGCGTGTGAAAACGATGTGACAGTGACAAAAATGTGACAGATGTGACACAACCGAACAACCGAACGAACGAACGGGTGCGTGTTCGCTTGTTCGTGTTCGGTTTTGTTCGGTTGTGTTCGGTGCTGTTCGCCCCCTTGTTCGTTCGTTCGGTTCTCACCGTCCAATTTTATCGTCATAGTACAGTGGCGAGTTCTATCTAATCGTCAGAACGCGGTAGATAACACACTGCCCAATTTGTTGTCAGAGTGCGGTAGTAGGCGTACATCGTGAGAAAGCCCGACGATGGATAGTACTAAAGCGTACAGCCATTGTCGGGCTTTTAGGGATGTGCGACTAATGCCGCGCTATCACAACAAATTATATCTCAAGAGCGCCGCCCTTACCAAATACATTACCAACCAACGTATCAAAAATCTGCGCACGCTTAGCAAGGTCGAAGAGGTTTACTCTCCAGCGCATAAGCTGAACGAAGTTGGTCATATTCTTCCACTGAGCGCGTGAAACGCCAATATGCTCTGGAGCAACTGGAGCGCCTGCGGTTACGAAGAGGTCGCGCATCTTCTCAAATGAGTAAACCTGATTGCGGAGCTTCTCGCGGAACTCTGGCCATGTAGCCTTCACGCGGTTAAGCTGCTCGCGTACCTCCTCTGGGCTCTGCCACTTCTTTGCAATCTCGGTAGGACCGAGCTCTGGAACTGGGAAGCCAGTGAACAGCTCAGTTGCACGAGCAACCTCCTGCTCCTTTGTAGGCCAAGCGGCAACGCAAGCGTCTACATCCAGCTTCGTAAGGTCCATCTTGAGCAGCTCGTCAAAGAATGCACACATAGTAACAGTACCTACAGAAACCTGGAAGCCGTGGAGAACCATACGATCCTCGTATGTGTGGTGAGTCATATCAAGGTAGTGGCTGAAAAGGTGCTCTGCACAAGAGAGTGGGCGAGTATCGTTTGCAATCTGCATAGCAACACCTGAGAGTGTAAGACCAGCAAAGATATTCTCAACAGCCTTAGGAGTACGATCTGCAATACCCTGAGCGTCAGCAAGAACCTCTGGGAGCATATCCTGAATTACAGACCAAGCTGGTGGGTTGATAGGCTCAGTACCGAACAGATCGGCAATCATCCACTCACCACCTGCAGGAATCTTAGCAGCAAGGTCTGCATAACCAGCAGTAGTAAGGCGTGCAGGAGCGTTGCACAACACATCAGAGTCACCGATAATTACCAGCGGAGCAGGGCAGGTGAAGGTCTGCTTTGCGCCATCCTTAACGATAGCCGAACCTGAAGCAGAGTAGCCGTCAGCAGATGCAGCAGATGCGATACAGATGTAGCGCTGGTCAAGCAGGTGAGAAGCGAGCTTACAAACATCGTTGATAACGCCTGAGCCTACAGCGATAGCGATAGCATTGTACTGCTTGAGCACATCGAGAATCATCTCAACATACTTCCACTCTGCATGGAAGCTCTTGTCAGGAATAACGAACTTCTCGCACTCAACGCCCTCAGCGTTCATAATGTTGTACACAGCCTCACCAGCAGCAGTCCATACGAAGTGGTCGGTAATAACCACAGCCTTGCGACCTGGGAAGAACTTCTTGAACAAACCTGGAGTACTCTTTAACGCACCCTGAGAGATCTCAGCACCCTTAGTCTGACCCGCCATTTCGAGCGCCTGATCCATTCTTTGCTTAATTGTCATAGTCTTTTATTTTTAGGATAAAACAGAATCTTCTACAAAGATAATTATTTTTTTAATATATTGTATCTCTATCACAACTTTTTATTTCACGCCCCACTTTTCGCCCTTCAAAACCACTCTCTCAGCCACTGAGCGCAGATAGGCAGCCTTCTCGGCACTTAGGCGGCCATCGGCAGGGTTAGCCCCAAACGGCTCGCCGTATATAGTAAGGTAGGCAACCGCCGCAGCCAAGTACGAGCCCGCATAAGACTGGTGGTGGTCATCCTTGTGGTAGAGGTTTATATCCTGTCGCTCGTGCATAACAATCTGCCAAGCCAGCCCCACAGGGTTTACCAGCGCATTGCAAGCTGTCGCCTCCGCCGTTGTAACCTCTATAAGTCTATTCTGCATAGCATCGTAATTCTCGTAGAAGTGAGGGTACTTTGCAATATACTTCTCATACTTACCGAAGTTGTTGTTTCCGTGGCGTCTACCCCAAGTTATCTCAAGCAATACTTTAGCATCGGGACTGCTCTTACGCACACGCTCCACCATAGTCTCCATATAGACCGCTGAACCAGCATCGTCAGCCGTGCCGTTGAGCGTTGGAAGTATGCTCTGGTCCTGCAACATCACATAGTCGTAACCGCCCTTATCCACCTGCTCCATAGAGTGCGAATTGGAGAGGTGTGCCTTCATCGTATAGCCGCCCGAGATGAAGATATTACAGTCGGCATAGTGACCCTCGCGCCACGCTATCTCCTTGAGAATCATAGGGTAGGTGTGGTAGTAGGTGTAGCTATTGCCGATAAACAACATCTTGAGTGTATCGCGTGGTACAGCATTGTCGTATATAACCACCTGCGGCTGCTGACCCTGCGGCGATGGGCAGGCGATAGAGCTCTTTACAACCTGCTTCTCAACGCTACGCAGTCGCAGCGCAACCTTACCGCCCTGCGGAATCTCTCGCTCAAGGCGTACCGACTGCCAATGGCGTGTAGGGTGCTTTGGAGCTACGGTAGAGAGTACATCGGCAGCCTTTACCCAACGCCTACCGTCACGATACTCAAGCACAAAGTGATTGCGCTCGCCCTCGTTACCCGTAAATGGGAGGAAAATATCCAGCACCGTACCGCTATGCAGACCCGCTGCCACTGGAACTTCAAAGAGCCAATAGTCCCCCTTCACAGCGTCGGCAGTAGGGTAACCCTTCGTATTCAGGGCAGCCTGTACCAACTTACCCTTGTGATAGAAGCCCAGCTCCGAGCTCTTGATGCCTATATAAGCAGGATAGAGACCCTCTCTGATATAACACTTGGCAGGTTCAAAGCCCTTGCTCTTTGAGAATCGCCATATCGCACGATTTGCATCCCCACCAGCCAGAGCGACCAGCGAGAATGAGAGAAATGAGAATAAAATCAGAAGTTTTTTCATCTTATTATTTGGTTTTAAGGTTTTCGTAACGCCGGGTTAATAGACCCTATTTCCGAAGATTGTAGAGCCTATGCGCACCATCGTAGAGCCACACTCCATAGCCACAAGGTAGTCGTCCGACATACCCATTGACAGCGTATCAAACGAAGCGTAAAAATATGGCTCAAGCTCAGCCTTAATTGCTGCAATACGCTGAAAATCACCGCGAACAACGACCTTATCGTCCGTAAATGTAGCCATACCCATAACGCCACGAATACGCACATTTTGCAGACTCTTCATCGCTCCCGAAGCCACATACTCGCGTAGCTCATCTACCGCCCAGCCACTCTTGGTCTGCTCCTGAGCCACATGCACCTCCAGCAGGCAATCTATAACCCTGCCGCAGCGAGCAGCCTCGCGGTCTATACACTCCAGCAGGCGAGCGCTATCCACCGAGTGAATAAGCGAGATAAAGGGCGCAATAGCCCTAACCTTGTTGGTCTGCAGGTGACCTATCATGTGCCACTCAATATCCTTCGGCAGCTCCGCATACTTCGCCGTAAGCTCCTGCACACGACTCTCGCCAAAGATTCGCTGACCCGCAGCATAAGCCTCAGAGATAGCCTCTGCGGGGTGAAATTTTGAGACTGCAACGAGGGTAACGCCATCGGTTAGCGTGGCGCGTATATCTGATATTTTTGATGCAACAGACATAGTTTTCACATTTTACTACTGCAAATATAACTCAAAGTGCGAGCCGAAGCAAGATTTTCAAAGAAAATTACTATCTTTGTACACTATGAAACGAGTATTTTTTATCACAATAGCCATTTTTGCATCGCTCGTAGCCACCGCCGAGCAGCGCAATGCACCCAAAATTGTCGCAGGACCATACATTCAGGCGTGTAGCCAGAGTGAGTTTACCGTTGTTTGGCAGACCGACTCCGACGCCCTAAGTTGGGTAGAGATTGCCCCCGACGATGGCACACACTTCTACAACTGCGAGCGCAAGCAGTTCTTCCAGACCATCTACGGCCGCCGACCTATCGGCAAGTGGCACACCGTGCGCATTACTGACCTTGAGCCTGGTACTGTGTACCGCTACCGCGTGCTGCATAAGGGCGTGGTGCTCAACGAGGGTAATAGGCGCGTGCGCTACAGCGAGGGTAAGGGTAGCAATGTCTACAAAAAAGAGCCGTACTTCGTGCGCACATTGGATAGCGACTCCGATGTTACTCGTTTTGCTGTTGGCAACGACTATCACGACAGTCCTCAGACCATAAACGCCCTCTTCTCCAAGGAGGTTATAAGCCCAGCAACACACGACTTTGTGGTCTTTAATGGCGATATGGTCAGCAGCTTTGAGAGCGAGGAGCGACTGGTTACCAATGTGTTAGCGCCCTCGGTTGCAAACTTCGCATCTGAAGTGCCGCTATTCTTCTCGCGCGGAAACCACGAGACCCGCGGTGCGTGGGCGATAAACTACTACAACTACTTCCCGACCACCTCGGCAATGCCGTACTACACCTTTGCGGATGGTCCAGCGCACTTTATCGTCTTAGATTGTGGCGAGGATAAGCCCGACAACGATATTGAGTACCACGACCTTGTTCGCTACGACGACTACCGCCAGCAGCAGGCTCAGTGGTTAAAGAGCGTGGTGGAGAGCGAGCAGTTTAAGGCTGCACCCGTAAAGATTGTCATCATCCACATCCCACCAAAGAGCAACGGCTGGCACGGCGAGGCTGAGGTTGCACGCCTATTTGCACCGATACTCAACAGCGCGGGCATTGATGCTATGATTTGTGCCCACATCCACAAATATCGCTTCACAGAGGCTGGCGATAGTGCCTCCTGCTGCAACTTCCCGGTTATCTGCAACCCAAATCGCAGCCGTATGGATGTAGAGGTGACGAAGGATAAAATCTGCTACAAGATTGTAGACGCAGAGGGTAAAGAGATTGCGACAAACGAAATAATAATTAAATAGTATGAAAAAACTGATTCTTACACTTGCTTTTGCAGCGGGAGCTGTTGTCAGCTACGCCTGCACAAACTTTATTGTAACCAAGGGAGCCTCTACAGACGGCTCGGTAATGGTAACATACGCCGCTGACTCTCATCAGCTCTACGGCGCACTCTACAGATACACCCCAGCAAAGCGTCCAGCAGCAACAATGGCTGTACACGACTGGGATAGTGGCAAATATCTGTGCGATATTGCTCAGGCACCTGTAACCTACGCCACCGTTGGTAATATGAACGAGCACTCGCTAATCATCACCGAGACCACCTGGGGCGGACTCTCGCAGCTTGAGGACCCTAACGGCAAGATTGACTACGGCTCGCTGATATACATCACCCTGCAGCGCGCAAAGACCGCTCGCGAGGCTATTGCTACGATAGTTGATTTAGCGAATACCTACGGCTACGCATCTTCGGGCGAGAGTTTTAGTATTGCCGATTCTGAGGAGGCGTGGATTATGGAGCTTATCGGCAAGGGCGACTCTACCAACGACCCATCTCGCAAGGGTATTGTATGGGTAGCACGCCGTATTCCTGACGGATATGTATCTGCACACGCAAATCAGGCGCGTATTACAACCTTCCCAACAAACGACCCTGAGAACTGCCTCTACTCTGAGGATGTAATCTCCTTCGCTCGCAAGGAGGGTCTGTACGAGGGTGGTGACGAGGACTTCTGCTTCTGCGACACCTACTGCCCAGTAGATTTCGGCGGTATGCGTGGCTGCGAGGCTCGCGTATGGAGCTTCTTCCGCTCAGTTACCGAGGGTATGGATGCCTATGTAGACTTCGCGCTGGGTATAAACCCAAACAACAAGATGCCGCTGTGGGTAAAGCCTACAAGCAAGGTATCGCCTAAGCAGCTCTTTGATGCTATGCGCGACCACTACGAGGGTACACCTATGGATATGACCAAGGATATTGGCGCAGGTGGCAGCGCACTACCTTACCGTTGGCGTCCTATGTACTTTGAGGTTGATGGCGTGCAGTACTGCAACGAGCGTGCTACAGCAACCCAGCAGACTGGCTTCTGGCTTTGCGGTCAGGCGCGTAAGGATAAGGTCGGCATACTCTGGTTTGGCACAGATGATGCAGCGACATCGCCACTGACACCTATATATGTAAATACCTCCGATATTCCGTGGTGCTTGAGCGAGGAGAATGGCTCAATGCTTAAGTACTCAGATAGTTCTATGTTCTGGATTACAAACCGCGTGGCTCAGTTTGCATACCTGCGCTACGATGTTATCGGCAAGAAGGTGCGCGAGTATATTGACAATTGGGAGAACAATATGCTTGAAAATGTAAAGCAGATTGACATCGCTATTGAAAATACTCCAAAGGCAAAGAAAAAGGCTAAAATCGCCACAGAGTTCACCCTCAAGCGTGCAGAACAAATCTTTGAGGCTTGGGTTAAACTCGACCGCTACCTGATGGTTAAGTACATTGACGGTAATGTCAAGGGCGAGGACAAGAATGGCTTTATTGACAACGGCAATGGCAAGGATATCCCTGGCAAGATTGAGCAGCCTGGCTATAGCGAGAAGTGGAAGAGAGCTGTTGCAGCTGACAATGGTAGAATACTGGAAGTTGTTAAGTAATAATTAAATAGAAATATTATATGAAGTACGACTTGATAATAATCGGTAGTGGCCCTGGCGGTTATGTTGCCGCTGTGCGTGCATCGCAACTCGGCAAGAAGGTTGCCCTTGTAGAGAAGGCTGAGGCTGGTGGTACATGTCTCAACTGGGGCTGTATCCCAACAAAGGCACTGCTCAAGAGTGCGCAGGTGTTCTCCTACTGCAAGAGCGCTGCAAATTACGGCGTAGATATGGAGTGTGAGCCTACGGCAAACCTCGCAAAGATTGTCGCTCGTTCACGCACCGTAGCGGGCAATATGAACAAGGGTGTGCAGCTGCTGCTCAAGCGCAACAATGTAGATATTCTATCTGGTTTTGGTCGCCTTGTATCGCCTACACAGGTGGATGTTGATGGGGTAGTGTACGACGCAGACAACATCATCCTCGCCACAGGTGCTCGCCCACGCGAGATGGCATTTATGCCCGTAGACCACACCCACATCATCAACTCCAAGGATGCGCTGTCGTTGGAGAAACTGCCACAGACGATGGTTGTTGTCGGCTCGGGAGCTATAGGTAGCGAGTTTGCATTCTTCTACGCATCACTGGGCGTAAAGGTCACAGTTATAGAGTATATGCCACAACTTATGCCTCTTGAGGACGAGGAGGTCGCAAAGACCATGGAGCGCGTATTCCGCCGCCTACGCATCGGAGTGATGGTATCTACAACGGTCAAGAGCGTATCTGTGGTAGATGATAAGTGCCAGATTGAGATTGAGGGCAAGAAGGGGGCAGAGGCCCTTACTGCCGATGTTGTACTCTCGGCTGTGGGTATCAAGTCAAATATTGAGAATATAGGTCTGGAGCAGCTCGGCATCGCCGTAGAGCGCGACAAGGTTGTGGTAGATAGAGCCTACCGCACAAATGTTCCGACAGTATACGCCATTGGCGACATCATCGCAACACCAGCGCTGGCACATATAGCCTCCGCTGAGGCTGTACGCTGCGTGGAGGGCATCTGCGGACTGAATCCTAAGCCACTGGACTACTCAACAATACCATCCTGCATATTCACCACCCCAGAGGTTGCCTCTGTGGGTATTACCGAGAAGCAGGCTGTAGAGCAGGGTATAGAGCATACAATTGGCAGATACCAGTTTGCCGCATCGGGAAAGGCTATGGCCGCAGGCGACCGCGACGGCTTTGTGAAGATTATCTTTGACGCAGAGAGGCGCGTGATAGGCGCACATATCGTCGGCGCAAATATCGTTGAGATGCTTGGCGAGGTAACTCTGGCTAAGGAACTTGGCATCACCGCCGAGCAAATCGCCCACACCATCCACGCCCACCCAGCAATGTACGAAGGTATCGCCGAAGCCGCCGAACAATCTATCGGCTGCGCTATACATGCGTAAGGCTGCGCCTGCGAAATTCCTTAATGTATTCTTTGCACCGATTTTGTTGTCAGAGTGGCGCATTTGCGGGGCATCGTGCAAAAAATTAGCCGCGGATAGTACTAAAGCGTACAGCCGCGGCTGATTTTTAAGGGATGTGCCGCAAATGCGCCACTATCACAACAAAATCTACTTCAGTTTGTCACGAAGATAGAAATAATACAACGCAATACCAATCCAGCTTGTGCAGAGTACTACTACTGACCACAGGAGCTTTGGAAGAAGCTCTGTACCTGGCTTCTTGGTAAAGATCTCATAAACGGCATAGATACCCAGAACGGTACCCAACAGATAAAGTAATGTTCCCATAATTGATAAATTTTAGTTGTTATTTAACTGTATTCTTAAAAATACTTTCATCATAAACTACATCGCTCAGGAATAATCCCTGCGCGGGTGCTCCTGCACTTGAGAGGCGTAAATCGCGAGCCTCAACAATAGCGCAAAACTCCTCTACCGTATATCTGCCACGCCCCACATCTACAAGCGTTCCGACAATAGAGCGCACCATATTTCGCAAGAAGCGGTCTGCACGAATTGTAAAGCGCAGTACGCCATCAGCCTCAACACTCCAGTGCGCATCCATTATGCGACAGATGTTGGTCTTATTGTTTGAATTGAGCTTAGCAAAGGAGGTGAAGTCGCTGTATGTAAGCAACTTAGAGGCAGCCTCGTTCATCTTCTCAACATCCAACTGCACATAGTACAACCACGCCGAGTGGCGGCGAAATGGGTTCTTAGTCTGCGAGATGAAGTAGGTGTACTCGCGCTCCAGAGCTGCAAAGCGTGCGTGGGCACTCTCCGTTACGGGGGTTATGGCAAATACACCAATATCCTTCGGCAACATCATATTGAGTTTATAGAGCACAAGGGTGGTATCTAACGCCTCCTGCGCATCAAAATGAGCCACATAGTAGGAGGCATTCACGCCCGTATCTGTACGCCCAGCGCCGACAATCTCCGTCGGGGTGCGTAGCAACTTGGTAAGCGCCTGCTCCACCGTCTGCTGCACAGATGGCATATCGGGCTGTCGCTGCCATCCGCAGTACGCCGCACCATCATATCTAAGCTCAACAAAGTATCGCATAACACACAAAGGTATATTTTTTTTACCTAATTCGCAAATATTTTTCATATCTTTGCGTTATGATAGAGAGGCAGATGGTTATTTATAACTACTATTTGCGACTTTTTGAATATATAAGCAAAACTTTAGATAATTACACAAACGCATTGACTATGAAAACTTTACTTACAGCTATTCTTCTACTATCCTCTATGTTGGGAATAAAGAGTTCACTCTTTGTTGTCAAGTATGAGCGATTTGCCGAGCGAGCGATTGAGAATTACCAATCTTTTGACGAGCAGGAGTGGACAACATTCACCACCGAATATCAGCAGATGCGCACCCAGTACAAGGAGTTGGCTGCCGATATGTCTGCAGAGCAGAGGGAGAAGATTGACAGCCTGAACTACAAGCTCAACGCCATAATCATCCGTGGCAAGGCCTCAAAGGCGTTAGGGACTGTTGGCGAGATTGTAAACGAGGCGGCAGGGACGCTCAAGGAACTATTAGAGTAGCATTTGTGAAAATAGATATGGAGGGGTTTATAAACCCCTCTTTTTTTGGATGTTTATATTTTTTAGAGTATCTTTGTCGTTTGTAACTTAAAAAAGCAGAAAGAATGAAAGTAGCAATTATCGGTTACGGCAAAATGGGTCACGAGATAGAGAAGGTTTTGCTTCAGCGTGGTCACACCGTAAGCCTTATTATAGACCAGCACAATATGGACGAGCTCAATGCTGCAAACCTTGCCGGCATAGATGTAGCCATAGAGTTCACAACCCCGACCACAGCCTACGACAACATCCGCACCTGCATAGAGGCGGGCGTAGCTATTGTCAGTGGTACAACTGGCTGGACAGAGCGCCTTGCAGAGCTTCAGCAGCTGTGCATAGAGCGTGGTAGCGCGATGATATACTCGTCAAACTACTCGCTCGGTGTAAATATCGCCTTTCGCATAAATCGTCGTCTTGCAGAGCTGATGAATGGCTGCAACAACTACGATGTGCGCATTGAGGAGATTCACCACACCCAGAAGAAGGATGCTCCAAGCGGCACTGCCATAACCCTTGCTCATGAGGCTATCGCTCGTCTTGACCGCAAGAGCAGCTGGAACTGCATAGAGCCTCAGAAGGGGGAGAGCAGTAGGGCAACAGCCGAGAGTATAGAGATTACATCGCTGCGCGAGGGTACTGTACCTGGCACGCACACCGTAACCTACGAGTCTGCGGACGACACATTGGAGATTAAACATACGCTCAAGAGCCGTAGTGCACTGGCTACAGGTGCGGTTATTGCTGCAGAGTTTATCTGTGGCAAGAGGGGAGTATTTACAATGGATGACCTATTTAAGGAGTAGTTATGAAGCAATTTTGGAAGAATAAGTGGTTTAAGTTTACCACCGTTGCAATTATATACACGCTGCTGTGCGTTGTTTGGACAGGCAATCTGTGGATGTTGTTGGGACTGCCTGTAATCTACGACATCTACATCTCGCGTCTATTCTACAAGTACATCTGGCACTACAACGATGAGCTTTGCGAGCGCTCGCCACTCTACAAGAGCATCTGGGGCTGGATAGATGCTATCCTCTGGGCGACTGTTGCAGCTACGCTGTTGCATCTGTTTGTCTTTCAGCTCTATAAGGTTCCGACCTCCTCTATGGAGAAGACCATCCTTATCGGCGACTACATCTATGTAAGCAAGATTTCATACGGTCCGCAGGTACCAAATACGCCTATAGCTATGCCGTTTGTATTCAACACAATGCCATTCTCGCAGACCAAGAAGTCCTACTGCGAGGCTATCCAGTGGGATTACCACCGTCTGAAGGGACTCAAGAGGGTTGAGCGTGGCGATGTGGTGGTGTTCAACTACCCAGAGGGCGATACGGTGATGATGCCTAAGCGTCTATACCCAACCCCTGGAGCAAGCTACTACGACGCCCTGCGCAGCTATCAGCAGAGCTACGGAGAGGTAGAGGGTCGCAAGCGTCTG
This sequence comes from Alistipes sp., assembly GCA_017463615.1. GTDB lineage: Bacteria > Bacteroidota > Bacteroidia > Bacteroidales > Rikenellaceae > Alistipes. The sequence continues at coordinate 29,643 of JAFTOU010000059.1, read as the reverse complement.
TATGAGGACTACGATGTGATTGCTCGCCCCGTAGATAAGCGCGAGAACTACATCAAGCGTTGCGTGGCTATTCCTGGCGACAAGATTAAGATTGAGGGCACTAAGCTATTTGTAAACGGCACTGAGCAGGCGACAATTCCGTCGCAGCAGCAGATCTACTTTGTGCAGACCTCCGCTCCGCTGACCGACTACGCATTGCATAAGGCTGGCGTACGCGAGTGGGGTGGTAATATGCCATACTACTACCTGACAATGACCGAGGAGGTTGCAGCGAAGATGGCGAAGATGGCTATCGTGGAGTCGGTAATAAAGTACGACAACACCGAGTCGGGACTTGAGTTCTTCCCGAACAACAAGGGCTACAGCTGGACCCAGGACAACTTCGGCGAGCTGTGGGTACCTCAGAAGGGGACTACCATCGCACTCACCACCGAGAATCTGCCTCTCTACAGCCGTATTATTGAGAAGTACGAGGGGCATAAGTTGGAGGTTACAGATGGCGTAATATTTATTGACGGCACCCCTGCAGATAGCTACACCTTCGCTATGGACTACTACTGGATGATGGGCGACAACCGCCACAACTCAGCCGACAGCCGCTTCTGGGGCTTTGTTCCGGAGGACCATATCGTGGGCAAGGCCTCGTTTATCGCCTTCTCTACGGGCGAGGAGGGTATTCGCTGGAACAGATTGTTTAGAAAGATAAGATAGTAATCGTGGAGGAGATTAAAGATAGCTACCTAACCATTGCAGAGCCTGCAGAGTGCACTATGCGCGAGCGTAGTAGCAAGTTTCTCTCGTATGCCTACCCCGTAACGAGCGAGGAGCAGATTAGAGAGCACCTTGATGTGCTGCACAAGCAGTACTACGACGCTACGCACCACTGCTACGCTTGGCGACTCGGTCCGCAGGGAGAGCATTTCCGCGCCAATGACGATGGAGAGCCTTCGGGCACGGCTGGTAAGCCGATATTGGGTCAGCTACTCTCCAACGATATTACCGACTGCCTGATTGTTGTTGTGCGCTACTTTGGCGGTACAAAGTTGGGCGTTTCGGGACTTATACAGGCCTATAAGGAGGCTGCGGCGAATGTTATTGCCGTAAGCAATGTGATTGAAAAGACCGTTGATACCGTTCTGCGCGTGGACTTCTCCTATATGGTTATGAACGATGTTATGCGCATAATCAAGGACGAGACTCCGCAGATTAGGGAGCAGATTTTTGACAACCTCTGCTCAATGACACTAGCCATCAGGCAGAGCAAGGCTCAGATGCTTATCGGCAAGCTGAGCAAGGTTAGTGGCGCTACTATTGAAGTTTTGGAGAATGAGCTATAAATCGATTTACATAAAGGGCGCAAGAGTCCACAACCTCAAGAACATAGAGCTTGACATCCCGCACAACAAGTTGGTAGTTGTTACGGGTCTATCTGGCTCTGGAAAGAGTACTCTTGCCTTTGACACCATATTCGCCGAGGGACAGAGGCGCTATGTGGAGTCCCTATCGTCGTATGCTCGCCAATTCTTAGGCAGGATGAGTAAGCCCGAGGTGGATATTATCACCGGCATAGCCCCTGCAGTTGCTATTGAGCAGAAGGTCAGCACCCGCAACCCACGCTCTACGGTCGGCACGACTACTGAGATTTATGACTACCTTCGTCTGCTATACTCCCGCATCGGTAGGACATACTCGCCAATTTCGGGTATGGAGGTCAAGTGCTACACCACAGACGATGTTGTAGAGCACCTGCTCTCTTTAGGCGAGGGCGAGAGGGTAATTATCGCCGTGCCACTACATCTGAAGGAGGGGCAGGGTATTATTGACCGACTCATTCAGCTCTTCTCCGACGGTATTCAGCGACTCTATATTGACGGAGAGCTTGTGCGCCTTGAGGAGTTTATGCCGACCATTACGGCAGAGACTACAGCCGAGGGTAAGTATGTGGTTGTAGACCGTATAAAGGTGGCAGCTGACGACGATACACTAAACCGTATGCGCGAGTCTATATCTGGCGCATTTGGCTATGGCACAAATAGTTGCGTGGTTATTCACAACGACACGCTAACGGAGTTCTCGGCACTAATGACCACCGACGGCATTGAGTTTGAGCACCCATCCGAGCACCTATTCGGCTTCAACAACCCGCTGGGCGCCTGTCCCGTATGTGAGGGCTTTGGCAAGGTTACGGGCATTGATGAGGAGCTGGTAGTGCCCGACAAGTCTCGCACCATATTTGACAACGCTATAGCCTGCTGGCGTGGCGAGTCTATGAGTCGTTTCCGCGACCAGTTAGTGCAGAATGCCTACAAGTTCAACTTCCCGATACACGAGCCATACTACAAGCTCACTGAGGAGCAGCGTCGCCTGCTATGGACGGGTAACGAGTACTTCTACGGCTTAAACTACTTCTTTGAGTATCTTGAGCGTGAGCGTAAGAAGCACAAGACCCAGTTTGGAATGCTCAAGCTCAGGTATACGGGCAAGACCACCTGTCCTGCGTGCAATGGCGCAAGATTGCGTCCAGAGGCGCTCTATGTCAAGGTTGGAGGCAAGAACATTGCCGAGTTAGCGGCGATGAATGTAGATACGCTGATTGACTTCTTTGCCACTCTGCAGCTTGACGAGCACGATACCATAACCGCACAGCGCATACTCAAGGAGATTACAAACCGACTGCAGTACCTGAGCGATGTAGGCTTGGGCTATCTGACCATAGACCGTCTTAGCTCAACGCTCTCGGGTGGTGAGAGTCAGCGTATAAACCTCTCCACATCGTTGGGCAGCAACCTCACAGGCTCGCTCTATATCCTTGATGAGCCGAGCATAGGTCTGCATCCACGCGATACGGCACGCCTGATATCTGTGCTCAAGCAGCTCCGCGACCTGGGTAACACCGTAATCGTTGTAGAGCACGAGGAGGAGATTATCCGCGCAGCCGACTATATTGTAGATATAGGTCCTCAGGCTGGTGAGAATGGCGGTAGGGTAGTATTCAGTGGGGAGTACAGCGCCCTCTGCAAGGCAGAGGAGAGCCTTACGGCGGACTATCTGTGTGGCAGACGAAGCATAACTCCGCCAGCTAATGCGCGTCCGTGGAGCAACTATATTCGCATAAATGGCGCGAGGGCAAACAACCTCAAGAACATTGATGTAACCATACCCCTTGGAGTTATGACCTGCATTACGGGCGTGAGTGGCTCGGGCAAGAGCTCGCTGGTAAAGGGTATTCTCTATCCCGCACTGCGCCGCGAGATTATGGAGACGGGTGACCATCCCGCCGACTTTGACTCGCTCGGTGGCGATTTGAAGATGATTCGCAGCGTTGAGCTGGTAGACCAGAACCCTATAGGTAAGTCGTCACGCTCAAACCCTGTGACATATATCAAGGCGTATGACGAAATTCGCCGCCTATATGCCGACCAGCCGTACGCTAAGCGCACGAATATACAGCCGAGCAACTTCTCGTTCAATATGGTTGGTGGTCGCTGTGAGCAGTGCCAGGGCGAGGGTACGATAAAGATTGGTATGCAGTTTATGGCGGATGTTGTCCTGACCTGCGATGCCTGCGGTGGTAGACGATTCAAGCAGGAGATTCTTGATATCAAGTACAACGGCAAGGATATCTGCGATGTGCTGGATATGAGCATAGACCAAGCCATAGAGTTCTTCGGCAGCGATAGCGCAAATGCCACCTGTCGTCGCATTGTGGAGAGGCTAAAGCCCCTGCAGGATGTGGGATTGGGTTATATCAAGCTCGGACAATCTTCATCCACGCTTTCGGGTGGTGAGAGTCAGCGTGTGAAGCTCGCCTCGTTCCTTACAAAGGATACGGGCAGGGGCAGCATACTCTTTATCTTTGACGAGCCGACAACGGGCCTGCACTTCCACGACATCAAGCGACTGCTTAGAGCCTTTGATGCGCTGGTGAACAACGGACATACGGTGGTGATTGTCGAGCACAATATGGACATTATCAAGTGCGCCGACCATATTATAGACCTCGGTCCAGAGGCTGGCGACTGCGGTGGAGAGGTTGTGTTTGAGGGCACACCAACAGATTTATTAGACTGTGAATCAAGCTATACGGCTCGCTATCTAAAGCAACATATTAAGTAACTGTACAGCTATAAAATAATTTCACAAACAAATTCATACAGTTACTAACTAATGAAGGAGGAATTTTTTACATACACGCTACCCAACGGAATTAGGGGCATACACCGCAATGTGAGCAGTGGTGCAGCACGCTGTGCGCTGATAATCGGTGCTGGTAGTCGCGACGAGCTTAAGAACGAGTACGGCATTGCCCACTTTGCCGAGCATGGGTTATTCAAGGGCACTACACGACGCAAGTCCTACCAAGTGAACTGTCGCTTAGAGAACTTAGGTGGCGAGCTGAACGCCTTTACCACCAAGGAGGATACAACTGTGCACGCAACTGTTCTGCGCAGTGACCTAAGCAAGGCTGTGGAGCTACTTTCGGATGTGGTTTTCAACTCCACATTCCCAGATAAGGAGCTTGACAAGGAGCGCGAAGTGATTGTAGATGAGATAAATACCTACAAGGACTCGCCGATGGATATGATATACGACACCTTTGAGGATATGCTCTTTGAGGGGTCGGAGCTCGGTCACAACATATTGGGTCGCAAGAGAGACCTTATGCGCCACGACAGCGCTGCGTTACACCGTTTTGTAGAGCGCACGCACACGACCGACCAGATGGTCTTTGCATCTATAGGCGCTATCTCCAACAGCCGCATAGAGCAGGTGGCAGCACGCTACTTTGCAGACAAGAGTGCCACTACGCGAAACTACACCCGTACAGCGCCACTGGCATACCGTCAGTTTGACAATCAGATTATAAAGCATACCCACCAAGCGCACTGTATAATAGGCAATCGTGCCTACAGCATAAACGAGGACAAGCGACTGCCATTCTCACTGCTAATCAACATCTTAGGTGGTCCTTGTGCAAACTCACGACTCAATGTAAATGTGCGTGAGAAGAACGGCCTATCCTACAATATTGAGGCGAGCTACACCCCATATTCGGATGCCGGTATGGCTGTAATCTACTTCAGCTCGGAGCACTGCAATGCCGACCACTGTCGCCAGATTATTGACGACGAGATTCGCAAGCTACAGAGCGTGCGCCTTACAACCCGTCAGCTCGCAATGGCGAAGCGTCAGTACATAGCCCAGATGACAATCTCTACGGAGGGAAACGAGGGCTATATGCTCGGCATTGGTCGCAGCCTGCTTGTTCACGGCGAGGTGGACACCCTTGAGGAGGCGTACAAGAAGATTAACGCCGTAACTGCTGAGCAGATTATGGAGGTTGCAAACGAGATATTTACAAACAATTCAACACTTATCTACCGATGAGCGCATTAGACCAATATATTGAGGCTATGTCCTCGCCAGAGGATGCTCTGCTGCACGAATTAGAGCGACAGACCTACCTGCGTGTACTCAACCCGCGTATGATTTCGGGACATATCCAGGGCAAGCTGCTAGAGATGATTGTCCGTATGATTCGCCCACAGCGCATACTTGAGATTGGCACATTTACGGGCTACTCGGCACTCTCTATGGCTGCAGGTCTGCCAGATGGGGGAGTGATTGACACCTGCGAGGTGGATGACGAGCTGGAGATGATGATTTTGGACTTCTTCTCCCGCTCTAAGTATGCCGACCGCCTAAACCTGCACATAGGCTCTGCACTGGAGATTGTACCTACGCTGGGACAAACTTACGACATGGTCTTTATTGATGGCGACAAGCGCGAGTACACCGCCTACTATAACATGCTCTTTGACAACGGTTTAGTGCATAGTGGCAGCTGGATTTTGGCGGACAATATACTCTGGTACGGCAAGGTTGTAGAGCCCGTAGCTAAGGGCGACAAGCAGACTCAGGCAATCATAGATTTCAACGCTGCGGTGGCTGCCGATAGTCGCGTAGAGAGCGTTATTCTGCCTATTCGCGACGGCATAAACCTTATCCGCGTGCTGTAAAAACAGCAATTTACATAGTAGGAATCTACGACGCTGAGTTGTATATATTATTATAGAGTATAATAATATAAACTATAATTGAACTACTATGAAACTCAGGTATTTTTCTATGCTCGCAGCTGTGGCTCTACTATGGGCTGGCGGTTGCACCGGCGGAGATGAAGGTATTGACGATACCGACACTCCCGTGGTAGAGGGCACTCAGGTTACCCAGTTCACGGCAACGATTGCCTCGCCAGAGGTTACCCGCGCAACGATGGGTGGTCAGAACGCTCCTACCTGGACCTCGGGTGATGCAATGCTCACCCTCTCGTACAACCAGTCGGCTGTATCTCACTTCAAATCAACCGTTGTAAGTTCTTCAATCTCAGGCGTTTCGGCTCAGTTTAAGACCGCATCGGGTCGTTATCTTGACGACAGCCGCGAGAACTACGCCCTCTATCCGTACTTCCAGGCTAAGTCGGCGGATATCTCAGGCGGTAGCGTAGGCGCACGAAACATCAAGGTGGCGCTTGCGGAGCAGACTCCGAGCTTTGACGACAATGTCCGTCTGCCACTGCTTGTTGGTAGCTATGACGCTGAGAGTCAGAGCTTTACAATGCACAACCCGTTGCTTATCGTGCGTCTAAACTTGGCGCTGCCTGCAGACGAGAGCTCGTTTACGATGAAGAGCGTTGATATTCAGAGCGCAAATGGCGAGGCGCTGTGGGGTAGTGGTGCTACGGTACACACAACGGATATGAGCCTTGAGCTCAATGCTGAGGGTGCTACATCATCCCTCACGCTCGGTGGACTGAACGAGGTGATAGATGCCAACGGCAAGAGCATCACATTCTGCATCCCTGCGCAGCAGTACGCTAAGGGTCTGAGTGTCAAGATTTACTGCCTTGAGGGTCTCTATGAGGCGACCATCGGCGAGGGCGGCATTGACAAGGGTGCTGACACCGTGCTGGAGGCTGACCTTACACTCAACCTCAAGAAGAGCGACCTGTTTGTAGACGCTGTGCGCGTGACCGACTCTACGGTGGCTATCGCGTGGTCTAAGGCTAAGGAGAATCTCAAGTACCTCTCTGAGGCTCACCCAAATAGCGAGGCTCTCTATACCGACGACATCACTAAGGACTACAAGGTTGCAATCTACAGCGACAAGGCTTGTAAGCAGCTGGTATACAGCGTATCTCCGCTCAAGGGTAGCAAGCTCTTTACCCAGAGCAGCTGTCCTCCACGCTTCATTTTCACTGGTCTGGAGCCAGAGACTGACTACTACATCCATGTCTACAACCTTACAGACAGCAAGCAGACCCTTATCCCGCTGGAGGTTAGCACCGAGGCTGTAACTGTCAAGGGCAAGGTGTTCAACTACACACAGCCTGGCGATATCATCCTCTACGAGAACTTTGACCGCCTAATCTACGGTGGCGACCTCTCTACCGCCTCTGCAGGTGTGTCGCGCGACGACAGAGCAACCCTCACATCCTTTGACGGTGCTGAGCTCAAGGGCGAGGTTACGCTGGACTGGGAGGCTAACGATATCTCTGGTGCTTCGCCTGCATATATCCCTGCGGCAGCAAATGTAGAGATGGGTCTATTCAACACTCTGGCTGGTCTGTTGGACGATATGGGTCTTAACGAGTGGGGCTGGATTGGTGGCAAGGATGGCGCTAACGGAGGCTCGGTATGCGCTCGCCCTGGTTATATCAAGGTGGGTCAGTCGGCTAACCGCTCGGCGGTGGTTACACCTATGCTCTCGACCATCCCTGCGGGCTCTACGGCGAAGGTTACAATCAAGTTCAAGGCTGCCCCTTATGGCGATATCGGCAAGGATATCACCCCAGAGGAGAGGGAGATTATCGTAAAGGTGCTCAACGACACCTCTATCTCTACAGCCAACAAGATTACCTACGAGGCTGAGGGCGAGAGCAAGGCTATCACCCTGGAGGGCAACACCAACAGCGACTGGAAGCAGTATAGCGTAACGCTGAGCAATGTGAGCAGCACAAGCCGTATCGCTATCAGCGGAAACCGCGCAAACGCTACAGACAGCAACCGTTTCCAGGTAGACGACATCTGCATCAGCGTAGTATCGCTCAGCGGTGCATTTGTATCGGGTCGCATAACCTACGACGACGGCACAGCTGCCTCGGATGTGGTTGTGAGCGACGGCTTTAGCTGCGTGAAGACCGACATCAACGGTAACTACTGCCTCACACCGCACAAGCATACGATGTACATCTTCTACTCCGTACCTGCTACGGGAGAGGTTATGGTAAACAACTACGGTCAGCCACACTTCTTTGCTAAGTACGACGCTGCTAAGACTACCTACAACTTCACCCTCAATAAGATTGCTAAGGAGGAGAAGTTCTCGCTCTTCTGCTTCGCTGATGTGCAGTGCGCGAACTCAAGCCACATAAACCGCTTCAAGAACGAGTCTGTACCAGATATCGTTGCCCACGCAAAGACCAAGAGCAACCCTTGCTACGGCGTAACGCTGGGCGATGTGGTATACTCGCAGGGCACACGCAACTGTGAGCCTATAATGCCTACTATGCGTAGCGCTATGGCTAAGGATAAGATGGGTATGCCGGTGTTCCAGACCTTCGGAAACCACGACTACTCATTCGTCTTTGACGAGGCTAACCCTCCTGCTTGCTCTGGCTATCAGGACCTTGAGTTCCAGCTCTCTGTGCAGCGCGCATTTGAGGAGGTCTTTGGACCTATCAACTACTCGTGGAATCGTGGCGATACCCATATCGTATGTATGCGTAATATGCTCTGGTGGGACGGCGCTTCTTGGGACCACTATGGCGACCCACGCTTCTTGGATGCTCAGTACGAGTGGCTCAAGCAGGACTTGCAGTATGTATCTAAGGATAAGATGGTTATCCTCTGCGTGCACTGCTCGGTGGAGAACTCTACAAAGAGCAATGTGCAGAATATCCTCAAGCTGCTGAGCCAGTTCAAGGAGGCGCACATTATGTCGGGACACCACCACCGCTGCACCAACTTCCCAACAACCTCTACGGTCAATGGCAAGGCTATCTACGAGCACAACCACGGCGCTGTGTGCGGACACTTCTGGAAGTCACGCTTCAATGCCGACGGTGCACCTAACGGCTATAGCGTCTACGAGATTGAGGGTAATAAGATGGTAGACTGGTACTACAAGGGCGTAAACGAGGGTATGAACAGCCGCGACTACCAGATGCGACTCTACCGCGGTAACCTCAAGAGCGGTGGCCAGTACGACTACATCCAGCTGCAGCACGGCGCAAATGTTATCCTCGCCAATGTCTTTAATGCCGACGACAACTGGAAGATTAAGATTTACGAGGATGGCGTCTATGCAGGTCTTATGACCAAGATGGCGCGTAATAACTCGGGCCCTTGCAAGTATAGCCCAGACCCTAACAACCCTGGTAAGCCAAGCACCTCGTCAAGCCTTGACTGGTGGATTGTCGGCTACCATACCGGCGTGCTCGGCCTCGGCGACCCTAAGAACGACGAGAAGCACTCGGGCAACTACAAGGACAACTTCCATATGTACAAGTGGACGCTCAAGAACGCTAACGCTAAGGATATCAAGGTTGAGGCTACCGACCAGTGGGGCAACACCTACAGCTGCTCTACAATCACTGGCGACTACGACTACGATATTATGAACTATTAGTGCCCCGCACAACCCTATAAAGTGGCATTGGAAAACCTCCAGTGCCATTTTTTTGTCTGTGCTTACCCGCTGCGCTACCGTTTGTCACTTGTCACATTGTCACAAGCGTGTGAGTTTGTCACATCTGTCACATCTATGTCACTTGTCACACCTGTTTCATACGCCTGTGACAGTGTGACATGTGACATTTGGCTATTAGCCGTTGGCTTTTAGCCATTAGCTTTTCAGAGGTGTCGCTGCGCGACAGTGTTTATAGGGTGCAAGGGGCAACTGAGAGTACCAACTGCAGCCCTAAACACTATCGCGTAGCGATACCTTAATATAGCTAATGGCCAATAGCTAATAGCTATCAAAGTATCTACGCGGTCGTGAGTATCTCTACGACAAGTAACTACCTGCGGTGCTGTATCTACCTGCGGTGCTTACATACTGATAAATCAGTACAAATAATTATATATATAGATAAATCTCCGAATATAATTATTTATTAGGCGTACACCTGGCGTTAGTACCCACATAGCATAGCAAACCGAACGAACGAACACGGGCGTGTGCACCCTTGCTTTGTTTGTTCGGTGCAAGCGGGATGCGCAACATTAAAGGTTATTAAGGATTATTAAGGGCTACTAAGGGTAGCGCAACCATTTACTGTACTGCGTAGCGTCGCGCCAGCGACCATTAGTAACCTTTAATACTCTTTAATGACCCTTAATGAAAAAAAGCTAATAGCCAAATGTCACATGTCACACTGTCACAGGCGTGTGAAACAGGTGTGACAAGTGACATAAATGTGACAAATGTGACAACACCCCACGCGTGTGACAGCGTGACACGTGACAAACGACGGTGCAGTCTGTAGTGCATTAACAAACATAGCTACCTCTAATAACTCTGGGTACAGTATGCACCCCTCAACACTGTCGCGTAGCGACACCCCTAAAAAGCTAACAGCTAATGGCTAATAGCCAATAGTTAAATGTCACTTGCGGCGGCGGGGATGACGGTTACGCTTCTTGTATTGCTTGACCTTACGGCGTACGCCCACAATCAGCAGAGCCAGTAGGGTAAGGCCGATGACAACCAGTACCCAAGTTTTGACCTCATCGCCCTTGACGCGAGCCCACATCTCAAGCATCTGCTCGGTGCGAGCGCCAGAGTCGTGCATCATAGCGCAACGCTCAATAACGGCGCGGTCGGGGTACTGAACGGCATCTATCTTAACGCTGCGAGCCTCCTCGCCGAAGAAGTAGCTGGCATCCACAGCGTTCTCAAGGCTATCGTCAATCTTAGCCTCAAGCACCTCTGGGGTAGCCACAGCGCTCACATAGCCAATAGCGTCCATATTTCGCAGGGCGATATCGGAGCGGCACATAAAGTTGATGAAGTATCGTGCAGCCTTTGTATTCTTAGCGTACTTAGGTATCACCCAGCCGTCAAACCATACATTACTACCCTCATCGGGCACATAGTAGTCAAGGGTCACACCCACAGCGGCAGCCTCCTCAATAGCCCATACGGCATCGCCACTCCAAGTGAGGTTTATGTAGGCCTTCTCCTTGGTCATCATCTCCTTGCCGAAGTCCGCCTCCCAGCCAGCAACAAGCTGCTTTGCGGTCTTAAGGAAACCCTCAACAAGGGCTATAGACTCATCCGAGGCGTCGTACATCACCTCGTCTATAGTAACCTCGCCGCGGTCAATAGCATCGCGCTTGAGGTACACCAATATTGGTCCGTAGACATCGCGGAAGGCATCCTTGATAAATATCTTACGGCGGAACTGCTCGTTATGGAGCACCGACCACGAGGAAGCCTGCTCCGCGGTGACATACTTGGTGTTATAGAGCAGACCCGTAGTGCCCCACATATATCCCACAGCGTAGTCGTTGGCGTTCTTACCCGAGCCGTCAATCATATTGAAGCGGTCCACGATGTATGGCGAGATATTGCTATCAATATAGTTTGGCGTAGAGCCGAAGTCCTTATCTATCGGCAGCAGCAGGTCATTACGCAGCATACGCTCGATGATATACTCCGACGGGCAGACGACATCAAAGTCCTCCTTGCCACGCTCAATCTTGGCGAGCATAATCTCGTTAATATCAAAGAGTTGGTAGATAACCTCCACCTCCTCGCCCGTCTGCTCCTTGTACCACTCCTGGAACTGTTCGAGCACATCCTCGTCAATATAGTCAGCCCAGTTGTAGACCTTGAGTGTATGCTCACGGTCGGCAGCAGCAGCGCCGAGGGCTACAAATAGCGATGCGATAAGTATAAGTACCCTTTTCATTAGATATTCTCCATTTTACGAGCCGCACGACGCGAGCGGACATTGATAATAATGAGCAACAGCAGCACCGTCACAAAGATGATAGTTGATAGTGGGCGCAGCTCTGGGGTAAGACCTCCCTTGCGCGCATCGGCGTAGATGAATGTACTGAGGGTCTCCAGTCCCTGATTACCCTTGGTAAATATTGTTACGGCGAAGTCGTCAATAGAGAGGGTAAAGGCGAGTATAAAGCCCGAAATCATACCCGGACGAATCTCTGGGATGATAACCTTGCGCAGCGCCTGAAATGGGGTAGCACCTAAGTCCAACGCCGCCTCATAGATGTTGGGGTTCATCTGCTGCAGGCGTGGCATAACGCTCAGCACCACATACGGCGTACAGAAGGCTATATGGGCAAGCACCACGGTGATATATCCCTGCGTAAGCCCTATGCTGACAAAGAGCAGGAAGAGCGAGATACCCGTAATAATATCGGGGTTGAGCATCGGGATGTTGTTAAGAAAGGTTATCACCTGACGCTTACGACCGCGCATATTGTGTATACCTATAGCGGCAATGCTACCCAGCAGGGTAGATACCGCAGCAGCGATAAGTGCAATGGTGAGGGTGTTCTCCACCGCCGAGAGCAGACCGCCACTCACACCGCCCGAAAATAGCGAGGTGTAGAGCTTGGTAGAGAAGCCCGTCCAGTTGCCCAGCACCTTAGCCTCGGTGAACGAGAATACGCCGATGATGATAATCGGTGCATAGAGCAGGGCAAGCAGCAACCAGAGGTATGATTGAGCAAAAAACTTCTTCATCAGATGATTCCTCCCTCATTTTGGCTCTGCTCGTCGCCATCCGAGAATAGCGAGGTAATGCCGATAATCACCAACATAATGAGTGACAGCGCAGCGCCGTAGTTCCACATTCCGTTATTGATATTCTCCTGAATCGTTGTACCGAAGAGCTTGATGTTGTTCATCGTCAGCAACTCCGCGATAGCAAAGGTGGAGATTGTAGGCATAAATACCATCATTATACCACTTGTCACGCCAGGCATAGAGAGTGGCACGGTAACCTTCCAGAATACCGTACTCGGCTTGGCACCCAGGTCCTCCGCAGCCTCAATGAGCGAGTGGTCCATCTTCTGCAGGGTGTTGTAGATAGGGTATATCATAAATGGCAGGAAGTTATACACCATACCGAATATCAGCGCACCCTCACCCAACGGCAGGTGCACAAAGTCAAACAGAGCCACTGTAGCCAGCGTACGCACAAGGATGTTTATCCACATCGGCAGGATAAAGAGCAGCACAGTTGTCTGCGAGCGGTTAAGGCTCTTGTTGCTCAAGATATACGCCGCAGGGTAGCCCAGCAGTATGCAGAGGAAGGTAGTCACCAGCGCAATACCGATAGAGTATATAAATGTATTTACCGCCTCAGGCTGAAGCAGGAACTTGCGGAAGTTTACCATCGAGAACTCGCCCGCGCTATTTGTGAAGGCGTAGATTACGATGAGCACCAACGGCAGTGCCACAAAGAAGCCTAAGAAGAGCGCGTAGGGTAGTGCCCAGCTTGAGCGACGCGAAAAGATATTGAACTTCATCTGCTAAACTCTCTTTGTAATGTGTAAATCGGCAGCAGCCACGGATATACCCACGATATCGCCCTTATCCCAGATATCGTTTGTATCTACATAGACCTTCTCGCCCTCGTCTGTAAGTACGGTCAGGTGGTAGCGGTTACCCTTGTAGAGGATAAACTCCACCTCGCCCATAACCGTTCCATCCTCCTTGTTGTCCAGCAGCTCCACGCGGTCAAAGTTCACAGAGACATAGACCTCCTCGCCAGCCTGCAGACCGCACTCGCCGCACTCAAACTCAGCGCCGAGAATCTGCACGGTTGTAGGGGATGTCATCTTACCCTCAAAGGTGTTGCAGGTGCGCTCTTTCTGCATCACATGGATATCCGACGGCTTGATAAACATACCCACAGTACTACCCACCTCAAAGGCGTTATAGTCCTGAAGCATAAGCTCATAGCCCTTGTCGGTCTCTACAAACATCTCGTAGTGCACGCCCTTGAATATGCAGGACTTAACCTCGCCCGTAAACTTGGCGTTCTCCGCATTGGCGATGATGTAGATATCCTCTGGTCGCACGACAACATCCACAGGCGCATTGATACCAAAGCCCTCGTCCACGCACTCAAATGTATGGCCGATAAACTCCACCTCGCGGTCGCGTATCATCGTTGCATTGAGGATGTTACTCTCGCCGATAAAGTCCGCCACAAACGAGTTCACTGGCTCGTTATATATATCTATAGGTGTGCCTATCTGCTGAATCTTACCGTCGCTCATAACCACCACGGTGTCCGAGAGGGTCAGCGCCTCCTCCTGGTCGTGAGTCACATAGATAAATGTGATACCCAGCTCCTGGTGCATCTGCTTAAGCTCCATCTGCATATCCTTGCGCATCTTCAGGTCAAGGGCAGCCAGAGGCTCGTCCAGCAACAGCACCTTCGGACGGTTTACAATCGCGCGAGCGATAGCTACACGCTGCTGCTGACCACCCGAGAGGGAGTTCACATCGCGGTCCTCATAGTCGGTCATACTCACCATCTTGAGCGCCTTACGAACACGGCTATCAATCTCCGCAGAAGGTACCTTGTTCAGCTTCAGGCCAAAGGCTATATTGTCGTAGACATTCAGATGTGGGAATAGCGCATATCGCTGAAAGACCGTATTTAGCGGACGACGGTGTGGCGGCGTATCGGATATATCCGTCCCCTCCATTGCAATCACGCCCGAGTCGGCCTTAAGAAAACCTGCAATCATTCTCAGTAGGGTAGTCTTACCGCATCCCGATGGACCGAGCAGGGTCACAAACTCGCCACGGCGAATATCAAGATTGATATCGTCAAGCACCACCTTATCGCCAAATGCCTTTGACAGGTGCTCAATCTTAATGATACAGTTGTTCTGATTCGTCATTTTATCTTCGTTTGCCAATAGTTTCTGTTAAGTTAAAGTGATATGTCGCACCAATGCTCAGAGCCACGCTCTTGGCATAGTTATTTGCGCCAACTACTGCGTGCAGACGCAGGTCCTTGCTGTTTCGGAGTGGGTAGTAGTTCACACCACCGCCATAGAATGCGTAGCCCTTTGCCGAGGCATCTGTCGGGATGAAGCTCCACTCGTCCTCCGCATCATATCCAAAGATGTCAATGCCTGAGCGGTACTCATAGCCGCCCTTTGCAAATACCTCCACCTTGTCAGCAAAGGTATAACCCACCTTGCATACAGCCGACAGCTCGTGGTTGTGACCATCATAGTTCAGATGCTTGTACATCACATCCGCCTCAATAGCAACATCGCCAAAGTAGAAGCCATTGCCCAGCGACGCCATCTTTACAAATACGCCACGGTCGTACTCAACCATATTTGCCGACCATATAGGGGCAAAGCAGCCATACTCGCCATACCAGATAAGCGAGTAGGAGAACAATTTACTACGGAATGGATATTCGCCAAATGGGGATGTACCGAACTGGAAAGCCACAGACGACGCCTCGTCAGGGGTCATATACTCCACGCGCGCAGACCACTGATATATCGCGCAGTTATGCCAGAATGTAGAGCAGAGTGTCGGATGCTGATCCACATCCATAGGGTCCAGCTCGTAGCCGCCTATGGCAAGCATATCCTTACCGAGTGTGAATGTGAATTGTCCTACATTGTAGCTCAGCGTGAGCCAGTCTATAAAGTCCACATCGTCAGAACGAAACGCATTCTGATAGAGCGACTTAGGATCTGTACTTAGCCAGTGATTGCTCATTGAGTAGCTGAAATGTTCGCCCACTGAGCCTTCAAAGAGTGTGTATAGGGAAGATGTGCCGAAATCCACGCCAGTATATCCCTCACTGCCTGTTCGGATGTAAGGGTTCACTTCAAATCGAGGCGAGATTATCAGCGTTGGAACATTGTCTGATGCCTTAGCCTCTTGCGAGTAGGTACAAAAGTAGCTTAGCGCAGCTACTGCCAGAACAAATATTTTTCTCATCTACCATAAATAATAAAGGATGGTTCAGGGTGCAAATATAACAAAAAATCTGACATTTTTATATTTAGGGCTGCAAATCATATACATTTTTATCAATTTTATCTCTCAAAAGATGCACGACGGAGTCTATTTCCCACTTTTTTACTATCTTTGTGCATTAAACATATAGAACAAACATTCTATGAAACAGAATCTATTTTTGAATAGCGTGATGACCAGGGGTGCCATTTTTGGCTTTATTATGCTCTGTTCACACATCTTTGAGCAGTGCGCTGTAGTCTATGGCGGCACTACCACTTGGTACTCGGTTATGTGCATTGAGATGCTGTTCTCTGCCGTACTCTTTGTCTGGATGCTCTATCGCTTCGCCAAGAGTTTCTCTGTAGAGGTTATGGCACTGCAGAGCGATGTTAAGATGTTCAGCTACGGCGCTGGCTGGAGCTATGTAACATCTATCTCGGCACTTGCAGGCGTTATTGTCGGCTTGGGTCGCTACATCCTGCACAACCTTGTCATCGGCCACAAGGCCTACACCGAGGCTATGATTAGCTCTGTAAAGGGCATCCTTGAGTCCAACCCCGAGACCTCTGCAATGATGGGCACCTACAAGCAGCTCTTCGCACAGATGGCAGCCCAGCCTGAGCCTTCAATCTTCGCCACCATATTCTCCTCTGTATGGAGCTATGCTGTATGGGGTATGATTGTAGCGCTTATCATCGCTGGCGTGGTTAAGAAGGACGCAAACCTATTTGACACAAATAACAACGAGTAACAATGGCTTTAGATGTTTCTGTTGTAGTACCCCTCTATAACGAGCGTGAGTCCCTGCCCGAGCTGATGCAGTGGATTGACCGCGTATGCAAGGCTGAGTCGCTCTCGTACGAGGTTGTGATGATTGACGACGGCTCTGATGATGGCTCGTGGGATGTTGTAGAGTCGCTTAAGCAGCAGTATGGCGAGCGCATCAAGGCTATCCACTTTATGCGCAACTACGGCAAGAGTGCCGCCCTCTATTGCGGCTTTGAGGCTGCTCAGGGCGAGGTGGTATTCACTATGGATGCCGATTTGCAGGACTCTCCGGACGAGATACCAGAGATGCGCCGTATGGTGCTGGAGCAGGGCTACGACCTTGTCTCAGGCTGGAAGCGCAAGCGTTACGACCCTATAGGCAAGCGCCTGCCGAGCAAGTTCTTCAACTGGACAGCCCGTACCGTCTCGGGCATTAAGCTCCACGACTTCAACTGCGGACTCAAGTGCTACCGCAAGAGTGTCGTAAAGTCTATTGAGGTCTATGGTGAGATGCACCGCTACATCCCTATTCTTGCCCGCTATGCAGGTTTTAAGCGCATTGGCGAGAAGGAGGTACACCACCAAGCACGCAAGTATGGCGTCTCAAAGTTCGGTATGGAGCGTATGATAAAGGGCTATTTGGACCTTATCTCCGTAACCTTTATGTCGCGCTTCGGTCGCTCGCCGATGTACTTCTTCGGCGGATTGGGTACGCTGATGTTCCTTATCGGAGGCTTTACCACCTGCTGGGTTATCGGCAGTAAGATTTATAAGCAGGTTATGGACCTGCCCCTGCGTGCCGTAACCGACCAGCCTCTCTTCTACTTGGCTATACTGACAATCATCCTCGGCGTGCAGCTCTTCCTCGCAGGCTTCTTGGGTGAGCTGATAAACAGAAACTCAAGCGACAGAAATAAGTACTTAATAGACAAGCGATTATGATTCAACGAATACAGACCTTCTACCTAATGATTGTTACACTACTTATGGTTGTAACGCTCTGCTGCTCACTGGTTTACATCGGTGTAGACGGACATCAGGTAACCCTCTCGGCTTTTGCTATTTCGGATGCTGACGGCGTTCTATCACACACTGTGGCTTGGCTGGGCGCAATACTGGCTCTGTCTACCGCACTGCCATTTGTGACCATCTTCCTATATAAGAATCGCCCGCTGCAGATTCGCCTCTGTGGTGTGCTGTGCGTGCTGCTTATCGGCTCGTTGCTACTCACAGCAGCCTTCACATACGCTGTATGCACAAATATCTTCGCCGACTTTGACATCACTTGGGCAAATGTGGTCTTCCGCTTCCCAGTCCTTATGCCGATAATCTCGGTCATCTTCACGGTGCTTGCTATGCGAGCCATCCTGCGCGACGAGCTGCTTGTCCGCTCCATTGATAGAATAAGATAAAAGAAAACCTCCCGATTTGGGAGGTTTTTTCTTCTACTTGCTTTTCAACTTCTTCAGCGCCTCGTTATACTTTCGCGAGTTGGCGTTGTGCTCGCTCAGCGTACGGGCGAAGTTGTGCGTGCCATCAAACTCTGGCTTAGCACAGAAGTATAGGTAGTCGCTCTTCTCGTAGTTCAGCACCGCGTCAATGGCTGCAATGCTCGGTATGCAGATAGGTACTGGTGGCAGACCCGCATTGCGATAGGTATTGAAAGGGGAGTCATATCGCAGATGCTTGTAGAGTATGCGCGTAAGCGAAAAATCACCCATAGCATACTTCACCGTAGGGCAGGCCTGCAACGGAATACCCTTGCGCAGACGGTTGATATATACGCCCGCAATGCGCGGCATCTCGCCACGATTCTTGGTCTCCTCGTAGACTATAGATGCCAGCGTCATAGCCTGATATTGCGTAAGCCCCGCAGCCTTGAGCTTTGCACGACGAGAGTCGTTCCAGAAGGCATCCGACTCGCGCTTCATACGCTCCAGCAGACTCTTAGGCGATACGGTCCAGTAGAGCTGGTAGGTGTTAGGGACAAACATAGCGATGAGTGAGTCGCGCTTGTAACCCAGCGATGCACGCAGCTGCTTATCCTGCATAGCCTTGAGTAGGGTAGCCGAGTCTGCCATAATCTGCTTAGAGAGTCGCCCCGCCAACTGCGGAAGGGTACGCGCACCTCCAACAACAACATCTACAGGGGTCTGCTCGCCAAGAGCAAACATACGCACCACCTTTATCACACTCGCACCCTGACCAACAACATAGTGTCCCGCCTTGAGTCGCTCGCTAAGATTTAGACGCGAAGCGTAGATATCAAAGGCCTTAGATTTAAGCGACGAGGAGAGCTGACCCTTAATTTCAGCTGCAAAATCGTCGTAATTGCTCTGGGGCGTGATATAAATAGTGTAATTATCCTCAACCGCCTTGCCATAGAAGCTATTGTACGCAACTATCAGAGCCACAGCGACAAAGCCACCCAAAGCAATGCCGCAAACAAATATTTTTTTAAGAAAATTTACTTTCATAGCCAATTTTTTGCAAAGATACAAAAAAAGTTCTACTTTTGCACTCGGGTAAGTCTTATACGACCAGCTCCTGCAGAACTCCCCCAGGCAAGGAATTGAGCAAGGGTATGCGGTTGTAGCGGTGCGATATAAGTAGCTTACCCTTTTTTATTTATAGTGATAGTGGCGCATTTGCGACACATCCCTAAAAGCCCAGCAATGGCTGTACAACCTAAGTACTATCCATCGCTGGGCTTTTTACGCGATATGCCGCAACTACACTAAAATAGCACAACCCATTTTGTTGTCAGAAGGCGGTAGTAGGTGTGCATCGTGAGAAATCCCCGGATGGGTTGTACTAAAGCGTACTACCCATTCGGGGATTTGAGGGATGTGCAGCTAATGCTGCCTTATCACAACAAAACTACTCCATGTCGTCGTCTTTCAGAGTCTGCGGAAGATCAATAGACTCCGCTGGAGTATTCGCATCAATCCACGCCTCAAGGTCTACGAGCTGCTCCTCTGAGAGGCTATTATAGTACTGAGGCATAAAGTCCTGGAAGCGGCAGGTGGTGAGCTGGAAGGCTGCACTCTGGTCGCGGGTGGTCTGGCTGAAGTTGAAGCTATGCGAGTAGATTGCATAGATTGCAAGCACGCTACCCTTTGCGCCATCTGCTGGTACTGGCTTGCTGCCAAAGCGAGAGTAACCGCTTGTGCGGGCAGTATAGAAGCCAGGGGTAGAGGCGTGGGTAGTACTCATAGCCTCTGGATAACAGAGTGCGATGCTACCGTAGAGCGAGATGTTGTTGATAGAGTAGGCGAGCTTATACCATGGCTTGCTAACAACATACTGCACAGCACCATCTACGATAATACCGCTGGTACAGAGCCAGCTAGGGTAGATGTTGGTATTGCTACCGCTGGTAAGGGCAGGGTAAGGCTCTACGCCACTCTGATTCTTAACACCGCGATAGGTAACCTGAAGGTTATTGAAGCGGATAAGACGGCCGAGGAAGGCAGCGTTATAGATTGTCTTTGACTCCTCGTAGTTATCTACTACATAGATATCGTCTGTAGCGTTCTTGCCCTCAGTAAGGGTGCAATCTGCCCCCTTAAAGACATGGAGAGCAACCTTATTAGGCGATACGATATTTGAGTTTGCGTAGTACTTGTAGATACCGTAGGCATTGAGGCTCTCGGTTGGGATATCACCGATAGAGAGCATCATACGGAAGCTACCCATATAGAGACCAGCAAGGCGAACATACACCCAGCAGCTCTCCTTAGTGTCAAGGTTGCAAGGGAAGTCGGCAAAAAGACCGTTAGTGAGCTTAAGCTCAATAGCAGCCGTGCCATCAAAGATATGGAGCGACTTGTAGATATTGCCCTGCTCGTCGTTGCTTACGACCTTACCCTTGATGTAGTAGTTGCCCACGATGTAGCGGTTATTCTGCAGCTCATAGTCGGTACACTCATCCTCAGAGAGCACAAAGCGCTTGTACTTAGTCTCATCCTGCGAGTTGGTAGAGCCAGAGTTGTTCAGCTCTCCAAACATACCCTTCAGCTCGGCGATAGTAAGAAGCTCCATACCCTGCGCCTGCATAATCTCGTCTGTCATCTCTGCAGGAGCTGCAGGGGTGTCAAACTTCTCGTAGCAGCCTGTAAAGGCAAGGCTGAAGAGTGCGATTGCGAATATTTTAATAACTTTCATAATATCAACAGTTTAGAATCGGAAATAAAGATTGAGGAAGTATGTAGTACCCAGCATATAGAAGTACTTTGAGTCAAAGCGGCTGTAGAATGGCTCCGCAGGGTTTGAGCCTGACTCGTTACCATTCCAACCACGGGTACGACGCATACGCATCTGCTCGTAACCACCAGTCTTGATATTCTGGTTGTTGAGGATATTCTTAACCTCCGCGCTGAAGCCGAGCATATACTTACGCTGGATATACCAGTTCTTACCAACACTTGCGCTCAGAGTATAGGCATTACCCAGATACTCCTGCTTGCGGACATTGTTAATATTTGTCAGCGCCCACACCTTAGCCTCGTCTGAAGCAGCCTCGTTTGCAAGTACCTCTACATATGACTTTACAGCATTGTTTGTACGATATGCAGGGTTCATAGAGAGGTAGAGCTTGTCGTAGAAGTTGAAGTTTACCGATGCAAACCAGTTGTTGTTGCTACGATAGTCTAAACCAATATTTGCAGCCACCTGTGGGGTAGACTCTACATAAAAGTTCTTCCAGTTTACCTTATCCACCAGCTCAACCTCGGCGCTATTGTCAATAATCTGCACGAAGTTAGGGTTAGAGGTGTAGCGATAGTCACCATAGTTCAGCGCACCCTGAATAGCTATACCACCCCAAATAGGCACATTGAACGCCAACTCAACGCCCATATAACGCTTGTCAATATCTGACATCGCAAAGTTGGTAAACGACGACTGAGTATCATCGTAGAAGGAGATAACCTTCGCAAGGTCGTTCATCTTTGTGAAGTAACCCGATACGCGAGCCTTAATGTAAGGCAGGTTGAGGTTGTAGGTCAGCTCGGCACTGTAAATCTTCTCAGTTGTAAGACCAGGGTTAGACTGGTTACGGGTACGAGGCGATACGAATGCCGCAGCAAACTTAGGCGCATCAGCAATCGCTGCTACATTGAGCGAGAGGTTGTGTGCGCCAGAGAAGCGGTATGCAAAGGCAGCCTTAGCCTTGTAGGTGAAGAAGTTGAGGTGCTCAGAGTCGCCAAACGAGTCGTTGCCATTAGGGAACAGACCCTTGCGCCACAGACCCTGACGCCACATAGAGCTATAGCCAGCCTCTGCGCCCAGTGTCATCTCAAAGCCACCGTAGGTCATACCATACTGTGCCCAGAGCTGTGCCTGACGAAGGTGTGCGTAGTAGTCGTAGCCATACTTATCGCCCTCCTTAACCACGCGAGCGTGACCATTTGCAAGGTAGTAGTCTACATCGTTCTGGTAAGCGATAATGTCGCTACCCTTATCGCGCTCGGCGAACTTGTCAATATCAAGCCAGTAAGTTCCACCCAGCAGGTCCTTAACGGTGCTGTAGTACTCTGTGCGGTTTACGCGAGCCTTAAGACCACCGATAATAGAGTGGTTATTATTGAACTCGTGCGAGATATTTGCAACGAAGTTGTAGTCAATCTGGTCGGTATGGCGCTCCTCAATCATATAGTTAGAGCGGAAGCCCTGCGCATAACCAGCTGTAGTAGGGTCCTCGCGACGGTTGGCGTTAATCATACGGTCAAAATCAATGCGACCATTCCACACCTGCATAGCGCCGATAGCAGCGCCAATGTAGTTCTCAATCTGAGCATCTGTTGTAGCCTGGAAGATACCTGGAATCTCTGGGGTAATCTGGCTCAGGTAGTTAGATGGCAGGTAACGGTAGTAGTCTGGGCGTGGGTCGGCACCATCCTTCCAAGTGAGGGCTGAGTAGCCGTTGAAACCGAAGCGCACAGATGTAGCAGCCGTAAAGCGAGTCTTATCAGAGATATCAAAGATGTAGTTGAGCATAGCGATAGGCTCGTGTGTACGGCGCACGCGGGTGTTGCGCAGCTCGCCATCCTGATAGCCGACATTAGGGTTGTAGTAGTTGCTGCCAAACAGGTCGTAAGCCTCCTGTGTAGATGCCTGCTGAGCACCACGCTGCTGCGGAGTACCCAGAATAGTGAGGGCAAGGCGGTGCTTTGTACCAAAGAGTTTCTCTACAGAGGCAAAGTAGCCGTAAGAGTTGTAGTAGATACCATCTACATAGCCGTTACCACCCTGACGAGTAGATACCGAGAAGCCATACGACCAACCGTTATCCAGCGCACCCGAAGCGTATGATACCATAGCACGCCAGCGATACATCTGGTTTGCATTTGATACACTTACGCGGAAGCCCTTACGCATCTGCGACGCGCGAGCATTTACATTGGTAACGCCACCGATACCACCCACGCCAAAGTTGGTAGGGGTGAGGCCAGCGCTATTCTCCTGGTTGCGGGTAGCGTCGTTCAGACCACTCCACAGCGACCAAGGGCCGTAGCCGGTCATCGCATCGTTGAAGCGAATACCGTTCAGGTATACATCCTGATACATAGAGTCATAACCACGAACATTGAATCGCATCTCGCTGAAGCGATATGAGGCGATATTGTTGTAGATATCCTTTGAGGATGAGAGCGACGATGGCAGCGCCTGCGTATCTGACGCCGAGGAGTCGTTGTCCAACTCTGCGAATACAGAGTCGTCCATAATCTCGCCCTGAAGTGACGGAACGATGATTACGGTGTGCAAATCGCGCATATTCTGACCTACGCGCACCATCATCTCAAGGCTCTCAAAGTCTGGAGCTGTGAATGCAAGACGATAGTCACCCTGCTCAAGCTCCGCGAAGGTAAACTGACCATTGTCGTCGGTTGTGGTGCTCTGACCAGTCTCAACAACGGTAACCTTGACAAGTCCCACCGCCGTACGACCGTTGCGGGAGACAACTTGACCCTTGATTCCACCCTGTGCAAAGGCGGTAATGCTCATAAGGGTCAGCAGTGTAAGGAGTAAAAGTTTTTTCATATATTACAGTTTAATTACTTACCTACATAAATATATACTGGCAGGTGGTCCGAAAAACCATTCTGGAAGTTGTTACCAACAAATGTTCTGAGTGGATAGTTCTTGTACTGACCCTCCTTCTGCATCATATAGGAGCGCGAGAAGATGTTGCCATAGAACTTGCTGCCCTCAGCACGCTTGAGCTTAAGCTCTCCGGTAGAGCCTGTAGCCAGATTCTCCGACACGATGATATTATCAAACAGATTCCAAGAGTCGCGGTAGCCAAGTGTACCGTAACCAGCCTTCAGCAGGGCGATATATGGGTTGTAGAGGTCGCCAGCTACGAGCTTCTTGATATTCTCCCTTGCGCCCATAACCTCGGTAATGCTCTTGTCTGTAGCGTCGTCGTTCAAGTCGCCCATAATCACAACCTTTGTATTTGGGTTGGCTATGCGTACAGAGTCGGCAATGCGACGGCACTGCGCTGCTGCAGCCTCGCGCTTAGGGTCAGAGGCTGTCTTACCACCCAGACGAGATGGCCAGTGAGAGACGAGGAAGAAGAACGGTTCACCCTCAATAGTACCCCACATAGTTACAAGGTCGCGGGTGTAGAAGTTCTCCATGCCTGGCATCTGGAACTTATGAGCCTTGCTGCCCTCAAGTTTGAACACATCGGGACGATAGAGGAAGGCGCAGTCCACACCACGACGGTCTGGAGAGTCGTAGTGCACAATGCGATAGTTTCCGTGCGACATCTTAGGCTGAGTGATTAGGTCCTCAAGCACAAGGCGGTTCTCAATCTCCGATACGCCAATAACTGCAGGGAAAGAGCGATTGATAGCTGCCATATCAAAGAAGACCTTGTCTATATTACTCTGCTTCTTCTGATACTTTGTGCTGTTCCACTTTTTGTCACCCGTAGGTAGGAACTCCTCGTCCAACTTGTCCGGGTCGTTGATTGTATCAAACAGATTCTCAAGGTTGTAGAAGACAACCATGTGAGGCTTCTGCGCAAAACAACTCAACAATACGCCTGCAACAAGCAGTGTTGTTAATAGTAGCTTTTTCATATCATTTAGTTTTTAGAAATTCCAATCGCTAACATTCTTCTGGCTCTTAACCTCGGCAGCAATGGCAGGGTTAAGGTTGCGGAAGAATGTAAAACCAGTGCGACTCTCAATCTCCTTGATAGATACCGCAGCACTCTTGTAGTCTGAGGCTGTAGACTCATTCTCAAATAGGAAACCGATAGCCTTTATATCGTCTGCGTTTGTTATTTGGTCAATGCTCTTGCCCGTATTTCCACTGCGGGTACGAAGCAGCAACTTGTAGCAGTGTGTTGGGCGGGTGATGGTACGACCGCGAGCCGTGAAGGTCTTTGCATTCTCAAAGAGCGTTCCTACAACTACATAGAGCGTATCGGCGCAGACCATCTTGCGAGCGCCATTCTCTACCGTTGCCCACACGCCACTATTGAAGCGGCTATCCTGTGGCATCATATTGGTAGCGTAGAATGTCTGTGCATTGGTCATCCAAGTGCTGTAGCGCGAAGCCGACGGAAGCATATGTCCGCGACTATCGCCCGTGCCGTATGCACCCTCAACGATATTCTGCTGCTTAGACTGTGGGATTACTGGATCTGTATATTCGTACTCAACGATACGGTAGCCGCCATTGTAGTACTCGGTAATAGCATCGTCAAACGCCCAAGCGTCTGTACGACCACCACCCGGATAGCCACGACCGTCGGTATATATGCTGTGCAGAGGATATGCCACCCAGCGCGAAACAAGTTTTTCGGTGTCGTAGCAGATAGAGTAGTTACGCACTGCCTTGCCGTTGCTTAGGGTAGTGTAGTAGGTCTTGTGAACCAAATTTGGCGCCGAGCTCTCAACAGGCTGCTCGCCCCAAGCTCGGTCGTATGTTGCATTGTCACTCTTACCTAACTGTACAAAGGAGAGTGTTGTGTTGTATCCGTCGGAGAATTTTATATAAACCGAAGCCGAACGCGATTCGGTTGTCTCGTTTTTGTCAAAGTAGATTGTTGCCGAGCCGCCCACCTTTCCAGTTGTGGCAATCACCTCGGACTGAGAGCTGAACGAAGCCCATTCATAACCCTCAACAATCACCGCCTCCCAAGTATAGCGAACATCGCCAGAGGTCTTTAGGGTAATAGTAGTCTCGTCCCAGCCTTTAGAGCTGTGCGAAATAGTAGCTTTGGACTGATATGGCGACCACGGGTCCTCATTATCACAAGCCCAAAAAGTAGAAATTGTTGTCAGTGCAATAAGCACCGTATAAAAAAATCTGTTCATCTATATTAAAAAGCCCCTCTCGGCAGCACTTGCCACCGAGAGAGGGAATAAAATTACTGTATGTAGGTTACTGAAATAGCAGAGATATATGCTCTGTGATCCTTATCAGTACCAGTAGTAGTAAAGAGAATCTCAGTAGCCTCGCCAGTCCATACGCGAGTAGCGCCCTCAGCTGAGAACTCGCCTACATTTGGAGCGATGTAGTAGTGGTTATCAGCAAACTGAATCTCAATAGACTTGATAGTCTTACCACCAGCAGTTACATTCATAGTAGCACCATTCTGATAGAGGCGCACTGCGTTACCTGAAGTATAGAATGCAGGAGCGGTAGATGCAGAGCCCTGAGCAAATGTCAAGGTTACATTATCATCAACCTTAACCTCACTTACAGCTGCTGCGTTAGCAAAACCAAGGTCTGACATAGTAACAGAAGCCGTTACCTCAGAACCACCGCCTGCAGAGACACCACTCTGAACTACGGTGATAACCTGCTGAAGGCTACCAGAAGTAACGGTAATATTGCCAGAGATAGACTCAGTTGCTGTATTCTCAAGTGCAGTTACAGTAAGGTTACCATCTGCGTAAGCAGCAGTGAACTGTGCGTTGTCAGATGCAACAGATACAGCCTCCTTCAAGTTGTAAGCAGTAACAGTAATTACCTGCTCAGCAGCTGCAGAGCCGAATACCAATGCATCCTTACTGAATGACCAGAATGCGAGTGTACCTGGAGAAGTAACCTCTACAAACTTAGCGTTAGAGCCCTGTGCAGAACCGTTGTACTCAGCGCGAACAGTCTTGATAGTGATATCGTCGCCGAGCTTAGCACCAGAAGTTGCCCAGTACTTATTAGTAGCACCGTCTGGACTCACAAGACCGTAGATATATACAGTGCCAGTCTCGTCAGTAAGGTCAAAGTTACCGTAAGTGGTATTTGCTACGCGAGTGATAGTACCCTTAAGGGTGTACTCTACAGTGCTATCAACAGCTGCAGCGAGGAACTCTGCTACAGTGGTAATAGTGCCAGGCTCTGGGGTTGGAGTTGGGTCTGGCTCTGGAGTTGGGTCTGGGTCAGGAGTAGGAACAGATGTGCCATCGGTAGTGAAGAATACTACACCGTAAACAAGTGAGCTTGCATCGGTGTAAGAGCGGATGTGGTTCTTTGTAGCACCGCCAGTACCGAAACTTGCGCCGTTAGAGGTGAACTGGATACCACCCTTTGCGTGGTCTGCAGCCTCCCACTCAGCCTTAGTTGCGCCGAGGGCGAGCTGACGGTTTGAAGCAGCTGCATTTGACAGATAGTTGTCGCCACACTTGATGTAGTAGGTATTAGTCTTGCCATCTACAGCCTCAAGGGTTACAACTGCAGGAGCTGTAAGCACGCCGCTACCTGGAGCGAGAACGCCGTCAGTATAGCTATAAGTTACAGTCTCAAGGTCGGTCTTACCGCTGCTTGTAGCGCTCTTACCAGTCCAGCAGTGGTATGGGTTTGCAGCCCAGCTATAGGTATCATAAGACTCAAGGTAGCCAGCCATAATGTAGTTACCAGCAGCAAGAGAAGCAACCTTATCAATCTTTGTTGCGGTAATAGACTCTGGAGCCTCTGGGTCGTCACCAGTAGCAGATACAGCAGTTACCATCATATTGGTATACTTGCCTGAAGATACGCCAATCATAAAGCCGGTAACCTTGATACCCTTGCCATTGAGAGCAGAGAGCTGTGTTGCGATATCGCCAGCAGGGTAAGAGAGTGAGCCAACTGCAGTAGATGCGCCCTCAATAGTTACATTGTAGTAGCTGCCGCTGATTGCAAGTGCACCCTCAAATGAAGCGTACTTAACCGCTGGAGCAGATACATAAGCATCCAGGTCAGCACCTGTAAGAGCCACTGGAGTACCGAGCTCTACGCTCTTAGTCTCAGTAGTTGCAGTTACAACAGCATCTGCACCGAACTGAAGCAGACCTGCGTAAGAGGTTACAGCACCCTCAACGGTTACAACAGTACCAACAGCAGGGATGGTCTTATCTGTACCCATATAGCAGAGGATATACTTACCAGTTGCATCGGTTACAAGGCAACCACGACCGTAAGTAGCCACAACCCAAGCGTTCTGGAGAGAGTAGTTACCCTCGCCACCTGCAAGGATAGCCTCAATAGTACCCTCAACAACCTCAGTAGAGCCACCGCCAGCGTTATTGAAGTCTACAACAGGACCGTTGCCACCCTCAACAAGGCGGAAGTCGTCAAAGCGGAGAGCTGCCTGATACTGGTAGTCAGCAGATGGCAGTGGGGTAGTTGTATCAGCCTTGTAGTCGCTGAAGCGGACATAGAGCTTGTCTGCATCTGCTGGAAGGGTAAATGGAGCGATTGCGTATGTCCAGTTACCATCTGCCATTGTGGTAAATGCAACATTTCCCCAATTTGCACCATCAACGCTCACTGCAACAGTCAGATTTTTGCCAGACTCAAGCGCAGCAACAACAGGGGTGTATGGCGATGATTTAAGAGAAGCGTACTGGTTGAATGCAGTGAAAGAGAAGGTGTAGTTCTTAACACCACTCTTGATTGCGATGTTGTTGATAACAAACTGAGTGTCGGTCTTAGCCTGGAGGTAAGCGTATGGAGCGTCAGTTGCGTAGGTTGCACCTGTAGGAGCCCAAGTCTTACCAGAGTTACGAACAGATGCGTTCTTACCAGTGTAGGTTACACCGCTCTGGTCGAATCCCTCGCCACCAGTTGGAGCCCAGCCAGTGTAGGCATCAACATAAGGCCAGTAGCCATCAACCTTTGATACTGAGCTACCGCAGTTGTCGTAGTAAACAAACTCGCCACCTACGGTTGGGATGTCAGAATCTGACTGAACGATAGCAAGGCTCGCCTTCTTAGTGATAGGGTAGCCGCTAACATAGCCAGTAGCAGTGAATGTCACCTTGATGGTGCGCATAGACTCTGCAGCAGGGACCTCAAAGGTAACAACTGCATCGCCATTACCTGCAGTAGTACTTGCTACAACACCCTCGGTGTCAATATCAAGCGTCCACTCGGCAGGAGTAGATACAGCCACTGCCTCGGTAGTACCGCCAGCAAGGGCAACAGTCACAGATGCAGGTGCGACCTCAATGGTTGGAATACCCTGGTAGCTGGTATCCTCATCCGTATTGGTACACGAAACTGCAAAACCAGCAATCAGCGCAAGGGCTGAAAATGCTGAACGAAAAATGTTTTTCATACTGTTTTGTGTTTAATGGTTTATAAATAAATTTAACAATAAGTTCCTCATTTACTTGCGTATGCGCACACGGGCGCAAATAGCGTACAAATATATAAATTTTTGTTCAAAGCAAGGCTATTTGTTGCAATTTTTAATAAAAAAATAGTTCATCCGCACAAATCATAACAGATTTATGCGGATGAACCGTTATTTAGTATGTCCTAAGACTACTTCTGCGGACGCATTACGATGTATGCCATATTGTTATCGGCAAGCACCTTAGC
>JAFTOU010000017.1 GCA_017463615.1 Alistipes sp. | reverse complement strand
TTTATTTCGGTCGCTTTTGAATTTATTTTGGTATATTTCTTGTTTTTACGCAGTTACAATGCTCGCATTGCGCCTTTATAATAAACAAGAAATCTACTCAAAATACTCTTCAAAATCAACTCGACCTAATTTATAGAACCTACCATATTATTGTCTTGTAGAAAAGTGTAGATACTCCGACAAATAGCAGCGCAAGTGCCAAGTTGTAGAGCACTGTAAGAGGTATAGAACGGCTATGTGTGTCGCCCACCGTTGGCAGTGGTGCCACCGAGGCGTCGTAGCGTGCAAATGGATTTGAGTAGATAACCTCGCCCTCTGCAAAGTAGGCTGTAAAGCGGCTGTATGGGTCTGTGGCCCTCATCCTGTAGCCCACCGAGTCTGTGCCGTAGTGCACTGCAAGCGTTGCGCGGTCTTGTCCCGTAATCTTGATGCTGTCGGCACACTCAGAGAGTGCGATAAAGACCGCCTCGTTGGTTGTACCGATATTTTTAATATAAGGTATGGTGCGATTTTTGGCAATCTTAACCTCGCGGTCGCCAGCGCCATAGTCGGGTATGCGCATGGCGTAGTAGCAACCCTCGCTAAGGGTCTTGCACACATCGTCGTAGCTCTCCGACGGGGTGCAGAGGAAGTTGCAACGCACAGCTATAGCATTTGTGCGCTCGGGGTGGTGGAGGTCGTCGTTGGCAATACCGAAGCTATATCGTCCTGCACTCAGTGCCCAGTCCCAGTACTCATTCTCCGTACCCTTGCCGCTATCAAGCTCCACGATATCGTAGCCCGCAAGGCGTTCCATCTGGCGCTTGGTGATGGTGTGGGTGCGATATGGGTGGTTTAGCACCACAAGGTCGGCAGTGGCGGCAAGCATATCCATCTGCCACTGCTTCTGAAAGGCGAAGAGGGGCAGCAGGTGGTCAAAGCGATTGACAGCGCCGCTACCAAAGACCAGCTTGTGGAACTTAAATAGGTTGTAGCCGTGCTCATAGAGGGTGTTGCTGTGCGTCGTATCTGTCGGATGTGCGGTCAGAGCGTTGTGGTTGGAGAGGGTTACGATATTGTAGTCAAACTCGTCGTAGTACTCAATCGCCTGCTCGGGGGTGTAGTCGCACTCGTTTAGCAGACCCTCCACGCGGGTGTGGGTGTGGAAGTTGGCACGCTTCCAGGGTAGGGTAGTGCTGAAGTTGCGATAGGGGTTGAAGATATCTTTACCGCTGAATGGCTTAGGGGGCAGGAAGTGGTACACCACGCTGACGCTTGTCGCAATAACGGCAAGCAGGGCTACAAGTAGCAACGAGGCAAATATTTTCAGCACTATTTTTAGTACAGCCATAGCTATTCGGGTTTTATCTACTGCAAAAGTAACTCTAAATATTGAATTATTCGTAAAAAATCTGTAAATTTGAGGGTTAAAGAGAGATTATAGTATGAAACCGACAGCAAAAACCATCCTATCGCTTGCCCTCTGCTCGCCACTTGTGGCTTGTAATAAGGCTGAGCAGCGTCCCAATATTGTCCTCTTTTTGGTGGATGACTATGGGTGGATAGAGAGCTCGCTTGCCTTTGGCGAGCAGGTATATCCGATGAACGAGCGCTACCATACACCCAACATGGAGCGCCTCGCCTCTCAGGGCGCGATGCTAACCTCGGCATACGCCTGTCCCGTATCTACCCCTACCCGCACAAGTATTATGACGGGTATGAGTGCTCCGCGACTGGGTGTTACATCCTTCACCTCGCTCTATAAGGACCTCTGTTCCGACGCTATAGGTGGTGCTCCGGGAACGACAAACCCAAACCTCTCCGACCCATTTGCCCACGCCGAGTGGAACTACAACGCCCTCTGCCCCGACTCTTTCCGCGGTCAGGAGCAGACTTACGGGCTGGAGCATACCGTCTACGCAACCCCTATGGTGGGCTTTCTGCGCGATGCGGGCTACCATACCATACATATCGGCAAGGCACACTGGGCACCAGCGGGTCTTCCGGGTGCAAATCCGTACAATATGGGCTTTATGGTCAATGTGGGCGGTGCAAGCAATGGACATCCGCAGAGCTTCCAGGGCGAGGATAACTACGGAAATATTCCGCTCAAGGGTGGCTACGCCTCTATACAGAATATGACCCAGTACTACGGCACCGAGGTGCACCTTACCGAGGCGCTGACTATGGAGGCACTTAAGGCTATTGAGACGCCTATTAACCGCGGCGAGCCATTCTTCCTCTATATGGCGCACTACGCCACCCACACGCCTATCCAGCCACATAAGCGCTACTACCAGCGCTACTTAGATGCAGGTCTTGACCCTCAGCAGGCGGCATACGCATCTATGGTTGAGGGTATGGATGCCAGCTTGGGTCAGATGCTTGACTACTTGGAGCAGAAGGGTGTTGCCGATAATACGATATTCATCTTCTACTCCGACAATGGCGGTCACTGCTTGGGTGGCGATAAGGGTGGCGAGCCTCATACCCAGAATGCCCCTCTGCGCTCAGGCAAGGGGTCGGTCTACGAGGGTGGTATCCGCGTGCCGATGATTGTCCGCTGGGCGGGACAGATTACACCTAATACGCGCATCAATACCCCTGTCAATAACGAGGATATATTCCCAACGATACTTGATATGGCGGGCATTGAGGATTATAAGACCACCCAGCAGCGCGACGGTCAGAGCCTTGTGCGACTGCTTACAAAGGGCTCGCGCTATGTCGCTACCGCTGCCGAACGCGGACTTATAACCTCGCAGCGCGATGCAAACCGTATTGTAGTGCCTAAGTCGGTGTCGGGCCTTGACCCTAAGCGCCCGATTATTGTACACTATCCGCACCAGTATCGCGTTGAGGATCAGGATGATATTGACTTTATGAGCTCCATCCGCTGTGGCGACTGGAAGTTGGTATATCGTATGCACGATGCCCGCTTAGAGCTCTATAACCTGCGCGACGATATTGGCGAGCGTAACGATGTTGCAAATGTTAACCCTAAGATTGTTAAGCAGTTAGCCACTACACTCTCCGACCACCTGCGCGAGTGGAACGCTCCAATGCCAACCGTCCGCGCTACGGGTAAGAAGGTACCTATGCCAGATGAACTTTAGAATAAATACTATGCGAAAATTATTACTACTTATGTCAATCTTCTCTACACTTTTTGGCTGTTCAAAGAGCAAGCCCGCTGCCTATCCGCAGGATACAATTACCGCTGCCGATGGCTCAAAGATTACATTTACATTCTACGCCCACGCCTCGCTTGGCATCGCTTGGAATGGCATCCAGCTCTACCTTGACCCTGTGGGCGAGTTTGACTGGCAGAGCCAGCCTAAGGCAGATATTATCCTTATCTCGCATTCGCACTACGACCACCTTGAGATGGCGACTGTAGAGCAGCTGCAGACCCCTAAGACAACCATTGTCTGCGATAAGACCTCTGCCGAGGCCTTTGAGCACGACTGCATCACTATGCTCCCGGGTGCTACGGCACAACCTGCCCAGGGCGTTACTATCAAGGCCGTTCCGGCGTATAATATCACCGAGGGATATACCGACTTCCACCCGCAGTCGCGTGAAGATTGTGGCTACCTTGTAACCATCGGCGGTACGACTATCTACCTTGCTGGCGATACGGAGGATAACGACGATGTGCTCGCTCTGCAGGGCGTAGATGTCGCCTTCCTGCCAGTAAACCAGCCTTATACAATGACCGTTGCTCAGGCAGCCCGCGTGGTCAAGGCCCTACAGCCAAAGCTCTTCTACCCATACCACTACGGTCAGGTAGATGAAACAACCGACCTTGAGGCACTGAAAGCTGCCGTTGAGGGGGTAACAGAGATTCGCATCTTCCCAATGGAGTAACAAAAATGGGCTGTACATCGTGTACAGCCCATTTTTTACCCGTGATATCCGCCCTCTGTGAATT
This sequence comes from Alistipes sp., assembly GCA_017463615.1. GTDB lineage: Bacteria > Bacteroidota > Bacteroidia > Bacteroidales > Rikenellaceae > Alistipes. The sequence continues at coordinate 3,223 of JAFTOU010000017.1, read as the reverse complement.
AAAAGGTGTGGGTTAATACCTCGCAGGTATTTTTATCGGAAGTAAGAAGTTCATCTTCACAGCCTTACCATCCTGCTGTGCCGGACTCCAGCGTGGCGAGCGGTAGATGGTGTTCTTGACGATATGTGCAGCGCGGCTGTTGTTCTGGTTGAGAATATTAACCGCCACAATCTTCCCCGATATGCCGACCGTAAACATGGCATCTACCCTTATGCCCTCTGCACCACTGCACTGGAGTAGTTGCTCGCTGGCGTAGCCCATAAACCACTTTGTGAAGTCCGCTAAACCACCGCCGTTGAATGTTGCCATATCTCCTCTTACTGGCGGTGTTGCAGGCTTCGGCGTGGCGGTGAGCTGTATGCTGAACCCGTTGTACTGCGGGAGGGTAAAGTGGCAATCCTCATACGAAGAGGCTACGGCAATAGCACGCTTTTCGGGCTGGGATGTGAAACTCATAAGTCCGCGATTGTCGGTCTTGCCACACTTGATATATACCGTTGCATCTACGGGCGCGCCTTCGCTGTTGGTAATGACTATGGAGTAGTTGCCCGGGTTGAAGATAAACTCCTCGGTTGTTGTTATATAGACCACGCCACGCATCGTTACATCAATGCCCTCAATGTCACTATTGGCAAATATCTGCTTTGCCTGCTTGTCCCACTTGTTGCTTCTTGTAACGCTTACAATATCATCGTCGGTGTAGTTGTCGGGCCTGAAATGCTTTGTATATCGTCCATTTACAACATATATCGGCACTTCGTATTCACACTTCAGCGCTTCGGGGGTAGGCCGTGTGTACCTCTGCTGCTCGGTATCTAACACGATGCGGTATATCGGCTCATCTTGTAGCGCTATGCGCTGATCATCGTAGCCCTCAGCCTTTATAAGTAGCACAGAGCCTTGCGGTAGATTGAACTCCATGCGCCCACTCTCCGTCTGTCCGTACTCAACAAAGAGCAAACCTGATTGTATTGCGCTCTTGGACTGACTTATCAGCTGACAGGTGTAGTTTATCTCCTCCGCGTGTAAGCCGAGGTGTAATGCGCCAAATATGGCGAGCATTGTAATTCTTAAAAAACTCTTCATATCGTTACTTTTTATTGTAAATCTTTCAGTGCCTCAATGGCGTACTTGTGACCCTTATCGGCTGCCTTTTGATACCAGTATTTGGCTTTTTCAATATCTTGTGTGCAGCCTACGCCATTCTGAAACTGCTCGCCGAGGTAGAAGGCTGCCGATTTGTTGCCGCCCTCCGCTGCGATGGTGTAGTGGCGGTGCGCCTTGACCGCATCCTTTAGGCAACCCTTGCCGATGGCGTATAGGACTCCTAAGCGATAGTGCGCCTTGATGTCTCCACTCTCGGCAGCGGCGGCGTAGAACTCCATTGCTCTTGCCAAATCTTGCTCCACACCACGCCCATTGTCGTAGCAGAACCCAACATAGTAGTATGCACCGCTGTGCTCCTGCTCCGCCGCCTTGCTTAGGTGCTCAAATGCCATTTTGTAATTCTTTGCCACACCGCGCCCGTAGTAGTAGAGTAGTCCCAGCTGGTATTGGGCGTTCTTCCACCCCTGCGCGGCAGACTTTGCGTACCACTTGGCAGCCATTTCGTAATTTTTCTCCACTCCACGACCTAAGCGGTAGCAGTTGCCTAAGTTGCACTGTCCATATTTGTTGCCACCCTCGGCGGACTTGGTGTACCACATAACCGCCTTATCGTAGTCTTTGGTTACCAGCTTGCCGTTGTAGTAGATGTTGCCTAAGTCGTTCTGCGCATTGGAGTGACCCTGTCTTGCCGCCAACTCGTAGTAGAATATTGCCAGTCGCGTATCCTGAGGGAGGAACGAAGTGCCGCTTTTGTACCTCTTTGCAAGGTAGTACTGCGCTGCAGCTACATCCTGATTTGCCGCTTGGTGTATCAGCTCCGAGCCACGCTCGGTGTTCATCTTTACGCCATAGCCATCAATGTAAAACTGTCCCAACCTATATTTGGATGGCGCGTGCTCCTTCTTTACGGCCTGAGCAAAATATTTGGCAGCCTTCTTAGCCTTCCAGCGATGACCTGTGCGTAGCATGGCCTTGCCCGCGGAGTACAACATCTCCGCATCGCCACTCTTCGCCGCCTTCGCTGCCCAGTAGTAGGACTCGTTATAATTGGTCTCAACACCCAGGCCGTCCTTGTAGGCGATGGAGAGATACCACTGCGCCTCGTGGTTGCCACTCTCCGCCTTAGCCTTCAACTCGGCAATGTACTCCTTAGATTGCGATGCCGCCTTGGGGTCAATATAGAGCTGCTCAGCAGGACGAATCGTGCGAGATTGCGCAGCCGTGCAGACCAAAATAGATAGTATTGCCGTGAAAAGTCGCCTCATAACCCATAGTTTTTACAAAGGTAGCAAAAATCGCCTATATATACAAATTGCCCATTTTCGGGGTATACCTATATATATTATATAAGGGGAAAATCGCCCTCAAATATTGTTGAAAAATATTTTCGCTCCTAACTGCCTGAGAATAAGGTAAATGATATATACGGCCGAAAAAATGTTGTAAAAAAGTTATTAAAAAATTTGCATATATCAATTTAATGTCGTTACTTTGCACCCGATTTCGGCTCCGATATGGCGCTGAGACGCAGAAAATGGTTCTTAAAAATTTTTGAAAACTTTTTTGAAGAAAAATTTGGAAGTTTGAAAAAGTTGCCTTACCTTTGCAACCGCTTTCGCGTTTTAATGAAAGCAACTCCGATTTGGTTCTTCGAAAAAAAAGTTTGAAAATTTTTCCGAAAAAATTTGGAAGTTAGAAAAAGTTGCCGTACCTTTGCAACCGCTTTCCGCTTCTAAAAATCGGAGAGAGAAACAAAGAGATTGACAGACTTCGGTCTTGAGATACAAATTCGTTCTTTGAGGTATTTGAGCAGCTAAATAAGTTTTTTTCCACACTCGCAAGAGTGTAATTTCAAAAGAACAATTACCTTTGAGATTAGAGCTAAGATTTAATAATTCTTTTTTTACAATGGAGAGTTTGATCCTGGCTCAGGATGAACGCTAGCGGCAGGCTTAACACATGCAAGTCGAGGGGCAGCGGAGATTGTGCTTGCACAATTTGCCGGCGACCGGCGCACGGGTGCGTAACGCGTATGCAACCTACCCATAACAGGGGGATAACACTGAGAAATTGGTACTAATACCCCGTAATATTATGAAAGGCATCTTTCATAGTT
>JAFTOU010000058.1 GCA_017463615.1 Alistipes sp. | reverse complement strand
GCGAGACCTACGAGGAGTTCTGCCGCGAGAAACAGATTGACGATGTAGCAATCGGATTGGAGTATTTATCTAAAATCGAAGGACAATGTGGAAATTAAAGAGTATAGAGGCCGAAAATCTGTGTGCCTTCCGCTCGCTGGCATATACGCTGCAACAGGGAGTAACAACACTGATTTTTGGCAATAATAAGGACAACGACTCCCAGCAATCAAATGGTGCCGGGAAGTCGGCTCTCTTGGAGTGTATAGCCGTGGGACTCACAGGCAGCCCGCTGCGTAAGATACGCACAGAGGAGATTATCAACGATGCCGCCGAGCTGTGCCGCATCATTCTGCACCTGGCAAATGACGCATCGAATGAGGAACTCATCATCGCTCGCTCGATACCTCGCAAGGGAGCATCGACAGTCGCCTGCAAACTTTATCGAGGTGGCGAACTTGTAACAACAGACGAGGCTGTTCAGCACTCTGTGGATGCCTATAATAAGTATATCTTGGGGAAGTTGGGCATTACACGCGAGGAGTTACTCAATAACTTTATCCTGTCGAAGTATCGCTACGAGGATTTCTTGTCCTCTGCGGATAAGGAGAAGAAGGAGATTATCAACCGCTTCTCCAACGGCATCTTGGTAGATGAGGCTATCGCCCGTGTAGAGGAGGATATCGAGCCGCTCAGCAGTGAACAGCAGAAGATAGACCTCGAACTTGCAGGTATTGATGGTCGTATCGAGATGTTGCAGGAGCAGATTGCCAATGAGGTTGCAGCAGGTGAAGAGCGTGGTCGTAGCCGTGAGACACGCATCGCCGAATTGGAGGAGGCAATAGCCTCAAAGCGTGAGTATATCCGCACCCACAAGGAGACTCTGACTGGTATAGATACAACTATCGCAAAGGTAGATAAGGCAGACAAAGAGTTGCAGGCATTGGAGTCATCGGACACCTCTTTGGAGGAGTGCTTGAAGACTATTGATGCTGTGATGACACTGCTGCCTGATGCTCGCCGTACAGACTGGAATCACACGCTAAAACTCAAGAAGGAGGACCTATTGCTTGCTCAAGCATCGCTCGAAAACCTTGATGCTTCGGTAAATCACGCCGAGGCGGTATTGAAGGAGAAGTATGACGCCTTTGAGAAGTTTAAGGTTGAGTACACTGACTTCGTTACGCACTATGGTGACAAGTGCGAGGAGTACAGCACCCGCTTGCAGGAGATCGACAAGACACTTCGCAACCTCGCTTCACGCCTTGAAGAGTTGCGCCGTAAACGCCGAGTAATCTCTGCGGGTATTGACGAACTGTCGAATAAGTTAGCAGGCTCTATCACCTGTCCGAAGTGTGGCCACGAGTTCTTGGTGGCACAGCCAAACTTTGATATCGAGGCTGGTACAAAGGAACTCCGTCTCCGTCAGCAGCAGTTATCAGAGATTAACGGCAATATCGAGGCCGAGCAGAACTCTTCGGAAGAGGCAGAGATGCAGCAGAGCAAACTCAACAGCGAGCGTCGCACATTGGATAGCGACCGTTCACGCTGGGAGCAGGAACTCTCGGATCACGAGCGAGCAGTATGCTGTGCTACAAGCGAGGTGGAGCGAGCCGAACATAACCGCAGACGCACCAAGGCAGAGGTTGCTGCAATGCAGGACGAGATAGACAGCATACGCCGTAAAGCCTTTGACGAGTTCTTCGGCAACATCGATGAGCGCAATGCAGCACTCAGTCGTGAGTGTCGCAAGATCGTAGAGGATATACGCTCTGCGGAGTGTGCCATAGAGACCTTGCAGGAGACAATCCGAGAGGTAAATGAGATGGCCGCCGAAGACCTCACGCTATCGCTACGCAAAACATTGGAGCAGGAGAAGCAACGCTCGATGGAGACTGCCAAGCGTAAGTTTGAGATTGACGATAAGGTACGAGCATTAGAGGTACAGCGCGAGCGTTTCGTGCAGTTCAAGACCTACCTTGCCAACACCAAGATTGAGGCTCTTAGCCGTATCACCAACGAGTTCCTGATTGGCATTGGCAGCGATATCCGTATTCGCTTTGATGGCTACACGGTACTCAAAAGCGGTAAGGTAAGAGAGAAAATCTCTATCTCACTGTTGCGTGATGGAGTTGATTGTGGCTCATTTGGTAAGTTCTCGGCAGGTGAAGCGGCACGAGTAAATCTCGCAACAATCTTGGCGATGCAGAAGCTTGTCAATGCCAACTGCGATGATGAGAAGGGACTGGACCTGTTGGTGCTTGACGAGATACTCGAAGCGGTAGATGAAGCAGGACTATCATCGATGTTCGATGCTCTGAACGCTCTGGGTGGCACTGTCCTCGTAGTTTCGCACGGCAATGTGGCCGAAGGTTATCCCCACAAACTTGTAATAACGAAGGAGAATGGAGAATCACGCATCGGAGAATAAGGCACTGAAGCACGACAATATCCTCGCCTTGGATGTGGCAACACACTGTGGCTACTTCTCAAAGCACGGGGCGGGTACTTGGAACCTCACCGAGAGCCGACGGCGCAACGACAACAAGATGCACGGCTCATTTCGCACGCTGCTTATCGACTTTATCCGAAAGTACGACATAAAGCAGATCGTAGCCGAGGATGTGAGCATCAATCGCCACTTCTACGACCTCAGACGATTGTCAGAGTTGCGTGGCGTGCTGTTGGAGGTCTGCGATGAACTGAACCTGCCCGAGCCAGAGTTTGTGAACCCTGCCGCACTCAAGAAGTGGGCAACGGGCGATGGGCACGCTACGAAGTCAAAGATGGTAGAAACCTGCAAAAAGTATGGTTATGTACCTACGGACGACAACGCTGCCGATGCTTGCCACCTATTCTTTTATTACATACGCAAACACAGATTATAAAATGACCGCATAGATTCGGGCGGTGACAAGCCGCCCACTTTTTTAATTGACGCTCTTCGAAGCTGACAGATTAGGACATTTCAGATTGAGTTGAACCCCTTTTCAGTTAGAAGAGTGGACAAGAAAGATGTGTTAAAAAGAACGGCGGCAATCCCTGATGATGAGTCCGCCAAAAGACGCGCTCAACTACTGCAAAAGTATGTGATGCCGCATAAAAATCTGGTGTACAGCATCTGTATCAAGTACACATACAATCAGGAAGATATAGAAGATAACTATGTCGAGGCATT
>JAFTOU010000057.1 GCA_017463615.1 Alistipes sp. | reverse complement strand
TACATAGAGTTCGCAGAACTGCAACTCCTGCTCGGTGAGTGGCTTCTCCTCAGGGTTATTCTGTATGTTATCATTTAGTTCCGACATATTCTTTCTCTTTTATTTAAGAGTAGGTGTTTTTGCTTCGGGAGGTTTAGCAAAAGGTTTATTTTCTCGAATTAATTGATCCATCAGTGCCTCATAGAAGACATCGGCCAGAGCATTGGCGCACGCCTCGGCATCAGCCAGTGAGTTGATGAGTCGCATATTGAACTTTATTTCGAGGTCGTAGCCCGAAATCACAGCCATCAGTTCATTGCCGTCGTATCCCAAAGCACCATACATCATTCGGTCAGCAGTGCGAAATGTGATGGTCTCGGGCACTTCCTCCTGGAGTCTGTTTTCCTGTGTCATATCTTAAAATGTTTTCGTGTTTTATCTCGTTGTCCAGTTGTCATTGTCGCTCCTTCGTTGTTTCTCAAGCGTGAGGTGTAGACACCAAGCACATCGAGGGTTGCTGTTACATCGGCTGCGGCATCGTGAGCATCGTCGAGGTCTACGCCTAATTGCGAGGCTACAATTTCCAGCTTGTACGATGTTACCTCCTTGTCGGCTGCGAAAGCCAAGCGACCTATGAGAATCGTATCGATGTAGTGCGGCTGGAAGTGTCCGTAGTAATCTTTTGTTCCGGCAAAGGTCTTCTCAAACTCCTCCATAAGCCCTGTGTAATTCATCATCTGCTGCAAAAAGCCGATGTCAAACTGAATATTCTGTCCGATAAGAAAGGGTTTGCATTGCTTACCAACCGATGCGGTATTACGCTTGGCAAAAGCAATAATATCATTTGCCACTTTGATAATATCTACGCCCTGCTGTTTGAGCATATCCATCGTTATAGCCGAGTAGTCCAAAGCCTTCTTCTCGTAGAGCATAAGAGTATTATCCTCACGGGCAATTTCGCTGCGGGTGCGGAGTATCTTTTTGGTGGGTAATCCTGCTGACTGCTTGTTGTAAGGTAGTATGTAAGCCTGATACTGGTCAGTCACCTGCCAGGTGTCGAGCCTTACAGCCTGTACTGCTATCTGGGTGCAGGCACAAGTCTGTGGATCGAGGCCTCCTGTCTCAAAGTCAAGACCGATGCCTACATATACTTTGGGTTCTGTCTTTGGTGCCATATTACTGAATGAATAGAAGTGAGTTACGATATGATTGCAGAGCGTTAGAAGCTGTGTAGTCGCTGTAACGAATAACTGCTGTAAGGATGATTATCTTGCCCTTGATATGTTGCAGTTCCTCCTTGTGTGCACGATAGAACTCATCCCAAAGCGTACACTCTACAGTCTGATTGTTCTGCGACAGTATAAGCTTCACAAAACGCTTGCGTTGCCCGGTATCCCTGTCGGTATAACTATGCTCCGAATACTCTGACACCGTGGCACACACGGCAGCCTTGCGACCATCGTTCTCATCTCGCATAACATCGGCAAGAGAAATGTAGGCGGCCTTGCCCTTGACCTTCGCTCTGTCGGGTGAATTGGAGAAGATACGGCGATAGTCAATCGAGCCTATACCCGAAACTGCTATCTGCTGTTGCGACCAGAAGTAATGTTTATCTCGCAACTCCTCTGGAGCATCGCTCTCACGCAGATTGAAGCCCAATTTCAGAGCTGCTCGTTTGAGGATGGCATATCGTTCCGTTACAGCCTGTACATTCTCAATCTTGTCAAAGCATCCTGACAGGATCATATTCTTCAGGTGGCGGGTATTAACAGGTACACGACCATTCTCGACCATCGGGTTTACCTCGTCCCAATGTTTGAGGTCTTTGCTTCGTAGTTTATGGCGGAAGACACGCTCAATAAAGTCTTCGATGCTCGTAAATCTGCCTCTTGTACGCACCGTTACGATATATGCGGCTGTCTTCGTTCCCAAGAACTTGATGCGGTTGAGTGACCAATAAATTTCATTTGCCTTGTAGTCTGTGAAGAACTCCACCGTAGAGTGATTGATGTCGGGCGGCACAATCTTCGCCACCGAGCATCGCTCCATCTCCGACATAAGCGCCGCCATCTCCTTATCATCGGCCCATTGCAACGCCACAGTATAGAATGCTGTCGGATAGTTAGCCTTGAGCCACGCTCCGCAGAAGGCTGTAAGGGCATATGCTGCGGCGTGTGAGCGGTTGAAGGAGTATTTACCTGCAGTCTCTATCTTGCCCCATATCTCCTCGGCTTCATAAGGTGGGCAACCGTTCTTAATTGCACCGGCAATGAAGTCGTTTTTGAGTGATGCCATAAGGTCGGCTTTCTTCTTTCCGATAGCCTTACGCAGATAGTCGGTCTTGCCAAGGTCAAAGCCGCCGAGTGTGTGAGCCACCGACATAAACTGCTCCTGATAGACCATAATGCCGTAGGTATTCTTCGTTGCCTCATAGCAGCCGAAGTTATAGACCGGAGCCACATCGCCTCGGCGGTAACGGACATAGTCATCTGTTGCTCCGATATCGAGTGTAGCAGGTCGAAAGAGAGCATTTATGGCAATCAGATCCTCGATGCAGTTGGGCTGCACATCTTGGATAAAGCGTGTGATGCCCGGCGAGGAGAACTGAAAGACATTCTGTGTATTGCCCTCAGAGAGTATCCGATAGGTCTTCTCATCGTCAAGCATCTCGCTTGTTATCTTCTCTATGGTCAGTTGCTGGTTGTAATGCTCATTTACGAGGTTTATGGTGGCACTGAGTTTTGCCAACTCCTTTGTTGCCAGCACATCCTCTTTGAGCAATCCAATCTCATCGACAGAGTACCCATCAAACTCCGATACCAACGCTCCGTCCATCTTGCGTATGGGTAGGAAGTCGAAACAGTCTGCCTCCTTGCCATCACGCTTTTCGGGGGTAACGATGATTGCCGAGGCGTGCACAGATGCCGCCTTAGGTTGACCGAGCAACACTCGTACATTCTCAATAACTTCGGGATAAGTCTGTATAAAGTCGTAGACCTTGCGGTTGGTAACGGCAATCTTAAATAGTCCCGTCCAGTCGGCACCATCATCGAGCATCGCCGTTATGTAGTTTACCGTGCCGTGCGGTACACGGTGTACTCGTGCCACATCTTTAAGAGCGGCTTTGAGTTTGAGCGTAGTGAATGTTCCCGCCGAGAACACACGCTGACGACCACCTACATTGTATCGCTGTTCAAGGTAGTCCTTCATCTCCTGACGGCGGTCAGATGCGTAGTCGACATCGATATCCGGGAGCGAGGCGTGTCCGCCCTCGACAAGACCTCTGTCCACAAAGGAGTCAATTACCTTCATCGGGGCCGTCGCTCGTCTTCTTTTTACACTGGTTACTATCATCTGTAATACTTTTTATGTCGCACAATACAGCTTACAGTCTGGTGCGATACACCATATTCAATTGCAAGTTCCAACTGCGTTACGCCACCTGCATAGTAGCGTTCGCGTATCCGCTCTGCCTGTGCGTTGGTTAGTTTTGCATTACTACTTTTCTCGCCATAGTCATTTTTGAGGTCATTGGCTATGGCGTGCTCCATATTGCGCTGATGAGTACACATCTCAAGATTATCTGCCGCATTGTTATAGCGATTACCGTCGATATGGTTTACCTCCAATTCAGGATCCCAATCATTGAGGAAATGCTCGGCCACAATGCGGTGTACGGAGAATTTCTCTCCGATGCCATTCTTGTATAATCTCACGCAGTCATAGAGCGATGTCTTGCCACACCAATGCGTTAGTATGCGCTCGGGCTGCGTGCGTGTAATGCCGCCCGAAACAACCTCCCTTTCGAGGCTCTTGACACGACCTTTGTTACTGATTTGATAACACCCTTCATAATTTTTAATGTCCACCCAGATCTCCTGGGTACTGTTCATCTGTTATTCGCTTTAATGCGGTTTGAAATATGTCTCTCTGAATCTCTATTCCGATAAATCGGCGTCCTGTATTTCGGCAGGCAATGGCAGTACTGCCACTACCCATAGCGAAGTCAATCACCAAATCGCCCTCGTTGGTGTAGGTGCGTATCAGGTACTCAAGCAGTGCCACAGGCTTCTGCGCTGCGTGCAAACATGATGTCTGCTTATCGGTCTTGAACTTGATAACACTGCGTGGAAAGCGTTCTGTGGAGATATAGTCCCGATAGTTGTCGTGCTTATGATATATCTCCCCGGCGTTACACTTACGCTGATGTGCCGCCATAACCACCTTTCGTTTATGGCCATCGGTCTTTATGGGGTTATATATTGGCAGTTTATCGTAGAACACGAGAATATCTTCGTGTGCCTTCATAGGCATACGCTTAGCATTGAGAAAGCCTGTGGGCTGTGTCTTCTCCCATACCCACGAATAGCGTAGCTGCTTAAGGTTTGAGGCTCCAAGCACGCTGGTAAATGGTTGCTGACAAAAGAGCAGTATGGGTGTCGTAGGCGTAGTAACCCCACGAAGCACCTGCCACATCTTCGTTATATCTATGGGCGAATCCCAACGGCAGTGCGTTGTACCGTAAGGTGGATCTGTGAGTATCATATCTGCCTTGATGCCTTGTTCGGCAAGTATAGGAAGCACATAGAGGGCATCGCCTTGGTAGAGGTCGCAACCGTTATAAGGGCTCTGATGAATGTAGTTGGTCATTGGCTATCTCCTTTAAGTTCCACAAGCAATCTCGGCGGTCTAATAGGATGTCATCGCCACAACTCAATTTATCGGCTGTAATAGTCATCTCCTTGCCATCACGCACAATGCGCAGTTTGGCTTCGGGATGCAGCATGTATATCGTTTTATCAATCTCAACCTCGATGTACTCCACACCTCGCTGTATGGGTATATCCGGAGCAAGAACAGTTAGTTTGTCTTTCCAACTAAGTCCGCATCGCTCCGGGACAAGGAAACGAGAGAAGATTAGGTCGTACTTTATCGGGTCAATAGAGGTAATCCCGAGCAGGTATGACACGAGTGAGCCTCCTGCCGAGCCACGACCGATACCCGTTGCAATGCCTCGGCGTTTTGCCTCACGCACCATATCCCACTGCACAAGGAAGTAATCCACATTGTCAGTCGATTCGATGATATACACTTCCTCATCTAATCGTTCGCGGTAGATTGAGTGCTTCGTCTCCGGAATTTTCTCCGCGAGCCCCTC
>JAFTOU010000056.1 GCA_017463615.1 Alistipes sp. | reverse complement strand
TAGGCAGCCAATCCTCTGGCTGATGGTTTGCTGCGACAAATACAATGCTGTCTACTAACTTTCTTTGGAGTTCTCGCTCCTGTTCTCCTGGTCTCATACTGCTATCTGAATTTTTCCTTGTTTGAATAATTGTTGTTTGTAGTGGCGATGCTCTCGCACAGTTTCGGCCCACTTTTTCTTATCGGGCTTGTACATTCCCTTCGCCTTGCTTCGCTTGAGTCGGCGGCGTGATGTCTCCATCTTGTCGGGGTCTATGAGGAATGTAATCAGTCTTCGGCTCACACCATACTCTCGTGCCAACTGTCGCTGGCTCACATCTTCGGTGTGGTAGCGATGGTATATCTCCGCACGCTGCTCGGGCGTCAGTTTCTGTCGGCGGTCATACTCTGTACCGCTGATGGATATCTTCTCACTCTTGTATGGCATAGGCTATTCGCTTTTTGTTACTATCAGGAAGATACGATGGCGGTCGTCAATTGGAATCTGTGCCCATTTATCATAAAGCTCTACTTCAGCTTCGTCAGATACCTCATTATGGTTTAGAATGCCAAACTCTGACTCAAATACTGAAGCTAAATCTAACATCTCTTGCGTAGATAATGACTTCCACCATTTTTCAGCCTCGTTATAGGCGTTAATATCCTCACATAAATCGGGCATCGCGGCTTCTGTTATATATTCACCCTCTTCGCAACACGGAGCATTGTAATATGCGCTCTCACAAATGTTACGTTGTTCTGTGCATAGTTTGCTTGCAAATGATACAATGGCGGCTTTGAATAGTTGTTCCTTGAGTTGTCGGTACTCCTTGTCAAACAATTCTACACTGCCATTGAGTTTGTGTATTCGATACTCTGCTGCTGTGAGATTATTCGTCATTGCGCGATGGAGAATATCGCATCGTGCAATCTGCTCTCCATATACAGATTTATCGAGGTAGAGCTCAATAAACTCATCCTCGTTTTTGGGAATAATAAATACATCCATATTACTCTGTGTTAGTAATTAGTAGTTAGTCCTTGCTCGTTGCAGCAGTCGTTGTACCAGCTGAGCAGTGTGTCGAGCCACTCGATGTTAATCTCCGTGAGGTGTCTATCGGTAAACACCTCGCCTGTCTCGTCGTTGATGAGCGTGCAACTGCCGTCGCTTCTCAGTTCCGTCAATCGGTAGCGAGTGAATACGGGATAGTCGCCCTCTTCCTCAACATAGACAATGTGTGGCAACCAACCATCGGGTCGGTGTGGCAGAGCTTTGAGCGTATTGACATACTCTGCCGATAGGTCGTAAAGTCTCTGTTGTAGCATAGTTAAAGCAGGTCGTCTTCAAATGAGTAAATATCGGTTATCACAAAGTCCTCCGTGCCCTTCTCTGTCATCGCTTGAAGGTCTCGCACGGAGTTGCAGTAGTAGAATATTTTGTCATCCTCACTCTCGTCCACATCGCACGATAGTTTGAAGACAACATCGCAAGTATCGTGGTCATCTTGCCACTCAATCTCACAATTAGCGTAGCGTGGCTCGTGGCCGTGCTCCTCGCAGAACTCGACAAACGAGTCCTCCATCTTTTGTTGTAAGGCACTCATCTTCTCCATCGCTACTCATCTATCATTTGTACCATAATTTCGTAGAGCACGAAGACATCTACGAAGCAAGCCTTGACATTACGCTCTACGCCAATGTTCTCATACTCCAAGTGTGCTGTCAGTTCGCCCTCGATTATTTCGAGTGCCACAACCTCACACTTATCACCGTCCTCGTCGTGGAATGTGAACGAGTGTCCGTCAGGGTGCTCCAATCGCTGCTCATCATACTTCGACACGGTTTCCCGCATCATATTGAGCATATCCTGACGCAGGTCCTGCATAGAATCCTGCATTGCCTGCACCTTGCGAATCTCCTCCGGAGATAGCGGACAAAGAAGATCCAACTCCTCAGCGTTTACCTCCGCTTCGCTATGGCCATCACCAATGAGGATAATGCGGTCATCGTAATCCTCTACATCCTCGTCAGTGTAGTTCTGGTACTTCTCTTCGTGTGCATCGAGGACTGTATATTCGCCCGATGTCTCACCGGCAGGGTCATTCCAATAGACTCGCTGCCCATTCTTGAATTTTCTCATATTATTGTCTTATTTTAGTCGTTAATTCCGCAGATCTCGGTCTGCATTTCGT